>JBFWRR010000052.1:24484-44178 GCA_050248815.1 Pseudonocardia sp. | reverse complement strand
GCTTCTGCGACCGGATGAAGTGCTGGAACTTCATCGGGTCCTTCACGAAGAACACCGGCGTGTTGTTGCCGACCATGTCGTAGTTGCCGTCGTCGGTGTAGAACTTGATCGCGAACCCGCGCGGGTCCCGCCAGGTGTCCGGGCTGCCGCGCTCCCCGGCCACCGTCGAGAAGCGGATCGCGAGCTGCGTGGTGGCCCCGGGCTGGAAGAGCCCCGCGCACGTGTACGCGCTCACGTCGGCGGTCACCTCGAAGCGCCCGAACGCCCCGCTGCCCTTGGCGTGCGGCTGGCGCTCGGGAATGCGCTCGCGGTTGAACTGGGCCATCTGCTCGATCAGGTAACTGTCCTGCAGCAGGATCGGACCGCCCGGACCGACGGTCAGCGAGTGCTCGTCGCTCTCGACCGGGATCCCGGCGTCGGTGGTGGTGTGGATCCTCGGCTCGGTCATGGTCTACCTCTCTCGCGTTCGGGACTCCCGGACTGCCCGCCGTGGGGAGCCCGGAAACCCGCGCGGGACCCCCGGCCGGTCCGGCCACGGCAACCACCGGACGAGCCTCGCCCGCCCGGTGGTCCACGGGCAGCGGCTACGGGCGCAGGAGCACCTTCACGGTCCCGCAGCGCTCGGCCTGGAAGTCGGCGTAGGCCACCGGTGCCCGGTCCAGCGGCATCCGGGGTGGGTCGCGAACCCCTCGACGCCCAGCGGGTCGTCGTCGACGAGCAGCGGCAGGATCTCGGGCACCCAGCGGTGCACGTTCGCCTGGCCCATGCGCAGCTCGATCTGCTTGTCGGACAGCGTGAGCATCGGCATCGGGTCGGCCATGCCCCGTAGACGCCCGCCACCGAGATCGTGCCGCCGCGGCGGACGATGTCGATCGCCGCGTACAGCGCCGCGAGCCGGTCCGTGCCTGCCGTCGTCATCACCTTCGCGGCGACGGTGTCCGGCAGCAGGCCGGTGATCCGGTGCGCGAGCGCCCCGACCGGCGAGCCGTGCGCCTCCATCCCCACCGCGTCGATCACGGCGTCCGCGCCGCGGCCGGCCGTGAGGCCGCGCACCACGTCGCCCAGTTGCGTCCCGTACCCGTCCAGGTCGACGGTGGTCACGCCCCGGCCGCGGGCCCGGGCGAGCCGCTCCGGCACCCGGTCGATACCGATCACGTTCTCCACGCCGAGGTGGCGGGCGACGCGGGTGGCCATGTCGCCGATCGGACCGAGGCCCAGCACCGCGACGCCGGTCACCCGGCCCCCGCCGATCCGGCCGACCCCGGCGTGGTTCACCGCCTGCCACGCCGTCGGGAGGATGTCGGAGAGGTACACGAAACGGTCGTCCGCGGGTCCGTCGGGCACCTTGACCGGGAGCGTGTTGCCGAACGGCACCCGCAGGTACGCCGCCTGACCGCCCGGCACCTGCCCGTAGAGCTTCGTGTAGCCGAACAGCGACGCCCCGGTGCCGTACTCGCGCACCCGCGTCGTCTCGCACTGCGAGTGCAGTCCCTGCCCGCACATCCAGCAGGTACCGCAGCTGACGTTGAACGGGACCACGACCCGGTCGCCCGGCCGCAGCTCCGTCACCTCGTGGCCGACCTCCTCGACGACGCCCATCGGCTCGTGGCCCAGCACGTCGCCCTCGTCCAGGAACGGGCCCAGGACCTCGTCGAGGTGCAGGTCCGTCACGCCGCCCGCACCTGCTCGGCCAGGTCCCGGTCGAGCGCGACGCGGACGAGCGCCGCCGCAAGGTGGGCGAGGTCGTCGCCGTCGACCAGCGCCGCCAGGTCCGCCTCGGAGTCCGGCAGGCCGACGGCCCGGGCGCCGGCCAGCGCCCTGCCGTCCAGCGCCCTGCCGTCCAGCGCGGGCCGAAGCTCCGGCCACACCGCCTGCACCTCCCGGCAGAAGATCCCCACCCCCACCGGACCCACGCGGGGGAAGTCCGCCAGCAGTCCCCGGATGCGCGCCGGGTCCCGGCCCGCCTCGTCGCGCAGGCGGCGCAGGTCGTCGCGGTAGGCCTCCCGCATCAGTTCCGCACCCTCGCCGAGCGCGCACCAGCTCGGCCGCGGCGGCGACGGCGATTCCCGCGCCGATCCGGATCGACAGCAGCGTGGCGAGCACCAGCGTCCGGTAAAGCGGTGCCGGGGTGTCGCGCAGCCCGATCCCCGCCTCCGCCGCGTAGGTACGGCCCGCCCGGTCCAGCAGGGCCGCCACCCGGTCGTCGTCGCCCATCTCGCCTCCCGTCCGCCCGGGGCGTTCCCGCGACGGGCCGGGGCAACCATGTGCATCCCATGTGCAACCCGCGCCCGGGTGGGTAGCCCGTAGGTCCACGACGAGAGGAGCGGGCATGGCGGACACCGTGGGCGACTTCGTGCTGGGACGGCTGCGCGAATGGGGCGTGGAGCAGGTCTTCGGCTATCCGGGCGACGGGATCAACGGGCTGGTCGTCGCGTTCGGGAAGGCCGATGACCGGCCGCGGTTCGTCCAGTCCCGCCACGAGGAGATGTCGGCGCTCGCCGCCGTCGGGTACGCGAAGTTCGCCGGCCGGGTCGGGGTGTGCATGGCGACGTCCGGACCGGGGGCGATCCACCTGCTCAACGGCCTCTACGACGCCAAGCTCGACCACGTCCCGGTGGTCGCGATCGTCGGACAGACGGCGCGCTCGGCGATGGGCGGGGCATACCAGCAGGAGGTGGACCTGCAGAACCTGTTCGGGGACGTCGCGAGCGCCTACCTGGTGGAGGTCAACGTCGCCGAGCAGCTGCCCGCTGCCCTCGACCGCGCGATGCGCACCGCGCTCACCCGCCGGGCCCCGACCGTGGTGATCATCCCGAGCGACCTGCAGGCCGAGGCGTACACCCCGCCCGAACACGCGTTCAAGCACGTGCCGTCGAGCCCGCCGCCACTGGTCGCCCCGACGGTGCTGCCCGACCGGGCCGAGCTGGTCCGGGCCGCGGAGGTGCTCAACGCCGGGCAGCGGGTCGCGATCCTCGTCGGGCAGGGGGCGCGCGGTGCCGCCGACGAGGTGGAGCAGGTGGCCGGGATCCTCGGTGCCGGCGTGGCGAAGGCGCTGTTGGGCAAGGACGTGCTCTCCGACGAGCTCCCGTTCGTCACCGGTTCGATCGGGCTGCTCGGCACCCGGCCCAGCTACGAGCTGATGCGCGACTGCGACACCCTGCTCGTCGTCGGCTCGAACTTCCCCTACAGCCAGTTCCTGCCCGAGTACGGCAAGGCCCGCGCCGTCCAGATCGACCTCGACGGGTCGCTGATCGGGCTGCGCTACCCCACCGAGGTCAACCTCGTCGGGGACGCCCGCGCCACCCTGCGGGAGCTGATCCCGCTGCTCTCCGGCCCGACCGACCGGGCCTGGCGGGAGAAGGTCGAGGAGAACGTCGCGCGCTGGTGGCAGGTGATGGGGCGCGAGGCGATGGTCGACGCCGATCCCGTCAACCCGATGCGCATCCTCTGGGAGCTCTCCCAGCGCCTGCCGCACGACGCGATGGTGACGACGGACGCCGGTTCGATGGTCAACTGGTACGCCCGCCACCTGCGGGTACGCGGCGACGTGCGCTGCACGCTGTCGGGCACGCTCGCCACGATGGGCCCCGCGGTGCCGTACGCGATCGGGGCCAAGTTCGCCCACCCGGACCGGCCCGCGATCGCCGTCACGGGGGACGGCGCCATGCAGATGAACGGGATGGCCGAGCTGCTCACCATCGCCCGCTACGCGCCGAGCTGGTCGGACCCGCGCTGCGTCGTCGCCGTGCTGCACAACAACGACCTCTCGCAGGTCACCTGGGAGCTGCGGGCGATGGGCGGGGCACCGAAGTTCGAGCAGTCCCAGGTGCTGCCCGACATCTCCTACGCCGACGTGGCCCGTGCCGCCGGGCTGGAGGCCGTCACCGTCACCACCCCCGACGAGCTCGGGCCCGCCTGGGACCGGGCGCTGGGCGCAGACCGGCCCGTCGTGCTCGACGTCGTCTGCGACCCCGACGTCCCGCCCATCCCGCCGCACGCCACGTTCGAGCAGATGCGCTCCGCGGCGGCGGCGGTGCTCAAGGGCGACCCGGACGCCGTGCACCTGGTGGTGCAGGGGGCGAAGACGAAGCTGCAGGAGGCGTTGCCGGGACGCCGCTGACCGCGCCGGGGCTCAGCCCTGGATCCGGCCGGTGTGCCCGGCCCACTCCTTCTCCCGCAGCTCGAACTTCTGCACCTTGCCCGTCGAGGTCTTCGGCAGCTCGCGCACGAACTCGATCTCCCGGGGGGCCTTGTAGCGGGCGATCTTCGTCCGGACGTGGTCCAGCAGCTCGTCCGCGGTGCAGGTGGCGCCGGCGCGCAGCACCACGAACGCCTTCGGCCGCTCGCCCCACCGCGCGTCCGGCACGCCGACGACCGCGGCCTCCAGCACCGCGTCGTGCGACTGCACGGCGTGCTCGACCTCGACGGTGGAGATGTTCTCCCCGCCCGAGACCACGACGTCCTTGGCGCGGTCCCGCAGCTCGATGTAGCCGTCGGGGTGCATGACCCCGAGGTCGCCGGAGTGGAACCAGCCGCCCTCGAACGCCTGGGCGGTCCCGTCCGGGTCCTTGAAGTAGCCGGCCATCACCCCGTTGCCGCGCATCACGATCTCCCCCATCGTGACGCCGTCGGCGGGCACGTCCACCAGCTCGCCGTCGCGCAGCGTGGTCTCGACCACGCGCACGCGTTCGGCGTGCACCATGCCGACGCCCTGCCGGGAGCGGTGCTGCGCGCGCTGCTCGGGTGCGAGCGCCTGCCAGTCCGGCTGCGCCTGGCACACCGAGTACGGCCCGTAGGTCTCGGTCAGCCCGTAGACGTGCAGGATCTCGAAGCCCATCCGCTCCATCGCGAGGATCGTCGTCGGCGACGGCGGCGCGCCCGCGGTGGTGATCGTCAGCGGCCGGTCGAGCACCCGCGCCGCCGGCGCGTCGAGGATCGTGGTGACGACCGTCGGGGCGCCGTTGAGGTGGGTCACGCCGTGCTCGTCGATCAGCTTCCAGATCGCGTCGCCGCGCACCTCGCGCAGGCAGACGTGGGTTCCGCCGATCGCGGTCACCGCCCAGGCGGTGCACCACCCGTTGCAGTGGAACATCGGCAGCGTCCACAGGTAGACCGAGTCGAACGTGTGCCCCGCGTGCACGATCTCGCCGAACGAGTTCAGGTACGCGCTGCGGTGGGTGTACATGACCCCCTTGGGCCGGCCCGTCGTCCCCGAGGTGTAGTTGATCGCGATGACGGCCCGCTCGTCGGTGACCGCCCAGTCGAGCTCGGGGCCCCGCGCGCGGGCCAGCAGCTCCGGGTAGGACAGGGCACCCGGGATCGGGACGCCCCCGGCGTCCGGGCCCTCCGGGTCGGTGAGGACGACCACCGTGGACACCGTCGCGAGCGTGCCGACCAGCGGTGCGACGGCTCCGGCCAGGGTCGAGTCGACCACCAGCACCTTCGCCTCGGCGTGGTCGCAGATGTAGCGCACCTCCTCGCCCGCGAGCCGGGTGTTGACCGCGACCAGCACGGCCTCGGCCAGGGGCACCCCGAAGTGCGCCACCAGCAGCTCGGGCACGTTGGGCATCAGGTAGGCGACCTTGTCCCCGGGGCCCACCCCGACGGACCGCAGTGCGCGGGCGAGCTGCTGCGCCTCGTCCGCCAGCTCGGCGTAGGTCTGCCGCCGCGACCCGTGCACCACCGCGGTCTTCCCCGGGAAGACCGCGGCGCTGCGGCGCAGGAACGACAGCGGTGTCAGTTCGGTGTTCGATGGGTTCATGGGCCCGAGTCTGAGCCCGGTCGGCGCCGCGAATCAGCAGTTCAGCGGCCACGTCGGCGCCACCGACAAAGAGCTCTGGCGCCGCCGACAATCCGCGACGCCGGCCGTTGTGGGAGCTTCGCGCCCCGTGCTGAGGTGAGGCACCGAACCAGGCGAGGAGCACTCAGGTGACCGACACGACCGACCACACCGCCGTCGTCGACCCGGCCGCGGCGATCCAGCTGCCCTCCGGCGCCGATCTCGCGCGCAGCCGGGAGACGGACTTCTACCACGTCGCCGACCACCTCGACGAGCAGGAGCGGGCGGTGCTGGCCCGCGTGCGGGAGTACTGCGACACCGAGGTCGCGCCGGTGGCCAACGATTTCTGGGAGCGCGCGGAGTTCCCGGCCCCGCTGGTCGACGGCTACCGCAGGCTCGGGGTGGCGGGCGGGTCGCTGTCCGGGTACGGCTGCCCCGGGCTCTCCCCGCTGGCCGAGGGCATGGTCGCCGCTGAGCTCGCCCGCGGGGACGGCAGCATCGCCACGTTCAACGCGGTGCACTCGGGGCTCGCGATGACCACGATCGGCATGCTCGGCTCGGACGAGCAGAAGAGGCGGTGGCTCCCCGCGATGGCCACCGTGGACCGGCTCGGCGCCTTCGCCCTGACCGAGCCCGAGCACGGGTCCGACGTCGTCCGGCTGGCCACCCGGGCCCACCGGCAGTCCGACGGGAGCTGGGCGCTGCACGGGCGCAAGCGCTGGATCGGCAACGGCACCATCGCCGACATCGTGGTGGTCTGGGCGCGCGACGACGACGGCGCCGTGGGCGCCTTCGTGGTGGAGCACCCGGGCGGGGCGGCCGACCCGGCCCCCGGCTACCGCGCACGCAAGATCACCGGGAAGGCCGCCAACCGCGCGGTGTGGCAGGCCCAGATCGAGCTCGACGGGGTCCGGGTCCCCGCGGACGCGCGGCTCGCCCTTGCCCGCACCTGGGACGACACCGGTCGGGTGCTCGCCAAGTCGCGCCAGACCGTCGCGTGGGAGGCCCTCGGGCACGCGATCGCCGCGTACGACGCGGCGGTGACCTACGCGCTGCGCCGCGAGCAGTTCGGCCGACCGCTGGCCCGCTTCCAGCTCGTCCAGGACAAGCTCTCGCACATGCTGGCCGACATCACCGCGATGCAGACGATGTGCGTGCGGATGAGCGAGCTCCAGGCGCAGGGCCGGGCCGACCTGGAGCACGCGGCGCTGGCCAAGCTGGTCACCGCGTCCGGCGCGCGGCGTGTGTGCGCGATGGGCCGCGACATCCTCGGGGGCAACGGCATCCTGCTGGACCACCACGTGGCCCGCCACCACGCCGACATCGAGGCCGTCTACACCTACGAGGGCACCGACTCGGTGCAGTCCCTGATCGTCGGGCGCGCCATCACGGGTCTCTCCGCGTTCGTCTGACCCGATCCCGAGCCGCCGGCTCTCCCTTTCCGAACACCGAAACCCGGGAGCACCCGAATGGGTGCCCCCGATCCACTGTGCCCGGATCTCGCCAGCGAGATTCGTTTCCTCGTCCGATGAAGAACGGAGAACGACATGTCGCAAGAAGCGAGTTCCCGTATTGCTCGAGATCCGCGGTTCACGGCGCTCGCGGACCGCCGGAACCGGTTGGCCTGGACACTGTTCGGGATCACGATGGTCATCTATTTCGGCCTGGTCCTGGTCGCCACCTTCGCCCCGGCCGTGCTGGCGATACCTGTGTCCCCGGGCGGCACGGTGTCGATCGGCTGGCCGCTGGGCGCCCTCACCATCATCGTCCCGTGGCTGCTGACGATCTACTACGTGCGCCGCGCCAACGCGGAGGGTCGTGAGATGGCCGCCATCGTCGAGGAGGCCTCGCGATGACCGCGCAGCTGCTGGCCGCGGCCCCCGGCGGCGCGTCGCGGCCGGTCAACGTCACCGCGATCGCGATCTTCCTGGTCTTCGTCGGCGCCACCCTCGTCATCACCTACTGGGCGGCCCGGCGCAGCAAGACCGCGGACGACTTCCTGACCGCAGGCCACGGGGTCTCCGGGTTCCAGAACGGCCTGGCCGTGGCCGGCGACTACATGTCCGCCGCGACGCTGCTCGGCATCACCAGCCTGGTCTACGCCCGGGGTTATGACGGCTTCCTCTACGCGATCGCGTTCTTCATGGGCTGGCCGGTGCTGCTGTTCCTGATGGCCGAGCGGCTGCGCAACCTCGGACGGTTCACCTTCGCCGACATCGTCTCCTACCGGCTCGACCCGACGAGGATGCGCATCCTGGCGGCGAGCAGCGGCCTGATCGTCGTCTTCTTCTACCTCATCGTCCAGATGGTCGGCGCAGGCGAGCTGATCCAGCTGCTCTTCGGGCTGGACTACAACTACGCCGTCATCGCCGTCGGGGTGCTGATGACGGTCTACGTCGCGTTCGGCGGGATGATCGCCACCACCTGGGTCCAGATCATCAAGGCCTCGCTGCTGCTGTTCGGCGGCACGCTGCTCGCCGTGCTCACCTTCGCGCAGTTCGGCTTCAGTTTCGAGGACCTCGCCGCGTCCGCGGTCGAGGTGCACAAGAACGGCGCGGCGATCATGGGTCCGAGCACGCTGCTGAGCGATCCGGTGCAGGCGATCTCGTTCGCCCTCGGCGCCTGTTTCGGGCTCCTCGGCCTCCCGCACATCCTCATGCGGTTCTTCACCGTTCCCGACGCGGTCGAGGCGCGCAAGAGCGCGGTCTACGCCTCGGGTTTCATCGGTTACTTCTTCCTCGTGATCTGCATTCTCGGCCTGGGTGCCGTCGCGATCGTCTCCACCGATCCGGCGTTCTTCACCGGTGGTGACACCGGCGGCGCGCTGATCGGCGGGAACAACATGGTGGCGTTGCACCTGGCGTCGGCGACCGGCGGCAACCTCATGCTGGGCTTCCTGTCCGCGGTGGCGTTCGCGACGATCCTGGCCGTCGTCTCCGGGCTGGCGCTCGCCGGCGCGGCGGCGGTCAGCCACGACCTCTACGCGAACGTCTTCCGCGCCGGCCGCGTGAGCGACGGGTCGGAGATCCGGGTCACGAAGATCGCGACGCTCGGGATCGGTGTCGTCGCCATCGGGCTCGGCATCCTGTTCAAGGGCCAGAACCTCGCGTTCCTCGTGTCGCTGGCGTTCGGGATCGCCGCGTCCTCGAACTTCCCGGTGCTGATCCTCGCCATGTACTGGAAGGGCCTCACCACCCGCGGCGCGGTGGCCGGCGGCGTGACCGGGCTGGTCTCGGCGGTGGTTCTCGTGGTGCTCTCGCCCGCGGTGTGGAAGACCGCGCTCGGCAACCCGGCGGCGATCTTCCCGTACGAGAACCCGGCGCTGTTCTCGATGCCGGCCGCCTTCCTGGTCTGCTGGCTCGTCTCGAGGCTCGACAGGTCCCCGCGCGCGCGGGCCGAGCAGGCGGCGTTCGACGAGCAGTACGTGCAGGCCCAGACCGGCCACGGCGCGGCAGCAGCAGCGCGCCACTGAGCCGTCCGGCCCTGGCCCGGACGGCGGGTGCGGCGCGAGGTTTCGTGCGGGCTGCGGATCTGGCACTGTCGCCAGGGTGTCGGATTCGCAGCTCGCCGAGGTGATCGACAGGGCCGAGCGCAATCTGCCGGAGATCGTCGACGCGGTGGTCTCGGCGATCGTCACCGAGATCGACGTCTACGCCGACGGCGGGCTCGTGCCGCAGGCCGACCTGCACCGTTCGGTCACGGACAACGTGCGCTACATCCTCTCGGCGCTGCGCGACGGCGGCGCCTCCCGCGACTTCAGCGCCCCGCGGGAGACCGGCCGCCGCCGCGCGCACCAGGGCGTGCCGCTGCCCGAGGTCACGCGCGCGTTCCGGCTGTGCTTCACCGGCATCTGGGATCAGCTGGCGGGCGAGATACGACGGATCGCCGATCCGAGCATGATCGATACCGTGCTCGCGACGGCCTCCACCATCTGGCAGCTCACCGACGAGTACGCGCTGGCGATGACCGAGTCGCACCGCACCACCACCGCCGCGCTGCTGGTCGCCCGCCAGCAGCGGCGCTCGGCGCTGGCCGAGGCGCTGTTCACCGGCGGTCCGGGGCCGGAGTCGTGGCCGTGGGAGATCTCCTCGCTGCTCGGCCTGCCGACCGACGGCGACATGGTGGTGGTCGCCGCCGACACGCTGCGACCGGCCGAGGAGGGGCTGCCGAACGTCGAGAACCGACTGGCCGAGGACGGGTTCACCTCCATCTGGCGGCTCACCCCGACCCGGCAGCGGGGGATCGTCGCGCTGGGGACGGGCACCCTCGACGGCCTCCTGCCGATCCTTCGCCGGGTGGCCCGGACCCGGACGGGCATCAGCCCGGTCTACCGCTCGCTGCGCGACACCCCCCGCGCCCTGCACCTCGCCGGGGTCGCCGCCGCGTCCGGGCCGCCGGGATGCGTCACGGCCTTCAGCGAGAGCCCGCTCGCCGGGCTGGTGGCCCAGCACCGCGACGAGGGCGGCCGGATGGCCCGCGCGGTGCTCGGCCCGATCCTGGATCTCCCGGCCGAGGATCGCACGGCCCTGCTGTCGACGGCACGCGCATGGTTCGACCACGGTGGGTCCGCGGAGCGTGCCGGTGCGGCCCTCTTCTGTCATCCGAACACCGTGCGCTACCGGCTGCGCCGGCTCCAGGAGTTCACCGGTCGCAGCCTCGCCGAACCGTGGGCCGTCGCGGAGGTCGCCGCCGCGCTGCAGGCCTACGAGCTGCAACGGCCCTCGGAGACCTGAACGCGCAGCACCTGAACGCGCAGACACCTTGAACGCGCAGACCCTCGAACACGCAGACCCTCGAACACGCAGAGACCGTCAGTCGCGCGGGTCGCGCGGGTCGCGCGGGTCGCGCCGGTCGGGCGAGCCGAGCAGGTCGAGCTGGTAGCCCTCCCTGCGGTCGAAGTCCGCCCGCAGGACGAACCGGTCCCCTCGCACCAGCGTGTGACGCCACTCGACGGGCCGCCCCTTGGCCGTCCCGAGGCGGCGGATGGAGAACGCCGCGGTGGACTGGCTGCCGCCGAGCAGCCGGTGCTCGGCCGGGGTCGGCAGGATCGGCTGGATCGTCTCCTCCCCGCCGGTGAGCACGACGCCGCACAGCTCGGCGTAGCGCTCGTAGAGCGCGCCGTGGGTGAAGTCCGCCTCCAGCAGCGGCGCGGCGAGATCGTGCGGGAGCCAGACCCGGTCCAGCGCGAGCGGCTCGCCGCCCGCGAACCGCAGCCGCTCCAGATGGACCAGCGGCGTGGACTCCTCGAGCCCCAGCCGCGTGGCGACCACCCCGTCCGCGCGGACCTTCAGGGCCCGCACCTCGCTGCGTTGCTCCAGACCCATCGCGCGGACCGAGCGGTAGAGGCTGTACAGCGCGCCGAGGCGCTGGACGGTCTCGGCCGGGGCCGCCCGCCGTGACGGCCGCCCCCGGGAGCCGACGACCCGGCCCTCGTCACGCAGGACCTTGACCGCCTGCCGGACGGTGTGCCGGCTGACGTCGTACTCCTGCGCCAGCGCGAGCTCGCCGGGAAAGCCATCGGTGAACTCGTCCGCGTCGAGGCGGCGGCGCAGGTCGTCGCGCAGCTGCTCCCACAGCAGGCGGCCTGCTCGACGTTGCAGCGTCGAGGGTCCGGAGCCGGCCTCGAAGGTCACGCCCGCAATGTACGGTCATTTCCGGGAAACTGCAACTGATCTCTCGACGATACGCTCCGATCAATGTACGGTCATTTTCGACCGACCGTTCGGGGAGGGCACGATGGAACACGACGTCATGGTCCGCAGCGGTGATCTGATCTTCCGGCAGTACTACCTCGGCTGCCTGTCGCAGGCCTCGTACCTGATCGGAGACCGCGGCAGCGGCCGCGCCGTCGTCGTGGACCCGCAACGCGACGTGCACCAGTACCTCGCCGACGCCGCCGCCGAGGGCCTGCGGATCGGCCGGGTGGTCGAGACCCACGTGCACGCGGACTTCCTGTCCGGGCACCTGGAGCTGGCCGCCGCGTGCGCCGCGCCGATCTCCTACGGCAGCGCCGCCGAGGTCGAGTTCCCGATCGAGCCGCTCGCGGACGGGCAGGTCCTCGACCTCGGCTCGGTGAACCTGAAGGTGCTGCACACCCCCGGGCACACCCCGGAGTCGATCTGCCTCGTGATCCGCACCGAACCCGGCGGCGCGCCGTGGGGCGTCCTGACCGGGGACACGCTGTTCATCGGCGACGTCGGCAGGCCGGACCTGCTGGGCGGCGCGGGCTGGTCGGCCGAGGAGCTGGCCCGTTCGCTCTACGGATCGACCCGCCGGCTGCTCGCGCTGCCGGACGAGACGCGCGTCTACCCCGCCCACGGCGCCGGGTCGGCCTGCGGGAAGAACCTCTCCACCGAGACCTCGAGCACCATCGGCGAGCAGCGGCACAGCAACTACGCGCTGGCCCCCATGGACGAGGACGCGTTCGTCATCGCCGTCACCGAAGGTCAGTCCGTCGCACCCCAGTACTTCGCCCACGCCTCGCACCGCAACCGCGAGGCGCACCCCGTGCTGGACGAGAGCGCCCCGGTGCCGGCGCTGTCGCTCGCCGACGTGGACGCGGCGTTGCGGGCCGGCGCGGTGCTCCTGGACACCCGCGACCCGCAGGAGTTCGCCGCGGCCCACCTGCCCGGCGCGCTGAACGTCGGCCTGGGCGGGCGGTTCGCGGAGGCGGCGGGCCAGGTCGTCGCCGCGGACGCGGACATCGTCCTGATCTGTGCGCAGGGCGCGGCGACCGAGGCACGCAACCGGCTCGCCCGGATCGGCTACGACCGGGTGCTCGGGTTCCTCGACGGCGGTCTGGCGGCCGTGCCCCCGCAGCGCCTGACCACGGCAGGCCGCATCGACGCCTCCCGGCTGGCCGAGCTCGTCGGCGCGGTCCAGGTGGTCGACGTGCGGGGGCCCGGCGAGATCGCCGCCACCGGCCTGGTCCCCGGCGCGGTCCCGATCCCGCTGCCCGCCCTGCTCGCGCGCATCGAGGAGCTCGACCCGGCCGCGCCGACGGTCGTCTACTGCGCGGGCGGGTACCGCTCGTCGATCGCGGCCTCGCTGCTGCGCTCGCGCGGCTTCGCCCGGGTGGACGACCTGCTGGGCGGCTTCGGCGCCTGGGCCGACCCCGCCCGGCCGGTGCAGCAGCCCGCCACCACGTGACCCGCACGGCATGACACACCGCGCACGACACAGCGCGGTCCCGGCCGCACCCCTCAGAGCGGCCGGGACCGCGAGGCGTCCTCAGGCGAGGCCGCGGAGCATGAGGTTCCAGTACATGGCCGGCAGGCCGTAGCGCTTGAGGTACCACATGTCGCGCCGCTCCTTGATCGTGTCGATCCCGGGGATCGACGGCGTCGGCTTCATCGAGTAGTCGAACTCGGCGAGCAGCATGTGGTGGCGCGAGGTCGTCAGCGGGCAGGAGGCGTACCCCTCGTAGCGGGCCTCGGCGGGCCGACCCGCCATGACGGCACGAAGGTTCTCCACGACGACGGGCGCCTGCTTGCGGATCGCCGCCCCGGTCTTCGAGTTCGGCGAGGAACCCGCGTCTCCGAGCGCGAACACGTTCGGGTACCGCGTGTGCTGCATCGTGTGCTTGTCGATCTCGACGTAGCCCGCGGGCGAGCTCGGGTCGGCCAGGGCCGACTTCTTGACCCAGTCCGGCGCGCTCTGCGGCGGCACGGCGTGCAGCACGTCGTAGGGCAGGGTGGTCGTCGCGTCGTCGCGGGCGTGGTCGACGACGGTGATCTCCCGCGCGTCGGGGTTCACCGACGTCATCTCGCTCTGGAAGTGCACGGTGATCCCGTAGCGGCGCACGACCCCGTCGAGCACCTTCGAGAACTCCGGCACCCCGAACATGCCGGGGGTCGGCAGCACCAGGTGCACGTCGATGTCGCGCAGCACACCCTGCTCGCGCCAGTAGTCGGCGGCCAGGTAGGCGATCTTCTGCGGTGCGCCCGCGCACTTGATGGGCCCGCTCGGCATCGTGAACACGGCGGTCCCCCGGCGCAGGTCCCGCACGAACGACCACGTCGCCGGGGCCAGCTCGTAGCGGTAGTTGCTGGAGACCCCGTCGTGGCCGAGCGCCTGGGAGAGGCCGGTGATCTTCGCCCAGTCCAGCTGGATGCCGGGGCACATGACCAGGTACTCGTACTGCACGCTCGACCCGTCGTCGAGCTCCACGCTGCGGGCCTCGGGGTCGACCGACACCGCGGCCTTGCGGATCCACGTGACACCCTTCGGCATCACCGACGCCTCGGGCCGCGCGCTCTCCTCCACCGGAGCGCGACCGCCGCCGACCAGGGTCCACAGCGGCTGGTAGTAGTGCGTGACCGCCGGGTCGATCACGGCGATGTCGCGCTCCCCCGCGCGGCGCAACCGCGCGGCCACGCTGATGCCGGCGGTCCCACCGCCGACGATGACGATCCGATGTCCAGGCATTTCCGCTCCTTCGCTGCCCGGACGCGATCGCGTCCGGTCCGTCGTGACCGCCGCGGGCCGGGGTGGCGGGCGCACGGTCGTATCCGCATCTCCCCGTCGAGACGGGCCCGGCGTGGCTGCCCGGCGGAGACGGCGGACAGTCGTCGCACTCGGCCCCGGGCGGGAAACCCTGGGCCGCGAATTGTCCGTACATTCATGCTACGTCAGCCCGGCGAAGGCGCACAAGCCCGGCCCGGGGCCTGCACACCGCGTATCAGGCCCCATTGGGTCCCGGAGGCTCCACAATGTCCGGCGTTTCTCGCTGCCCGTCCGGTTGCGCGGGCGCGCCGCCCCGGCGACGGTGGAGCCGACCCGTTCCGGCCCCCGGAGGAACCCGTGCCGTCACCCGAGAACCCGCTGGAAGCGCTCCCCCTCGACGCGCTCCGGTCCCGCAGGAGCCTGAAGTGGCGCACGCACCCGGCCGACGTCCTGCCGCTGTGGGTGGCCGAGATGGACGCCACGCCATGTACTCCCGTCGTCGAGGCCGTGACCGACGCGATGCGCAGCGGTGACACGGGTTACCCGTGCGGGCTCGCCTACGCCGAGGCCTTCGCGGCCTTCGCGCAGCGGCGGTGGGGCTGGTCGGACGTCGACGTGGCGCGCAGCGCGCTCGTGCCCGACGTGATGGTCGGGATCGTGGAGGCGCTGCGCCTGGTGACCGCGCCCGGTGACGCCGTGGTGGTCAACCCGCCGGTCTACCCGCCGTTCTTCGCCTTCACCGAGCACGCCGGACGCACCGTCGTCGACGCTGCGCTGGACCCGCACGGGCGGATCGACCTCGCCGCGCTGGACGACGCCTTCCGCCGCGCCCGCGCGGGTGGGCGGACCGCCGCCTACCTGCTGTGCAACCCCCACAACCCGCTCGGCACGGTGCACACCTCGGACGAGCTGGAGCGGATCGCCGCGCTGGCGGCGCGACGCGGGGTGCGCGTGATCGCCGACGAGATCCACGGCCCGCTGGTGCTGCCCGGCGCGAAGTTCGTGCCCTACCTCACGGTCGCGGGCGACACCGATGCGTTCGTGCTGACGTCGGCGTCGAAGGGCTGGAACCTGGCCGGGCTGAAGGGCGCCCTGCTCCTGGCCGCCGCAGGCGCCGCGCCGGATCTCGCCCGGCTGCCGGAGATCGTCTCCCACGGCTGCAGCCACATCGGCGTGCTCGCCCACACCGCCGCGCTCCAGGCGGGCGATCCCTGGCTCGACGCCCTGCTGGACGCGTTGGAGGCGAACCGCGCCCTGCTCGGCACGCTCCTTGCACGGCGGCTGCCGACCGTGCGGTGGCGACCGCCCGCCGCGACCTACCTCGCCTGGCTCGACTGCCGGGCGACCGGCCTGCCCGGCGACGACGAGCACGCGGCCGGGCGCGGCGACGTCATGCGCTGCGTCGGGCCCGCCGCGGCGTTCCTGCAGCGTGGGCGCGTGGCGCTGAGCAGCGGCGCCGTCTTCGGCGCGGGCGGAGCCGGGCACGTCCGGCTCAACTTCGCGACCTCGCGCGCCGTGCTCACCGAGGCCGTCGAGCGCATGGCGGGCGTGGTCGGCGCCGCGGCGTGACGGTCGGCGGCGTGACGCGGCCGGCGCGGTGGCGGGCCCGCCGGCCCACGGACGGCGGGGCACACGGACGGCAGGCCCGTCAGCCGGACGGGCCCCTCGACGAGCCGCCGGGCCCGCGAGACAGCGGGGCCGTCAGCCGGACGGGCCCCTCGACGAGCCGCCGGGCCGCGAGACAGCGGGCCGTCAGCCGGTCGCGGGCCCTTCGACGAGCCGCAGCCCGGTGGCGTCCGCCCAGTCGCCGGGCCCACCGACGGCGATCGCCAGGTCCGCGTACCCCCGGCGTTCGAGCAGGCTGGCCGCCCCCGCCGCCCGCTCGCCGTGGCCGCACATGAGCACGGTCCCGTCCCCGGACGGCGCGCCGGCCCGCGGCAGCGAGCCCAGCTCGACATGGGCGGCCCCGGGCAGGTGGCCGCCGTCGAACTCGGCGTCCTGACGGATGTCGAGCACCCGCTCGTGGCCGGGATCGACCTCGGCGGCCGCGACGAGCCGGGTGGTGACGGGCTCGTGCCCGGCCCGTCGCCATGCCTCCATGCCCCCGTCGAGCTCGCCGACGAGCCCGTCGAAGCCGATGTTCGCCGCGGGCCACAGGATGTCGGCCGGGTCCTGCCCGGGGTTGCGGACGATCACCACGGGCGCCTCGACGAGCCAGCCCAGCCAGGTGGCGAACTGGTCGCGCAGCGGGATGGACACCGCGCCACGCAGGTGGCCCGTCGCGTAGTCCGCGACCGGGCGGACGTCGACGACGACGCCGCCCTGTTCCTGGTGCCGCCGCACGGCATCGGCGGCGAGCGGAGCCAGGCGCAGGGCCGCGCGGTCGAGCACCTCCGGCCCGCGCCGGTTGATCGCCGTGAGCCGCGCGAAGTAGGCGGGATAGCTGCCCAGCGACCTGAGCAGAGCGGCGGCGAACGCGTCCTCGTCGAGCCCGAGCAGCGGGTTGGTCGCGAGCTCGCGACCGATGGTGGAGGTGCGCTCGGCCCCGGGCGGCGCCGAGCAGAACGACCCGGCACCGTGGGTCGGCCAGACCGCGGTGCCGCCGGGCAGCGCGGCGAGCGCGCGCAGGGAGCGGAACTGCGCGGGTGAGCGCCTCGGTGCGGTCCGCACCGAGCAGGTCGGTCCGCGCGGCCGAGCCGACGATCAGCGAGCCGCCCGTGAACACCCCGACCGGCGTGTCGCCGTCGCCGACGAGGAAGCTCGTGTGCTCGTCGGTGTGTCCGGGGGTGGCGAGGGCGGTGAGGCGCAGCCCGCCCAGGTCGACCTCGTCCCCGTCCTCCAGCCCACGGTGCGGGAAGGCCCGCCGCCCGGCCGCGGACGCCAGCAGGACCGTGCCGAACTCGTGTGCGAGCTGGCGGCCGCCGGACAGGAAGTCCGCGTGCAGGTGGGTGTCGGCCGCGATGCGGATGGTGAGGCGGTGCTCGCGGGCGAGCCCGAGGAGGGCACGCAGATCCCGAGGGGGATCGACGGCGAGCGCGGCGCCGTCACCGAGGTCGAGCAGGTAGCAGGTGTTGCCCAGCCCCTCGTCGACGACCAGGTGCGGGGTGATCCCGGCGGGCGTGGCGGACATCGAACCTCCGATCCTCGCGTCGCGACTACGCTACGGTATTCCAGATATCTTTGGAGTATTCAGTCCCGCGGAGAAGGCGAGCCGTGCCATGGGTGACGCCGCAAAGGGCAGGCTGTTCGAGCACCTCGCCCGCGTGGGCAAGGCGCTCGGCAACGGACGGCGGCTGGAGCTGGTGGACCTGCTGGCCCAGGGCCCGCGGTCGGTCGCCGAGCTCGCCGATGCGGCCCGGCTGGGCCTGACCACGACGTCGGCACACCTGCAGGTCCTCAAGCACTCCGGCCTCGTCCGCACCACCCGCCGGGGCACCACCGTCGTCTACGACCTGGCGGGCGACGACGTCGCCGCGCTCTACGCCGCCCTGCGCGACGTCGCGAGGGCCCGGATCGGCGACGTCGGCGTTGCGGTGCGCGAGTACCTCGGCAACCCGGACGGCGGTGCCGACATCGAGGGTGCCGACATCGAGGGTGCCGACATCGAGGGTGCCGACATCGAGACGGTCGACCGCGCCGAGCTGCTGCGCCGCGTCGCCGCGGGCGACGCGCTCGTACTCGACGTCCGGCCCGGCCCGGAGTTCCGGGCGGGCCACATCCCGGGGGCGGTCTCCATCCCGCTCGACGAGCTCGCGGACCGGCTCGACGAGCTGCCGCCGCAGGTGGAGGTCGTCGCCTACTGCCGCGGGGCGTTCTGCGTCTTCGCCCACGACGCGGTGCGGTTGCTCACCGCGCGCGGCCGCCGGGCGCGACGGCTGCGCGACGGCATGCTCGAATGGCGCCTCGCCGGCGAACCCGTGGCGCGCGAGGCGTCGTAACGGCGTCCCGGCAGGCGGCCGGAGAGGCGGCAGGAGAGGCGGTACAGCCGTGTCAGCGCCGCTGCGGCGGGTGGGTCTCGTACATCCGCAGCGCCACGCCGATCCCGGAGGCCAGCGACACCCCCGCGGCCACCCAGACCGCCGCGTGCAGCCCGAGGGCGTCGGCGACGATCCCGCCGACGACGGCCCCGACCGCGTAGCCGAGATCGCGCCAGACCCGGTACACGCCGACGGCCCGCCCGCGCCAGGCCGGATGGGCGACGTCGCCGATCACGGCCAGGAGCGTCGGGTAGACCATCGCCGTCCCGAGCCCGAGCAGCACCGCGCCCGCCGCCCAGCCGCCGAAGCCGTCCGACGCGGCGATCAGGGCCAGCGCCGCCGCCTGGGTGAGCATCCCCGCGGTGATCAGGTGCTTGCGACCGTAGCGGTCGGAGAGCCCGCCGGTGACGAGCTGGGCCGCGCCCCACACCGCCGGGTAGAGCGCGACCAGCAGCCCGATCCGGCCGACGTCGAGATGGGCGGTCGCGAACAGTAGCGGGAACAGGCCCCACGACAGCCCGAAGTTGAGGTTGTTCACCAGGCCCGCCTGGCTCGCCGAGGCGAGCGCGGGCTCGCGCCAGGTGACGTCGGCGAACACCTGCCCGCTGCTGCGGGTCGCTCCTGTCGTCCGGCCCGCCGCCTCGAGCCGGGCGTGGTCGCGGGTCTCGCGGACGAACACCGTCGACAGGACCAGCGCCAGCGCCGCGTAGCTCAGGCCCAGCAGGAACGGCACCGGCCGCAGCCCGTACCGCGCCGCGAGTATGCCGGCCAACAGCGACGTGACGGCGACGGCGCCGTACCCGGCGGCCTCGTTGAACCCCATCGCGAGCCCGCGGCGGCGGGAGCCGACCAGGTCGATCTTCATGACGACCGTCGTCGACCAGGTCAATCCCTGGTTGATGCCCAGCGCGACGTTGGCCGCGATCACCCAGCCCCAGCTCGGCGCCCAGATCAGCAGCAGCGGCACCGGAAGGGCGATCAGCCAGCCGGCCACCAGCACCGGCTTGCGCCCGTAGCGGTCCGACAGCGTGCCCGCGACGTAGTTCGCCGCGGCCTTGGTGATCCCGAACGCGGCGACGTAGCTGAAGATGAACGTGTAGCCGGTCAGACCGAACACGTCCGCGGCCAGCAGCGGCAGCACGGTCTGCTGCTGGCCGACCATGCCGCCGACCAGCGCATTGACGGCCACCAGCAACGCGAACTGGCCGGCGTTCTCGCGCAGCCCGAGCCGGACGGGGCGCGCCTGCCTCGTGGTCATGCCCACCTGCTTGTCGAGCTCACCCGCCCGAAACGTTGTTCCAAAGTTCTGTGGAATAGAAGCGTATGTGTCCGTGCGGAGTGGGACAAGACCGACCGCCGCGCGGGGCTCACCGCGCCGGAGCAGGGCCACGGCCGCTGAACCGGCGACACGGGGGCGGGCGGGATCCGCAACTCGCGCCGGCGGGATCCGCAACTCGCGCCCGGCGGGATCCGCAACTCGCGCCCGGCGGGAT
>JBFWRR010000052.1:0-24384 GCA_050248815.1 Pseudonocardia sp. | reverse complement strand
CCGGCGGGATGCGGAACTCGCGCACCCGACTCACCCCGGTGGGATGAGCGTCCCCGGCGGACCGGCCGCGACCCTGGGCGCCGCGACGAAAGGGGCGGACATGGCAGCCGAGAAGCCCGGTTCCGGCGGCGCGCGGGGCGGTGGAGCCCTCCGCGCGACCTCGCCGCAGTACATCGCGGCGATGGCGCTGGCCCTGATGACGGTGTCCTCGGTGGCGAGCCTTCGGCCCGCGCCGACGATGGCCGTGTACGGCCTGGCGTGCGTGTTCCTCTACCTGCTGCCCGCGATCGTGTTCCTGATCCCCACCGCCATGGTCTCGGCGGAGCTCGCGTCCGGCTGGTCCGGCGGTGTGTACCGGTGGGTGACCGAGGGCATCTCGCCCAACATGGGCTTCACCGCGGCGTGGCACCAGTTCGCGATGACGATCTTCTACTACCCCACGCTGCTGTCCTTCGTCGCCAGCACGCTCGCCTACGTGATCTACCCCGATCTCGCCTCCAGCGGCGTCTACACCGCGGTCGTGATCATCGCGGTGTACTGGCTCGGCGTGCTGCTCGCCCTGCGTGGCGGCATCGGCGTGATCGCCAAGCTGGCGTCGAGCGGGGTGCTCATCGGCACGCTCGTCCCGGGGGCCCTGCTCGTGCTCCTCGGGATCGCCTACCTCATCCAGGGCAACCCGTCCGCGGCGCCGATGACCGCGAGCCACCTGCTGCCCGAGTGGACCGGTATCGCGAGCATCGTCCTCATCGTCAGCAACTTCGGCGCCTACTCCGGCATGGAGATGAACGCCGTGCACGTCAACGAGCTGCGCGATCCCAAGACCGAGTTCCCGAAGGCCATGTTCGTGGCCGTGATCCTCGTGCTGGTGATCCTGATCCTGCCGCCGCTCGCGATCAGCTGGGTGGTGCCCGCCGACCAGGTCAGCCTCACCGCAGGCGTCATGCAGGCGTTCGCGGTCGTCCTGGGCCACTTCAGCCTCGGCTGGCTCACCCCGATCATCGGCCTGGCGATCGTGATCGCGTCGCTCGCGGGCTTCATGACGTGGCTGTCCGGCCCGTCGCGCAGCCTGCTGCTCGTGGCCAAGGACGGCGGCTACCTGCCTCCGTACCTGCAGAAGACCAACAAGGCCGGCGTCCAGGTCAACATCCTCGTCGTCCAGGGCTGGGTGACCACCGCGCTCGCGCTGCTCTTCGCGCTGGTACCCGCGGTCTCCAACGCCTACTGGATCTTCATGACGATCACGACGTCGGTGTATCTGCTGGTCTACCTCTGGCTGTTCATCGCCGCCTACCGGCTGCGCAAGCTGGCGCCCGACCACCCGCGCGGCTACCGGGCACCGGCGCTCCCGCTGCTGTGCGGGGTCGGGTTCGTCGCCTCGCTGGCCGCGATCCTCATCAGCTTCGTCCCGCCCTCGCAGTTCGGCGACGGCAACCCGCTCGGCTTCGTCGCGATCGTCGGCGGCGGGATGCTCCTGCTCGGCCTGATCATCCCGCTCTGGCTCATCAAGGCGCGCAAGCCGAGCTGGAAGACCGCCGCGGCGGACCCGACCACGGAGGCCACCTCGTGAGCGCCCCGACCTCGCCGTCGCAGCAGGCGGCCAACACCAGGACGATCTACGCCGTCGTCGGCGGGGTGCTCGTCGTGCTGCTGATCGTCATGCTGATCAGCTGGAACTACCACCGGCGCAGCGAGGAGGCGCTGGCGAAGGCCACGCAGCTCACCGCGGAGTTCCATGCGGCGGGCCTGGCCACGCTGAACCCGCAGCAGGTGGCCGACGCGCTCGGCACCGACGGGGGGCAGGTCTGCGCGCTCGCGGGCAACGGGCAGCTGCTCGGCTACCTGAAGACCCGCCTCGGCGTCGGTGGCGAGTTCTACTTCCGCCCGACGATCGTGCAGCGCAACACCGTGGTGGGTGTGGGCCTGGTCATGAAGGTCTACTGCCCCGACAAGCTCGCCGACGCCGAACGCTTCCTGGCCGGGCTCAAGTACGCCGAACCGACGACGGGCTAGCGGGTCGCCGGTGAGCGCCCCGTCCGAGGAGACCGCCGCGGGATCGAAGCGGTGGATCTCGCTGTCCGCCACCTGCCTGGCCGCGGGTCTCGTGTGGCTCGCCTTCGCCGATCTCGGCGTCGCGATCCCGACCATCGCCGACGACTTCGGCGCCGACCTGTCCACGCTGCAGTGGGCCAACAACGCCTTCAGCCTCGTCACCGGCGCGCTGGTGATCGCGGCGGGCAAGTTCGGCGACGTCTTCGGCAGGCGGCTGATGCTGCAGCTCGGCATCGTGCTGTTCGCGCTCTGCTCGATCGTCGCGGCGCTCGCCCCCGACGTCGCGGTGCTGATCGCGGGTCGCGGGCTGATGGGGATCGGCGCGGCGCTGATCCTGCCCGCGACGCTCGCGCTGATCCCCCCGCAGTTCTCCGGCGCGGCGCAGCTCACCGCGTTCGGGGTGTGGCAGGCCGTCGCCTGGGGCGGCCAGGCCGTCGGCCCCGCCATCGGCGGCGTGATCACCGACGGGCTTGGGTGGCGCTGGCTG
Source organism: Pseudonocardia sp. (assembly GCA_050248815.1). GTDB lineage: Bacteria > Actinomycetota > Actinomycetes > Mycobacteriales > Pseudonocardiaceae > Pseudonocardia. The sequence continues at coordinate 21,848 of JBFWRR010000052.1, read as the reverse complement.
TTCTGGCTGAACCTGCCGCTCGCCGCCGTCGCGTTCGGCGTCATCCGGGCCACGACGCCGGAGTCGCGCGATCCGCAGGCCTCCAGCCGGGTCGACTGGCTCGGTCTGGCCACCATCGGGCTGGCCGTGTTCGCGCTGCTCTACGCGCTCACCGACGGCCCGAGCGTCGGCTGGGGCAGCCCGCTCGTGATCGGCCTGCTCGTCGCAGCCGTCGTGCTCGCGATCACCTGGTACCAGATCGAGCGCCGGGTGCGTGAGCCGTTGGTCGACCTGCGGCTGTTCCGCCTGCGGCCCTACGACGGGGCGCTGGTCGCGAACCTGACGATGAACCTGGCTTTCGGCGGCCTGAGCTACCTGATGGTGCTGTGGCTGCAGAACGCGCGCGGCTACGACGCCGTCACCGCGGGGCTGCTGATGCTGCCCGCGACGCTCGGGATCTTCGCCTTCATCCCGTTGGGCGGCAGGCTCGACGCGGGGACGGGCCCGCGTCGCCCGGTGCTGATCGGGCTCGTCGTGATGTGCGCGGGCTTCGCCGTGCTCGGATTCCTCGACGACGACTCCACGCTCTGGCTGCTCGCGATCGGGCTCGTGGTGATCGGCGCGGGGCTGGGCCTGCTCTCCACGCCGATCTCCGACACCGCCGTCGGCGGGGTCTCGGCGGACCTGGCCGGCACCGCCGCGGGCGTGTTCAAGATGTCGAGCATGGTCGGCGGCGCGCTCGGTGTCGCGGTCCTGTCCGCCTTCGCCCGGGGCTTCACGACGAACGGCGCGGCCGACGCGGTGCGTGCCTCGGGCCTGAGCCCCGACGAGATCACCCAGACCCAGCGCGCGCTCGTCAACTCCGCCTCGTTCGACGACGCGATCGCGTCGCTGCCCACCGAGGTGGCGCAGAAGGTGACCCGCGCGGTCGTCGACGCGTTCACCGCGGGCGTCGCGGCGACGATGGTCACCACCGCCGTCCTCGCGCTCGTCGCGACGGTGGCCGTCGTCCTGATCTGGCCCCGCCGCCCGCACACCACGCCCGACGACCCGGCACCCGACCGACCGGAGGAGGACCACCGTGCCCGCTGACTCCCTGCCCGACCTGCGCGACAAGGTCCGCGACCTCATGCCGCAGGCCCGCAGCGATCTCGCCGAGATGGTGTCGTTCCGCTCGGTCCACGACGCCGCGCAGTTCCCGCCCGAGGAGTGCGCGGGCATGGTCGACTGGCTGCTCACGGCGTTCTCGGGGGTGGGTCTGCAGGACGTGCGCGGCTACGAGACCCCCGACGGGAGCACCGCCGTGTGCGGCCACGCCCCCGGCCCGCCCGACGCGCCCACCGTCCTGCTGTACTTCCACCACGACGTGCAGCCGCCGCTGGACGACGCCGCCTGGACCACGCCGGTCTGGGAGCTCACCGAGCGCGACGGGCGCTGGGCCGGACGCGGTGCAGCGGACTGCAAGGGCAACATCGCCATGCACCTCACCGCGCTGCGGGCGCTCGGCGGCGACCTGCCGGTCTCGGTCAAGATCGTCGGCGAGGGTTCGGAGGAGCAGGGCACCGGCGGGCTGGAGGCGTTCGTCCCCGACCACGCGGACCTGCTGCGCGCCGACACGATCCTGGTCTGCGACGCGGGGAACTTCGCCGTCGGGGCGCCCAGCCTCACGACCAGCTTGCGCGGCCTCGCGAACGTCGTCGTCTCGGTCGAGACGCTGGCGAGCCCGATGCACTCCGGCATGTTCGGCGGTGCCGCGCCGGACGCGCTGGCCGCCCTGATCCACATGCTCGCCACGCTGCGTGACGAGCGCGGCAACACCACCGTCCGTGGCCTGGACGTCACGCAGACCTGGCCCGGCGCGGACTACCCGCCCGACCAGTTCCGCATCGACGCGACCGTGCTCGACGGTGTCGACCTCGTCGGTGACGGCCGCGTCTCGGACCTGGTGTGGGCGCGGCCCGCCGCCACCGTCCTCGGCATCGACTGCCCGCCCGTGGTGGGCTCGTCCGCGGCGATCCAGCCGCGCGCCCGTGCACGCATCAACCTGCGCGTGCCGCCCGGGATGGACGCGCGGGCGGCCCAGGACGCGCTGATCGCGCACCTGGAGGCGGTCGCGCCGTGGCACGTCCGGGTGTCCTGCGAGCGCGAGGCGGACGGCGAGCCGTTCACCGGGTCGCTGGGCGGCCCGGCCTTCGACGCGATGTCCGACGCGATGCGCGAGGTGTACGGCACCGACGTCACGCTGCAGGGCCAGGGCGGCTCGATCCCGCTGTGCAACGTCTTCCAGCGGACCTTCCCCGACGCGGAGATCATGCTCATCGGCGTCGAGGAACCGCTGTGCCTCATCCACGCCCCCAACGAGAGCGTGGACCCCTCCGAGATCGAGAACATGGCCCTGGTCGAGGCGACGTTCCTGCAGAACTACGCGAACCGCGGGGCAGCGGCGCAGGGGGGCGGCTCGTGACGACGGCTCCGATGCGGCGTGCGCCGCACCGCGCGGGCGGGACCGGGCCGGCGCCGTTCACCGCGGAGGACTTCGCCGCCCGGATGCGGCGCGCGGCGCAGCAGGCGAGCGACGCCGGCCTGTCGGGAGTGCTCGTGACCCCCGGGCCCGACCTGCTCTACCTCACCGGGTGCGCGCCCGTGGCGATCACCGAGCGGATCACGCTGCTCGCCGTCACCACCACCGCCGAGCCGACGATGATCGTCCCGATCCTCGAACGGCCGGACGCCGAGGACGCGCCGGGTGCACCGGAGCTGCGCATCGTGGACTGGACCGACGGCGCCGACCCGTACGCGGCGACCGCGGCGCTGCTCGATCCCGCCGGCCGCTACGCGCTGTCGGACTCGGCCTGGTCGATGCACCTGCTCGGGCTGCAGGAGCGGCTGCCCGGATCCCGCTACGTGCCGATGACCGAGGCCCTGCCGATGCTGCGCGCGGTCAAGGACGCCGACGAGCTCGAACGCCTCGCGGCCGCGGGTGCGGCTGCCGACGCCGCCTACGAGGACATCCTCACCGTGCGCTTCTCGGGCCGGACCGAACGCGAGGTCGGCGCCGACCTGGCCGAGCTCCTGCGCGCGCACGGCCACGAGGAGGTGGACTTCACCGTCGTCGGCTCCGGTCCCAACGGGGCCAACCCGCACCACGAGATCGGCGACCGGGTCATCGAGGTCGGCGACATGGTCGTCCTCGACTTCGGCGGTCTCAAGGACGGCTACGGCTCCGACACCACCCGCACCGTGCACGTCGGGGAGCCGACCGAGGAGGAGCTCGCCGTGCACGACCTGGTCCGCCACGCCCAGCAGGCGGGGTTCGAGGCGGTCCGCCCGGGCATCGCGTGCCAGGAGATCGACCGCGTCCCCCGCCGCGTCATCACCGAGGCGGGCTTCGGGGAGCGCTTCATCCACCGGACCGGCCACGGGATCGGGCTCACGACCCACGAGCCGCCGTACATGGTGGAGGGCGAGACCCACCTCCTGCAGCCGGGGATGTGCTTCTCGATCGAGCCGGGCGTCTACCTCACCGGCCGGTTCGGGGTCCGGATCGAGGACATCGTCACCGTCACCGACGACGGGGGCCGGCGGTTCAACAACACCCCACACGAACTGCGCATCGTGCAGTGACGCCGTGCCCCTGACCGCCGTGCCCGGGTCAGGGCGTCACCCGCTGCACCGACACGACGTGCAGGCCCAGATCCTGGATGAGCCGAAGGATCTCGTGGACCTCGGCGTCCTCCAGCACGCCGGTGATGACCGTCTCCGCCGGGATCTCGACGACGTCCATCGCCGGGAAGGCGCTGCGGGCGCTCTCGGAGAGCCGTCCCCGCACGCGGATCGCATACCGGCCGTCGGTCATCCGACCGAGCCCTTCCCCGCCATCCAGCATCCGGCCAGCATCCGGCCAGGATCCGCGCACCCCGCGCGCACACCTTCACGCCATCGGGGTGAACCGCACGCTCAGGTCAGCAGTCCGCGCTCCTCGGCCTGGTGGACCGCCTCCCGCCGCCGGGAGACCCCGAGCTTCGCGTAGATCGAGCGGATGTGGGTCTTGACGGTGTTGTGCGAGATCCCGAGCTCGCCCCCGATCTCGCGCGCACTGAGCAGCGACGGGAGCAGGGCGAGCACGGCCGCCTCGCGGTCGCTCAGCGCGGCGGCGACGGTGGGCACCACAGCGGACAGCGCCGCGGCCAGCTGGACGGCGAACCGGTCGCTCCCCCGGGCGAGCCGCACGACCTCCGGGCGCACCGACGGCGCGGCGAGGGCGAGCGGGCGCACGACGCCGAGCGACCGGCCGAGGTCGGCGGCGGCCTCGACGTGCGCCCGTGCCCGCTCGGGCGCCCCGCGTTCGGCCGCGACAGCGGCGTGCACCATCTCCACCTCGACGGCCGTCTCGGCGAGCAGCGGCGGGCGCTCGCCGCTGCGCACCGGCCCGAGGGCCGCGGCGGCCGTGTCCGGATCGCCCACCGCCGCGGCGATCATCGCCCGCATCACGGCGAGCTCGCCCACGGGCCCCGTTCGCGGCCGGAGCCAGTCGACCAGCGCGGCGGCCGCGGCCGGGTTCCCGACGAGCAGGGCGATCCGGTGTTCGAGCAGGGCCGCCGCCACCAGCCACTCGGCCGGCCAGGTGCCGTCGTCGAACCGCACCCGGGCCGCGCGGGCCTCGGCGAGACCGACGGCACCGCCACCGGTGTCGGAGCGTGCGGCCGCGGACACCGCGTGCAGCAGCAACGCGGCCTCCGGTTCGACGTCCGCGCCGTGGCCGAGGGCCTCCCCGGCGTGCGCTGCGGCGGCCACCGGGTCGCCCGCGAGGAGCGCGCGATGGGCGAGCAGCGCGGCAGCGCACGACGACCAGGACGACGGGTGACCGAACCGGGCGGCCGCGGACACGGCCTGCGCCGCACACTCGTCCAGCTCCCGCGCGTCACCCCGGGCCCACGCGACGACGGCGAGCCGCGTCAGGCACCGGACCTCCAGCAGCCCGAAGTCGTGCGCCCTTGCCAGGTGCAGGGCCTGCTCGAGGTCGCTGCGGGCGACAACCGTCCCGTCGGCGTGACCCATCGCCCACACGCCCCTGGAGGCGTACAGCAGGGCGCGGTGCGCGATCGGGAGCGCGGCGGGCGACAGGTCCTGCCCGGCGGGCGGCCCGTCGGGCAGGGCCGACTGTGCCGTCGTCAGCAGCTCGACGGCCGCGAGCAGCGCCCGGAGTGCTCCGTCCGGCACGGCGGGCCAGGACCGGCGCGCCCGGGCCAGCTCGACCCCGCTGGCTACCGGCACGCGCCGCCAGAGGTGATCGAGGGCGGAGAGCAGGAACAGGACGGGATCGCCGCCGTCCGCCCGGCCCCTGGCGACCGCCAGCGCGCGGCGCAACGCCGCCACGTCCCCGCGCAGCAACATCGGCACGCCGAAGCGGCGGAGCAGGTCGGTGAGCAGGGCGTCGTTCTCCACCTGCTCGGCGTGGCGCAGGGCGTGCACCGCCTCCCCGCGGCCGGCCCACCATCGGGCCGCGATCTCGTGCAGCACCTGATGCCCTCTGCGGGTCCGGCGGTTCAGGCTCGCCTGCAGGTAGGAGCGCAGCAGCGACAGGACCCGGTAGGTGTCGGCGGGTCCGATCTCGACCAGCCCGGTCTCGACGGCCAGCCGGTCCAGCCGGGCGCGGGCATCGGCGCGGCCGGACAGCCGCACCGCCAGGGCGCCGGTCAGGGTGGAGCAGACGCTGACCGCACGCAGCAGATCGAGCGAGGCCTCGTCCAGGCCGGCCATCACCTCACCGGTGAGGTAGTCGGCCACCGAACGCTCGTCGCCGGAGAACTCCGCCAGGAAGCGGTCGGCGTCGGGGGCGTGGCGCAGCGCGACGGCGGCGAGCCGGATCCCGGCGGCCCAGCCCTCGGCGCGGGCCACCAGCTCGGCGGTCTGCCCGGGCGTCAGCTCGCAGCCCGAGCGGGCCAGCAGAGCGGCGGCCTCCCCGTCGCTGAAGCGCAGCTGTTCGGTGCGGATCTCGCACAGGCGGCCCTCGGCGCGCAGGCGGGCCAGCACGAACAGCGGATCCACCCGGCTGGCGAGCACGACCCGCAGGGTCGCGGGCCGCCCGGCCAGGAAGCGCGTGAGCTCGCGCAGCACGTCGGCGGAGACGATCTCCTGCAGGTCGTCGAGCACCAGCACGATCGGCGCGGCGAGCCCGGCCACGTCGACCAGCAGGTCCTCGACGGAGCTGCGCCCCAGGTGCCCGGAGCCGGAGCGCGCCCCGCCGTCCGGCGGCCCGGTCAGCGTGCGCGCGATCGCCGCCCGCACGGCCGCCCACAGGTGGCGGGAGTCGTTGTCGCCGCGGTCGACGGACACCCACGCCGTCCGGGTCTGGTTGCCCGTCGCCCAGTCGGCGAGCAAGCTCGACTTCCCGTATCCCGCGGGGGCGCACACCACGACCAGGCATCCCTGATCCGCGCGGTCGAGCAGCTCGCGCAGCGCCGGTCGCGCCACGAACTCGGTGGGCAGCGCGGGAACCGCGATCTTGTACTCCGAGACGTACACCACGGCCAGCACCTGCACTCCGGTCGACGGCCGGGCCGCGCGCCGGCCCGCCGGACGTGCCCCGTTCACCGTGGAAACGGAGCCGGTCGACCGGGTCACCCGATCTGTGTGATTCCGGACCGACGCGGCGGGCTCACCCCGCTGGTGTGGGGCCCGGACACCGCCGGGCGTCGAGCATGGGGAACCGACCACGGACGGTCGGCGGAGGTGGACCATGGGGATGACCTACGGGATCGCGGTCGACGGGCGCCTGCCGGAGCAGGACCGCGAGGTGTTCTGCGACATGGAGATCGTGGACGTCCCGGCGAGCACGTTGATCTACGGAGACGTCATCGACGAGTCGCACCTGCACGGCATCATCGCCCAGCTCCGCCTGATGGGGCTCACCGTGGTCTCGGTGTACCCGGTGCGCTTCTGACCGCTTCCGACCCCGCACCACTCCGGGAGGGCGACGGTATCGCCCAGGTCGGGTGATGCCCCGATCCGCCGGGTAATCCCATCGTGGGCGACCGTTCGGACCGCCTGGACCGCTGGAGGTGGGCGCGGGTCCGGTCGGTGTGGTCCGGCCGCCCCGGTGGGACCAAGGGGGCCGATGCGCATGAGGTGCACACCGTCGTCGACGATCGACGTACCGGACACCGCGACGCCCACCCTGCGCAGGCCGCGCCTGTTGCGCCTGCTCGACGACGCCGCGCGCCCGCTGGTGGCCGTCGTCGCACCGGCGGGCTTCGGCAAGACCCGGCTGCTCGCCGACTGGGTCGCGACCCCGCCCGTGGTCCCGACCGCCTGGGTCGTGCTGGACCGTGCGCACACCGCCGCGGACATGTGGGCCGCGCTGGCCACCGCGCTCGAACGGGCCGCCCCGGCGCGCCATCCGGTCGGCCGGGTCGCCCGCTCGTGGAGCGGCAGCCGGTGGACGGACGACCGCGAGACCGCATTCGCCGACGAGCTCCTCGACGCGGCGGCTCGGCGTCGTCCGCCGTGCGCCTGGTCCTCGACGACGCCCACCACGTCCGCGCCGACACGCGGGGCGGGCTCGCCGTGCTGGCCCGGCACTGCCACCCCGGCTTCCGGCTGGCCCTGGCTGCACGCACCGACCCCGACCTGCCGCTGGCCCGGCTGCGCCTCGAAGGACGGATGTGTGAGCTGCGCGAGGCCGAGCTCCGCCTGACCGACGAGGAGGCCGAGCAGATGCTCACCCTCCTCGGCATGCCGACGGCGGCGAGCCGGGCCGGGCGGCTCAACCTGCGTGTCGACGGCTGGGCGGCGGGCCTGGGGCCGGCCGCCCGGCAGTGGCGCGACGTCCGGGAGCCCCCGCCGGGCGCCGGTCCGGACGGTGCCGACAGCGCCGACAGCGCCGACAGCGCCGACAGCGCCGACGGTCCCGACACCGGCGTCGCGCGCTCGCTCGCCGACCTGGTCCTCGCCCAGCTCAGCACCGACGAGTGCCGGGTACTGCGCCGGGTCGGCATCGCCGACCCGCTGCCCGCGGCGCTCGCGGCCGAGCTGGCCGACCGGGAGGACGCCGCGGAGGTGCTCGAACGCATCAGCCAGCGGACCGGCCTGCTGACGGCGGTGGGCCACCCCCGGACCTACCGCATCCACCAGCTGTTGCGGGCCCACCTGACCGCCGACCTCGACCGGCGACACCGCGACGACGTGCGCGGCCTGCACCGGCGCGCGGCGACCTGGTTCGAGCGCCGCCGCCGACCGGTCGACGCGCTGCACCACGCCGTCGCCGCGCGCGACCGGGCGATGCTGGACGGCCTGCTCGACCGCTGGGCGCTCCCGCTCGCCGCCGCGGGTGAGCACGAGCCGCTCCGCCGCTTCGACGGCCCGGAACGCGGCCCGCGGATGCAGCTCGCACTCGCGCTGGACGAGCTCGCCCGCGGGCGCCCGCGGGCGGCATCGGCGCGGCTGCACCGGGTCACGCGGGCCCGCTGGGCCGCCACCGACGCCACCCTCGAGGCCTGTCGTGACGCCGTGCACCGGCTCTGCGGGGCGCCCGCCCGCCCCGCCGCCGCGCCGCCGGCCGAACCCCGGCTGGCCGCGCTGTGCCGGGCCGGGGCGGCGGCCGCGAGCCTGGACCACGCGGACGTCGCCGCCGCCCTCGATCTCGCCCGCCTGCACGAGCTCCCCTTCCTGGAGAGCCAGTGCCGGTGCCTGCTCGCGCTGACCCACTGGTCGGCCGGGGGGCCCTCCGACGCGGCGGCCGCCGCGGACGAGGGGATCACCGCGGCCGCCGCCGGCGGGTGGGCATCCTCGCCGTGGGTGGTCGCGGCCCGCACCGTCAGCGCCCACGTCGCCGCGATCCGGGGGCGCCCCGGGCGGGCCCTCGCCACGGCCACCGACGGCCTGCGGGACGCGGTGCAGGTACCCGCGCTCGCGTTCGCGTTGCGCAGCGTCCGGGGGGTCGCGCTCGGCGACCTCGGCCGGCGCGCCGACGGGGTCGAGGAGCTGCGCCGTGCCCGGGTCGACGCGACGGGCCTGCGGCTCCCCCGCCGGGTCGCCGCCGCGGCGGCGCTGTGCGAGCACGAGGCCGCTCTGGAGCTGGGCTACCGCGCGATCGCCGCCGCGGCGCTGCGCGGCCTCGTCGCCGCGGACGCTCCCGCCGAGGCCGCGCTGGCCCGGGCACGCGGCGAGCGGGCCGCAGGCCACCTGCAGGCCGCACGGGCGAGCATCGACTCCGTCCTCGCCGGTGCCGCGGGCGAACCCGTGCTGCCGTGCACGCTCGTGGAGGCCTGGGTCCTCGCGGCCGACGTCGCCCATGCCGGAGGCGACCGCGTCCGCGCCCGCACCGCACTGCGTGCCGCGTTCGACATCGCCGAACCGATGGACGCGGTCCGCCCGTTCCTGCGGCTGGACCACGGTCCCGACGGCTACCTCGTCGACCTCGTGAGCACAGCGGTGCGCGACGTGCCCGCCGGGTTCGGCGCACGCGTGCTGAAGGCGCGCGCACCGCTTTTTCCCGCGGGCATCTCCGAGCTGAGCCCGCGGGAACGCGACGTGCTCGTCGGCCTGCACTCCCTGGACAGCCTCGACGAGATCGCCGACGGCCTCGGTGTCTCGGTCAACACCGTGAAGACCCACCTGCGCGGCATCTACGTCAAGCTCGGTGTCGCGACCAGGCGCGACGCGGTCGTCGCGGCATACCGCCACGGACACGACGAGCACGGACACGACGACCACGGACACGACGAGCACGGGCACGACGGCGCACCCGACCAGCGGGGGCGCGTCCGGCACCCGGGGTGAGCGGGCGACGGTCCGGACGCTTGTCCGCTGGCGACAACGAACCGGCAGAACGTCATCCGCACACGGGAAGCCAGACCGGGACGTGCGCACCTACCGTCGATCCACCAGACGGGCGTACGGAGGGTGACGACGTGGACATCCGGAATGAGCACCTCAACCTCGGCGAGTGGAACGAGCTGATCGAGCGGTGCCTCGCCGAGCCGGACTCCGAGCCACTGGTCAACCTCGAACCCGACGAGGACCCGGTCTACGACGCGATCTTCGTCGGTGGGGGGGCGGGCGGCCGGTTCGGCTCGGCGTACATGCGGGCGATGGGCGGGCGACCGCTGATCATCGACGCGTGGCCGTTCCTCGGCGGGTCGTGCCCGCACCAGGCCTGCGTGCCGCACCACCTGTTCTCGGAGTCCGCCGAGGAGCTCGACCGGATGCGGTGGTTCTCCGACGAGCTGTTCTTCCCCAAGTTCGACTCCTCACGGGCGTCGATCCTGGACATGGTCAAGCTGTTCCTCGCCGGGCGAGGAACAGCGCACGCGTTCATGAACTGGCAGACCAAGGAGCAGCTCGACGTCGAGTACGTGCTCAACGCGCGGGCGACGGTCCTCGACAAGCACACGGTGCAGGCCGCCGGGCACACGTTCCGGACCCGCAACCTGGTGCTCGCGATGGGCGCGCGCCCCGTCGACCCGGAGATCCCGGGCCTGGACCTGCGGGGCGTGTACGACTTCGTCAGCCTCGTCGAGGAGCTGGACTACGAGCCGCGTCGGTGCGTGATCATCGGGGGCAGCAAGGTCGCGATGGAGTACGGCTCGTTCTTCCACGCCACCGGCTGCGACACGACGATCGTGTCGCGCTCGCCGCTGATGCGGACGAAGGCGCTGCACCACGTCGACGAGGATCTGCGCCAGTACGTCGTCGGCGGGATGCGCAAGCGCGGCATGGAGATCCTGGAGGGCGCCCACCCCGTCTCGGTGAACGGCGACGGCAGCGATGCCGTCGTGAGCGTGACCGTCCGGCTGGCCTCCGGCGAGACCGTCGATCTGGAGACCGACTTCGTCTTCCTCGGCACCGGCGAGCGCCCGCAGCTGCAGGGCACCGACGAGACGCTGGGCTACGAGGTCGGGCCCACCGGCCGGATCGTGGTGAACAAGCGGATGCAGACGTCCGTGCCCGGCGTGTACGCGATCGGCGACATGATCGACGGGCCGATGGAGATGTTCAAGGCGCGCAAGTCCGGGGTGTGCGCGGCGCGCAACATCATGGGCGAGGACCTCGAGTTCGACTACTCCGAGTTCCCGGACTTCCTGCACACCACCTACGAGGTCACCTGGGTCGGGCTCACCGAGGCCGAGGCCCGCGATCGTCACGACGAGGTGATCGTCATCCAGATGCCGCCCTACGTCGAAGGCCTGGACACACCCAACCTGCCCCTGCCGTGCGCCGAGGGCACGATGCTCTACGCGTTCTCCAAGCCCGAGCTCTCCGGCTTCCAGAAGCTCGTCGTGGACGGCACGACCCGCAAGGTGCTCGGGGCGCACCACGTCGGCTACGGCGCCAAGGACGCGTTCCAGTACCTCGACCACCTCATCCACCGCCCCGAGGGGCTCACCATCGACCAGCTCGGCTGGATGAACGAGCTCTTCCTGAACCCCGAGCACTTCGTGCAGCTGTCGCGGCTGCGGGCGGGGAAGGCGAAGCTGACCCACCTCTGAGCCGGTCCGCCGCCGTGGCACGGGGGCTGTCCGCCGGCGCCGCGGCGGGCGAAGATGGCGCGGTGCCCGCGGACGGACCTGCCGACTGGGCGACGACCTGCCTGCAGGTCCTCGCAGCCGGGGCCGAGGGCACGGACCGGGTGTTCGCGGTGCTCGTCGGCGCGGCCCGCAGGCTCACCGGCGCGGCCGGCGCGAGCGTGGTCGGCTGGCAGCCGACCGGGCCGGTGCCGCTCGCCGCAGGCGGCCGGCCGCTGCCTCTGCCGGCGCGCCGCCTCCCCGAGGGGGTGACCACCGACCCGCAGCGATCGGTGGTCTCCGTCGCGGTCCACGGGGAGATCGATCTGATCGCCTGGTGGCCCGCCGGCGAGAACGGGTCGGACGGGGCGAGTACCGAACACGGCGAGCAACTGCGGCTGCTCGCCGCCCTGGCCGCAACGGCGTCCCGGCGGGCGGGCGCGGCGCTGTCCACGCTCTACGCCGTCGCGCGCAGGCTGCTCGCCTCGGCCGACCTGGAGGAGATCCTGCTCGGCCTCGCCACGGCGACCGCGGACGTGCTGCGCTCGGAGATCGCCGGGGTCTTCCTCGCCACGCCCGACGGCGAGGCCGTCGAGGCCAAGGCGGTCGTGGGCCATCGCACCATCGGGACGGCCCGGCTGCGGCTGGCGCGCGGCGAGAGCCTGGTGGGCCACGTCTTCGCCACCGGCTCGACCTACCGCACCGACGACTGGACGACCGATCCCGTCGTCAGCAGGGCGCTCGCCCCGATCGCCAGCGTGGAGGGGACGCAGGCCGCGATCGGGGCGCCGATGCAGGTCGGCGGCACGACCGTCGGAGTGCTCGCGGCCTGGCGGCGCAGGCGCTCCCACTACACCGACGAGGACGTCGAGCAGATCGCCACGCTCGCCGATCTCGCGGCGCTCGGGGTGCAGCGCACGCTCGCCGAGGAACGGCTGCGCGAGCTCTCCCAGCAGCTGATGACGGCCAACGAGGCGCTCTCCGAGCGCTACGAAGAGGCCCGCCAGACCCTCGAGATCCACCAGCGGCTGGTGCGGCTGGTGGCCGACGGCGCGGACCTGGAGTCGGTCGTGGCGGCGCTGTCCGGGATCACCGAACAGGCCGTCCGGTTCGTCGGGGTGGAGGGCACCGAGATCGGGCCGGGTGGGTGGCTGGCCGAGCTGCTCGCCGCCGGGCGCGGCACCGACCTCCCCCGGCTCGGGACGGAGGCCGTCCTGCTCGGCCCGGACGGCGGGGGCAGGCACGCGATCGCGGTGACGGTGCGCTCGGCGGCCCTGCGCTGGGGTGAGCTGGCCGTCGCCACCCGGATGCCGGCCGCGACCCGGGACGTGATCGCGATCGAGCAGGCCGCCGTCGCCTGCGCGTTGCTGCTGTCACGCCAGGACGCGGTGGCCGGGGCGGGGCGCCGCCTCGAGTCGGAGTTCGTGTGGGACCTGCTCGACGGCCGCATCGTCGACGGGGCGGACGCGCTGGTGCGCTCGCGCCAGCTGGCCCGCGAGCTGCCGGGGACCGCGCGGGTGCTGCTGCTCTCGGCCCGCGGCACGGACGCCCGCGCGCGGCGGGGCACGAGCTCGCCGGAGGGCATCGAGCACCTGCGCACCGAGCTCGCCCGCCGCAGCTCCCGCCTGCTGGCCGGGCACGGGGTGCACGCTCCGATGGGCTGGCGCGGCGACACGCTGGCGATGATCGTCCCGGACCGCCCGCCGGACGTGGTGCGACGGATGGGCTGCGAGCTCTGCGCACTCGGCCCGGACCTGGACCGGGAGCTCACCCTGGGCGTCAGCGCGGCCGTGCACGGCATCGCGCAGTACGGCGTCGCCGGTCGCCAGGCGACCTACGCGGCGGCGGCGACGCGCCCGCCGGACGCCCCCGTCGTCGTGTTCGAGGACCTCGGAGCCGTGCAGTTCCTCCTCGAACCGGCGCTCGGCGAGGACCTCGACCGCTACGCGGAGCAGCAGCTCGGCGTGCTGCTGGCCTACGACCGCGACCACGGCGCCGACCTCGTCGGGACGCTGCGCGCCTACCTGGACCAGGACGGGAGCGTGCAGCGGGCGGCCCGGTCGCTGTGCATCCACCCGAAGACGATGAGCTACCGGCTCGGCCGGATCGAGACCCTCGCCGGCATCGTCACGAGCCGGCAGGAGGACCGCTTCAACGCCCAGCTGGCCCTGAAGATCCTCGACATGCGGAGGCGTCCGTGAGGGCCCGCCCGCAGGATGCGCGCGCCGCGCCCGGCCGGGACGATCGGGTGATGGCCGTACCGATCGCGCGGAAGCACCTGTCCCACTGGGGTCCCTTCGACGCCGACGTCGACGCCCGGGGCGAGATCACCGCCGTGCGGCCCGACCCGCTGGACCCTGCCCCGTCCCCGCTGTTGGGCAACTTCGTCGGGGCGCTGCGCCACCCGTTGCGGGTCGCGGCGCCGATGGTGCGCCGCGGCTGGCTGGAGCGCGGCCCGGGCCCCGACGAGCGGCGCGGGGCCGACGAGTTCGTCGCGCTGGGCCGGGACGAGGTCCTCGACCGGCTGGCCGCCGAGCTCGGCCGCGTCTACGGCGGCCCCGGCCCGGAGTCCGTCTACGGCGGCTCGTACGGCTGGTCGAGCGCCGGGCGGTTCCACCACGCGCAGAGCCAGGTGCACCGGTTCCTGGCCTGCCTCGGCGGCTACGTCCGGTCCGTCAACACCTACAGCGTCGGCACGTCCGAGGTGCTGCTCCCGCACGTCTTCGGCACCGACGCGGACGTGCTGCGCTCGCTCACCGCGTGGCCGCTGCTCGCCGAGCACACCGAGCTCCTCGTGTGCTTCGGGGGAATCCCGGCGAAGAACCTCGCGGTGGCACCCGGCGGGGTCACGGCCCACCGCTCGGCGGCGCACCTGGCCGAGCTCGCGCGCCGCGGCGAGATCGTGCTGGCCGGGCCGGACCGCTCGGACATGCCACCCGGCGTCGGTGCGCGGTGGCTCCCGGTGCGCCCGGGCACCGATCCCGCGCTGATCCTGGCGCTGTGCCGGGTCCTCGTCGCCGAGGGGCTGCACGACGCGCAGTTCCTGTCGACCCACTGCGCGGGCGTGCCGGAGGCGCTCGCGTACCTGGACGGAAGCACCGACGGCGTCGAGAAGTCCCCGGCCTGGGCCGAGGGGATCTGTGGCGTTCCCGCGGCCACGATCACCGAGCTGGCCCGCGAGATGGCGGCGCGGCACACGATGGTGACGGTCGGCTGGTCGCTGCAGCGCGCCGAGCACGGCGAGCAGCCGGTGTGGGCGGCGGTGCTGCTGGCCGCGCTGCTGGGGCGCATCGGGCTGCCCGGCGCCGGGTTCGGCCACGGGTACGGGTCGATGGCCGACAGCGGCGCCCCGCTGGCCGCGGTGTCGCCGCCCGCGCTGCCACGGTTGGCGAACCCCGTCCGGACGTCCGTGCCGGTCGCCCGGGTCGCCGACATGCTGCTGCACCCCGGCGAGCCCTACGACTACGACGGCGAGCGCCGCCGCTACCCGCGCATCGAGCTCGTCTACTGGTGCGGCGGCAACCCGTTCCACCACCACCAGGACCTGGCCCGGCTGCGACGCGCGTTCCGGTCGGTGTCCACCGTGGTCGTCCACGAGCCGTACTGGACGGCGACCGCGCGGCACGCGGACGTCGTCCTGCCCTCGACGGTGACGCTCGAACGCGACGACATCGGCGCCGCACGCACCGACCCGTACCTGACGGCGATGCACCGCCACGCCGAGCCGTACGCGCAGGCCCGCGACGACTACGCGACGTTCTCGGCGCTGGCGTGCCGGCTCGGCGTCGGCGAGAGGTTCACCGGGGGCCGCGACGCCGCGGGCTGGCTGCGCCACCTCTACGAGGGCTGGCGGGCGCGCGTCGGGCCGGACGGGATCCCGGACTTCGACACGTTCTGGGCGAGCGGCCGGGTCGAGCTGGCGCCCCCGCCGGACGGCGTGCTGCTCGCCGAGTTCCGCGCGGACCCGGTGGCGCGCCCGCTGGCCACGCCCAGCGGCCGCATCGAGCTGCACTCGGCCACCGTCGCGGGCTTCGGCCTGCCGGACTGCCCCGGCCACCCGGTGTGGCTCGAACCCGGCGAGTGGCACGGCGCCGCCCGGGCCTCCCGCTTCCCGCTGGTGCTGCTCGCGAACAACCCCGCGACGCGCCTGCACAGCCAGCTGGACTTCGGCCCGCACAGCGCGGCGGGCAAGATCGCGGGCCGGGAGGCGCTGCGGATGCACCCGGAGGACGCCGCCCTCCGTGGGCTCGCCGACGGCGACCTCGTCCGGATGTTCAACGACCGCGGTGCCTGCCTCGCCGGGCTGCGGGTGGACGACGCCCTGCTCCCCGGCGTCGTCCAGATGTCGACGGGCGCCTGGTTCACCCCGGTCGAGGACCCGGGCGGCTCGCCGGTGCTGTGCACGGCGGGCAACGTCAACGTGCTCACCCCCGACGTCGGCTCCTCGGGCCTGTCACAGGGCTGCGCGGGCTCGCGCGCTCTCGTCGAGGTCGAGCGGTTCGACGGTCCGGTGCCGGAGGCGCCCTGACCGGCCACCCCGCCGGTGGATGCGCAACTCGCCCTGACCGAACCCGCAACTCGCCGGCCGGGTGCCCGCGAGTTTGCGCATCTCGTCGGGGCGAGTTGCGCAGCTCATCAGGCCGAGTTGCGGATCCCACCAGGCCGAGGTGCGCGTCTGGTCAGGCCGTGAGCGCCTGCCGCAGGGCCGACGCACGGCGGGGCCGCCCGGCGAGCCGGTGACGGCGGAAGAAACGCCACATCACCGTCGCCGCCCGGGGACCCCGCGGATCGGCGAACGACCCACCCGGCTGCCCGCCCGACCACGCGTGCTCGAGGCCCTGCACGGACCAGTACTCGAGAGACACGCGCCCGCGTGCGGTGTACCAGCGGCGGACCGCGTACCGGGTGCCGTCGGCGGTGCGCCCGCGGAACCGCCGCGACCGGACGGTCCGGGTGGCACCGTGGTCGGCGGCCGCCCGGTGGGCGAGCCACTGCTCGATCACCCGGTCGCCGTTCGCGGGCCGCACGACGGTGTCCTCGCTGCCCTGCAGGCAGACCACCGGGGCCATGCGGTCCCCGGCGGCCGGGTGGGGAACGCTGCCGCGCCCGGCCATCGCGGTGAGCGCCTCCGTGAGGCGCGTCGCGGCACGGTAGGGCGGCGCGGAGTGCACCCCGGCGGCGGCGAACACGTCCGGGTACGCCGCGGCAAGGATCAGCGCCATCGCTCCCCCGGCCGAGATCCCGGCCACGTAGACCCGCGCCGGATCGGCCCGCCAGCGCTCCCGCTCATCGAGGACCTGGGCGACGATGCCGGCGAGGATGCCGGGCTCCCCGGCGTCCCGTTCCTGGTGCGCGGCCTCGTACCAGCGCCAGCAGCGCCGGGGCTGGTGGTACCGCTCCTGGTGCGCGACCACGAGGAGTACCCCGTTGCGGTCGGCCACCTGCGGAAAGCGGCTGGCGTGGGCGAACTCGTCCGCGGTCTGGAGGCAGCCGTGCAGGAGCAGCACCACCGGCAGCCGGCCGCGGCGGCGGCCGGCGGGCACGTAGACGTCGAACACCCGCCGGCCCGCCGGGCCGGCATGGACGTCGCGCAGCCAGCGACCGGGTCGGTGGGCCGCGGCGGGCCGGGCCGGCCGGCGACGGTGCGGCACCGCCCGGGGCAGCGTCCGCGGCAGGGATCGCGGCGCGGACCGCTTCCGGGACCGCCGCTGTGATCCCGCCGACCCCGCCGACCCTCCCGACCGAGCGGAGCCCTCCGACCCCGCCGACGACACCGGGACGAGCAGATCCCGCATCCGTGCGACCGCACGGGCCCGGCGCGCACGACCGCGGCGGGACAGGTGCGAGAGCACGGACAGCGGGTACAGCGGGGACATCGTGGCGGCTCCAGTGGTCGGGATCCGGCGGTCCGGCGGGCGGCCGGACCGGCGGAGCGCGTCGCGCATACCCGGGCGGATCGTGGCCCCGGGCGGCGCGCTCCCCGTCGAGAGCTCCGCAAGAGACCAGAGTAGTCACCCGGTGCAGTTACGGACCCCAGTCTTCGTCACACGGTGTCGCCTCAGGCTCCTTCCCGCAGGCCACACCCCCCGCGCGGCCTGCTGTGTCCTCGCCCACCGCCGCGTGTCGCGGACCACCTCGCGGCCTTCCACGAAGCGGCGGCCGTCTCCGGTCCGGTGCAGCGCCCGGGTGCTCCACCGAACGGGTCGCACCCCCGCGCCCGGCTACCGACGCCGCGCAGGAGCCCGCCGTGCCGCAGCGCCAACCCGGAGCGACCCCCACCCCGCAGAACCCCCGGGCCCGCCCGAGCCGCCCGCAGACCCGGGCCCGCCCGAGCCCCCGGCGCCCAGCCCGTGCCCCACCGCACACGCCCCCGCAGACCCTCGGCACGCCGCGCACAGGCTGCAGCCCCTGCGAACCGCACCCGGCCCCTGCGAAGCACCCGCCGGCGGGCTCGCGAGTCTAGATCCCGCCGGTGTCCTCCTCCGCGACCGCACCAGCCCGCAGCGGGAGCGACCCGAACACGTCAGGCGGCTCGCGCCACATGTCCGCGGCCCGCCCGGCGCGGGCGGCCTGCACCGCGCGCCAGACCCGTTCGGGGGTGCAGGGCAGGTCGATGTGGCGGACGCCGAGCGGGCGCAGCGCGTCGACGACGGCGTTCTGGACAGCGGGCGTGGCCCCGACGGTGGCGGACTCGCCGATCCCCTTTGCCCCGAGCCGGTTGAGCGGGCTGGGGGTCTCGGTGTTCGCGGTCTCGCCACCGATCAGGTCGGCCGCGCTCGGCGTGCGGTAGTCGGCCAGCGTGGCGGTGAGCGGCTGGCCGTCCGGGTCGAAGAGCACCTCCTCGTAGAGCGCCTGCGCGATGCCCTGCGCCAGGCCGCCGTGCTGCTGGCCCTCCACGAGCAGCGGGTTGAGCACGCGCCCGCAGTCGTCCACCGCGACGTGGCGGCGCGGCGTGACCCGGCCGGTCTCGGTGTCGACCTCCACGACCGACACGTGCGCCCCGAACGGGAAACTCGCCCCGTCCTGGACGAGGTCCAGGCCCGCCGAGAGCTCCTCCCCGCCCGCGACCTGCTGCCAGGTCACCGTCACCCCGGGCACGCCGGTGACACCGAACTGCCCGTCCACGGTGAGCGTGACGTCGTCGACCGCGGCCTCCAGCAGGGTCGCCGCGCGGCGCCGGGCCTGCTCCAGGACGTCCTGCGCGGCCGCGGCGACCGCGCTGCCGCCGAGCTGCAGCGAGCGCGACCCGCCGGTGCCGCGGCCGCGCGGCACCGCGGCGGTGTCGGACTGCACGTAGGTGATCTGCTCGAGCGGGACGCCGAGCGCGTCCGAGACGATCATCCCGAACGCCGTGGCGTGTCCCTGGCCGTGCGCGGACGTGCCCGCCGAGACGGTCACCGTGCCGTCCGGGTGCACCGTCACCGACCCGTACTCCTCGCCACCGGCGCCCGCCGTGATCTCGACGTACACGCTCACCCCGATCCCCAGCCGGACCGGGTCGCCGCGCTCGCACCGGCGGGCCTGCTCGGCGCGCAGCTCGTCGTATCCGGCGATCCGCAGCGCCTCGCGCAGGGGCAGGTCGTAGTCGCCGGAGTCGTAGGTCGAGCCGACGGCCGTGCGCACGGGGAACGCGTCCGGCGCGAGGAGGTTGCGCCGCCGCAGCGCGACCGGGTCCATGCCCAGCTCGGCCGCGGCGATGTCGACGATCCGCTCCAGGTGCGCGGCGGCCTCGGGCCGTCCGGCGCCCCGGAACGCACCCATCGGCGTCGTGTTCGTGGCGACACCGACGGCGTCGTAGCCGACCACCGGGATGTCGTAGACGCCGGGCGCCATCTGGTAGGTCACGGCGACGGGCAGCATCCCGCCGAACCCGGCGTACGCCCCGGCGTCGCCGATCACGCGGGCCCGCAGGCCGGTCATCCGGCCGTCCCGGGTGAGCCCCAGCTCGTAGTAGCCGACCTGGCCACGCCCGTGCGGCATCGACACCAGGTTCTCCGAGCGGGTCTCCACCCACGCGACCGGACGGCGCAGCGCCCGCGCCGCCGCCACGGTGGCGGTGTGCTCGGCCAGCACCCCCGCCTTGCCACCGAAGCCACCGCCTACGTGCGGGGCGACGACCCGCACCCGCTGCGGGTCGAGCCCGAGGATCGTCGCGAGCTGGTCGCGGAAGCCGTGCGGCATCTGCGTCGAGACGTGGACGAGCAGATCCTGCTCGCCGGGCTCCGCGAGGATCGCGTTGCCCTCCATCGGCAGCACCGCGATGCGCTGGTTCACCATCCGCGCCCGCACGATCACCTCGGCACCGGCGAGCGGGTCCGGCGTGGCCGCCGACCGGGCGCCGATGACGACGTTCGTGCCCAGCTCGGGGAACTGCATCGGCGCGTCCGGCGCGAGCGCCGCTTCCGGGTCGACGACGGCGGGCAGCGGCTCGTAGTCCACCTCGACGAGCTCGGCGGCGTCGGCGGCGGCCGCGGTCGACTCCGCCACCACCAGCGCCACCGCCTCGCCCACGAACCGCACGCGGTCCGTCGCGAGCGGCGGGCGCAGCACCTGGGGGTGGACCCGCAGGAACGTGTGGTGGGCCGGCGCTTCGAGGCTCGCCGCGGTGAACACGGCCACGACGCCGGGCGCCGACGACGCCGGGGCGGTGTCGATCCCGGTGATGCGGGCGTGCGCCATCGGGGAGCGGACGAACGCGGCGTGCAGCAACCCGTCGCGACGTTGGTTGCCGACGAACGTCGACGCGCCGGTGAGCAGGGCGCGGTCCTCCACCCGGCGCACGCGCGTCCCCAGGATCGACCCGCGGATCTCCGCTGCGGTGTGCATCGCCTTCTCCCGTTCTCCCGTTCGGACCCCTCCGAGAGCCACGCCGCGCACGCTGGCCACGCTGGCCACGCTGCCACGCCAGCTCGTCAGGCGCGGCGCAGCGTCAGCACCGTGATCTCGCTCGGCGCGAACACGCGCAGCGGCGGGCCCCAGAACCCTGTGCCGCGGCTCGTGTAGAGCTGCGTGTGCGCGCCGTGGCGGCTGAGCCCTGCGAGCACCGGCTGCTCGGTGCGGACCAGGAGGTGGAACGGCCAGATCTGCCCGCCGTGGGTGTGGCCGGAGACCTGCAGGTCCACCCCGGCCGTGACGGCATCGGCCACCTGGCGGGGCTGGTGGGCGAGCAGCAGCACCGGCAGCGCCGGGTCCGCGCCGTCCAGCGCCGTGGGCAGGTCCGGGCCACCGCCCGGTCCTGCGCTCGCGCCGGTCGGGTCGTCGATCCCGGCGAGCACGAGCCGGTCCCCATCGCGCTCGACCACCCGATGGCTGTTGAGCAGCGGCGACCAGCCCAGGGCGCGCATGTGGTCGATCCACTGCGCCGCACCGGAGAAGTGCTCGTGGTTGCCGGGGATGTAGGCCCGCCCGAGCGGGGCGTGCACGTCCGCGAGCGGTCGCACCTGGCGCTCCCGGGCCGCGACGAACCCGTCGGCGAGGTCGCCCGCGTGCACCACGACGTCCGGCGCCAGGCCGTTGACCACCTCGACCACCCGCTGCGACCAGCGGGAACGGTCGATCGGCCCGAAGTGGGTGTCGGCGAGCACGACGACCCGCAGCCCGTCCAGGCCGGGGCCGAGCCGCTCCAGCCGGACGTCGCGCTCGCGCACCCGCGGCACCCGCCAGGCCTCGATCAGGCCGTACCCGGCCAGTACCGCGACGACGCCGAGCACGGCGGCCGCCACGGCCCGCGAGCGCACCGGGTCCGCGATCCCGCCGACCGCGAGCACGGCTTCGGCGAGCAGACCCAGCACGCTCCAGGCGAAGAGCATCCAGACCATCCCGAGCAGGGTGTCCGCGACGCGCGCCGCCGCGTCGCGGTGGCGCCGCCCGTGCCCGCGCACCAGCAGCACCGGCAGGGCGACGGCCCCGGCGGCGCACAGCAGCGTCCCCGCCACGAGCAGGCCGACCGGCCACGCCTGCCCGCCCGCGACGAGCACCCACCAGGGCACCCCGAACAGCAGCGCCGGGATCAGCCCCAGCAGCACCACCACCGGCCGCCGGCCGTCCGGCCGGGAGCGCCGCGGAGTCCGCTCGCCCGTCGTCGTCACGGTGCGCCGCCTTCCCGCTCGTCACGCGCGCCCGGTCCGGACGCGCCCGACGTCCAGACTGCCAGCGGACGGCCGGGGGCGACGTCGCGGTGGTCAGGCGGTCAGGTGCTCGGCTGTCAGGTGAACGGCCGGGTGAACGGTCGGGTGAACGATCAGGTGAACACCGTCGTGAACGCCTCGTTCAGCTCCCGGGCGTGATAGAAGATCCCCTTCGCCAACTGGTCGGCCGTCCAGTTGATCGTCGGGAAGTCCTTGTGCACCCGATACCCCAACCCCG
>JBFWRR010000051.1:0-44256 GCA_050248815.1 Pseudonocardia sp. | reverse complement strand
TCGACGCCGAGGGTCTGCAGGGCCGGGTTGGCGTCCGCGAGCCGCTCGGGGGTGCGGTGCGCCCAGACCTGCGGCACGGGCTCGCCCCGGGCGTCCAGGCGGGGCTCACCGAAGCAGTGGACGTCGACCTCGACCAGCGCGCGAAGTGCCGGGACCAGGGCGCCGACATGGACGCCGGCGCCCCCGTAGACCTCGGGTGGATACTCGCGGGTCAGCACTCCGATACGCACGCCGACAGACCGTAGGCCCTCGCGCCGCGACACACGAGACCTGCCGCTCGTACCGCTTGGATTCGTGCGTTCGGCGCCACTAGGGTTCGGTCGTGTGACCGGCGTACGGCTCTCGCCCGCAACGCCCCGCGCACTGGCGTCCAACGTGCTCGGCATCGTCCTCGCAGGCGGTGAGGGCAAGCGGCTCTGGCCGCTGACCGCGGACCGGGCCAAGCCCGCCGTGCCGTTCGGGGGGAACTACCGACTGATCGACTTCGTGCTCTCGAACCTCGTGAACGCGGGGCTCACGCGCATCTGCGTGCTCACCCAGTACAAGTCCCACTCCCTGGACCGCCACATCTCGACGACGTGGCGGCTGTCGAGCGTGCTCGGGCAGTACATCACCACGGTCCCGGCGCAGCAGCGGCTCGGGCGACGCTGGTACACGGGCAGCGCGGACGCGATCTTCCAGAGCCTCAACCTCGTCTACGACGAGCGGCCCGACTACATCGCGGTGTTCGGAGCGGACCACGTCTACCGGATGGACCCCGGTCAGATGCTGCTCCAGCACGTGGAGTCCGGCGTCGGGGCCACGGTGGCCGGCATCCGGGTGCCGCGCGCGGAGGCCAAGGCGTTCGGGTGCATCTCCACCGACGAGAACGGCCGCATCGTGGACTTCCTGGAGAAGCCCTCGGACCCGCCCGCCGTCCCGGACGACCCGGACGTCACGTTCGCGTCGATGGGCAACTACATGTTCACCACCGACGTCCTGCTCGAGGCCCTGCGCGCGGACGCCGAGGACGGCGACTCCGACCACGACATGGGCGGCGACATCATCCCCCGCCTGGTGCGCGAGGGGAACGCGGCGGTCTACGACTTCGCGGACAACGTCGTGCCCGGTGCCACGGACCGCGACTCCGGCTACTGGCGCGACGTCGGCACCGTGGACGCCTACTACGAGGCGCACAACGACCTGTGGTCGGTGCACCCGGTCTTCAACCTCTACAACGACCGCTGGCCGATCCGGACGGCGGCCGCCCCGCTGCCGCCCGCCAAGTTCGTGCAGGGCGGCATCGCGCAGGACTCCATCGTCGGGGCCGGGACGATCATCTCCGGGGCGATCGTGCGCCGGTCGGTGATCAGCCCGAACGTGACGGTGCAGGCCGACGCCGAGGTGTCGGACTCGGTGATCCTGCCGGGGGTGCGCATCGGGCGCGGTGCGGTCGTGCGCGGGGCGATCCTGGACAAGAACGTCGTGGTGCCCGACGGCGCGCTGGTCGGCGTCGACCTCGCGATGGACCGGGCCCGCTACACCGTGAGCACCGGCGGAGTCGTGGTGATCGGCAAGGGGGCCACCGCCCTGTAGCCCCGGGTGCCCCGGTGGGTCAGGGCCCGGCCACGATGGACCAGCCGTGGCGGGGCGTGTTCACCGCCGCGAGCAGGCCGTCACCGAGCGGCAGCAGGACCGGGACCAGGCGCTCGTCCTCGCGCAGCTGCCTTCCGACCTCGCGCAGGGCGATCGTGTCGGCGTCCTCCGCCGCGGGGTCCGCGACCCGCCCGCCCCGCAACGCCCCGTGCAGCGCCACGACACCGCCGGGGCGCAGGAGCCGGACGGCCTCGTCCAGGTAGCGGGGGTACTCGGCGGGGACGGCGTCCACGACCACCAGGTCGTAGCCGCCGTCGGTGAGCCGGGGCAGGACCTCGAGCCCCAGCCCGTTGATCAGGCGCAGCCGGCCCGGCCCGTGCCCGGCCGCCCCGAACGCCTGCCGGGCGCTGCGCTGGCGCTCGGGGTCGACGTCGATCGAGGTGAGCACACCGTCCGCGGCCATCCCGCGCAGCAGCCACAGCCCGCTCACCCCGACCCCGGTGCCGATCTCGACGACCGCCCGGGCCTCGACCGTCGCGGCGAGGAAGCACAGCCCCGCGCCCGCACCGGGGGCGACCGGCCGGCAGCCGATCTCGTTGGCTCGCGCGCGGGCCGCGAGCAGCACGTCGTCCTCGGCGAGGTAGCCCTCCACGTGGTCGCGGACGAGCCCGTTCTCGACGGGGACGGAGACGGCGGAGCCGGTCATGCGCACGAGGCTACTGCGCCGGTCGGATGCCCAGGCGCGGCGAGCGGGCGTGTCGCGTCGTAATCGGGCCCACGTTCCCGGCAAGGGGCCGCAGCGGATTCACAGGCTCCTCTCAGGCACTTCTCACACCTCGTTCACGGGAGTAGCCCACTCTCGAACGGGAACACGAGCAGAAGGCTCGACGTTGACCGCTCGACGCGGCCCACACCCGAGGAGCCGACCCCGATGACCGATGCCCGGCCGATCCCGGACGGTGGCACCGTGCTGCCCGGCGAGGGGGCGGAATGGGTCCCGCCGAGCTGGGACGAGATCGTGCGCGAGCACGCCGACCGCGTCTACCGGCTCGCGTACCGCCTCACCGGCAACCAGCACGACGCCGAGGACCTCACCCAGGAGACGTTCGTGCGGGTCTTCCGCTCGCTGGCGTCCTTCCGCCCCGGCACGTTCGAGGGCTGGTTGCACCGCATCACCACCAACCTCTTCCTCGACATGGTCCGCCGCCGTGCCCGCGTGCGGATGGAGGCCCTGCCCGAGGACTCCGACCGCATCCCCGGCGCGGGCCCCGAGCCCGAGCAGGTCTTCTCCGACACCCATCTGGACCCCGATCTGCAGGCCGCGCTGCACGAACTGGCGCCGGAGTTCCGCGCCGCCGTCGTGCTGTGTGACGTCGAGGGGCTGTCCTACGAGGAGATCGGCGCGACGCTGGGTGTGAAGCTCGGTACCGTGCGAAGCAGGATCCACCGGGGCCGCGCGGCCCTGCGGACCGCTCTCGAGCGGAACCGGGCGGCGCGCACCGGCCACGATGCTCACGACGAGCCACGAGAGCTGGAGGCGATCGGCAGATGACGGCTCCGCGTCGGCGTTTCGAAGTGGTCACCCCGGACTGGGGGCAGACGCATCTGACGTCCGATGCCGTGGTCGCGTTCGTCGACGACGAGCTGAGCGCCGCGGCCCACGGCCGCGCCGTCAGCCACCTCCGGTCCTGCCCGGGTTGCGCCTCGGACGTCGCCGTGCAGCGCCAGGCCCGGTCCGCGCTGCGCTCGGCGCGCGGGCCCGAGCTCTCCTCGTCGCTGCTGCACGCGCTGCGTTCCATCCCCCGGGACACCGAGCTGCCCGACCCGCCCGCAGGGCTCGCGGTCGGCCCGGACGGCAGCATCGTGCAGTCGCTGCGGTCCGCCCCGCTGCCCCGCTCCGCGCCGCCGGTCCCCGGCCCGGTCCGGTCCGGCCGGGCGTCACGCCGCTGGGGCGCCGGGCTCACCGCCACGGGCATCGCGCTCGGCGCGTTGGCCCTCACGGGCACGGTGGCCCCGGCGGACTCGCCGGTACGTGGTGTGTTCGGCGGTCCCGTGCTGGACGCCGGGCCCGCCACCGCGCGGCTGCAGGCCGCGCCCTCGCCCGTGGTGGGGCAGATCCAGCCCGCCGCGCTCCCGTCGGGGCGAAGCGGTGCCGCCCGATCCGGAGGCAGCGGCGCCGCGGACGTGCAGCCCACCGACGCGGGCACCGACCGCGTGCTGCACCAGCTCGACGTCCTGCCCGCCGCGCACCTGACGGTTCGCTGACCGCACCCGTCCGGATCGGTCGCGCGCACGCGAACTTCACCCCGCGTGCGGCACTCTGGGGCGTGCCGGACGCGCCCGGCACGCCTGCGAGGAGGAGTCCGCGCCGACCATGAGCGACGACGCGCCCGGCCCGGCGTCCGGGACGGACGAGCCCGGCACCGCCACCGCGGGCGGGCCGCCCCGGCTCGACCCGCGCCCTCTGGAACGCCCCTCCGTCGATCCGGAGGCCGCGGCGGCGTTCGGCCGCCCGGCGGGCACGGACGGCGGGTTCCAGCCCGCCGCCTTCCACACCGCGCCCGTCCCCGCGGGCCCGCCGCCCCCCGCGGCGCTCGCGTACGCGTTCGGTCGCCCGGACGGCGTCTCCGTCCCGCTGCAGCGTCCGCCGTCGAACGGAACCCGCACCGCGCCGCCCGACGACGAGCCCCTGTGGAGCGACGGGTCAGCGGCTGCGGGGGGCGCCGGGGCTGCCACCGCCGACCCGTGGCGCGACCCCGGCAGCCACGCCGGCCTCGCCCCGCCCGTCCCGGCCCCCGCCGAGGCCCGTCCCGAGCGCCCCGAGGGGGCCCGGCTCAGCACGCGCGAGCTGCTGTTCGGGCGCCGGGTACAGCCCCGTGCGCTGGCGGTGCTGGGCCTGATCGCCCTGCTCATCGGGGCGGCGGGTGGGGTCGTGGGGCGGGTCACCGCCGAGGGCGCCGCCGCCCTGACCGAGCCGGACGCGACGATCACCCAGGCCACCGAGGCCAAGGAACGGCCACCCGGCTCGGTGGCCGACATCGCCGCGCGCACCGTCCCGGCCGTGGTCTCGCTGGAGCTGCGCGTCGGTGACGAGGGCGGCACCGGCTCGGGGGTCGTGATCGACCCGGCCGGCTACGTGCTCACCAACAACCACGTGGTGGCGCCCGTCGCGGAGGTGCCGGACGCGCACCTGGAGGCGATCTTCCATGACGGCACGCGCGCGAAGGCGACGATCGTCGGCCGCGATCCCAAGACGGATCTCGCCGTGGTCAAGGTCGCGGTGGCCAACCCCGTGGTCGCGCAGATCGGCTCGTCCTCCTCGCTTGCGGTCGGCGATGCCGTGCTCGCGATCGGATCGCCGCTCGGGCTCGTCGGCACCGTCACGACCGGCATCGTGAGCGCGCTGGACCGGCCCGTCCCGCTGGACGGCGGCGACACCGACACCAACGCCGTGATCGACGCGATCCAGACCGACGCCGCGATCAACCCGGGCAACTCCGGCGGGCCGCTGGTCGACTCGACCGGTGCCGTCGTCGGCATCAACACCGCCATCCGCAGCATCGGCGCCGGCGGAGGCGAGGGCGGTTCGATCGGGCTCGGCTTCGCGATCCCGATCGACGACGCCCGCCGGATCGCCGAGGAGTTGATCCGCGCGGGTTCGGTGAGGCACGCCGAGCTGGGCGTCAACGCCCGCTCGGTCGCCGACGACACCACGGACGGCGCCCAGGTGCAGAACGTCCGCCAGGGCGGCGCCGCGGCCACGGCGGGCATCGTCGAGGGCGACGTGATCACGAAGGTCGGGGACCGCCAGATCGCCGGGGCCGACGAGCTCATCGTCGCGGTGCGGGAGCGGCGGCCGGGGGAGTCCGTGCCGATCGAGCTGATCCGCGACGGCAGGCCACTGACCATCACGGTCGTGCTGGGTTCGGACTGAGCAGCGGCCGGTCGGCACCGGGAAGTACGCTGAGGGCGTGTTCGAGTCGGTCGGGTGGGGCGAGCTGCTGGTCCTGGTCGTCGCGGGCCTGTTCATCCTGGGGCCCGAGCGGCTGCCGGAGGCGGCCGCGTGGCTCGGACGCACGATCCGCCAGGTCAAGGGCTTCGCCGCAGGCGCGCGCGAGCAGCTGCGCGGCGAGTTCGGTCCCGAGTTCGACGAGCTGCGCAAGCCCCTGGACGAGCTGCGCGGCTTGCGCAACTTCAACCCGGGCAACGTCGTGCGCCGCACGCTCTTCGACGACGATCCGCCGGTGAAACCGAACGGCTACGCGCCGCCGCCCCGCGGTGGCGGGGTCGACGACAGCGTTCCCCGCCATCCCGCGGCCGGTGCCTCCGGCCCGGCCCCGCAGCAGCCGCTGGCGCCGAACGAGCGCCCGCCGCTCGATCCGGACGCCACGTAGACCTGGGGCCTCCATTCCGCTCGCTTTACCTCCAACTGGAGGTGGTGAGACCTGCATCACGTTCGTACGCTCCGCGCATCCACTTCGCGGAAAGGACGCCCATGGCCGCCACCGCCCCGTCACCAGCCCGAATGCATCGCGTCGCGATCGCGAGCGCGACCGGTACGACGATCGAGTTCTACGACTTCTTCATCTACGGCACGGCGGCGGCACTGGTGTTCGGGAAGGTGTTCTTCCCCGCACTCGGACCGGCAGCCGGCACGATCGCCGCCTTCGCCACCGCAGGTGTGGCCTTCATCGCCCGCCCGTTCGGGGCGATCCTCTTCGGGCATTTCGGCGACCGGATCGGTCGCAAGGGCACGCTCGTCGCGACCCTGCTCCTCATGGGCCTGTCGACGGTCGCCATCGGCCTGCTGCCCACCGCGGCGACCATCGGCGTCGCCGCGCCGATCCTGCTCATCGTGCTGCGGGTGTTCCAGGGTCTCGCGGTCGGCGGCGAGTGGGCGGGCGCGGTGCTGCTCACGGCCGAGTACGCCCCCGCCAGGAAACGCGGTCTGTACGCGCTGTTCCCGCAGCTCGGCCCGTCGCTGGCGTTCGCGCTGGCCAGCGCGACGTTCCTGGTCACGGCGCTCACCATGAGCGACGAGTCGTTCCTCGCCTTCGGCTGGCGCATCCCGTTCGTGGCGAGCCTGATCCTCATCGCGGTCGGTCTCTACGTCCGGCTCTCGATCGAGGAGACCCCGGTGTTCCGCGCGGCGGCGAAGAACAAGGCGCTCGCGCGCAACCCGCTGATCGACGTGCTGCGGGCGCAGACCAAGGAGGTCCTGCTCGCCGGTGGCGCGCTGACGATGCTGTTCGCGTTCTTCTACATCGGCGTCACCTACCTCACGAGCTACGGGACCACCCAGCTCGGGCACAGCAGGCCGACGGTGCTGTCGATCGGCATCCTCGGCGGTGCGGTCATGGCGATCTGCACGATCCTGTCGGCCGTCTACTCCGACCGGGTCGGGCGCCGCACGCTGATCCTCTGGGGCAACGCCGCGGCGATCGTGGCGGCGCTGCTGCTGTTCCCGATCCTCGACATCGGGACGCCCTGGTCGTTCGCGCTCGGCCTGTCCCTCGTGATGGGCCTGGTCGGCGTGGCGTACGGCCCGGCGGGCGCCTACCTGCCGGAGATCTTCGCCACCCACTACCGCTACACCGGCGCCGGCATGGGCTACAACCTCGCGGGCATCCTCGGCGGCGCCGTCACGCCGTTCCTGGCCGCGTGGCTGGTGGCGGGCTTCGGCAGCTTCGCGATCGGCATCTACCTCGCGTTGATGGGCCTGCTCAGCACGCTGTGCGTGCTCGCCCTGCACGAGACGAAGGACGTCGACCTGCACGCGGCGGAGAGGGTCTCCTCGGGCTGACGGCACACGACGCGACGGCCCCCTCGCCGCGGTGAGGGGGCCGTCGCTGCGTCGTGGGACCGGTGCGGGATCAGCGCCGCACGGGCGAGATGTTGAGCGACATCCCGGCGAGCCCGCGGGCCCGGGTGGTGAGCTTGTCGGCCACCGCCACGAGCGCCCGCGCCGACGCGGAGTCGGGCTCGGCCAGCACGATCGGGGTGCCGCCGTCACCGCACTCGCGCAGCCGCGGCTCCAGCGGGACCTGCCCGAGCAGCGGGACGGGCGCGCCCAGCGTGCGGCTGAGCGAGTCCGCAACCGTCTGGCCGCCGCCCGTGCCGAACACCTCCATGCGGGAGCCGTCGGGCAGCTCCAGCCATGACATGTTCTCGACGACGCCCGCGAGCCGCTGGCGCGTCTGCGCCGCGATCGAGCCCGCGCGCTCGGCCACCTCGGCCGCGGCCGTCTGCGGGGTGGTGACGACGAGCAGCTCGGCGTCGGGGATCAGCTGGGCCGTGGAGATCGCGATGTCGCCGGTGCCCGGCGGCAGGTCGAGCAGCAGGACGTCCAGGTCGCCCCAGAACACGTCGGCCAGGAACTGCTGCAGGGCGCGGTGCAGCATCGGGCCGCGCCAGACGACGGCGTCGTTGCCCGCGGTGAACATGCCGATGGAGATGACCTTCACGCCGTGCGCCTGCGGCGGCATGATCATGTTCTCGACCTTGGTGGGCCGCGCGGTGGCGCCGAGCATGCGCGGCACGCTGTGGCCGTAGATGTCGGCGTCCACCACGCCCACCGACAGCCCCCGCGCCGCCATCGCCGCGGCGAGGTTGACCGTGACCGACGACTTGCCGACGCCGCCCTTGCCCGACGCGACGCAGTACACGCGCGTCAGCGAGCCGGGCTGGGCGAACGGGATGACGGGCTCGGCGGAGTCCCCGCGCAGGCTGCGACGCAGCTCGGTGCGCTGCTCGTCGCTCATGACGTCCAGCTCCACCTGCACGCCCGTGATCCCGGCGACCTTCGAAACCGCCTCGGTGACCCGCCTCGTGATGGTCTCCCGCATCGGGCAGCCCGCCACGGTCAGGTAGACCCCCACGTGGGCGAGACCCTCGGGCGACACGGCGACGTGCTTCACCATGCCGAGGTCGGTGATCGGCCGGTGGATCTCGGGGTCCTCGACCGTGTGCAGCGCCGCCCGAACGGCCTGTTCGACGGTGGACCGGTCCGTGCTGGTCGACATCACTCCATGCTACGTACGCGTGGCGCGTCGAGCCGTTCGGCCAGCTTCTCCAGCTCGCCGCGCAGGTAGTCGCGCGTCGCCACCTCTCCGACGGCCAGCCGCAGCGCGGCCAGCTCACGGGCGAGGTACTCGGTGTCGGCCTTCGTACGCTCGGCGCGGGCCCGGTCCTCCTCCAGGGCGACGCGGTCGCGGTCGTCCTGCCGGTTCTGGGCGAGCAGGATCAGCGGCGCGGCGTAGGCGGCCTGGGTGGAGAACGCCAGGTTGAGCAGGATGAAGGGGTAGGGGTCCCACGCGTAGGACATCGCGATGACGTTCAGGACGATCCACGCGATGACGACCACGGTCTGGATCGCGAGGAAGCGCCCGGTGCCGAGGAAGCGGGCGATCCGTTCGGAGAGCCGGGCGAACCCGTCCGGGTCGACCTCGAAGCGGCGGCGCACGACGAGCGGTTGGTCCAGCCGCCTGCTGCGGGGGACGACTTCAGGCATCGCTGGTCTCCGGCTTCTCGGTGCTCTCCGCGTGCTCGGTGCTCCCCGTGCTCCCCGTGCTCCCGGTGCTCCCGGTGCTGCCTGTGTCCCCGGTGCGCTCCGTGCTCCCGGCGGGTTGGACACCGTTGGGTGACGGCTCGTCGTGCAGGTGGTCGCGCCAGTCCGGCGGGAGCATGTGGTCGAGGAGGTCGTCCACGCCGACGGCACCGAGCAGGTGGTCCTCGTCGTCCACCACCGGGGCGGCGACGAGGTTGTAGGCCGCGAAGAAGCGCGTGATCTCACTCAGCGGCGCGTTCGGCCCCAGCCGGCCCAGCTCGTTGTCGATCACCCCGGCGACCAGCGTGAACGGCGCCTCGCGGAGCAGTCGCTGGGTGTGCGCGCAGCCGAGGTAGCGGCCGGTCGGGGTCTGGGTGGGCGGGCGGGTGACGAACACCATGCTCGCCATCGCCGGCACGATGTCGGGGTTGCGGACGTGGGCCAGCGCCTCGGCCACGGTGGCGTCCGGGCGCAGCACGATCGGCTCCGGGGTCATGAGGCCGCCCGCCGTGAACGCCGCGTACCGCAGCAGCCGCCGCACCGGCGCGGACTCGGCGGGCTCCATGAGGGCGAGCAGGCGGTCCGACTCGACGTCGGGCAGCTCGCCGAGCAGGTCCGCGGCGTCGTCGGGGGACATCGCCTCGAGCACGTCCGCGGCGCGCTCGGCGGACAGGTGCGCGAGCAGCGCGCGCTGGTCGGACTCCGAGAGCTCCTCGAAGACGTCGGCGAGGCGCTCGTCGTCGAGGGCGTCGACGACCTCGTGCTGGCGCTTGCGGGGCAGCTGCGCGAGCGCCGCGGCGACGTCGGCGGGCCGCATCGTCTCCAGCACCGACAGCAGCCCCGCGGTGCCCTGCCGATCGGTGAGGGAGAGCCCCTCGACGGCCGTCCAGGACACGACGTGCACCTGCCCGCGCCGCGTCAGCCGCGAGCGGCGGGTACGCACGGCCAGGCGCCCCACGACCCAGTCCCGGGTCCGGGTCGGCTCGATCGCCGCGTCCACCACGACGGCCTCCTCACCAGAGGCACGTAGCCGGACGCGCGCGTCGAGCATCTGCCCGATCACGAGCGTCTCGTTGGGACGCACCTGGAACCCGCGCAGGCTCACCGAGCCCGTCGCGAGGGTCACTGCGCCCGGGTCCATCGCCGTGACCCGCAGCATCGGCACGAAGATCCGCCGCCGCGTGGCGAGCTCCACCACGAGGCCCAGCACCCGCGGCGGGCTCGCGTCCACCCGCAGCCCCGCGACCAGGTCGCGAACCTTGCCGATCCGTTCGCCGTCGGGACCGAACACGGCGAGGCCCTCCAGCCGCGCGACGTAGACCCGCTCGGTGCCCATGGGAGGACTCTAGGCCGCGACCTCCGCAGGTTCCCCGGCCGACGGGGCGGGGTCCGGGTCAGGCAGGACCCACGCGAGGTCGACCTCCTCGCCTGCGGTGCCCGCGGTGTCCCATGCGCCGCTGCGCCGCAGCGTGTGCAGGGTGGCGGTGGAGAGCCGGTCGAGGTACGAGTGCAGCTCGGCGTCGCCGGGCGCCCCGGGCAACCGGACGCCCAGCCGGTCGCGGATCGCGGCCGCCCGCGCGACGAGCGCGGCGAGGTCCGCGCGACGGTTGGCGGTCCCGGCCGCGGCGACGCCGTCCGCGATCAGGTCCCGGATCTGGTGGATCTCGCCGTCGGCGTCCGGGGCGACCATCTGCCGCCACGCGCGGCTCTTGTGCCGGTACTGCAGCATCGCCATGACGGCCTCGTGCCGGGTCAGGTCGGCGTCGCGCAGCGGTGCACCGGGCCGGGCCGCGGCGAGGCAGCGGGCCAGGGATACGGCCGACGCCCACCCGCTGTTGAGGCCACGCCCCGGCCAGAAGTGGATCGCGTTGGCCGCGTCGCCGAGCAGGAAGCCGTACGTCCCGGGCAGCAGCTCCGCGGTGAACCGCGGCCGGGCCGCCATGTCGAGGCGAAAGCTCGTGGCGGCGCCGACGTCGTGCTCGGCGATGCCGAACAGCCGCAGGCCGTCGCGCACGCGGGCCCACAGCGCGGACCCCGCCACCAGGGCCGGGAGCAGCAGCGCGCCGTGCAGGTCGCAGCGGAACCGGTCGCCGTCGACGCGCTCCAGCACGCACGGGGTGTGCCGCAGGCACGGCGCGAGCACCCGGCGGGCCGGGTCGACCGCGACGAGCTCGCGCGCCTCGGCGCGGGTGAGCCGCATGTTGAGGTACCCGTCGCCGTGCACCGTGTTGAGCAGGGCGGTTCTGGGCGACCGTGAGCAGCACCGCGGCCGGGTCGGGCAGCCGGGAGCGGACGCGCAGCCCGAGCACCACGTCGCCGACCTGCTCGCCACGCAGGGAGTACGGCGCGGGGTCAGCGGCGCCGAAGCGGTCGGCGAAGTGCTCGCGGGTGGCCGAGCGGGCCCCTTCGCAGATCGCGAGCACGTGGGAGCCGCCGGTGGTGGCGGGGTCGAACCCACCGGGGACGAGCCGGATCGGGGACGCCGTGTGCGCCAGTTCCAGCAGACGGTCCTCCACGTGGGCGATGCGGACGTTGCGCGGGGGCAGGCCGTCGACGGAGTCCGCGCCCGCGGGCCACATCTCGCTCCAGGCTCCGGGGGCGAACAGGTGCTCCCGGACCGCTGGCGGCAGCGCGCGGAACTGGCGGCTCTGCACCGTGACGACCTGGCGCCGCCGCGCGTTGCCCTCGGCCGCGGTCCGCCACCGGACCCCGGACCCGTCGCGCACCCACCGCGCCTCGTGCACCGTGATCGCGACGCGTGGCCCCAGGAGATGCTCCAGCGTGAGCGCGAACGCCAGTCCCACCGGCCCGCCCCCGGACACCGTCACCCGCAGCACGTCCGCCCCGCCCACTCCTGTCCCACCTCCGCCCCTGATCCGGGTCCGACGGGTTGCACGGGCCGGGCCGGGTCCCGGTTCATCGCAGGTCCGCGGGCGTACGGTGCGCACGTGCTGCGCTACGACGTCGTCGACGTGTTCACCGACCGCGCCTACGCGGGCAACCCGCTGGCCGTCGTCCACGGGGCGGAGGGGCTGTCCACCGAGGCGATGCAGGCGATCGCGGCCGAGTTCCACCTCTCGGAGACCGCGTTCCCGCTGCCGCCCACCACCGACGAGGCCGACTACCGAGTGCGGATCTTCACCCCGGCCCGAGAGCTGCCGTTCGCGGGGCACCCGAGCGTCGGTACGGCGTGGGTGCTGGCCTGCGACCGGGTGATCCCCTACGGCGAGGTCGTGCAGGAGTGCGGCGCCGGGCTCCTGCCGGTGACGGTGGACTCGGTCGGAGCCGGGGTGCGCGGCGGGACACCGGAGATCGGGCCGCGGCGCGACGGGCGCGAGCTCGCCGCGACCGTCGGGCTCACCGGCGACGATCTCGACCCGGACGTCGCACCCGGGATCGCGGCCGCCGGGATCCCGTTCGTGTTCCTGCCGGTGCGGGCCCCCGCCGTCGCCGCCGCCCGCCCCGACGACGCCGCGGTCGCCGCCGCCACCGCGGACACCACGGGGCTCGGCGTGGTCGCCCTCGCCCCGGGTACGGCCCACCTGCGGATGTTCGGCCCGCAGGTCGGGGTGCCCGAGGACCCGGCCACCGGTTCCGCCGCCGTCGCGCTCGGCGTGTTCCTCGTCGACCGCAGGGTGCTGCCCGCCGACGGCACCGCCACCGTGACGATCGCCCAGGGCGCGGAGATGGGCAGACCGTCGAGGCTGGAGGTCACGGTGACCGCTCGCGGCGGGGTGGCCGCCGAGACGGCCGTGCACGGGCAGGTCGTGCCGGTCGCACGCGGCGAGCTCCTCACCCTCCCCTGAGTGTTCGAGATACCAATCACCTTGGCCGACGTCGGGGCACCCGGCGTGCCAGCATCGTCGCCGACGATGCTGCCCATAGGACGATGCTGCCCATAGACGGAGAGGTCTGATGAGCACCACCCGCAACCGTGCCCGCCGTTCCTGCCTTGCCGTGCCGGGGTCGAGCCAGAAGTTCATCGACAAGGCTCGCGGGCTGCCCGCGGACCAGGTCTTCCTCGACCTGGAGGACGCGTGCGCCCCGCTGGCCAAGCCGGGTGCGCGCAAGACGATCGTGCAGGCGCTCAACGAGGGCGGCTGGGGCGAGAAGATCCGGGTCGTGCGCGTCAACGACTGGACCACGGAGTGGACCTACCGCGACGTCACCGAGGTCGTGGAGGGCGCGGGCGCGAACCTGGACGCGATCATGCTGCCGAAGGTGCAGACGGCCGAGCAGGTCGTCGCCCTGGACCTGCTGCTCAGCCAGATCGAGAAGACGATGGGCTACGAGGTCGGCCGGATCGGCATCGAGGCGCAGATCGAGAACGCGCTGGGCCTGACGAACGTCAACGCGATCGCGACGGCCTCCCCGCGCGTCGAGACGATCATCTTCGGCCCCGCCGACTTCATGGCGTCGATCAACATGAAGTCGCTGGTCGTCGGGGAGCAGCCGCCCGGCTACGACGTGGGCGACGCCTACCACCACATCCTCATGTCGATCCTCATGGCGGCCCGGGCCCACGACAAGCAGGCCATCGACGGCCCGTACCTGCAGATCCGCGACGTGGACGGGTTCCGCCGGGTCGCCGGCCGGTCGGCCGCGCTCGGGTTCGACGGCAAGTGGGTGCTGCACCCCGGCCAGATCGACGCCGCGAACGAGACGTTCTCCCCGGCGCAGTCGGACTACGACCACGCCGAGAACATCCTCGACGCCTACGAGTGGTACACCTCCGAGGCCGGCGGCAAGCGCGGCGCGGCGATGATCGGCGACGAGATGATCGACGAGGCCTCGCGGAAGATGGCGCTGGTCATCGCGGGCAAGGGCCGCGCGGCCGGGATGTCGCGTGGCGAGCGCTGGACACCGCCGCAGGCCTGACCACTCCCGGCCCGCGCCGCTCCCGGTCCGCGCGAACGGCCCTTCTGGGAAGACCTAGCTCCCGTCCGGGCCGTTCGCGGGGGCGCCCGGCGGCACCTCGCGGCCGTCCACGAACACCCGGCCGCCGGGGGCGAGCACGGCGGCGATCGCCGCCCATGCCCGCTGTCCGGGGTGGCGGCCGTCCAGGGCGCCGACGCGGGCGGCGAACACGACGTCGAACGGGCCGGTCGCCGGGTCGAGGTCCTCGACGGCGGTGTGGGGCACCGTGAGCCGCCCGGCGGCGATCTCCGCGGCGCACGCGGCGCGGGCCTGCGCCACCGCCCGCGCGGACCGGTCGATCGCGACGACGTGCCCGGAGGCCGGCCGCGCCGCCACCGCCCGGGCCGCCGCGCCGGGCCCGCAGCCGATCTCCAGAACGCGCGCCCGGCGTGAGCGGGAGCCCCTCGACGATCGCGGACAGGCGGGCGGACAGCGCCATGTGGCCGAGGTCAGGCGCGCCGGAGCCGATCACCGCCCGGCGTGCCGGTGAGGACCTTCACAGCCGAAGGGTGGGGTACCGCCCGGTAATCGCGGGGATACTCCGACGAACTGCCCAGTGCCGGGAGGGCCCCGGCCGCACCATCCACGGGAGGCGCCATGGCTCGGCTCGCCCAGACGGCCGGTCTCACCGACATCCAGCAGGAGATCCTCGCCACCGTCAAGACGTTCGTCGACAAGGAGATCATCCCGCACGCCACGGCGCTGGAGCACGAGGACGCCTACCCGCAGGAGATCGTCGACGGGATGAAGGAGATGGGCCTGTTCGGGCTCACCATCCCGGAGGAGTACGGCGGGCTCGGCGAGTCGCTGCTCACCTACGCGCTGGTGGTCGAGCAGATCGCGCGCGGCTGGATGAGCGTTTCCGGTGTGATCAACACGCACTTCATCGTGGCGTACATGATCACCCAGCACGGCACGGAGGAGCAGAAGCAGCGCTACCTGCCGCAGATGGCGGCGGGCGACGTGCGCGGCTCGTTCTCGATGTCGGAGCCGGACCTCGGCTCGGACGTCGCCGCGATCAAGACCAGGGCCGTGCCGGACGGGGACGACTGGGTCATCGACGGCGCCAAGATGTGGCTGACCAACGGCGGCACGTCCAACCTCACGGCGGTGCTCGTGCGTACCGACGAGGGACAGCCCAAGCCGTACCAGAACCTCACCTGCTTCCTGGTCGACAAGCCGGTGGGCTACGGCGAGGTGGCGCCCGGCCTGCTCGTCCCCGGGAAGATCGACAAGATGGGCTACAAGGGCGTCGACACCACCGAGATGGTGTTCAAGGGCCACCGGGTGGCCGGCACGCAGATCCTCGGCGACGCGCGCGGCGCCGGGTTCGCCCAGATGATGGACGGCGTCGAGGTCGGCCGCGTGAACGTCGCGGCGCGGGCCTGCGGCATCTCGATCCGCGCGTTCGAGCTCGCGATCGAGTACGCCCAGCAGCGCTCGACGTTCGGCAAGCCGATCGCCCAGCACCAGGCGATCGCGTTCAAGCTCGCCGAGATGGCCACGAAGGTCGAGGCCGCGCACCTCATGATGGTGAACGCGGCACGCCTGAAGGACTCCGGCGCCCGCTTCGACGTCGAGGCCGGCATGGCCAAGCTCATCGCCAGCGAGTACTGCGCCGAGGTCACCCAGGAGTCGTTCCGCATCCACGGCGGCTACGGCTACTCGAAGGAGTACGAGATCGAGCGGCTCATGCGGGAGGCGCCGTTCCTGCTGATCGGCGAGGGCACGTCCGAGATCCAGAAGACGATCATCAGCCGCGGTCTGCTCCGCGAGTACAAGCTGTGACGATCCTGGTGAATCTCTGAGAAACCCCGGACGCCGGGGGCGCTACGGGTGGGGGCTTGACACAATGGGTTGCGAGTCCTTTACCCGTTCAGGAACGCGAGGAGGTCTGAATGACCGCACCGTTCGGCGGGCCCGCGCGTTCCGCCCCCGGCCTGCCCAACCTGCCCACGCCGCCGACCGGATGGCCGGTGGGCTCGTACGCCACCTACGCGGAGGCGCAGCGGGCGGTGGACTACCTCGCGGACGAGGACTTCCCGGTCCGCGACGTCACGATCGTCGGGGTCGACCTGATGCTCGTGGAGCGCGTCATCGGCAGGCTCACCTGGGGCCGGGTGCTCATGTCGGGCGCGGCCTCGGGTGCCTGGCTGGGTCTGTTCGTCGGCCTCGTGATGGCGCTCGTGAGCCCGGGGGCGTCCAGCGTGGCCGCCATCCTGGTGCCGCTGGCCATCGGTGTGCTGTTCGGGATGGTGTTCGCCGCGGTGGGCTACGGCGCGAGCCGCGGCCGGCGGGATTTCACCTCGGCGAGCCAGATGGTCGCAGGTCGCTACGACGTTCTGTGCCAGCCGCGCAACGCCGAACGCGCGCGCGAGATGCTCGGCAAGCTCGCCATGGGTACCTCCTGACGCCCAGCCTGACGCGGGCCTGACGCGCGGCCCCCGGCGCGCATGCGCCACTATTCCGCCGTGACATCTCGCGAGTCGGAGCCCGCCACGCCGGACACGGCGGGGAATGTGGGCTGGGGCCGCGTGGGTGGAGCCGTGGGGGGTGGCGTCGTCCGGTCGTTCGACGCCCACGCGCGCACCTACGACAAACTGGTGGCGGCCAACCCCGGATACCACGACCACCTGCGTCTCACGACCCGGCGGATGGGCCTGCCGGACCGGGGCTCGGGGCTGCGGCTGCTGGATCTCGGCTGCGGTACGGGCGCATCCACGGCGGCGCTGCTGGACGCGGCCCCGGAGGCGGAGATCGTCGCGGTGGACGCCTCGGCGGAGATGCTCGCCCAGGCCAGGCGCAAGGTCTGGCCGCCGCGGGTGCGGTTCGTGTACGCCGATGCGGAGAACCTCGGGGAGAAGGTCGAGGGCCCCTTCGACGGCATCCTGGCCGCCTACCTGCTGCGCAACCTCGCGGATCGCGACGCCGCCCTGCGGACCTTCCACGACCTGCTCGCGCCCGGCGCGCCGCTGGCCCTGCACGAGTACTCGGTGCGGGACTCGCTGCGCGCGCGCGTCACATGGACGTCGATGTGCTGGACGGTGATCATCCCGATGGGGCGCGTCCGCGCGGGCAGCGCCGACCTCTACCGCTATCTGTGGCGCAGCGTGCGCGAGTTCGACGGCGCGGCGGCGCTGCGTTCCCGGATGGGCGAGGCGGGATTCGTCGACCTGCGGGTACAGACGTTCCCCGGCTGGCAGAACGGCATCGTGCACACCTTCCTTGGCCGCCGCCCCGGCGGCCCGCCCCCGGGAACGGACGGCGAGGCCGCCACCCCGCCGGAGGGCCTGCCCGCCGCGGAGGGGCAAGCCCCGGCCGACGAGGACGACGACTAGCGGTCACGCCCGGCGGGGGCGGCGAACGCCGGGGCGGGAGCACGGCGCGCCCGCAGCATCCCCCAGCCGACCAGCCCGGCGGCCACGGCGGTGAGCACGAGCCCCGCGGTCGTGACGGCCAGCCGGAACTGCGCGGTCTGCTCCGCGGTCCAGCCCGCCGCGGTGAGGTCGCCGACGAACAGTGCCGCGAGCACGGTGCCGCCGACGGCGATCCCGACCCCGGAGGCGACCTCGGAGGAGGTGTCGACGAGCGCCGCGCCGATCGTGGTGCGGTCGTCCGGAAGACCGCGCAGCACGTTGACCGCGGCGACGACCCCGACGACGCGCAGCCCGGCCGCGACGAGCGCGAGCGCGGCCGCGATCCACACGTATTCGAGGTGGCCGAGCAGGACGTGCACGGCGAGCCCGAGCACCACCGCAGCCGCGCCGAGCCGCGCCGCCCGGCCCATCCCCACCCGGTCCACGAACGGGCCGACGAACGGACCGGCCGCGATCAGGACGGCGACCTGCGGCAGCATCCCGATCGCGGCGAGCGTGGGTGTCCATCCCCGGTCGAGTTGCAGTTGCAGCGTCACCAGGAAGCCGAGGCCCGCGGTCGCCACCCCGGCCGCCGCCTTGTAGGCGAGGCCGCTGCAGACGAGGGGACGGGCGACGAGCCCGAGGTCGAGCAGCGGGTGTCGTGCGGACCGCTCGCGCAGGACGAAGAGGATCGCGCCCGCGAGGGCCGCGGCGGCCGCCGTCCACGGTGCCCACGAGCCGGCGCCCTCCTCGACGAGGAGCGTGGGCGCGACCAGCGCCAGGACGATCGTCGCGGTGCCCGCCGCCGCGCCGGGGACGTCCAGCGGGTCGCGGTGCAGGTCGGCGGGGTCGTCGGCGGCGATTCCGTACCGCACGCCGATCATCGCGAGTACTGCGATCGGCACGTTGACCAGCAGCAGGACCTGCCACGGCGCGACCGCGAGCACCGCGCCGCCCGCCGCCGGGCCGACCGCGAGGCCGACCAGGCCCACCGTCGAGATGAGCGTCGTCGCGCGGACGCGCAGGCCGTCCTCGTCGAACAGCCGGTACGTCAGGGCCATGGATCCGGGCGTCGTCATCGCGGCCGCGATCCCCGTCGCCGCCCGGACGGCGATCAGCCGCTCCGCGGTGGTGACCGCCGCGGTCGCGAGGCTCGCCACGGCGAGCAGCCCAGCCCGACGAGCATCGTCCGCCTGCGGCCGAGCCGGTCGGCCAGCGCTCCGAACACCAGCATCAACCCGCCGAACACGACCGCGTAGGCGCCGGTCACCCACTGCAGCCCGGTCGCCGAGGCGTGCAGCTCGCGCCCGATCGTGGGCAGCGCGACGTTCAGGATCGAGTTGTCCAGCATCTCGAACAGGAACACCGCGGACAGTCCGGCGAGAGCCACCCGGGCCTCGCGCAGCGAGCGGCGGGCCGTGCCGGTACCGCCGGCCGCCTGGTCCATCGTCGACCTCCCCGTCGTGCTCCCGGCCGGGCGTCAGGCCGTCCGAACGCGAATCGTGACGAACAACGTTCGTTACGAACAATGTTCGGCACGGACGGCGTTCGTGTCAAGTAGGGTCGTGGCCTCGACGTCTCGCACCGGAGGTCGCGCACCGATGAACTCCACGGCCCGTCCCCGGTCGACACGGGATCGCCCGGCGAAGGCGCCGCTCAGCGAGGAGGCGGTCGTCGACGCGGCATTGGCGATCCTGAAGGCGGAGGGCCTGGAGGCGGTCACCATGCGCCGCGTCGCGGCCGACCTCGACACCGGCGCCGCGTCGCTCTACGTCTACGTCCCGGGCCGCGACGGCCTGCTGGAGGCGATGCTGGACCGCGTCATCGCCACGGTGGATCTTGAGCCCCCCGACCCCGGACGGTGGCGCACCCAGCTGCACTCCCTGCTGGCGCGCCTGCACCGCGCGCTGGCCGCGCACCCCGGCATCGCCGCGACGACGCTGGCCGATCCGCCCCCGAGCGACGCGGTGCTCCGGCTCGCCGAGAACCTGCTCGGCATCCAGCTCGCCGGCGGGATCGATGCGCAGGACGCCGCCTGGGCCTGCGACATCTTCGTGCGGCTCGTGACCGCGGCCGTCATCGAGGAGGACGAGCAGCGCGCCCGCGGCCGCAGCGGCGAGCGTCGCGAGCAGGCCGACGAGCTCCGTACGACGTTCACCGCCCTGCCGCCCGACCGCTTCCCGATGCTCACCGGCCACGTCGCGCAGATGGTCGCGGGCGATGCCGGCGAGCGGTTCCGCTTCGCCGTCGACGTCGTCGCGGACGGACTGGTCGCCCGGCGGTCGAGCCGGACCGCCGACGGCTAGCGGGTGCGCATCGCGTAGCGCCGCTCGGCGTAGGCCAGGTCGTCGCGCCAGAGGCGGCGCGCCGCGGAGGCCATCAACGGGCGCAGCAGGCCGCCGACCCTGCGGGCGTGCACGAACCCGGGCCGCGCCGAGTACGCCACCGCCGCCTCGATCACAGCGGTGCGCGGCAGCCCGTCCGGGCCGGGCCGAAGCGGCGTCGCGTGCGTCTCGACGACGCTTCCCGCGCCCTCGCCGTCCACGATCTCCATCGTGATCGTCCGGGGATCGGGGCAGGTGAACTCTGCATGCACGGGGACCCCGAGCCGGCGCCCGACGGTGTAGGCGACCTCGACGAGGAAGCGGTCGTCGGCAGGCCGGCAGTCGGTGGCGGCCGGAGGTGCCGAGACGACCCGCAGGTTCGCGAAGGCGTAGGGGTGCAGCCAGGCGCCGTGCCAGGGATCGAGCCGGTTCGCGATCACGTCCTCGGGCTCGCAGCGGCCGACCATCGTCGCCACGGCGGCGACCGCGACGTCCGCGGGCGGGCGCGGGCCGAGCACGGGCGCGTCGGTGGGCGGACCGTCGTCGCCGGGGGCGAGCCGCGCGTCGTCCAGCCGCACCCAGGCGAGGACGCCGTCGTCGTGGACGGGGTGGGTGCGCCAGTTCGGGCGGCCCGCCGGCCCGAGCGCGAGCCCGTGCCAGCGGCAGACGAGCCGCCCGTCGTGCACCGCCGCGTCGCACAGGGGTGCGCCGAGGTGCGGGCACGCGCCGGGGCCGACGTGCAGCGCGCCGTCCCGGCCGCGCCACGCGACGAGCTCGCGGCCGGCGACGACCCGCCCGAACGCCTTGCCGGGGCGGATCTCCCGGCTCGCTGCGAGCACGAACCAGCCGCCCGACGGCCGCGCCTGTGCCCGCGCGAGCGCCGCGGAGATGATCCCGGGCCGGCACTCGCGCCACGTCGGCTCCTGGTCGGTCCACGGGGGCCGGCGCAGGCGCCGCAGGGGGCCGGCCGGGCGGTCGGCGTTCACGATCTCCAGGCTAGCCCGTCGGCGCAGCGTGGATCAGCTGTGCATCACAGCCACTGGTTGCGGCGGAACACCCGGAACAGCACGGCGCAGACGGTGGCGATGACCAGCAGCACCGCCGG
Organism: Pseudonocardia sp.; assembly: GCA_050248815.1. Taxonomy (GTDB): domain Bacteria; phylum Actinomycetota; class Actinomycetes; order Mycobacteriales; family Pseudonocardiaceae; genus Pseudonocardia. The sequence goes on along the minus strand of JBFWRR010000051.1, from coordinate 23,433 downwards.
ATAGCCGTACTTCCAGTGCAGCTCGGGCATGGCGTCGAAGTTCATGCCGTAGATGCCGGCGATCATCGTCGGCACCGAGATCATCGCGGCGTACGACGTGATCTTGCGCATGTCGTTGTTCTGCCGCATGGTGATCTTCGCGAGCACGGCGTTGACCAGCGTCGTCAGCAGCTCGTCGAAGCCGCCCACCCGCTCGGTGACGGTGACGAGGTGGTCGTCCACGTCGCGGAAGTAGGAGCGCACCTCGTGCGGGACGAGCGCGCTGTAGCCCTCGGTGAGCTTGCGCAGCGGCGGGCCCAGCGGGACGACGGCCCGGCGCAGGTCCAGGACCTCGCGCTTCATGACGTAGATCTGTTCGGCGTCCATCGTCGAGCGCGGGGTGAAGACGCGGGCCTCCATCTCGTCGATGTCGTCCTCGATGGCCTCGACGACCTCCAGGTACGTGTCGACGATGCGGTCCGCGATGGCGTGCAGGACGGCGGCGGGGCCGAGGGCCAGCTGCTCGGGGTCGCCCTCCAGCCTGCTGCGGACGTCCTGCAGCCCGTTGTGGTCGCCGTGGCGGACGGTGACGACGAAGTCCGGGCCGAGGAAGACCATGACCTCGCCGGTCTCGACGAGCTCGTGCTCCGCGGTCGGTTGGGCCTGCCCGACGTAGCAGACCGTCTTGAGCACCATGAACAGCATGTCCTCGTAGCGCTCCAGCTTGGGTCGCTGGTGGGCCTGGACGGCGTCCTCGACGGCGAGCTCGTGCAGGTCGAACACCTCGGCGATGCCGGTGATCTGCTCGTCGGTGGGCTCGTGCATGCCGATCCACACGAACCCGTCACCCCGGCGGCGGACCTCGGCGAGCGCGCGGTCGTGGGTCCAGCGCCCCGGCAGGCGGTGGCCGTCCACGTAGACGGCGCAGTCCACGATGTAGGCCGAGATCGGCACCCGCAGCTTGGGCAGCAGCGACTCCGAGCGGTTGGCGGAGCGGGCGCGCGATCCGGCCGCGCGGATGGAGGACAGTGCGGACACGGCGGAACCTCCGTGATCGGGACGCTCCCGGGCGCAGCCCGGGACGTGAAGCGTGGAGCACGCGTCCCGACCGGATCCGCCGTCAGGCGGTCCCCGTGGCGAGGACGCGGCAGGTACTGCAACCGGGTGCCTCGGGCACCGCGCACACCTCCTCGAATCACAGTTCGAGACCCGGACAAGCGTCCGGGCCGCGGGATAGATTACCCCGTCCGGTAGTGAAGTCGGTTGTGGAGGCGGGAACGTTGCAGTTCGGGCGCTACTACGAGGAGTTCGAGGTCGGTGCGGTCTACAGGCACTGGCCGGGCAAGACGGTCACCGAGTACGACGACCATCTGTTCTGCCTGCTCACGATGAACCACCATCCGCTGCACATGGACGCCCACTACGCGGAGGAGACCACCGACTTCAAGCGCAACGTGGTGGTCGGCAACTACATCTACTCGCTGCTGCTCGGGATGTCGGTGCCGGACGTCTCGGGAAAGGCCATCGCGAACCTCGAGGTCGAGTCGCTCAAGCACACCAGGCCGACCTTCCACGGCGACACCATCTACGGCGAGACCGAGGTGCTCGACAAGACGCCGTCGAAGTCGAAGGACGACCGCGGTGTCGTCCACGTCGAGACGCGCGGCTACAAGCAGGACGGCACGGTGGTGTGCACGTTCCGGCGCAAGGTGATGGTGCCGAAGTACTCCTACGGCGAGGCCCGCGGCGGCGAGCAGCCCGGCCGTCCGGAGCCGCGCGTCTGACGGTCAGCGGGGGAGTGCGCCCCAGTCCGCCAGGACGTCGCGCAGTCCGTCGACGAGCGGGAGCGCCTCGAGGTCGGCGGCCGAGCACCACCGGGCGTCGGCGGCGTCGTCGCCCGCCCGCAGGTCGCCCCCGGTGACCGTGCAGCGGTAGTCCGCGATGTCGTAGGGACCCCGCCGTACCCGCCCGACGAGCGCGCCCGGGCGCACGGCCAGCCCGGTCTCCTCGACCATCTCCCGCACGAGCGCCGCGGCGTCGTCCTCGCCCGGCTCCACCCGGCCGCCGGGCAACGACCACAGACCGCGGCCCGGGTCGTGCGCCCGCCGGATCAACAGGATCCGGCCGTGCGGGTCGTAGGCGAGCCCACCCACACAGGGCACCGCCGCGTCGCGGGGATCACCGGACCGTGTCATCGCCTATCACGGTACGTCCCCGGCACGGTGGGTATCGTGATCGCCACGCGTCCGGTACAACAGTGCGGGTACCGTGTCGGTCTGGAGCTCCCGTATGAAGAAGGTGGGCGTCGGTGAAGCTCAGCAAGCTGATCGGGGTGGCCCTGATCCTGCTCGTCATCTGGTTCATCGTCACGTCGCCCACCGTGGCGGCCAACACGGTCGAGAGCATCGGTGCCACGCTGGGCCGGTGGGCCACCAACGTGACGAGCTTCTTCACCCAGATCGTCACGTGAGGTAGTCGCCGTGCTCGCCCCCCGGGAGATCGACGAGTATCTGTTGCCCTCGGAGCGCAGGGTCATCCGGGTGCGCCAGCACTGGGCGGTGATGTTGCGGGACATCGTCGAGACGGCCCTTTTCCTCATCCTGCTCATCATCGCCCAGGCCTACCTCAGCGGCGGCAACAGCGTCTTCATCGACAACCTCGTGTTCTACCTCGGCCTGATCGCCCTATTCCGGCTCACCATCAGGGTCATCATGTGGTGGGTGGAGCGCATCGTCATCACGAACAAGCGGGTGATGATCTCGAAGGGGGTCCTCACCCACAACGTGGGCATGATGCCGCTGGGCAAGGTCACCGACCTCACGTTCCGCCGCACCTTCATGGGCCGCATCCTCAACTACGGAACGATGATCGTCGAGTCGGCGGGCCAGATCCAGGCGCTGAACAAGGTCCGGTACATGCCGCGACCCGAGGAGATCTACGAGGCGCTCTCCGAGCTGATCTTCGGGGAGAAGGGTCGTACCCGCGCGAGCGGCATGCTCGCCAAGACCAGCTGGCGGCGGCGCTTCTGATCCGCGCTCCGGCCGGAGGTTAGCCTGGGACGTGCCCATCCCCCGGATCGATCTCCACACCCACTCGACGGCCTCCGACGGCACGGACTCGCCGGCCGGTGTCATGGCCGTCGCCGCGGCCGCTGGTCTGGACGTCGTCGCGCTCACCGACCACGACACCACCGCAGGATGGGACGAGGCCGCCGCGGCGCTCCCGGCGGGGATGCAGTTGGTGCGCGGGGCCGAGTTCTCGTGCGTGAGCCCGTGCGGGCGCCCCGGCGAGCGGGACGTGTCGGTGCACCTGCTGGGCTACCTGTTCGACCCGGGGCACGCCGCGATCGTCGCGGAGCAGGCCCGGTTGCGCGAGGAGCGGGTGCACCGGCTGCGGGGGATGATCGCCAAGATGGCGGCGGACGGCTACCCGGTCGACGTCGAGACGGTGTTCGCGTTCCTCCCGGACGGCGCGGCGGCCGGCCGGCCGCACCTCGCCAGGGCGCTGGTGGCCGCGGGCGTGGTGGAGTCGGTGAACGAGGCCTTCGCGACGCTGCTCTACAACGGCAGCCCCTACTACGTGCCGAAGTCGGACACCCCGGTGCGCACGGCGATCGAGATGGTGCGCGCCGCGGGCGGTGTGGCGGTGTTCGCCCACCCTCTGGCGCGCAGGCGGGGCCGGGTCGTCGAACCCTCGGTCATCGCCGAGCTCGCCTCGGCCGGGCTCGCGGGGGTGGAGGTCGACCATCCCGACCACGTGCCGGAGGACCGGGCGCTGCTGCGCGAGCTCGCCGCCGGTCTCGACCTCGTCGTGACCGGCTCCAGCGACTACCACGGCACCAACAAGTCCACACCGATCGGCTCGGAGACCACCGCGCCGGAGGAGTTCGAGGAGCTGGTCTCCCGTGCGGCCGGGGTGGAGGTGCTCGCGGGCCGCGTGGACTGACGGTGTGTGAGCGCCCCGGGACTGCGGGGGGTGCGCGAGCGCGCGGCCGACCGGTGCCCGGTCAGCCCGACGGCCGCAGCGCCACCAGCTCGGCCCCCCGCTGCTCCAGCAGCATCTCCCCGCTCGTGGCCAGCATGACCGGGGCATTCGTGTCCGGTCGTGGGACGGCGATGGTGCGCAGCTCCCGCCCGGTGTCCGGATCGACCACGGCGAGCCCCGCCCGCACCGGGACGAGCAGCGCCCCCGCGTACCGGACGCCCGGTCCGAGGGTGTCGGACAGCGACCACCGCGGGGTGAGGTCCGCGGCGTCGAGGGCGACGGTCCGCGCGCCCGTCCACCAGTAGTGGTGGGCGGCGTCCGAGGTCAGGGGGACGGCGCCGCCACCGAGCTCGGAGGCGGGCGCGGCCGCACCGTCCAGCCCGACGATCGCGACCGTGGCACCCGCCGGGTCCAGCAGCAGGAGCCGTGGCGGTCCGGGCATCGCGACCGCGGTGCGTTCCGCCGATACCGCGACGACGACGGCCCCGGTGCCCGGCAGCGACACCGAGTACTGCGTGCTGGGTATCTCGGCGCCGTCCGGACCGTCCGAGGCGACGACCGTGATCCGGTCCGTCGGCTCCCCGGGGCAGCGCTCGACGACCGCGAGGCGGTGCACGTCGAGCCGTGAGGAGCCGTAGCGGCATCCCGTCCGGGGCTGCTGGCCCGGTTGCTCGGGCGCGGGCACGTCGCCGTACTCCAGGGTGCGGACGAGGTCGGGGGAGCGCAGCACCTCGATGTGGACCGCGCCGGTCAGCGCCGCCCGCTCGCCGGCGGACTCCAGCGTCACCCCCGGCCGGGCGTCGCTCGTGCGCTGCGCGGCCCGGTCGCCCGTGTCGGGCATGAGCGTGGTCAGCTCGCTGCACCACGTGCCGGCAGCATCGGCAGCATCAGGAGTCTCGGCGGCGCCGGGAGCGCCGGGAGCGCCGGGAGCGCCGGGAGCACCGCCGTCCTCGTTGCGGTAGAGGGCGAACACCCGGCCCTCCCCGTCCGCCGAGAGGAATCCGGCAGCGGCCGTGCAGAGCGGCACGTCGCGGGTGTAGCTCCACACCGGGACGCCCGTTCGCGGGTCGCGTCCGACGACGCTGCCGCCGTCCGCCGTCACGACGGTCGAGCCCGCCGCGAGCGGCACCCGGGTGGCGCCGCTCGGCCCGCTCCACGCCGCGACGAACCGCTCCGGCACCGACGACGGTCGAGGCGCCAGGGGCAGCGGCGCCGCGGCGACGGTCGACGTGGTGCCGGACTCGGGGCTGCGCATCCACAGCACCGCCGCGCTACCCACCACGGCCACCAGCAGGAGCGCGATCACCACGAGATCACTGCGGCGATGCCGTTCTGCCCGGATCCTCGCCACCCGCCGCCGTACCGCCTTCCGGATCGCCTTCCCTGGCGCGGTCCGCACCACCGAGCGATCGCTCTCGCCGCCGCGACGGCATGGCGCCGGTGGCGTCCGGGTGGGTCGGACGCCGGGGTGTGCAGGCTAGCTCGCGGCGGCGTCCGGCCCCGACGCCAGGGTCTCGACGGCGCCCGGCTCGGCCGCGTCACCCGGACCGCGACCGCGGCGGCGAGCACCGCCCCGACGGCGGCGACGCCGCGCCGGGGTGCCCTCCTCACGGGCGGAGTCCGGCCCGGGAGCCGACCCGACCGCCGCCATGACACCGGCCTCCGACGCCGGGCGGGGCGCGTCGGTGCCTGGGTCGGTGCTTGCGTCGGTGGGCACGCCGGTCTCCGCGTCGACGCCATCGACGACATCATCGACGACGATTCCGCCCCGGCTGCGCACGCGCGTGCGGTTGCGCCGCGGCGGCCGCGCCGCCTCGGTGCCCTCGGTGGCGTCCGAGCCCGGCCGGGACGGACGACCCCCGACCTTCTCGCCGCGCCTGCGGTTGCGCTTGCGCCCGCCCTGGTCGCCGTCGTGGTCGACCCACTCGGCGTCCAGCCCGGCGCGGGTGCGCTGCGAGCGCGGCAGGCGGCCGGTGACGTCGGTGGGGATGTCGAGGTCGGTGAACAGGTGCTCGGAGGTCGAGTACGTCTCGACCGGCTCGTCGATGCCGAGGCCGAGATCGTCGCTGACCATCTTCCAGCGCGGGATCTCGTCCCAGTCCACGAGCGTGACGGCCACGCCCTCCTTGCCCGCGCGGCCGGTGCGGCCGATGCGGTGCACGTAGGTCTTCGCGTCCTCGGGGCACTGGTAGTTGATGACGTGGGTGACGTCCGTGACGTCGATGCCGCGGGCCGCGACGTCGGTCGCGACCAGGACGTCCACCTTGCCGGAGCGGAACGCGCGCAGGGCCTGCTCGCGAGCGCCCTGGCCGAGGTCGCCGTGGACGGCGGCGGCGGCGAAGCCGCGCTCGGTGAGGTCGTCCGCGACGCGCTGCACGGTGCGCTTCGTGCGCGCGAAGATCATGGTGAGACCGCGGTCGCGGGCCTGGAGCACCTTCGCGAGCAGCTCGACCTTGTCCATCGCGTGCGCCCGGTAGACGACCTGGCGGGTGCGCTCGTGGATGGAGCCCTGGTCGGACTCCTCGGCGCGGATGTGCGTGGGCCGGGTGAGGAACGCCCTGGCCAGGGCGATGATCGGGCCGGGCATCGTGGCCGAGAACAGCATCGTCTGGCGCTGTTCGGGCAGCATCCGCAGGATCTTCTCGACGTCCGGCAGGAAGCCGAGGTCGAGCATCTCGTCCGCCTCGTCCAGCACCAGGGCCTCGACCCGGCCGAGGACGAGGTGGCGCTGCTCGGCGAGGTCGAGCAACCGGCCGGGCGTGCCGACCACGACGTCCACGCCCTTGCGCAGCGCGGTGAGCTGCGGCTCGTAGGCGCGGCCGCCGTAGATGGCGGTGACGCGGACGCCGAGGTGGCGGCCCGCGTCCGAGATGTCCTTCGCGACCTGCACACACAGCTCGCGGGTCGGGACGACGACGAGCGCCTGCGGCACGTCGCGGCTGCGGTCCGCGGCGCGACCGTCGTCCCAGCCGTCGGCGGTGGCCGCGGGCTTCTCCGCGGGCGGCGTGATCCGCTGCAGCAGCGGCACGCCGAAGCCCAGCGTCTTGCCGGTGCCGGTGCGGGCCTGGCCGATGACGTCCTCGCCGGCCAGGGCGAGGGGCAGGGTGAGCTCCTGGATCGCGAACGTGCGCTCGATGCCGGCCTCGGCCAGCGCGCGGACGATCTCGGGGCGGACGCCCAGCTCGGCGAACGTGGGGGAGTCGGGACGCACGGGAGCGCCCGCCTGCAGCGGGTGCGCGTCCTCCGTGCCCTCCAGGTCGCTCGTGAGCGGTGCGTCGTTCGGGGTATCGGTCGGGACGGACAGGTTGATCGCCTCTCTCCGCGCACAGGGCTGGTCGCGGTTCGTCTGACCGCCGGCGCGCTGCGATGAGCGGGAAACCGCGCTCGGGCGGGAGAACCGACGAGGCGCTGTACGCACCATGTCGTGTGCGGTGCGGTGGTCCTCCGTCCCGGTCACCCGGGGTGACGGAGCCGGCCGTCCGCGGCAAGGACACGCGACTACACGTGTCGCGGACGATGATACCCGCTTACCGGCGTCGATGCCCACGTGCTGCGGTGCGCGCAGTGTGATGCGTCCGGTGTTCCTGGTCACCACGGTCGTCGCGGCGGATAGGCTCTCCGGGTGGGGCAAGCGGGAACCACCGGGGTGGGCGTGGGCGCGTCGGACCGGGCGGTCGTCGATCTTCTCGGGGTGCTCGCGTACGGCGAGCTCTCGGCCTTCGACCGGCTCTCCGAGGACGCCCGGACCGCGCCGACGCTCTCGGGCCGTGCGGCGCTGTCCCGGATGGCCGCCGCGGAGATCGGCCACTACGGGCTGCTGGAGGAGCACCTCGCGGGGATGGGGGTTGGCGTCGAGGAGGCGATGGACCCGTTCGTCGCGCCGCTGGACGCCTACCACGCCCACACCAAGCCGCACACGTGGCTGGAGTCGCTGGTCAAGGCCTACGTCGGGGACGGGCTGGCGGCGGACTTCTACCGGGAGATCGCGGGCTGGCTCTCCGGGCCGACGGCCGACCTGGTGCGTGTCGTGCTCGCCGACACCGGCCACTCCGCGTTCGCCGAGCGTGAAGTCCGCGCCGCGGTCGAGGAGAACCGCGAGGTGCGCGACCGCCTCGCCCTGTGGGGCAGGCGCCTGCTCGGTGAGGCCGTCACGCAGGCCCAGTACATCGTGGCGCAGCGTGACGAGCTGGCGGACTTCATCGTCTCGGGCTCGGGGGACCTCGCGGGCATCGCCACGCTGATCAAGCGGGCGCAGTTCACCCACGGCAAGCGCATGGCGAGCCTCGGGCTCAAGGGCTGACGCCACGCGGCACGCCGAGTTCGCTCACGGCGCACCGGCCGGGGCGTCCCGCTCGGCGCGGCTGCACTACCGTGGCGCCGAAGGCTCTCGATGGAGCGACCCAGTACGACCAGGAGGTTCCCCCGTGGAGGTCAAGATCGGCATCGCCGAGAGCGGACGCGAGCTCGTGGTGTCCAGCGACCAGCCCGCGGACGAGGTGGCGAAGCTGGTCGAGGAGTCGTTCACCAGCAAGGACGGGCTGCTGCGCCTCACCGACGACAAGGGTCGCCGGTACGTCGTCCGCTCCGACCAGATCGCCTACGTCGAGATCGCGCCGGAGGAGATCCGCAAGGTCGGCTTCGCGGTCGGCTGAGCCGGCCGAACCGGTGCCCGGGCCGCCTCGTGAGCGGCCGGTCGCTCGGCCGCATGCCCGGAGCGAACCGACTCAACCACCGCCGTCACCCTCCGGGTCGATGCCGGTGATCCCGGCGAGGCCGCCCCAGATGAGCGCGGTGAGGTGGTCGGTGAGCGCGGCGCGGGTGATCGTGCGCCGCTCCAGCCACCAGTCCCCGGCGCTCTGCACCATCCCGACCAGGCCCTGGGCCCACGCGTCGGCGCCGCTCGCGTCGCGCCCCGTCCGCCCCAGCCGCTCGCGGATGAGGCTCGCGAGGATGGCCGCGATCCGCTGCCGCACGTCCTCGGCGATCTGCTCCCCGGTGGCGGCCTCGATCGGGTGGTGCACGACGAACCGCCAGAGCCCGGGCTCGGCCTCGATGCCCGCGAGGAACGCGTCGACGACGGCACGGATCTGTTCCACGGGCGAGCGCTGCAGCGCCAGTTCGGGGGCTATGCGCGCGAAAAGCAGCTCGGCGGCCTGCTCGCCGACGGCGCGCTGGAGATCGGCGCGGTCGGTGAAGTGGCGGTAGAGCACGGGTTTGGTGATGCCGGCCGCCGCGGCGATCTCGGCGACCGAGACCCCGGGCCCGTGGGCGCGGACGGCGTCCATCGCGGCCCGGACCATCTCGGCCCGTCGCCGCGCTCGACGCTGCTCGCGATCCGCCTTGACAGGGGTCGGCACGTGCGGCACGTTACCACGGGTAACAGTTACTACCGGTAACGCAAGTCGGCCCGACCGAGGAGGCCCCGTGCCGTTCGTGCGCGAGCAGGAGCTGATCGGCGGGACGTGCAAGGTCCTCCGGTGGCGGGCCCGCCTTGTCTGAGCGGCAGCCGGCGCGCACCGAGCGGCGCGTCCGCACCTCGGACGGCGTCGAGCTGCACGTCGCCATCCGCGGGGACGGCCCGGTCACCGTCGTGCTGGCCCACGGCTGGACCCTCGACACCCGCGTGTGGGAGCCCGTGGCCGCCCGCCTCGCCGGATCGGCCCGGGTCGTCACCTACGACCATCGCGGCCACGGCCGCTCGGGCGCCGCACCGGTGGGCACGATGACGCTGGAACGGCTCGCCGACGACCTCGCGGCGGTGATCACCGAGGTCGCACCCGAGGGCTCCGTCGTGCTGGGCGGGCACTCGATGGGCGGCATGACGGCGATGGCGCTCGCCGAGCGCCACCCGCACGTCGTGCCGCGGGTGCGCGGGCTCGCGCTGGTGTCCACCGCGAGCGGTGGGCTCGCCGGACACACCCTCGGCCTGCGGCCCGGAGCCGCCGCGGTCGTCCGGGTGGTGGAGCGGCGGCTCTACGCCGCGCGCGGCTGGGCGCGGCGCCCGAGGATCGCCGGCCCGCGCGCCCTCGCGCCCGCGCTGCGCTGGCTCCTGCTCGGCCGGGACGCGGACGCCACGGCGCGGCGGCTCACCTACGCGGCCGTCGCGAGCTGCCGCCCCGCGACGGTGTCGGGCTTCCGGCCCGCCCTCGACGCCCACGAGCGCGACGCCGCCCTGGCGGCGTTCGCCGACGTCCCCGCCGTGGTACTGGTCGGGAGCCGGGACCGCCTCACCCCGGTCTCGTCGGCCCGGCGCATCGTCGCGGCGCTTCCGTCGGCGGGTCTGACGATCTACCCGGGTGCCGGGCACATGCTCCCCGTTGAGCGGGTCGCGGCGGTGGCGGCGCACCTGTCCGCCCTGGTCGGCGGTGCCTCGACGGTCGCGGACGCCGGCGGCTAACCGGCGGGCGGCGCCTCTCCGGGCTCGTGCACCAGCGGGAAGCCGGCGAGACCCCGCCAGGCGAGGCTCGCCATCAGCGCCACCGCGTCGTCGCGCGGCACGTCCTGCCGCGAGTCCAGCCAGTACTGCGCGGCGACCTGCGAGAGCCCGACGAGCCCGACGGCGAGCAGCCGTGCCCGGCCACCGTCCAGGCCCGCGTCCGTCGTGACGGCGTCGGCGACCATGTGGATGCACCGCTCGAGCGCGGTGGACACGACGGCCGCCGCCTCCGGCTCGCCGCGCAGGTCCGACTCGAAGACCAGCCGGTACGCGCCGCCCTCACCGGCGACGAAGTCGAAGTAGGCGGCCACGGCGCCGTGCACGCGCTCCTGGTTGTCCGTGGAGCTGGTGATCGCCTCGCGCACGCGCTCCACCAGCTCGTCCGCATAGGTGGTGAGCAGCGCCCGGTAGAGCTCCAGCTTGCCCGGGAAGTGCTGGTAGAGCACCGGCTTGCTCACGCCCGCCCGCTCGGCGATGTCGTCCATCGCCGCGGAGTGGTAGCCCAGCTCGGCGAACACGTCGCGAGCCGCCAGCAGGAGCTGGGCGCGACGCGCACCGCGGGACAACCGCGTGCCGCGCAGCGGAGCCTCCGTCATCCACGTTCCCCTTTCCGCCGCGCAACGCGCGCCGGGTCCAGATCCTACCCGGCGGTAGGCGCCATGACGGCCGGGAGCGTGAACTCGGCGGTACGAACCGTGTCGTCGTGGCGGAAATCCAGGAAGAGGCGGTAGAGGCCCGACGACGGCGTCTCGGCCGTGAACGCGATCTGTGGGCCTGCCCGGTCCTCGGGGCGCGGAACGGTCGCGGTGTCCGGGTGCACGTGCAGGTACGCGAGATCGTCGGTGCGGAGCACGACCAGGTGGCCGAACGCGCCCAGGTACGGCTCCAGGTCGATGACCGGGACCCCGTCCCGGCTGACGGTCGCCACCAACTGCGTGGCCGCGCCGCCGGTCAGGTCGCCCTGCAGCGTCACCTCGTAACCGTCCACGAGGGCCGTGCGCGACGGCTCGTGTGCCGCGGACGGCTGGAACTCGCCCGGGACGAACAGGTCCGCGCCCAGGGTGAGTGGCGGCCCGCCGGTGGGGGTGAAGTCGGCGAACACCCGGTAGACGCCCGCCAGGGGCAGCGTCAGCGGCGTGCGCCAGGTGCCGTCCGGGGCGAGCTCGGGATGCAGGTGCTGGAAACCGACCGCGTCGCGGCGCACGACGATCAGGTGCATCCGCTTCTCGTGCTCGACGTCGAAAGCCGTGACGGGGGCGCCGTCCGGACCGGTGATCCGCAACGCCAGCTCGCCGGGAACGCCCGGGCGGAAGCCGCGCGCCGCGACGGCGAGGGTGTAGCCCGCATCGGTGACCGAGAGCCCGCCCGCGGGGGTGGCGGCTGCGGTGTGGTCGTCGGCACCGCCGCCGGAGCCGTGGCCGTGCGCGGCCGACCCGCCCGTCGCGGCCGGCGCCGCACTGCCTGGGCTGCCTGGGCTGCCTGGGCTGCTCGCGGTGTCGCCGGCGAGACCGCCCGCGACCCACGCCAGACCGAAGAGCAGGGCGAGGGCGCCCGCGTACGCGGTGACCCTGACGGCGATCGTCACCCGCCCATCCTCCCCGACAGGGGGATCCGCCGGTCAGTCGCCATCTGCGCCTGAACGGTGGTGGAGCGCGCCTGGCGAATGGTCGTGCGGTGGCGGCCGCATCCGAGGGTGGGGTACCAAGTCGACTCGTGTCCCTCGTGCTGTCGCTTCCCGTTCGCCGCGGCGTCACCCGGCAGGTGCCGCAGGCGCGCCTCGTCGACGCCGTGGCCCTGCCGGAGCGCGACGAGCACCAGAGACCGTGGCCCGGTCGCGAGGTCACCGCGGGCGGGGTGACCCTGCACGTGCGCGAGACCCCCGGTCCGGACGGGCCGGAGGCGGTCTACGTACACGGGCTGTCCGGCTCGGCGACGAACTGGACCGACCTCGCGGCGCTGCTGCGCACCCGGGCGCCCGGCGCGGCGGTGGACCTGCCGGGCTTCGGCCGGTCGCGCCCGCTCGCCTCGCGGGACTACTCGCCCGCCGCCCACGCCGACGCGCTCCTGTGTTTCCTCGCCGGTCGCGGCCGCCCGGTGCACCTGCTCGGCAACTCCCTCGGGGGCGCGATCGCGCTCACGGTCGCGGCGCGGCGTCCGGAACTCGTGCGCACGCTCACGCTCGTCTCGCCCGCGATGCCCGACCGCCGCCCCGACCCGCGCCGGCTCTCGGACCCGCGGATCGCGCTGGCGTTCCTGCCCGGCCGCATCGGTCGGCGCGCCCGCGCCGAGCTGGCCGCCGTCGACCCGCAGGAACGGGCGCGGCAGATGGTGCGGGTCTGCTTCGGCAACCCGGCGCTGGCCCTGCCGCACCGCCTCGACGAGGCCGCGGCCGAGGCGCGGGCGCGCGGGCAGGTCGAGTGGGCCGCCGAGGCGCTCGAACGCACGACGATCGGGATGCTCACGAGCTGGTGGGTCGGTGAGTCGCTGTGGAACGTCGCGGGCCGCGTGCAGGCGCCGACGCTCGTCGTTTGGGGCGGGCGGGACCGGCTCGTCTCGCCGCGGCTCGCGGCGCGGACCGCGGCGGTGATCCCGCGGTCGCGGCTGCTGATGCTGCCGGAGGCGGGGCACGTCGCGCAGATCGAGACGCCGGTCGACGTCGCGCGGGCCGTTGCCGCATTGTGGGAGGACGGTACCGACTGGTGAGAACGGGTGGGAAGATGCGGCGGGCTCGCGGTGTTGGGATCCGGCGAGACACCGCGCAAGACCCTGCAACGACCCGAGGAGTGACATGGCGCTTCCGCCGCTCGTGGAGCCGGCCGCCGAGCTGAGCAAGGAAGAGGTGCAGCGCTACAGCCGCCACCTCATCATCCCGGACGTGGGGATGACCGGTCAGAAGCGGCTGAAGAACGCGAAGGTGCTGGTCGTCGGCGCGGGCGGGCTGGGCAGCCCGGCCCTGCTGTACCTCGCCGCCGCCGGCGTGGGCACCCTCGGCATCGTCGAGTTCGACACCGTCGACGAGTCGAACCTGCAGCGCCAGGTCATCCACTTCCAGTCCGACGTCGGGCGTCCGAAGGCGGAGTCGGCGCGCGACAAGATCGCCGAGATCAACCCGTTCGTGCAGGTGAACCTGCACCAGGTGCGCCTGGACTCGTCCAATGTGCTGGACATCTTCCGCGACTACGACCTCATCCTGGACGGCACCGACAACTTCGCCACCCGCTACCTGGTGAACGACGCCGCGGTGCTGCTCGGCAAGCCCTACGTCTGGGGCTCGATCTTCCGGTTCGAGGGCCAGGCCTCGGTGTTCTGGGACGACGCGCCGAACGGTCAAGGCCTCAACTACCGCGACCTGTACCCCGAGCCCCCGCCGCCCGGGATGGTGCCCTCCTGCGCCGAGGGCGGCGTGCTGGGCGTGCTGTGCGCGTCGATCGGCTCGATCATGGTGAACGAGGCGATCAAGCTGATCACCGGTATCGGCGAGCCGCTGCTGGGCAGGTTGATGGTCTACGACGCCCTGGAGATGAGCTACCGCACGATCCGGATCCGCAAGGACCCGAACGCGACGAAGGTCACGGAGCTGATCGACTACGACGCGTTCTGCGGCGTGGTCTCCCAGGAGGCGCAGGACGCGGCGGCGGGCCACACGATCACGGCCGCCGAGCTCAAGGAGATGATGGACGCGGGCAAGGACTTCGCGCTCATCGACGTCCGCGAGCCGAACGAGTACGAGATCGTGTCGATCCCCGGCGCGGTGCTCATCCCCAAGGACCGGATCCTGTCCGGTGAGGCGCTCGCGGAGATCCCGCAGGACAGGCCGGTGGTGCTGCACTGCAAGTCCGGGGCCCGTTCGGCGGACGCGTTGGCGGCGCTGCACCGCGCCGGGTTCCGTGACGCCGTGCACGTGGGTGGCGGGGTGCTCGCCTGGGCGAAGCAGGTGGACCCGTCGCTGCCGACCTACTGAGACCGGACGGAGCACGGATCGGGCACGGATTCCGGCACGGGCCGAGCACGGGGACGCAGCGGTTCCTCCATTCCCGACATGCGGGCCGTCGTCGATCGTGACACGGTGGAGTGATGGGGTCGGGACGTTCGAACCGAGTGAACGCCACAGCCGCCGCGCTTCTGGGTCTCCTGCACGAGGGCCCGATGACGGGCGGCCAGCTGGTCGCCGCCGCGGTCGAGCGGTTCGGCGCGTTCTTCACCGTCACCCGCAGCCAGGTCTACCGCGAGCTGCCCGCGCTCGCGGAGGCCGGGTTGCTCGAGCTGGGTGAGCAGGGGCCGCGCGCGTCGCAGCAGTTCGTCATCACGGCGGCGGGCCGGAAGGCCTTCACGGAGTGGCTGGCGGAGGGCGGGGGAGTGGAGGGCCTGCGCAGCCCGCTCGTGCTGCGCCTGCTGCACGCCGAGGCGTTGACACCCGACCAGCGCATCGAGCTGGTCGACGGCGCGCGGGTGGTGGTGGCGGGCAGGCTGTCCGAGGCGCGGGCGAGGGCGCGTGCCGAGCAGGACCCGTACCGCAAGGCGGTGGCGGACTTCACGGTGGCGCACACGCGCGCGATGGTGAAGCTGCTCGACGCGATCCCCACGAAGGACTGACGCTTCCCGGTCGTACGCTGGAGCGTTGTGAACCCCGACGTCGCCGCCGAGCTCAAGGACATCTCCGCCACTCTGGAGAGCATCGAGGCGGTCATCGATCCGCAGCGGCTGCGCGCCGAGATCGCGCAGCTCTCGGAGGAGGCCGGACGGCCCGATCTGTGGGACGACGTCGAGGCCGCCCAGAAGGTCACCAGCCGCCTCTCGCACGCCCAGGGCGAGCTGCGCCGCATCGAGGACTTGCGCCGCCGTCTCGACGACCTCCCCGTGCTCTACGAGCTCGCCGAGGAGGAGGGCGGCAGCGACGGGGCGGCCGCGACCGCGGACGCCGACGCCGAACGGGCGAAGCTGCACGAGGAGATCTCCGCGCTGGAGGTCCGCACGCTGCTCTCGGGGGAGTACGACCAGCGGGAGGCGCTCGTCACCATCCGTGCGGAGGCGGGCGGGGTGGACGCCGCGGACTTCGCCGAGATGCTGATGCGGATGTACCTGCGCTGGGCCGAGCGCCACGGCTATCCCACGGACGTCTACGACACGTCCTACGCCGAGGAGGCGGGGATCAAGTCGGCCACCTTCCAGGTCCACGCCCCGTTCGCGTACGGGACCCTGTCGGTCGAGCAGGGCACGCACCGGCTGGTGCGGATCTCGCCGTTCGACAACCAGGGCCGCCGCCAGACGTCGTTCGCCGGCGTGGAGGTCACCCCGGTCGTCGAGTCGACCGACCACGTCGACATCGACGAGAAGGACCTGCGTGTCGACGTCTACCGCTCGTCGGGTCCCGGCGGGCAGGGGGTCAACACCACGGACTCCGCGGTGCGCCTCACCCACATCCCCACGGGCATCGTCGTGTCCTGCCAGAACGAGCGCTCGCAGCTGCAGAACAAGGCCTCCGCGATGATGGTGCTGCAGGCCAAGCTGCTCGAACGCCGCCGGCAGGAGGAGCAGGCCAAGATGGACGCCCTCAAGGACACCGGCTCGTCCTGGGGCAACCAGATGCGCTCGTACGTGCTGCATCCCTACCAGATGGTGAAGGATCTGCGCACCGAGCACGAGGTGGGCAACCCGAGCGCGGTGCTCGACGGCGAGATCGACGGCTTCATCGAGGCGGCCATCCGCTGGCGCCGCCAGCAGCAGACCACCGCGAGCTGACCCGTCTCGCACTGCCGGGTCTCCCGCGGTCCGAGCGGCGGCTCGGGGAGCTGCCGCGCACCGCGGTGGTCGGGCCCTGCTGCAGCGTTCGCGAGCGGGAAACGAGCAGGTTCACCTTCAGGTGATTCTGGTTTCGCTACCCTTACCCGAAGTCTTCACATAGCGTCACCTTGGTACGTTCCGCTGGGGGATTCGTTCGGGCCGCAACGCGGCGTGTCACTCGAAGGGATCAAGAAACTGAAGATCCTCAAGCACGGGAACGATCGGCGGTTCGAGATCCCCACCCCGCGCAGTCCCATGCGCGTGCACCTGCTCCCCGCCGACAACGCCGCCATCGCCGCTCCCTTCTGGGCCGCGGTCGAGAGCAGTCAGGAGATGCACCGACCCGCGGTCAGCTGGGTGTGGACGTCGGCGTGGCTACGCCATTTCGGCGACACCGTGACCGCCCGGTTCGCACTGGTCGAGCGGCAGGGCGAGCCGGTCGGCGCGGCCCTGCTCACGCTGTCGGCGCGTTCGCGCCTGCGCACCCGCAAGCTCCACCTCGGCACGGCGGGCGAGCCGTCCGGCGAAGGGGTCTACGTCGAGTACAACGACGTGCTGTGCGCTCCGGAGGACCGCGCCGACGTGCTGTTCACGCTCCTGCGGGCCGTCCGCGAGGAACCCGGCTGGGACGAGCTGGACCTGCCGGGCATGCGGCCCGAGGCGGCCACGGCCATCGCGCGCGCGCTGCCGGCGCGGCAGAAGCCGCACGCGTCGTGGACGTTGCGCCTGCACCCCGACAGTTCCGTGGTCGAGTCCCTGAAGGGCCCGGTGGGCCGCCTCGTGCGCCAGGCGAGGAAGAGCCTCGAACCCGGGCCTGCGGAGCTCGTGCAGGATCTCGCCCTGGCCGGCGATGTCATGGACGAGATGGCGCTGCTGCACCAGGTTCGCTGGGAGGCCGCGGGGAAGCCCGGGGTACTCGCCGGCAGGCGCCTGCGCGGCTTCCTCGACGACCTCGTTCAGGAGTGGCTGCCCTCGGGCAAGATCATGTTGCACCGGCTGCCGGACCCCTCGGGCAAGGCTCTGGGCTGCGTCGTCGGCTTCGTCGAGGGCGGGCGCTTCCTCTACTACCAGGCCGGGTTCCAGCGGTTCCCGGACAACCGCAAACGGGCAGGCCTGCTCTGCCACGTCGAGTTCGCCGAGACCTGCCGCCGCCTCGGGATGACGGAGTACGAGTTCCTCGCGGGCGACGCCCGCTACAAGCGCCAGCTCTCCGGGAACGAGGCCAACACGCTCTACTGGAGCACGTGGCGGCGGCCCTCGATGCGCAACTCGGCGCTCGACGTCGCCCGGACGGTGCGCGACACCGCCCGCCGCGTCAGCCATTAGGCGACGCCGCGGCGGGTCGCCGGCCCAGCGGGAGGCCGTCGCGACTACCGTGCGCGGCGTGATCCGCCTGGACCGCGTCACGAAGGCGTACCCGACGTCGACGCGCCCCGCACTCGACGACGTCACCGTGCGGGTCGCGCGCGGCGAGTTCGTGTTCCTCATCGGGCCGTCCGGTTCGGGCAAGTCGACGTTCCTGCGGCTGTTGCTGCGCGAAGAGCTGCCGACGAGCGGGCGGATCACCGTGGCGGGCATGGACGTCACGGCGGTCCCGCGGCGGCGGGTGCCCCGGCTGCGCCAGCAGATCGGGTGCGTGTTCCAGGACTTCCGGTTGCTCGCGAACCGGACGGTCGCGGGCAATGTCGCCTTCGCGTGCGAGGTGCTCGGGCACAAGCGGGCCACGATCGACCGGGAGGTGCCCGAGGTGCTGGAACTGGTGGGGCTCGCGGGCAAGGCGCACCGGATGCCCCACGAGCTCTCCGGCGGCGAGCAGCAGCGGGTCGCGATCGCGCGGGCCGTCGTCAACCGGCCGGTGGTGCTGCTCGCCGACGAACCCACGGGCAACCTCGACCCCGACACCAGCCAGGACCTCATGCTGCTGCTGGAACGGATCAACCGCGCCGGGACGACGGTCGTCATGGCCACCCACGACAACTCGATCGTGGACTCGCAGCGCCGCCGCGTGGTGGAGCTCGACGACGGCCGCGTCGCCCGCGACGAGGCTCGTGGGGTCTACGGGGCGGCGCGGTAGCGGTGGGCCGCCACCATCTCGCGGGGGGATCGTGAGGGCCGAGGTCGTCGTCCGCGAGGTCGCCACCGGCCTGCGGCGCAACCTGACCATGACGGTGGCCATGCTGCTCACGACGGCGATCTCGCTCGGCCTGGTCGGCACCGGCCTGCTCGCGGTACGCATCATCGACCGCACCGAGGAGCTCTACAGCGCCCGGGTCGAGGTGCAGGTGGCCCTCACCTCGGACCTGTCGGCACGCGACACGGACTGCAGCCTTCCCGCGTGTGCGGCGCTCTACCAGCGCCTCTCGGCCGTGCCGGGCGTGGTGGCGGTGCGGTTCGTCAACCAGCAGCAGGCCTACGAGCGCTACAAGGAGCTGTTCGCCGGGCAGGCCCTGGCCGACCTCGCCGAACCCGGCACGCTGCCCGCCTCGCTGCGGGTCAAGCTGCGCGAGGACCTGCAGGGCCCGGCGGGCGCGGCGGCCGTCCGCGCCGCCGTGGACGGCCAGGTGGGCGTGCGCACCGTCGTGGACCAGCGTGAGACGGTCGGTGCGCTCTTCGACTTCCTGGCCGGCGTCCGCAACGTGGCGTTCGCACTCGCCCTCACCCAGGCCGTCGCGGCGGTGCTGCTGATCTCCAACGCGGTGCAGGTGTCCGCCTTCACCCGTCGCACGGAGGTCGGCGTGATGCGGCTGGTCGGGGCCACGCGCTGGTTCACCCAGCTGCCGTTCCTGGTGGAGGCCGTCGTGACGGGCGTGGCGGGGGCCTTGCTGGCCTCGGTGGCGCTCGTCGCGGCGAAGCTCCTGCTCGTCGACGACCTGCTGGCGGGCAATGTCGGAACCGGCGTCGTCCCGCCCGTGCCGCTCGCGGACGTGCTGTGGCTCGCGCCGGTCCTCGTGCTGCTCGGCGCCGGTGTCGCCGCGCTCACCGGCTACGTCACGCTGCGCCTTTACGTGCGCTTGTAGGAGTATTTGCCTTCCAGGGAGACGGAAGGGGTGAGGTGTGCTCGACATCAGCGCGACGACATGGCTCGTGACGATCGGGGTGATCGTCGCGCTGCTGGCGTTCGATCTGGTCCTGGCGGCGATGCGGCCACACCGCGTCGGGTTCGGTGAGGCCACGACGTGGTCGCTGTTCTACATCGGGGTGGCCGTCGCGTTCGGCGCGTGGTTCTGGTGGGCCTACGGCGGGCAGGCGGGTACCGAGTACTTCGCCGGCTACATCGTCGAGAAGAGCCTCTCGGTCGACAACCTGTTCGTCTTCGTGATCATCATGACGACCTTCGCCGTGCCGGAGGAGCACCAGCACAAGGTGCTGACGTTCGGCATCGTGCTCGCCCTGATCATGCGGGCGATCTTCATCATGCTCGGCGCCACGCTGCTGTCGCTGTTCTCGTTCATGTTCCTGCTGTTCGGCGTGCTGCTGATCTACACGGCGGTCCAGCTGTTCCGCCACCGCGACGAGGACCCCGACATCGAGGACAACGGCGTGGTCAAGATCGCCCGTCGGGTGCTTCCGGTGACCGAGGAGTACGACGGCGGCAGGCTCGTCACCCGCGTCGACGGGCGCCGCGTCGTCACGCCGCTGGTCGTCGTGCTCATCGCGATCGGCAGCGTGGACCTGCTGTTCGCGCTGGACTCCATCCCGGCGGTCTTCGGCGTCACCCAGGAGCCCTACATCGTGCTCACCGCCAACGCGTTCGCACTGCTGGGCCTGCGAGCGTTGTTCTTCCTCGTCAAGGGCCTGCTGGACCGGCTGGTGTACCTCTCGACGGGGCTCTCGGTCATCCTCGCCTTCATCGGCGTCAAGCTGATCCTGCACTGGGCGCACGTCGACATCGACGAGCGGGTCCCGGAGATCCCCACCACGCTGAGCCTCACCGTCATCATCGGCATCCTGGTGATCGTCACTGTCGCCAGCCTGATCAAGACCCGCGGCAAGCCCGACCTCAAGGCCCACGCCGGGTCGTTGCGCGCGCACCGGGCCCGCCAGGCTCCGTCGGAGTCGGACGAGCGCACGTAGGCTTGCTCGGTGGCGAAGGAGAAGGGGCGCACCGTCATCGCGCAGAACCGCAAGGCCCGGCACGACTACACGATCCTCGACACCTACGAGGCGGGCGTCGCGCTCGTGGGCACGGAGGTGAAGAGCCTGCGGCTCGGCCGCGCCTCGCTGGTCGACGCGTACGCCACCGTGGACGACGGGGAGGT
This sequence comes from Pseudonocardia sp., assembly GCA_050248815.1. Taxonomy (GTDB): domain Bacteria; phylum Actinomycetota; class Actinomycetes; order Mycobacteriales; family Pseudonocardiaceae; genus Pseudonocardia. Next base: position 2,994 of record JBFWRR010000051.1, on the reverse strand, counting down.
GTGGCTGCGCGCCCTGCACATTCCCGAGTACGCCCACGGCACGTGGACCAACCACGAGCCGCGCCGCACGCGCAAGCTCCTGCTGCACCGCGAGGAGATCGAGCGGCTCATCGGCAAGATCCGGGAGGGCGGGCTCACGCTCGTTCCGCTGTCGCTGTACTTCTCCGACGGCAAGGTCAAGTGCGAGCTCGCCCTGGCCAAGGGCAAGAAGAGCTACGACAAGCGCTCCGATCTCGCCCGCCGCGACGCGGACCGCGAGATCGCCCGCGCCTACGGCCGCGCCGCCAAGGGCCGCGCGCGGAGCATGCGGTGACCGCCACCGAGCCACGCTCGGAGGAGGACGCCGTGACGCCGGGGCGGCGCATCTCGTGGGCGCTGGTCGTGCCCCCGGTGGCACTGTTCACCCTCATCGTCACCTGGACCCTGCAGCTCGGGCCCGTCCTCGTCCTGATCGTCGCGCTGGTGCTCGGTGGGGCCGTGCTCGCTGCGGTGCACCACGCCGAGGTCGTGGCCCACCGGGTCGGGGAGCCGTTCGGGTCGCTGGTGCTCGCCGTTGCCGTCACGGTGATCGAGGTGGCACTGATCGTCAGCCTCATGCTGTCCGGCGGGCCCGAGACGGCCTCGCTCGCCCGTGACACCGTGTTCGCCGCGGTGATGATCACCGCAAACGGCATCGTCGGGCTCGCGCTGATGCTGGGCGCCCTGCGCTACGGGCTCACCCTGTTCAACGCCGAGGGCAGCGGCGCCGCCCTCGCCACCGTCACCACCCTCGCGACGCTCTGCCTCGTGCTGCCCACGTTCACCACCAGCCTGCCCGGTCCCGAGTTCTCCACGGCGCAACTGGTGTTCGCCGCGCTCGCCTCGCTCACCCTCTACGTCGCGTTCGTGCTCACCCAGACCGTCCGCCACCGGGACTTCTTCCTGCCCGTCGGCCCGGACGGGGACACCGAGCGGCCGATCGGTGAGGAGGAGCACGCCGCGCCGCCGAGCACCCGGACGGCGCTGGTCAGCCTCGGGCTGCTGCTCGTCGCGCTCGTCGCGGTGGTGGGCCTGGCGAAGGTCGAGTCGCCCGCCATCGAGGGCGTGGTCGTCGCGGGCGGGCTGCCGCAGTCGTTCGTCGGCGTCATCATCGCGCTGCTCGTGCTGCTGCCCGAGACGCTCGCCGCCGCCCGCGCGGCCCGCCGCGGTCGCATCCAGATCAGCCTGAACCTCGCCTACGGCTCCGCGATGGCGAGCATCGGCCTCACCATCCCGACGATCGCCGTCGCCTCGATCTGGTTGGAGGGCCCGCTGCACCTCGGCCTCGGGCCCACCCAGATGGTGCTGCTCGCGCTCACCGTCGTCGTCGGGATGCTCACCGTCGTCCCGGGACGGGCGACGCGCCTGCAGGGCACCGTGCACCTGGTGCTGCTGGCGGTGTTCCTGTTCCTCGCCGTCAGCCCGTGATGCTCCCGGCACCACCGGAGTCGGACGCGGACGTGCCGCGCTACGTCGCGGAGCTCGGCCTGCCCGGGATCGTCGATGCACACGTGCACTTCCTGCCCGAGCGGGTCATGGCAAAGGTCTGGGCCTACTTCGACGAGGCCGAGGAGCACTACGGCGTCGGCTGGCCGGTGCGCTACCGCACTCCCGAGCCGCAGCGCGTCGCGATCCTGGCCGCGCTCGGGGTGCGTACGTACGCGCCGCTGGTGTACCCGCACAAGCCCGGGATGGGCCGCTGGCTCACCGAGTGGGTGCTGGACTTCGCCGCCCGGACCCCCGGCGCGCTGCCCACGGCCACCCTCTACCCGGAGCCCGACGTCGCCGACTACCTCGGCGCGGCGCTCACCGCGGGCGCCCGGGCCGTGAAGGTGCACGTCCAGGTGGGGGCGTTCGATCCCCGCGACCCGCTGCTCACCCCGGCCTGGGGCCTGCTCGCGGAGGCGGGGGTACCCGCGATCGTGCACTGCGGGCACGGGCCGATCCCCGGGCGGCACACCGGGCTCGACGTGTTCGCCGAGGTCCTCGAGGCCCATCCGCGGCTCACGGCCGTGCTGGCCCACGCCGGGATGCCGGACTTCGGCGCGGCGATCGCGCTCGTGGAGCGGTTCGACGGCGTCCATCTCGACACGACGATGGTCGGCACACCGTTCAGCGAGCGGATCGCGCCGCTGCCCGCGGACTGGGCGGCCCGGCTGGCCGCGATCCCCGGCCGGGTCGCGTTCGGTACCGACTTCCCGAACATCCCCTACGACTACGCGGAGCAGGTCCGCGCCGTCGCCGCGTGGGCCGGCGCCGACGAGCGGCTGGGGGTGGCGTTCCTGCGCGACGTCCTGCACGACACGCCTGCCCGGCTCCTCGGTCCGGCGGATCGGGGATGATCCCGGGGGCCCGGGGCGTTACCCTGTGCGGGCCCGCCGAGGGGCGGGAGAAGGGGGTGAACGGTTTCGACTCCGGATGCAGATCGAGGGGAAGCGTGCCGAGGAAGGCGACGATGATCTCGCAAACCACGCGTCGCAAAAAAACAAGTGCCGCTGACAAGCGCACTGACTTCGCCCTCGCCGCCTGAGCGAGTAAGAAGTCTGTCGGACCGGGTGTGTTCCCCGACCCGGACCCCGGCATCAGCTAGGGGACTGACCCTCACGCCCGGTCGCGGGGCGGGTGGGGACATCACACAGCGACTGGGATCGTCACACCGGCCCGTCCGTGGGACCGGGGGATCCGAGTAGAGACGTAGCGGACTGCGCACGGAGAAGCCCTCGTGAAGTGACGGAGGACCCGGGTTCGATTCCCGGCACCTCCACAGATGAAAGCCCAGGTCGCCGGCCTGGGCTTTCGTCGTTCGGCATGCCACGTCCACCGAGAAGCAACCTGAGATCGCCGGGTTCGCTGCTCCGGCACGGCGAGCTCGCCCATCCGACCCGCGAACGAGGACGCGCAACGGGAACGACAGCACTCGCACCGACGACGAGATCATCGGGAACTGCCGGCGCAGCGAGCAAGGCATCACTCAGA
>JBFWRR010000050.1:0-44314 GCA_050248815.1 Pseudonocardia sp. | reverse complement strand
AAAGAATCCACTCATCAATCGACTACATGACCCCAATTGAACGTGAAATCGTGTACACTCACACCATCGCCCAACGGGGCAAGGTGGCCTGAACCCCAGCCTCTCGCGAACCCAGGACGGTTCACGGAGACGACGGAGCCCGGCAACTCGTGATCGATGCCGTGTCGATACTCACCAGCTTCGGCCTCGCTCGTATCGCCGGGGCTGTCGTGTACCCCCTTCCCGCCGCCGCCCGGTACGCCATCGGCGAGCTCCGAACCCCTGACCCCAGCACCGAGGAGTCGTCATGACGGTGATCGAGCTGCCGCGGCCCGCAGGTGTCGGGCCCGACGCGCACGCGGCCCGGTGGATCCCGTGGCGGGCGGGCGTCCTCAACGTCTGGCGCTACTACGACGAAGTGTTCGAGTTCCACCACGGCCGGCTGCTGCTGCGCGGTCCCAACGGAAGTGGCAAGTCCAAGGCGCTGGAGCTGCTCCTGCCGTTCCTCTTCGATGCCAATCTGCGCGCCAACCGGCTGTCCACGTTCGGCGGCAACGAGCGCAGCATGCACTGGAACCTGATGGGCGAGGGAGCATCGGGCACCACCCGCGTCGGCTACGTCTGGCTGGAGTTCCGACTCCCCGGCCACCCCGATGGCTGGTTCGTCTGTGGCGCGCGACTGCAGGCGAGCACCCACACCACCACGGTGCATCCGGACTACTTCACCACCGCTCTGCGCATCGGCACACCCGACGGTGTGGCGCTGGTCAACGACGTCGGCCAGCCGCTCACCCGCAGCGCGCTGGAGGAGCGGCTCGGTGAGCGCGGCACGGTCCATGCCACCGCCAACGACTACCGCACCGCGGTCCGCTCCACCCTTTTCACAGCCCTGAGCGAGCAACGCTTCGACGCGTTGATCACCGCGTTGCTGCAGCTGCGCACACCCAAGCTGTCCCAGCGGCTCGACCCCGCGGTGTTGTCGTCCCTCCTGTCGGCTGCACCGTGATCTCCGCGACCACCGAGCTCGACAACCTCACGCGCACGGCGCGGCTCTCGGCCGAGGAATGCGACCGCGTCGCCGACCTGAAGCAGCATGCCATCGAGCGGGCCGCAACCCTCGACCGCGACACCGCCGCAGCCGAGGCGCGCCGCGCCGGTCTCGTCGAGAGCGAGGGCTACAAGAAGGGCCAGGAGCTCGATCGGCTCCGCGAGAACACGGGCAAGGCGCTGAACCGGGCCACCGTCCTGCGCGGCGATGCACAGGTAAAGCGCGCCACGGCCGACGACGACGCACGAAAGCATGAGGACGCCGTGCGCGCAGCGCAGCTGCACGCCGATGCAGCGAGCGCTCACGAGATCGAGACCGGCCACGCGGCCACCCGCGCGGGGTTGGCCGGGGTGCATCGCGAGCTCACCGGATATCTGACGACGGATTCGACACAGATCAGGCCGTTCCTGCGAGCCGCTGTCAGCAGCCGTCACGATCAGCTGGCCGCGGTCGGTACGGCGCTCGACGCCCACGAGCGGGCCGTCGAACGCCGGGAACAGGCCGAGGAAGAGCTCGACGCCGCCAACACCGTGCTCGCCGAGGCCGGCGAGCGGCTGGGCACGGCACGTGAGCTCCATGAGAACGCGATCACCGCGCTGGCCGAGCGAGTGGTGGGGTGGGCACTCGGATGTCAGGAACTCAGGTTCCCCGATCCACGGGCGTTGGCTGATCTGGTCGAGTCCGAGAGCGCGGTCCTCTCACTCGTCGACGCGGTCGCCGCCACCGCGCTGGAGGAGATCACGAGGCACAAGGCCGCCCAGGAGGCCGCGCTTGCCGCCACCTGTGCCGAGCGCGACGGCCTGGCCGCCGAGGAGCGGAAGCTCGCGGCCGAGCACGACATTCCCCCAGTCGCTCCCCCCACCCGCACCACCGATCGTTCCCGGATGGTCGGGGCCCCACTGTGGCAGCTCGTCGAGTTCGCCGCCACCGTGCCCGACACGGCGACCGCGGGGATCGAGGCCGCGCTCGAAGCGTCCGGGCTGTTGGACGCGTGGGTGGGCCGGCACGGGCAGATCGAGGGACACGACGTGTTCGCCGAGAGTTCCACTCGGCCGCCGGTCGACGGGCGTTCGCTTCGCGACGTGCTGACTCCGGTGCAGCGGGGCGGGGACGTGGACCCCCCCGTCGATCCGCTCACAGTGGAGCGGCTCCTGGCCACCGTCGCGTTCGACGACCGGCTCCCTGCGGAGGCATCGGCCGCCATCGGCGCCGACGGCAGCTGGCGCATGGGCGCCATCACCGGTAGCTGGCAGAAGAATCACGCCGCGTACATCGGAGCCACGGCCCGCCAGCTCGCCCGGGAACGCCGACGCGTCGAGCTGCGGGCGCAGATCGGCGAGCTCGACGTCACCATTGCGACACTCGAGGCGGAGCTCGCGAGCCTCCGTGCACGGCGGGATCTGCTGGCCGCCGAACGAGCGGGCCGGCCGGCGCACGACGAGCTCGACGCCGCCGTCCGAGATCTGAGCACGGCCGAATCCGATCGCGCCGCGGCCGATACCGTCGTCCGCCGCTGCGCGGCAGCGGTGTCCACGCGGGAGGCACAGGTCCGGGCAGCGCTTCGCGCACTCACCAGCCTCGCCGCCGAGCACGGCACCCCGGCCGAGCGCGAGTCGTTGCGTCTGCTCACCGCCGCCGTCACCACTTTCCGAGACCAGGCGGAGAGCTGGATCGACGCCCATGGCCGACTCACCGCCGCCCGGTCCACGGCCGAGACGCTGGCCGAGCACGCTGCCCGGTCCGAGGCGGCCGCCGAGCAGCGGGAGTCCGAGGCCGACGAGTCCGAGGCCGAGCACGCACGGCTCATGGGGATGCTCGATGCGATCGACGGCGCGCTGATCGCCGACTACCGCGAGGTGCTCGCCGAGATCGCGAGCCTTCGCACGACGTTGAAGCAACTGGACATCGACACCCGCGCTACCCGACAGGAGATCACCGCTCTCGCGGAGAAGCTCGGCGAACTCAGCGCCCGGCGCACCACCGACGCGCAGGTTCGCGACGCCGCCGCGACGAAACGGGACGCCGCGTCGGTGCGCTTCCGCCATCTGGCTGCGGGAGTGCTACCGGCAGACAGCGGCCTCGGCGATCTTGCAAAGTTCGAGGCGCTGCTGGCCGCCTCCGACGGTGTGCGGGCCGCACTCGACGCGGCCCGTGTCGTGGCGGCCGCGTGGCCGTCGATTCCGCACGCACCGAACAACCTGGGCGACGCCCTACACCGACTCTCCGAGTCGGTCCACGCCGTCCGCACCACGCTCAGCGCCCGGGCAGATTTGGAGCTGGAGACCGACGAAGATGTGCAGATCTTCATCGCGATCGTCGACGGTGTCCGCGTTGGCGCGGCCCAGCTGCTCGACATCCTTCAAGCCGACGCCGAGCGGAGCCGCCACGAGATCACGGAGAAGGAACGGGCCCTGTTCGACCAGACCCTGACCGGCGACACACGCCGCCACCTCGCGGCCCGAATCCGGCAGGCCAACGAGCTCGTCGACGGGATGAATGCCCGCCTGGAACGGGTCCGCACCGCTTCCAAGGTCGCCGTCCGGCTGGTCTGGCAGGTAGCACCAGATCTGCCGACCGGCACGAAAGCGGCTCGGGATCTGCTACTCAAGGACCCCGTGCGGCTCACTGACCAGGATAGGGATTCCCTGCACCAGTTCTTTCGTGAGCGCATCGAACAGGCCAAGGCCGACGACACGGCCGCCAGCTGGGAGCAGCAGTTGGCTCAGGTCTTCGACTACACCGCATGGCACCGGTTTGCCGTCAAGATCGATCGCGCGAACGGCGACGGATGGCAGCCGCTGACCAAGAAGCTGCACGGCGCACTCTCGGGTGGAGAGAAGGCAATCGCCCTGCACCTGCCACTGTTTGCCGCGGTGGCCGCGCACTACCAGGTCGCGCCAGAGGCGCCGAGGATCATCCTGCTGGACGAGGTGTTCGTCGGAGTCGACAGCACCAATCGCGGCCAAGTGTTCGCGCTGCTGTCCGCGCTCGAACTCGACCTCATGCTCACCTCGGACCACGAGTGGTGCACCTACTCGGAGCTCAGCGGCATCGGCATCCACCAACTCATCACCGGCAGCGACGGCGACGACGCTGTGACCACCGCGCGGTTCACGTGGAACGGTCACGATCTCCTACCGGCCGACGACTAGGGTCAAGAGCCTCGACGAATCCGGATCGGCCGCCACCACCTCAGCCTGCTCGGGCTCGCGAGGTGACGTAGAGCCGGGTGCCGATCGGTTCCGGTGCGGCTGACCCGGCGACTGCGCGAGTACAGCGCTGGCCGACGCACACCCCTCTGGCAGGCCGTCGATGAGTGCGCCCTGATCCCTCTCACGACCATCGCGGCTCAGGCCTGTAGCGGGTCGAGGTTGGTGGCCTGGTGCGGCAGCAGCAGGAGCGGCAGCAGCGTGATCAGGCTACAGGCGATCGTGTAGTACGCGGCGGCCAACGAGGACCGGTCGCCGAGACGTGGGGTGACGTGAAGGGCGCGGTGCCGCCGAACAGCGCGACCGACAGTGCGTAGGCCCGGGGTTCAGCTGTGGGCACGCACCGCCCGCACCAGCAGCGCTGCGCCTGAGACCAGCGCAACCAGACCGATCACCAGCCACAGCTGCGACCCACACATGAAGCTGCCACCGAGCAGGGTTGGCCCCCTGCAGCGCCCACACCGCACCGATCATGACCAGGAGGACACCGAGTACGGGAACCGCGTAGTGGGTCATTCGCCGAAAATGCGTCCCCCCGGCGGTGGTGGACGTCGCCCGGTGGCCTGGCCACGATAGAGGCCACACTCGTCCCCTGCCCACCTCATCGACCACCAACTGACTCCACCGTGACCGTCGAGGACAATCCCAGCAGCGTCGGGCGGCTGTCACTCACTTTGTCGCTCAGCCCCGCCGCTACACGGACTCAGGCCTAAGCAAACCCACCATCAGGTCCGCCGCTGCGGGCGCTCCTGCTCGACGAAGGGCACGGATCGTCGACGCGTCAGTCGCTCCGCGCAAGCTGGCAACGGCCGCGGCGTGAGCGGCGAGCATCTGGGGCTGGAACTCCCTGATGAGAAGGCACAGCAGCGTGTCCGGCGTCATCGTCTCAACGCCGACCGACGCCGTAACAGACTCCGGGAAGTCCTTCGTATTCGCCGTACACAGCACTACCGCGTCGGCGGCGATCGCGGCGGCCAGAACGTGGCGGTCGTCCTCGTCCGGAAGCGAGAAATCCATCAGGCGCTGGTAGTGCTCAACGGTCGGCTCGACCTCGGCATATGGGAACGCGGCGTTCATGGCCCTCACCAGGCGCTTCCCCGACTCCTCGGTGAACCCCGGCACGTTCGCGATGAGATGCCGGGTCACCTCGTCCAGGATCATCCCGCTCCACGCGATGCTGATGACTTCCTGATCCGCCGCGTACAACAGATAGTCGCGCAAGACCCGCGGATACAGCACATTGGCGTCGCCGAGCACGACCCTGACCAGGTCCGACTCAGCAACGTCACCCACGTTCACTCGGTCAGGCCAAGTTCGTTCTGCACCTCAGCAAGCTCAGCCAACGCCCCCCGGCGCCGGACACGCTCCCGGTCGAGAAAGGCCCTAACCGACGACACCCGCACACGGTGATGCGTGCCGACCTTCCGGAACTCGAGCAGACCACGGTCCATCAACTTCCGCACCTGGGGACGCGACATCCCCAACAAGGCCGCAGCCTCGGTCGGCGTGACCTCCGCGTCACCACGGGTCACCACGATCTCCTGGCCACGAGCACGAGCATCGATCAGCCGCGACACCAACTCGGCGGTCTCCCGCGACAGCGACACCCGCACCTCACTACCACCGGCGTCCAGAGCACGATGCAGCGCCTCCGCATCGCGCGTCAGCAGGTCAGCCACCACAGACCTCCATCTGCTCCAACTGAACTAACTGCAACAACTGTAGGGCGTTACCTGGTCACCGTCCACCGTTCCGCGCAGCGCCGAACCGCTCATCGTCGGGCGCCAAGCCTCATGTGAGTTTCCGCCCGCGATGAGTGACAGAGCCCCTCCGACCACACTGGGCCTGTGACATGGCGACAAGTGCTCGGCCATTGACCTGCACTGATGACCGCTGTTGTCGCGATGTGGTCGCACCCGGCGCACCCTCGTCAGCCCGCGGGATCACCCGCGGGCCGATGAGAGGCACGGAGGGATCACGATCATGTGCCGGAACCCCAACCGAGGCCGCGTCTACCGCCGCTGCGCCTGCCGCGACACCGCCGGCAAACAGCTCAGTGCACGCTGCCCCGAGCTGACCAACCGCCGCCACGGCCGCTGGGCCTTCGCCGTCGACCTCCCCGCGATCGACGGCCGCCGCATGACCCTGCGCCGCTGCGGCTTCCCCACCCAGAACCAGGCCCGCACCGCACTGCACCGGGTGCTGGCCTGCGAGCAGGCCGGCATCCACGTCGATGACCGCCAAACCGTGGCCGAGTACCTCGAGGCGTGGCTCGAGATCAAGCAACGGTCACTGAAGCCGACCACCATGGCCCGCTACCTCGACTACGTCCACAAGGACCTCGTTCCCGCGCTCGGCGCCATCCGGCTCGAGGAACTCACCCACCACCACATCGCCGCCTTCGTCCGCACCCAACTCGCCGCCGGACGCGGCCGCGTCACCCTGCACCGCTGCGTGGCGACACTGTCCAGCGCGCTCGCCGACGCCGTCCGCCACCACCGACTCACCCACAACCCGGCTCGTTACGCCAACATCCCCCGCCCATGCCGGGGTCCACGAGTCTGCTGGTCACCGGCGCAAGCCGTGGCCTTCCTGCGCTACTGCGCTCAGATTCACGACCCACTCGCCGATCTCTACGAGCTCATCCTCTGCACCGGGCTGCGCAAAGGGGAAGCGCTCGCGCTGCACTGGGCCGACGTCGACCTCGACGCCCAAGTCATGCTCGTGCCCTACACCCTGTCCAACATCAACAACACCACCCCGGTCTTCACCGCGCCCAAGACCAAGAGCAGCCACACCTGGATCGGGCTCTCCGCCCGCGCCGTCCGCGCCCTGCACCGACAGGCCGAACGGCAACGTGTCCTGCGACTGGCCACCGGCCCGGCCTACCACGACCTGGACCTGGTGTTCACCCGCCGCGACGGACAACCCCTTCGACCCGAGTACGTGCTGCGCCACCTCCACCAGCTCACCGACCAGGCGGCTCTGCCGCGCATCCGGGTGCACGACCTGCGTCACTTCGCCGCCACCACCATGCTGTCCTCGGAAGTCCCGCTGGCGATGGCGTCCAAGACGATGCGGCACTCGACCCTGTCGACCACCACCGAGGTCTACGGCCACCTGCTCCGCCACGTCGCCCAGCAAGCCGTCGAGGCCATCGACACCGCGCTCACCTCGGCCGAGAACTCGACGCAGGCCGCCTGACGACCACATCGCGACCACTCGATGATCGACCGGCCCTCACCGGCCGGTGGGTACCACGGCACACCGCACGACGACAGTGGCCGCGGCCTGGCCGAGTGCGACCACAGTGCGACCACATCGGCGCAGTGGATCATCAACTCCTAGGTGCGCCGTCACACCCGCACCAACGAGGTGACAGCGTTTCCGCAGGTAGAGACAGCGATGGGCGGCTCCCCAGTAGCAAGAGAACCGCCCGTCACGCCGTCGGGACGACAGGATTTGAACCTGCGACCCCTTGACCCCCAGTCAAGTGCGCTACCAAGCTGCGCCACGTCCCGGCCACTCCCGAAGGAGCCCGGCCAGCTTAGCGCACCCCCTTCCGGGCGCCCGGACGGCCGGTCAGATGCCCGACGGCCCCGCGAGCAGCTCGGCGACGGCGGCGTCGATGAACGCCGTGTCCACGGGGTTGGGACCACCACCGGCGAAGTGGCCCCACACGCCGGGGATGACCCGTAGCTCCGCATTCGGCATGTGCGAGACCGCCCACTCCTCGTCCTCGGGCGGGAAGTAGAGGTCCTTCTCGGCCGGCATACAGATCGCCCGGGCGCGGATGGAACCGAGAGCGCCCTCGATGGACTTCTGCCCCGGCGTGGCGCCGACGTCCCCGGCCCACCAGGTGTCGAGCATCGTGAGCAGGTTGTTCGGGTCGCGACCGTCGAGGAAGAACCCCTCCCAGAAGCCGACCGCGAAGTCCTCCAACGAGGTGAAGCCGAGCTCGCGCCACACCTCGTCCCAGTAGAAGGCCTGGGAGAAGCCCCAGCCCGCGTAGATGCGGGCGAACGCGCGCAGCCCGCCGATCGGCCACTTGTCGGGCGGGTACCAGCCGCCGTCGAAGCCGGCGGAGGCGATCATCGCGGCGCGCAGGGAGTCCAGGAAGACCTGGTTGTGCGGGGCGGTGCGCGGGGAGCCGCAGAACGGCAGGATCCGCTGCACCATCTCGGGATGGCTGACCGCCCACTGGTAGGTCTGGCCCGCGCCCATGGACCAGCCGAGCACCAGCGGCAGCGTGGAGATGCCGAACACCTCGGTGACGAGCCGGTACTGCGACTCGACGTTGTCCCGGACGTTGATCCGCGGGAAGCGCGGGCCGTTGTACGGCGGCGGCGTGTTCGACGGCGACGACGACAGCCCGTTGCCCAGCATGTTCGGCACGATGATGAACCAGCGGCCGGGGTCGAGCGCCTTGTCGGAGCCGATCAGCCACTCGTTGTCCCAGTGCCGCCCCGAGTACCAGGTGGGGTACAGGATCGCGTTGGACTTGTCGGCGTTCAGCTCGCCGTAGGTCTGGTAGGCGATCCGGGCCGGCCGCAGCGTCAGCCCGTTCTCCAGGGTGAACTCCGGGATCTCGTGGACGTGGTACGGAGCGTCGCGGCCGGTCATGACGTCACCGCACAGCTGCCGCGGTCCGCCCGCACGGGGCCGGACGCCGAGGGCCGGATGTCGAAGTCGAAGATCGCGGTGGGCAGATAGAGCGAACAGCAGGCATTCGGGATGTCCACCACCCCGCTCACCCGCCCCTCGATCGGCGCGGCGCCGAGCAGCAGGTAGGCCTGCTCGCCGGAGTAGCCGAACTTCGTGAGGTAGTCGACGGCGTTCAGGCACGCGTTGCGGTAGGCGACGGTGGCGTCGTTGTAGAGCTGGGTGTCGGTGTCGTGCTCGACACCCACGCCGATGAACGTCACGAACTCCGAGTACCGGGGCTCGACGTTGCCCGGCATGAGGATCGGGTTCGTCGTGACGCCGTAGGTGGCCATGCCGCCCTTGATGACGTCCACGTGGAAGTCGATGAACCCGCCCATCTCGATCGCACCGCAGAAGGTGATCTCACCGTCGCCCTGCGAGAAGTGCAGGTCGCCGCCGGAGAACAGCGCCCCCGGGACGTGCACGGGATAGAAGACGCGCGAGCCGCGGGTGAAGTTCTTGATGTCGTGGTTGCCGCCGTTCTCCCGCGCGGGAACGGTACGGGCGCCGTCGCGGCCGATCGAGGCGAGCAGTTCGCCGTCGGCGGTACCCCCGAGGACGCTCTCCTCCAGCGGCGGCAGCGCAAGTGGGGGGACGCGCTCGGGATCGGTGGCGATGAGGGCCCGCTCACGGGCGTTCCACCGGGCCAGGAGCTCCGCCGAGGGCGCGGTGCCGAACAGGCCCGGGTGGGTGATGCCGGTGAACGAGACCCCGGGGATGTGGCGCGACGTGCAGCGCTGGCCGGCGAAGTCCCAGATGGCCTTGTAGGCGTCGGGGAACCGGTCGGTGAGGAAGCCGCCGCCGTTGGCCTTCGAGAAGATGCCCGTGTAGCCCCAGCCCTGGCCGGGCGCGTCGCCGATCTCCTGCGGTACCGGGCCGAGGTCGAGGATGTCGACGACGAGCAGGTCGCCGGGCTCGGCGCCCTCGACGTAGATGGGGCCCGAGAGCATGTGGGCGCAGGTGAGGTCGACGTCGCGGACGTCGTTCGCCGAGTCGTTGTTGCCGATCTGGCTGTCGGTCCACTCACGGCACTCGACCCGGATCTGCTGGCCCGGCCGGACGGTCACCGCCGGCGGGATGTCGGGATGCCACCGGTTGTGGCCTGGCACGGCCTGGTCGCGCATCGAGCGGGCCTGGTCGACGGTGAACACGACGTCGGGCACGGTGACCTCCGGTCTCTCGGCGTACTCCTCCGGTACGGGCTGTGGCGTGGGAGCGGCGGGGAGCTCAGGGACGGGGCAGGCGCAGGTGGCGGGGATCGGTGGTCGTCCGCGTGGCCCGGCGGGAGCGGCCGGGAACCCGGTCCACGACCGGAGGGGCGTCGGCACTCGCGGCGCTCGCGTCGAGCGCACGGCGCAGCGCCGGATCGCCCGAACGCAGGGCGGGGGCGGCCCAGATCCTGCGTCCCGACGCACCGCACACCGGGCACAACGCGGCGTCCCCCGCCTGCGCCATCGGCCGGATCAGATCGAACGTGCCGCAGCGCGCGCAGTCGTAACCGTACGTCGGCATCCCAGGCCTCGTCTCAGTGAACAATTTCTCCCGAAACTAATGGCCTTGCCGCGTAAGGTCAACGCTTGCGTGGCCGCTTCTCCCGCACCCGGACGGACAGCCGGATCGGCGAACCGGTGAAGCCGAACTCCTCCCGCAGCCGCCGCTCCAGGAAGCGCCGGTAGCCCGCCTCCAGGAACCCGGTGGTGAACAGCACGAACGTCGGCGGGCGCGTCCGGGCCTGGGTGGCGAAGAGGACCTTGGGCTGCTTGCCGCCCCGCACGGGCGGCGGAGTCGCCGCGACGACCTCCGAGAGCCACGCGTTGAGCTTGCCTGTGGGGATGCGCGCGTCCCACGACTCCAGGGCCCGGCGCAGCGCGGGGGCGATCTTCTGCACGGCGCGGCCCGTGAGCGCCGAGAGGTTCACCCGCTCCGCCCACGGCACCCGGACGAGGTCGCGCTCCAGCTCGCGGACCAGAGCGAGGCGGCGGTCCTCGTCGACGAGGTCCCACTTGTTGAAGGCCAGCACCAGCGCCCGGCCCGCCTCTTCGACCATGCCGATGACGCGCTGGTCCTGTTCGGCGATCGGTTCGGAGGCGTCCAGCAGCACGACGGCGACCTCGGCCGCCTCGATCGCCGCGCGGGTGCGCAGCGACGCGTAGTACTCCATCCCGGACGCGGTCTTCACCCGCTTGCGCAGCCCCGCGGTGTCCACGAAGCGCCACGTCTGGCCGTCCAGCTCCACCAGGGAGTCCACCGGGTCCACGGTGGTGCCCGCGACGTCGTGCACCACCGACCGCACCTCGCCGGACACCCGGTTGAGCAGCGAGGACTTGCCGACGTTCGGCTTGCCGACCAGCGCCACCCGCCGCGGCCCGTCCGGGGCCGTGCCGACCATGTCCTGCGGGGAGGTGGGCAGGGCCCCGAGGACCGCGTCCAGCAGGTCGCCCGCGCCGCGCCCGTGCAGGCCGCTGACGGGATGCGGCTCCCCCAGCCCGAGCCGCCACAGCGCCGCGACGTCCGCGGTGAGCCGGTCGTCGTCGACCTTCGTGGCCGCGAGCAGGACGGGCCGGTCCGAGCGGCGCAGCACCCGCGCGACGGCCTCGTCCGTGGTGGTGGCGCCCACCGAGGCGTCCACGACGAGCAGCACGGCGTCCGCCGTCCGCATCGCGTAGGAGGCCTGCTCGGCGACGGCGGCCTGCAGGCCGGTGGCGTCCGGCTCCCAGCCCCCGGTGTCGACGAGGGTGAACCGCCGGCCGTTCCACAGCGCGTCGTAGGACACCCGGTCGCGCGTGACCCCCGGGATGTCCTGCACCACGGCCTCGCGCCGCCCGATCAGGCGGTTGACCAGCGTGGACTTGCCCACGTTCGGTCGACCGACGACGGCGAGCACCGGTTGCGGACCGTGCTCCCGGCCCGCGGCGGCCTCGTCGAGCTCGTCGCCCGCGCTGAACTCGGCCGGGTCGATGCCCAGCCGGGACATCTCCAGCGTGTCCGCCTGATCGAATCCTGCACCCACACCCAGCTCCGTCGTCCGTACCGACCTTCCAGAGTGCCAGGTCACCGCCGGGGCTAGCGGACGAGCCCCCGTTCCCGGACGAGCCGGAGCAGCTCGTCGAGCACGGCGTCGACGGACAGGTCGTCGGTGTCGAGCACCAGCGCGTCCGGCGCGGCGTGCAGGGGCGACACCTTGCGGGTCGAGTCCAGGCGGTCCCGGCGGCGGACGTCGGCGAGCACCGTGGCGGCGTCCACGTCCCGCCCGGCTCTGCGGTCCTGGGCGCCGCGGCGCGCGGCGCGGATCTCGTCCGAGGCCGTCAGGTACACCTTCAGCGGCGCCTCCGGGGCGACGACGCTGCCGATGTCGCGGCCCTCGACGACGATGCCGTCCGCCCGCGCGATCAGCTCCCGCTGCCGGGCGACCATCACCGCGCGGACCTCGGGCAGCGCCGACACCGCGCTCACCGCGCGCGTGACCTCCGCTCCGCGGATCTCCGTGCCGACGTCCTCACCGCCCAGACGGATCGTCGGATCCGACGGATCGGTGCCCGACTCCAGCTGCGCGGCGACCGCCACCGGGCCCGCCTCGGGCGCCTCCGGAGACACCCCGGCCCGCAGGACGGCCAACGTCGCGGCCCGGTACATCGCGCCGGTGTCGAGGTAGGCCGCCCCGCAGGCGGCGGCGAGGCGCCGCGACACCGTCGACTTCCCCGTTCCGGACGGCCCGTCCATCGCCACGACCCCGTGCAGCCGCCCCGTCACCCCGCCGCGCCCCTTCCCGGTCCCGCGCGCACCGCCGGACCGCGGGTCATCATGCCGGGCCCGCGGCCACCTCCCGACGGCGGCTTCAACCCGACGGCTGGATCCCGACGGCTGGATCCCGACGGCTGGATCCCGACGGCTACATCCCGACGGCACGGTAGAGCGATCCGACCTCGGCCCGGGTGAGCGGGCGCAGCCGCCCCGGACGCTGGTTGCCCAGCCGCACGTCGCCGACCGCGGTGCGCACCAGCCGCAGCACCGGGTGCCCGACCTCGTCGAGCAGCCGGCGCACGACGTGCTTGCGGCCCTCGTGCAGCACCAGCTCGACCATCGAGCGCCCGCCCGCGGCGTCCACGAGCCGGAACGAGTCCACCGTGACCGGGCCGTCCTCCAGCTCCACCCCGGCGCGCAACCGCCTCCCGAGGTCGCGCGGCAGCTGCCCCGCGACCTCCGCGACGTAGGTCTTCGCCACCTCGAACGACGGGTGCATGAGCCGGTGGCCCAGCTCGCCGTCGTTGGTGAGCAGCAGCAGGCCCTCGGTGTCGGCGTCCAGCCGCCCGACGTGGAACAGACGCTCCACCCGGCCGGCCACGACGTCCCCGACGCACGGGCGCCCCCGGTCGTCCGACATCGTCGAGAGCATCCCGCGCGGCTTGTTCAGCGCGAGGTGGACGACGTCCTCGCGCAGCACCACGCGCGAGCCGTCCACGTGCACGACCGCCCGCTCCGGGTCGATCCGGCGGCCCATCTCACGCACCACCCGGCCGTCCACGCTCACCCGGCCGGCCGCGATCATCTCCTCCGCCGCCCGCCGGGAGGCGATGCCGGCCTGCGCCAGCACCTTCTGCAGCCGCACACCCTCGATCTCAGTCATCCTCAGTCATCTCGGGGATCAGCCTAGAGCTCGTCGATCGCGTCGATGTCGGGCAGGAGCGGTGCGAGCGCCGGCAGCTCCTCCAGCGACGACAGGCCCAGCCGCTCCAGGAACATCTCGGTGGTCGCGAAGAGCGTGCCCTGGGTGGAGGGGTCCAGGCCCGCCTCGGCGATCAGGCCGCGGGTGAGCAGGGTGCGCAGCACCCCGTCGCAATTGACGCCGCGGACGGCCGCGACGCGGGCCCGGGTGACGGGCTGGCGGTACGCGACGACGGCGAGGGTCTCCAGGGCGGCCCGGGTGAGCTTCGCACGCTGCCCGTCCAGGAGCAGGCGCTCGACGAACGGGGCGTACGCGTCGCGGGTGTAGAAGCGCCAGCCCCCACCGACCCGGCGCAGGTCGATGCCCCGCCCGCCCTCGGCGTAGGCGGCGGCGAGGCGGGGCAGCGCGACCCGGACGCGGGCGACCGGGACGTCCAGGGCCGCGGCGAGTGTCTCCTCGTCCGTGGGCGCGTCCACCACGAGCAGGAGCGCCTCCAGCGCGGCGTCGAGATCGGCCTCCTCGGTGAGGTCCGGCAGGCCGGCGGTACCGGGCAGCGCCTCGGCGTTCACGTGCCCTCCCCCGTCCGCACCGCGGGGCGGGCAGCGGCGTCCTCGGGTGTCCAGCGCACCGTGAGCTCCCCGAACGGCTCCGGCTGGTGCAGGTCGACCTCCGCGCCGCGGTACATGTCGAGCACGCCCAGGAACCGGGCCACGACCTCCAGCGGGCCCGCGCAGTCCGCGGTGAGGACGGCGAACGTGGCCGTCCCGAGCTCGGCGAGCCGCTCCCGAAGGAGCGCCACGTGCTCGGCGACCGAGACGTGCACGGCGTGCAGGTGGTCCACCCCGACGGTGGGCGGTGGCTTCGGGCGGAACACCGTGGCGGCGAGCTCGGCGAAGGCCTGCGGGTCCACGCCGAGCAGTACCTCGGGCAGCAGGGCCGCGAACCGCTCCTCCAGCGCGACCGAGCGCGGGAACCGCCGTGCCGCGCCCGCCTCCAGCTCGACGAACAGGCTCGCGACCTGCTTGTACGCGCGGTACTGCAGCAGCCGGGCGAACAGCAGGTCGCGCGCCTCCAGCAGGGCGGCCGTCTCCTCGTCGGCGTCACCGTCGGCGTCCGGCAGCAGGCGGGCGGCCTTCAGGTCGAGCAGCGTGGCCGCGACGACGAGGAACTCCGTGGTCTCGTCCAGGTCCGCGTCCTCCCCCAGCGCGGTGAGGTGCGCGATGAAGTCGTCGGTGACCTGGTGCAGCGCCATCTCGGTGACGTCGAGCTGGTGCGAGCCGATCAGCTGCAGGAGCAGGTCGAACGGGCCGGTGAAGTTGTGCAGCCGCACGGTGAACCGCGGCCGGCCACACTCCTCCGGGAGCTCGGTGTCCCTGTCCGGCGCCAGTGTCACCGGGCGAGGACCTCGCGGGCGACGTGGCGGTAGGCCAGCGCGCCGTTGGAGTTGGGCGCCCAGGTCGTGATCGGCTCCCCCGCGACCGTGGTCTCCGGGAACCGGACGGTGCGGTTGATCGTGGCCTGGAACACGAGGTCGCCGAACGCGTCGATGACCCGCTGGCGGACCTCGCGTGTGTGCAGCGTGCGCGGGTCGAACATCGTGCAGAGAATGCCGAGGTTCGCCAGGTCCGGGTTGATCCGCGACTGCACCTTGTCGATCGTGTCCATGAGCAGGGCGACGCCGCGCAGGCTGAAGAACTCGCAGGCCAGCGGGATCAGCACGGCGTCCGCGCAGGCCAGGGCGTTGATCGTGAGCAGGCCCAGCGACGGCTGGCAGTCGATGAGGATGACGTCGTAGCGGTCGAGCACCGGCTTGATCGCCCGCCCGAGCGCCTGCTCGCGGCCGACCTCGGTGACGAGTTGGACCTCGGCGGCGGACAGGTCGATGTTGCTCGGCAGCAGGTCCATGTCGGGCACCGTCGTGTGCCGGATGACGTCGTCGATCTCGACGCCGCGCTCCATCAGCAGGTTGTAGATCGTGACGTCCAGCTCGTGGGCGGGCACGCCGAGACCCACGGAGAGCGCCCCCTGCGGGTCGAAGTCCACGAGCAGCACGCGCCGGCCGTACTCGGCCATGGCCGCGCCGAGGTTGATCGTCGTGGTCGTCTTGCCGACGCCACCCTTCTGGTTGGCGACGGCGATGACCCGCGCCGGTCCGTGCTCGGTCAGCGGCGCGGGCAGCGGGGCCGCCAGGTGGTGGCGTCCCTCCGGGGCCTGGGGGTGCGCATCCTCACGCTCGTCGAACGCGTCGTGCGCGTCGTCGCTGCGGGCGTCGTTCCGGCCGTCGACGTGCTCCCCGTGGTCGCGACTCGGACGTGGTTCGTGGGGCCGCGGTGTGTCCAATGCGGTCTCCGGTCTCTGTGGTGCCGGGCGGCACCACTCGGGAACAGGGGGCCGCCATCGGCCGCAGACTAGGGAGTCACCCCATCGGGCGGCAACGCGCCCCGCCGTGCGGTGCCGCCGGAATCGGCCGGTGGCCGGAACTCGTCGGTGGAGCAGCCTATCCGTGGCTCCTTCGCGCCCCGCTCAGGGGGAGGGCGAGAGCGCCGACATCGCCGTCCACTCGTCCCAGGGCACCGTCCAGTCGTAGTAGTTGCCGTCCTGCCTGCCGAGCTGCTGGGACGACCCGGTGACTTCGACGGGGTCGCCGGTGATCACGGCGTCGTACACGGCCTTGGCATCCGCCATCGAGAGGTTGATGCAGCCGTGCGAGACGTTGCGCCGCCCCTGCGCGCCCGCCGACCAGGGCGCGGCGTGGGTGAACTCGCCGTTGTTCGAGATCCGCACGGCCCAGCTGACCGGGAAGTCGGTGTAGTCGAACGTCTCGCTGTTCATGAGGTACTTGGCGTGCTTGGTCATCGCGACGTGGATCCCGCTGTGGGTGACCCGGCGCGGGTCGGAGTCCAGCCCGTAACTCGCCTTCCACTCCGCCACCTGCACGCCGTCGGCGAACGCGTGGAGCTTGTGTTCGCGGGTGTCGCCGCGCAGGATGTACTGCCGCCCGATCGTGAACGTGGAGCTGACGTCGTTGCGGCCGTAGGTGCCGTCGCCGAGGTCCAAGCCGTAGACCGGGGCGGACACCGTGACCTCGGTGTTCGACGGGTAGTACGCCTTGGGACGCCAGTGCACCGAGGTGTCCGACAACCACGCCCAGGAGCCCTCCACCGGCTTCGACGTGTGCACCGACAGCTGCTTCTCGACCGCGGCCTTGTCCTCGGCGCCCACGACGGGGGCGCTGAAGTCCACCGCGATGGGCATCGCGACACCGTAGGTCTCGCCGTCGGCGACGTTGAGCCGGGCCTTGACGAGCTTGCGCGGCTTCACCGTCGCGAACGAACCGGCGATGGGCAGGCGCTCACCGTCGTCCCCGACGGCCCAGCCGGACCACGTGTAGGTCGTGTCGAAGTCCAGTGGCTCGTCGGGGCGCCACGTGTCGGCGTCCGCGGAGAGGGTGCCGGGAACCCGATGGCCCTCCGCACCGATCAGCTCGATCGCCTCGATGCGCCCGTGCTCGACCTCGACGGACGCGGGCGTGGCCGGCGCGACGTCCGTGATCCCGTCGCCCGGCGAGACCTGGACCTCGGCCGGCTCCGCCGCGGCGACGTGCTCGGCCACCGTGCCACCGACCGCCGTGCCCGACGCCACGAGCACGACGCCCAGCAGCGCCAACGCTCCGACCAGGAGCGACTTCTTCGGCGGGCGCCGCCTGGCGACCACCGTACGACTTCCACCCACCCGCGCCGTCCCGTCGGCAGTTCCGTCCCCCACTCGGGCGAGGGTAGCCGCACGGACCGACCGGAGCCGGGGGCGGATCACCCGATCGGGCCGGGTCGTGACCAAGCCGATGCGCGACGGCGATGTGCGGCGACCTCCGCTGTCGCGTGCGTCACGGGCGCGCAACCCCGGGCGAGGGTCCCCGGCGGCCGGTCCGTAACGGTGGGCGGGCCGCTGCCGAGGTGCGGACGACACGGTCCGCGACGTCAGGGAGCAGGAGCAGGCATGCCATCGGTCGAGGAGAGCGTCCGTCAGGCCATCGCCGGGGTCGGCGACGCCGAACCGGAGGTGCGGGCCGCCGTCGCGGCGGCGGCGGCGTCGGCCGCGATCCCGCCGCCGACCGGGAGGGGTGTCGACACGCTCTGGACGATCCTGGTGTCCGGCCTGGTCGCGGTGCTCGTGCTCGCCCTCGGCGGGATCATCTTCACGATCGCCGACGGCAAGGAGGCGACCAGCGCGGACGTCCTCGTCACGGTGTTCAGCTCGGCCCTCACCGGGCTCATCGGGCTGTTCGTGCGCTCGCCCGCTTCGGCGTGACCGCGCCGGGTCACGCTCAGCCGCGCGCCCGCGGATGCGTGGTGGCGTACACCTCGCGCAGGACGTCCACGGTCACCCGCGTGTAGACCTGCGTGGTCGTCACCGAGGCGTGGCCGAGCAGCTCCTGCACGACGCGGACGTCGGCGCCCCCGGCGAGCAGGTGCGTCGCGAAGCAGTGCCGCAACGTGTGCGGGGACACCTCCGCGGTCACGCCGGCGACCTCGGCGGCGTTGCGCAACACGTGCCACGCGCTCTGCCGGGACAGCCGCGCGCCGCGGGCGTTCAACAGGAGGGCGGCGGTGCCGCGGCCGCGGGCGGCCAGGGCGGGGCGCGCGCGCACCAGGTAGGCGTCCACCGCGGCCAGCGCAGGACGCCCGACCGGCACGATCCGCTCCTTGCCGCCCTTGCCGTGCAGCCGGACGGTGCGGGCGTCCGGGTCGAGGTCGTCGCGGTCCAGGCCGACGGCCTCGGAGATCCGGGCGCCCGTGGAGTAGAGCAGCTCGAGCAGCGCGCGGTCGCGCAGCGGTCCGGGACCGTCGCCGATGCACCCCGCGAGGAGCTGGTCGACCTCGTCGACGGTGAGCGCCTTGGGCAGGCGGGCGGGCTGCGCGGGCGGCGTGACGTCGCGGGTCACGTCGTCCGGCACGAGGCCGTCGCGCAGCGCGAAGCGGTGCAGCCCACGCACGGCGGCGAGCGCGCGGGCCGTCGAGGACGCCGCGAGCGGGCGCTCCCCGCCGCGCAGTGCCGTCACGAACCCGGTGACGTCGGCCTCCCGGACCGCGCCCAGGTCCGCGGTCGGGCCCTCCCGGGCCAGGTGGTCCAGGTGCTCGACGTAGCGGCGCAGGTCCGCCGCGTAGGAACGCAGCGTGTTGACGGCGCTGCCCCGCTCCACCGCGAGGTGGTGCAGGTAGGCCTCCACGACGTCCACCGGGCGGGCTCCCACCCGGTACATCCTGGGGTCAGGCGCTGCGGGCGTCGGTGTGCGACACGCGCTCGACCAGCTCGGCCAGCTCGTCGCGGCTGGGGCCGTCGGGCACCGGCGGGCGCCAGCCGGACCCGTAGATCTCCCTGGCCCGCGGCTCGACGGCGCGCAGCGTCTGCGGCAGCGCGTGCATGCCCAGGTAGGGACCGACCACCGGCATCAGTGACCGGTCGGCCGCCGCGGCCGCCGCGATCACGTCCGAGGTGAGAGGCCCGGAGAGATCGATCTCGTCGCCGTCCGGCGCGAGCCAGCGGCGGGCCTGCGCGGCGTCCACCTCGACGTGGTCGACGAACCAGGGCCGGATCTGCGTGGCGCACCAGTCGTCGAACTCCGCGGCGCACGCGGCCGGGTCGATGCCGGAGTCCAGCAGCTCCAGCAGCCGCTGCGCCTGCATCATCGAGGTGGCCACTCCCCGCCCCGCGGACGGGTTCGTGGTGCAGACCGCGTCCCCGACGCAGATCAGCCCGGGCAGCGGGATCCGCCCCCGCTCGTCGCGCTGGCCGCGGTAGGCGTTGTGCTGCGGTCCGCCCGGCAGCACCGGCGAGATCGGCCGCGCCCGGTCCGGGGCCGTCCACTCGGCCAGCAACGGGACGGCCGCCGCGACGACGTCGAACGCGGTCTCCTCGCGGGTGCGGGCGAGCACCCGGTCGTCGTCGGCGCGGGCGATCACCGTGGAGAACACGCCGTTGTCGTGGGGGAAGACGATGACGCCGTAGCCGCGGTAGAAGGCGATGGACCCGATCGGCATCGAGAGCGGTCCGGGCTGCGCGCCGTCGCGCAGGACGTACTGGCGCGACACGTACGCGGCACCGCACGGTCCGCCCTCCGCCGGCGCGCGGAGCGTCCGGGTGAGCCGCCCGGCGCGGCCGGACGCGTCCAGCACCAGGCCGGCATCGAGGAGCGCACCGTCCACGCGCACGCCCACGGCCCGGCCGCCTTCGGCGACCACCTCGTCGGCATGGCCGAACGCGAACCTCACCCCAGGCTCGGCCACCGCGGCCGCGCGCAGCACCCGTTCGAACGTCAGCCGCCGACACCGCAGGCCGACGACGGGGCCGTCCGGGTCCATCCGCGCGGGATCCGCACCGGCCGCGACCAGCGCGTCCCAGACGTCGGGGACCTCCGCCTGCACTGCCCGCACGACCTGGCCGCGGAACGCGTGCGGCTGGTGGAACTGCATCACCCCACGGCGGGGCCAGCTCCCGTCCGTCCGGGGCCCGGTGTCACGGTCGACGACCACGACGGCGTGCCCGCGGCGGGCGAGGGCGATGGAGAGGTAGAGGCCGGTCGGTCCGGCTCCCACGACAGCGACGTCCACCGCTTCATGCTGGCCCCGACCGTGCGGCGGGTCGAGCGGATTCAGCCGGCCCTCAGACGACCTCCGGGATCACCTCGCGCTCGAACATCTCGATGCCCGAACGGTCGTAGGCCGCCTCGGGGAAGTAGAAGATCCCGTAGGTCATGCCGCGCTTCTGCAGCCCCCGCAGGTTCTCCACGATCTGCTCCGGGGTGCCGCAGGCGGGCAGCCCGCGGAAGGCCCCGAGCGCGGACTCGGCCCGCTGCTCCCCCACCAGCGGCAGCAGGCGCGCCTTCAGCGCCGCGAGCCGGTCCGCGACCTCGGCCTCGGTGGAACCGATCGCCACGTTGAAGTTCGCGGAGCGCACGATCGCCTCGAAGTCCGTGCCGACGTCGCGGCAGTGCGCGGCGAGCAGTTCGGACTTGCGAGTGAAGGCCTCCGGGGTGCCGTCGAAGTTGGTGAAGTCCGCGTACTTCGCGGCGATCCGCAAGGTGACCTTCTCCCCGCCGCCCGCGATCCACATCGGGATGCCGCCCGGCTGCACCGGCTGCGGCGCGACGAACGCCCGGTCCACCGTGTAGTGCTGCCCGGAGAAGCTCACCTCACCCTTCCGCCAGGCCTGACGGAAGATCTGCACGCCCTCGTCGAGCATCCGCAGCCGTTCCCGGGCGGGCGGGAAGCCGTAGCCGTAGGCACGCCACTCGTTCTCGTACCAGCCCGCGCCGATGCCCATCTCGACCCGACCGCCCGAGACGACGTCGCAGGTGGCAGCCACCTTCGCGAGGTAGACGGGGTTGCGGTAGCTCATGCAGGTGCACATCTGGCCCAGCCGCACCCGCTGCGTGACGGCCCCGAAGGCCGCCATCAGCGTCCATGCCTCGTGGGTGGCCTCGGCCGTGGGCTTGGGGACGGTGTGGAAGTGGTCGTAGACCCAGATCGACTCCCACGGCCCCGCGTCGGCGTGCTGCGCGACGCCCTTCATGGTCTCCCACTGGGCGGCGGGGTCGATGCCGACGAGATCCAGGCGCCAGCCCTGGGGTACGAACAGTCCGAAACGCATGGATCCCGAACCTACCCCCGAGCCGGGGTCACCACCCGGCGATCTCCGGGACGACCTTCTCCCCGAGGAGCTCCAGCCGCCGCGACGAGGCCACCTCGGGCACGACACCCTCCACGTGCACGACGCCGAGCTCGGCGAGCCCGCGCAGCTGCTCCAGCAGCGCGTCCACCGACTCCCCCTCGGCGCCCGGGTCCAGCCGCAGCATGACGGTCTTCTCGATCTCGTCGTAGTCCCGGCCGACGTCCGCGCAGTGCCCGCGCAGGACGTCGAGCTTGTGGGGCAGCTCGGGGCCCGGGAACAAGTTGCAGAGCTGCGCGTACTGCGCCACCAGCCGCAGCGTCTTCTTCTCCCCGCCGCCGCCGATGAGGATCGGCGGGTGCGGGCGGCTGAGCGACTGCGGCACGTTGAGGGTGCGTTCCAGGTGGTAGTGGCGACCCTCGAACGGCGCGTCGGCCTCCTCGGAGTCGCTCCACATCTGCAGGCAGATCCGCAGCGTCTCCTCCAGCCGCTCGAAGCGCTCGGCCGTCGGCGGGAAGGGCAGCCCGAGCCCGCGGGCCTCCTCGCCGTTCCAGGCGGCGCCGATGCCGAGCGCCGCGCGCCCACCGGACAGCACGTCCAGGGTGGTGACGAGCTTCGCGAGCATCCCCGGCTCGCGGTAGGAGACCGCGGTGACCCACGCCAGCAGCTCGACACGCGACGTCCGCGCGGCCAGGTAGCCGAGGGTGGTGTAGGCCTCGAGCATGTCCATCTCGGGCGGGCCGATCACCCCGATCTGGAAGACGTGGTCCATCACGCTGACCCGGGAGAAGCCGACGTCCTCGGCGGTCTCGGCGATGCGACCCAGGTCCTTCGCGAGGGTCTGCGGCCCGCCGGGCCAGGTGAAGTCCGCGATGTGCAGTCCGAGCTTCATGTCCGTCCTTCGCTGGTGGGTTCAGTGTCCAGGGCTGCCCAGGACGAGTCGCAGGAGCCGGTGCAGCTCGGCGAGCTGGCCGGGCGCGAGCGCAGCCAACGGCGTGCCTGCCTGCAGCCGGGTGACGAAGCGATCCACGACGTGCTCGCCCGCCGACGTGAGGGCCACGGTCTTGACGCGCCGATCCTGCGCGTCGGTGCGGCGTTCGAGCAGGCCCCGGTCCTCCAGGCGATCCACGACCCCGGTGAGGTTCGACGCGTCGTAGCCCAGCGAGCGGGCGACCGTCCGCATCGGCTGCGGATCCCCGGCGTGCACGTGCTTGAGGACCTTCGCCTCCGCCGGTCCCAGGTCCGCGCCCGCGGCCGCGGCGACGAACGCTCGGCGCAGCCGCTCGTTCACCTCGATCAGCAGGCCTGCCACCGCCTCGACCGTCACCGGCTCGCTCGGTTGGTCCGACACCGTACGACTCTAACTGTCCTGAACAATGGTGGTACTTCACCAGTATATGCCCGATCCGACGTCCGTCCGCAAGTGCCGGTCGTGGGAGGGTCGGTGTCCGGGCCGATCAGGGAGGATCCATGGACAACCCGCTGCGCGGCCGGTTCAACGCCGCCGTCCTGCGGCTGGCCGACGGCTCCGCGCACCGCCTCCTCGGCGCCCGCAAGGCGGGGTTGCTCGCGGGGCACCCCGACCGCCTCGTCGAGCTCGGCCCGGGAACCGGCGTCAACTTCCGCTACTACCGGCCGGGCACCACAGTCGTCGCGGTCGAACCGAACCCCCACATGCACGACGCGCTGCGGGCCGCCGCGGCCCGCCGCGGGGTGACGCTGGACCTGCGGGCCGTGGGCGGGGAGGCCACCGGCCTGCCCGACGCCTGCGTCGACACCGTCGTCGCCACCCTCGTGCTCTGCACCGTCCCGGATCCCGCGGCGGTGCTCGCCGAGGCGCGCCGCATCCTCGCGCCGGGCGGGCGGCTCGTCGTGGTGGAACACGTCGCCGCCCCCGCCGGAACGGCGCTGCGCCGGTTCCAGACGGCGTTGCGTCCCGGCTGGCGTTGGCTGTTCGAGGGCTGCGACCTGTGCCGCGACACGGCCGCGCTGATCCGGGCGGCCGGGTTCGCCGACGTCGACGTACAGCGTTACCGGCTGCGCTCGCCGCTCCTGCCGATCAACGAGCAGGTATCCGGGACGGCCACCGCGTGATCCGGCCCGATCCGGCTCGATCCGGCTGCCGGGATGTCAGGCCCGGCGGGCGGCGAACCGGCGCGGCCGGTCCGGCCACGGTGCATCGGCGGGCCGGGCCTGCGCGCCCGGCGTGGTCGCGAGCGCGTGCACGGCCAGCACCGCGGCCGCGGACACCCCGTTGACCAGCGTCCCGGACAGCACCATGCGCACCGCGACGGGCAACGACACCCACCGCAGCGTCATGACCGCCTCCTCGTCGTCGGCGGGCGCCGGACGGCCCACCTCCGTCAGATCGCGGGCCAGGTAGGCACGCACCGACTCGTCGGAGAAACCGGGCGAGGGCACGATGTCGACGAGCACCGCCCAGTCCGCAGCGGTGAGCCCCGCCTCCTCGGCCAGCTCCCGCTTCGCCGCCTCCAGGGGGTCCTCCCCCGCGACGTCGAGCAGGCCCGCGGGCAGCTCCCACAACCGCCGCCCGACGGCGTGACGGTACTGGTGGAGCAGGATCAGCCGGTCGTCCGGGTCCATCGCCACGATGGCCACGGCGCCGCCGTGCTCGATGATCTCCCGCGTCGCGACGCGGCCACCGGGCATCTCCACCTCGTCCGCCCGCAGCGCCATGACGCGGCCCACGTGGACGTCGCTCGTGCCCCGCACGGGGAAGTCGTGACGTGCCATGCCGACAGCCTGTCAGGGACGCGGTCAGGACGGCACGGCGGCCGGTGCAACCCCGTCGCGCGTGGGCAGCTCGACGGGCAGCCGGTCCTCGGCGCGGTAGCGCAGCGCGGCCGCCACGAACGCGCGGAACAGCGGGTGCGGCCGCGTCGGGCGGCTCTTCAGCTCGGGGTGGGCCTGGGTGCCGACGAAGAACGGGTGGCGATCGGGCGTGAGCTCCACGAACTCGACCAGCGAGCCGTCCGGCGACGTCCCGCTCATCGCGAGCCCGTACTCCTCCAGTTGCTCCCGGTAGACGTTGTTGACCTCGTAGCGGTGGCGGTGGCGCTCGCAGACGTCCGTGGTGGCGTACGCCTGCGCGACGAGGCTCCCGGGTCGCAACGACGCCGGGTAGGAGCCCAGCCGCATCGTGCCGCCCATGTCGCGCTCGCCCGCGACAACGTCGCGCTGGTCGGCCATCGTCGAGATCACCGGGTGCGGCGTGCGCGGATCGAACTCGCTGGAGTTGGCCCCCTCCAGGCCCAGGTCGCGGGCGGCCTCGATGACCATGCACTGCAGGCCGAGGCACAGCCCGAGCGCGGGGATCCCCCGGGTGCGGGCGTGGCGGATCGCACCGAGCTTGCCCTCGATGCCGCGCACGCCGAACCCGCCGGGGATCAGCACGCCGTCCATGCCCTCCAGGGCGGCCGCGGCGCCGGCGGGGGTCTCGCACGCGTCCGAGGCCACCCAGGTGATCTCCACCCGCGCACGGTGCGCGAACCCGCCCGCCCGCAGCGCCTCGGTGACCGACAGGTACGCGTCGGGCAGGTCCACGTACTTGCCGACCAGCGCGATCCGCGCCGTCTCCCCCGTGTGGTGGACGCGGTCGAGCAGGTCGCCCCACACCGTCCAGTCCACGTCCCGGAAGGGCAGGCCGAGGCGGCGCACCACGTACGCGTCGAGGCCCTCGCCGTGCAGCACCTTCGGGATGTCGTAGATCGACGGCGCGTCCGGGGCCGCGGCGACGCCGTCCAGGTCGACGTCGCACATGAGGCTGATCTTGCGCTTCATCGCGTCCGGGATCTCCCGGTCCGCGCGGAGCACCAGCGCGTCCGGCTGGATGCCGATGTTGCGCAGGGCGGCGACGGAGTGCTGGGTGGGCTTGGTCTTGAGCTCCCCGGACGGCGCGAGGTAGGGCACCAGGGAGACGTGCAGGAAGAAGCAGTGGTCGCGCCCGACGTCGTGGCGGACCTGGCGCACGGCCTCGAGGAACGGCAGCGACTCGATGTCGCCCACCGTGCCGCCGACCTCGGTGATCACCACGTGCGGGGCCTCCCCGTCCGCGTCCGGGCGGGCCATCGCGAGGATCCGGTCCTTGATCTCGTTCGTGATGTGCGGGATGACCTGCACCGTGTCGCCCAGGTACTCCCCGCGCCGCTCCTTCGCGATCACCGACGAGTACACCTGGCCGGTGGTGACGTTCGCCCGCCCGTGGAGGTTGCGGTCCAGGAAGCGCTCGTAATGGCCGATGTCGAGATCGGTCTCGGCACCGTCCTCGGTGACGAACACCTCGCCGTGCTGAAAGGGGTTCATCGTGCCGGGATCGACGTTGAGGTAGGGATCGAGCTTCTGCATCGTGACCCGCAGGCCCCGCGCGGTGAGCAGCTGCCCCAGGCTCGACGCCGTGAGGCCCTTGCCCAGCGAGGACGCGACCCCGCCGGTGACGAACAGGTGACGAGTGGCCCGGGTCTGCACGGAACCTCAGCCTACAGCCGGTGCCGGACGCCCGGGTCGGGGCGTGGACCGACCCGGGACGACCCTGGACGACACTGGGCGCGTGTCCACCACCAGGGCGCTCGGGTCGCCTGCCGGGCGGCTCGCCGGCCGGGAACCCGAGCTGGCCGAGCTCACGCGTCGGGCGCACGGTTGCCTGGCCGTCGTCGGGGAGGCGGGGATCGGGAAGTCGGCGCTCGTGCGCGCCGCGCTCGCCGACGTGCCCGCGGTGGCCCTGGGGGCGGCGACCCGGCCGCCCGCCCCACCGCTGCGCCCCCTGGTCGAGCTCGCGCTGGCCGCGGTCCGGCTCGGTGCCGACCCGCACTCGTCGGCGCTGCGCACGCACCGTCGGGTGCTCGCCGCCCTGCTCCCCGGCCTGATCGACGGTGGCGGGGGGAGCGGGGTAGACGGCGGGGCCGGGGCCGCTCCGGCCCATCCCGTGGTCCTCGCCGACGCCCTCGCGCGCCTGCTGGATCTGGTCCCCGGCGAGCCCACCCTGGTCCTCGAGGATCTGCACTGGGCCGACGCCGAGACCCTCGACGCCGTCGACTGCCTGATCGCGCGCGGCCACCTGCGGACCGTGCTGACGCTGCGCCCCGCCGGCCCGGCGCACGAGCGGGTGCAGCGACTCGCCGACCAGCGGACGGTCGCGCTGGTCGCGCTCGGCCCCCTGACGGACGGCGCCGTTGCGGACCTGCTCGCCACCCTGCTCGACACCCCGGCCGCGGCGCTGCCGGACGCGCTGCGCGTCGCCGTCCACCGGGCGGGTGGTCATCCGCTGTGGATCGAGGAGATCGTCGCGACGCTGCGGGCCGACGGCTCGCTGCGCCGGGTCGAGGACGGATGGGTCTGCGACGCGGACCGCGACGTGATCCCCGCCACGCTCGCGCACTCCGTCGCCACCCAGCTCGACCGCCTCGGCCCCGCCCGTCCGGTGCTGGAGGCGGTGGCGCTGCTCGGCCCGACACCCGTCGCCGCCCCCGGCCCGCTGGCCACGGCGCTGCGCCTGCCGGAGGAGGCCGTGCTCGCGGCGCTGCGCTCCGCGACGGCCACCGGGTTGCTCGCCGCGAGCGGCGCGTTCCGCGGCGCCTTCCGACACGAGCTGCTGCGCCAGGCCGTGCTCGACGCCGTCCCGCCCGCGCGCGCCCGGGAGCTCGCGGACACACTCCTCGACCTGCTCGCGGCGGATCCGGAGCCCGAGGACCTCGACGCGGCGGCCGCGCTCGCGATGCGCGCCCGGCGACCGGCCGTCGCCGCCGACCTGTTCGGTCGGGCCGCGCGCCGCGACCTCGACCGCGGCCTGCCGGCCACCGCCGCACGCATCCTGCGCGAGGCGCTCGCCGTCGCCCCGGCCTCGATGCGGGTGGAGCTGCGCGAGCTGCGGGTCCTCGCCGACGCCCTCGCAGGCGACGCGGACGCGGCGCTCGCCGACGCCGACGCCGTCGACGCCGAGCTGGCCCGGCTGCCCGGCACCGCCGACCGGCGGCGCGCGCTCGGTGCGGCGGTCGTGCGCGCCACCGCAGGTCAGGGCCGCTGGGCGGACGCCGCCGACCGCGTCGCGACGCTGGGCGCGGCCTTCCCCGGAGCGCCGTCGACGGCCGCCCTGGCCGCGCTCGTGGCGCTGGAACGGGGCGAGTGGACCGCGGCGGAGGCGGCGGCGACGGCGGTGCTGGACGGCCCCGTCGACCCCGACGGGTCGGACGCCGCTGCGCGCTGCGAGGCGATGGAGGTGCTCGGCAGGCTCGCGCGCCGCGGCGACCTGGTCGCGGCGCAGGCATGGTTCCGGCGCGCCGTCGTCACCGCGGAGGACGGCGGGCTCGCCCTGTGGCGTGCGCGGGCGCTGCACGAGCTCGCGACCGTCGCGCAGCTGCGCTCCCTGGACCTGGAGCCGATGCTCCGCGCCCGCCAGGCTGCGGTCGACGCCGCGGCGCCGGGCCTGGTCACCGCTGTCGACCTGCAGCTGGCCGCGGTGCACGGGGTCCGGTTCGAGCCCGAGCTGGCGCTGCCGCGGGCCCGCGGCATGCTCGACGCCGCGCGCAGGCTCGGTGCGCGCCGTCAGGAGGCGTTCGCATGGGTGCTGGTCGGCCAGGCCCATGCAGCGGCCGGCCGGGGCGCCGAGGCCGCGACGGCCGCCGCGGAGGCGCGGCGGCTGGCCCCGCAGGATCCGGAGATCGACGGGCTGCTCTGCACCGTCTGCGAGGGGCTCCTCGCCCTGCTCACCGACGACGTGCCGCGGGCGACCGCCCTGTGGTGCGACGGGATCGCGGCCCTGCGCAGGGTCGGCGACGTCCGGCCCTACCCGCCGTGGTTCGCGTGGCCGCTCGTGGCCACGCTCGCCGACGCCGACGGGGACGGCGGCCGGACCGCACGCGCCGAGACGGACGTACCGGAGCTGCGGGTCGTCCCGCTCGCGGAGGGGATGCGGGCGCTCGCGGCGGCGGTGGCGCTCGGACGCGACGGCGACCGTGGCGGCGCCGCTGCCGCCTGCGCGCGTGCCGAGGAGCGGCTCGCCGAGGTCCCGGCCGCGGCCGGGTGGGCGCACCTGGCGCGCCGGCTGGCCGCCCCGGCGGCGCTGGCCGACGGATGGGGTGACCCGGCGACGTGGACGGTACTGGCTGCGGAATGGGCCGAGGAGCACGGCCACGGCGGCTTCGCCCGGGCCTGCCGGGCGCTGGCGGCCCGCGCGGGTGTGCGGCGGCGGCGGGCCGGGCGGGGCGACGCGACGGTGCCCGGCCACCTCGTGCGGCTCGGCGTCACGAGCCGCGAGATGGACGTGCTCCTGCTGGTGGCGCGGGGGATGACGAACAAGGAGGTGGCGCAGCGGCTGCACCTCGCCCCCCGCACGGTGAAGGGCCACGTCGAGGCGTTGCTGGCCAAGACGGGAGCGGCGAACCGGACCCAGCTCGCGGGCCGCCTCACCCCCTGACGCCACAGGGGGACGGTCGCGGGGGCCGCCGCCCCTAACCCGGCCGTTCGGCCGATGTCGCGGCGGCCACGACACCGGATCCTCTCCCGCACGCCCCGGACGGCCGGGGCCCGAGACGAGGAGTTCCGATGAGCGAGCACCCCAACGCCGCCCTGGTCCGCCGCCTGCACGACGCGTTCACCAGCGGCGACCTCGCCGCGCTGCCCGCCCACTTCGCCGAGGACGCGGTCTGGGAGCTGCCGGGGCGCGGCACCATCGCCGGGGAGTACAAGGGGCCCGAGGCGATCGTCGGCTTCCTGCGCCGCTCCTTCGAGCTGTCCGGCGGCACGCTGCGGGTGAAGCTGCTCGCGCTGATGGGCGACGACTGGGGCGCCGTGCACGTCCAGGAGGTGACCGCCGAGCACGGCGGGCGCCGGCTGGCGTGCGTCGAGGTGCTGGCCCACCAGATCGTCGACGGGCGGATCGTGCACACCTACCACCGGCCCGACCAGTACGCGGTCGACGCGTTCTTCGGCTGAGCCCTCGACGAGTCGCCGTGCCGGGCCCGGCGGACGCGCGGGGGTCCGCCGGGTCCGGGCCGGCCGAGGTCAACGGGGGCGGGACGCCGCGGCATCCGGGACGGGACGCCCGAAGGTCAGCACCCGCGGTACGGGGAGTACGGCGAGCACGGACAGGACCAGCACGGCGGCGGCGGACCAGGCCACGGGCGCCACGCCCAGCCCGGCGACCGCCCATCCGGCCAGGGCCAGGCCGACCGGGCTCAGGGCCGTGGCGGTGAGCTGGTCCATCGCCATCACCCGCCCCAGGTGGTCCGCGGGGACCTGACGTTGCAGCGCCGTGGTCCACACGACGGCGAAGACCG
Source organism: Pseudonocardia sp. (assembly GCA_050248815.1). Taxonomy (GTDB): domain Bacteria; phylum Actinomycetota; class Actinomycetes; order Mycobacteriales; family Pseudonocardiaceae; genus Pseudonocardia. The sequence goes on along the minus strand of JBFWRR010000050.1, from coordinate 14,755 downwards.
CCGCACCGACACCGGCGAGCGCCGACGCCGCGACGAGCAGCGGTGGCCCGGCACCCAGTGCCATCGCGAGCAGTTGCGGGGCCTGGGCGAGCAGCGCGAGCAGCGCGACGAGACCGGGCCGGGTGGAGCCGCGGGTCGCCGCGAGGGACGCGCCGCCGATCGCCCCGGCCGCCTCGGCGGCCAGCGCGATGCCGTACCAGGCACCGTGCGCGCCGAGCAGCAGCGGCAGGCAGACGGCCACCGGGCCGCTGACGAGCGCCACCTGCAGCATCCCCTGACCCATGACCGCGCTCATCCACGGCCGTCGCAGAACGAAGCGCACGCCGTCGGCGACGTCCCTGGCCAGCGACCCGCCGTTGCCACGCTCCGGTGCGCGGTCGGCCAACCCGACCAGGGTCAGGATGCTCACCAGGAACGTGACCAGGTCCAGGGCGAGCACGGCCCGCGGCTGCCACCACACGACCAGCAGCCCGCCGAGCAGGGACCCGAGCACACCTGCGAAACGGGAGGTCAGCGAGCGCAGCGCGGTGGCTCCGGCGAGTTCGCACGCCGGGACGAGCGTCGGCAGCAGGGCGAGGTAGGCGGGCCGATACACCCCCGCCCCTATCCCGGTCGTCGCCGCCCCGGCGACGAGCAGCCACAGCGAGCCCTGCGGCCCGGCGAGCAACACCAGCCCCAACCCGGCGGCACGTACCAGGTCGGACCCGACGATGATGCGGCTTCGCCGGTGACGGTCCGCGAGTGCACCGCCCACCAGGAGCGACACCACACCACCCAGCGCGGCCGCGGCGAGCACCGACCCGATCGCGGTGGCTGCGTCCGGGCGTGGGAGCAGGTACAGCGGGACCGCCACCACGAACACGGCGTCCCCGACGACGTTCACCAGCTGGCCGGTCCAGACCCGCCGGAATCCCCGGTGGCGCAGCGGCGCGAACACCGCCCTCATCCCGGCCGTCCACCGCGCAGTGGGACGACTCTGCTGGTGTCGCTGGTGTCGCTGGTGTCGCTGGTATCGATGACGAGATCGGCGATCCGGCCGAGCGAGCGCGCCGCGGCGAGCACCCGGCGCACCACCTCGAACCCGCCGCGCTCCAGCCAGTCCGCGACCGCCTGGTCCGTGGCGGCCCGATCGAGCAGGCGCGCGCGCAGCACCGGTTCGCCGCGGTCCGGCGCCGGACCGCGGCGAGCACCGCCGCGGCCGCGACCGCGGCCGGAGAGCCCGCCGGGCAGGCACAGCACCACGCACTGCGCCGCGATCAGGCAGCGCCGCAGCTCGTCGTCGAGCCGACGGCGCCGCTGCCAGAGCAGCCCGCCCCCCGTGTCGAGCACCGCCAGCGCGCCCGAACCGACGAACGCCCGCAGCACCCGGAGCTCGAACGGCGACTCGTAGGCGTGCAGGCCCTCGGCACCGCCGCACCGGTAGGCCTCGCGGGCCGCGTCCTCGCAGTGGTCCGCGCCGTAGAGCCCGGCCCGGTCGCGGTCGACGTGGATCACAGGCAGGCGCAGTCGCTCGCCCACCGCCCGCGCGTACGTGCTCTTCCCGGCGCCGGGCGGCCCGACGACCACGATCTGGTTCAGCACGGCACGGCGGGCCGGTAGAGCCGGTGGGCGAGGTCCGGGCGCAGCTGCTCGCTCAGACATCCGTAGAGGAACCCGACGGGCGAGTCGAGCCGGTCGTTCACGTACCACTGGCGCATCCGGGACACGGCCAGCTCCCAGACGTGCAGCTCGCCCCGCAGCACTGCGGCGAGGTCACTCGCCCACACGTCGACGCCCGACGGCACGGTGAACAGCGCGTCGCGCAGCGACAGCGCGGTCGACTCGAACCGGGCGGTGTTGACGTCGAGTGCGACGACACGGTCGCCCTCCGGGCCGAACCCCCGCAGATGCACGGCGCACCGCAGCGGACCCGTGGGCCTGCCGAGGTACTCGTGGACGTTCACCAGCGAACGCCCGAGCGGCGAGAGCAGCAGCAGCGGGGCCAGCTCGGCGAGCTCCACGCCGATCAGTGCCCGGTCCGCGTCGTCGACGGCCCGGTGCACCAGCGGGCCGAGCTCGTCGAACTCGACCGTCCGCGGGTCCGCCGGGTCCGGGCCGGCCTGCTCCGGCGGCAGGATCCAGTCCACGGCGTCCACGACCGGCTCCCGGCCGGGGGTGAGCCGCTCGCCGGGCGCCAGGCCGACCACTGCGTCGTGCAGCGACAGCGCGTTCGCCAGGTCGGCGAGCTCGGCGAAGTCCGACCAGCAGAAGGGGCCGTGCCGGGCAGGCTCCTGGGCGTATCCCCCGCCGCTGAACGCGACATGGCGTGCACCGCCCACCGCGCGGAGTGCCTCGTCGAGGACGTGGTGGAGGATGCTCAGCCCGAGTGTCTGGGCGGGCTGCTCCGGCGGCAGCGGCAGCATGTTGTCGAAGGCGCCCGCGTGCCCCGGCGGTGGCACCTGCGCGTTGTGCGTGACGAGCAGGATCTCCGGGGAGAACGCCGCAGCGTCCGGGCCGAGCAGCGTGTCGGACTGCACCAGGACACCGGTGTCGGGCCGGCCGGGGCGTCCGATCCACACGCTCGCGACCCGGCTCTCCCAGACCGGGACGTCCGCGGGACCCGCGAGCAGCCGGACGCCCGCGGAACCGATCGTGACCTCCTCGTCGCGCGTGACCGGGCGCACGTCGAACCCGTCCTCGCGCAGCACGTCGGTGCACACCGTGGGCATCGTGACCGGCACGAGCACCGGCACGGACCGATCGAGCGCCCGCAGCGACGGCAGGTGGAAGTGGTCGAGATGCTCGTTGCTGACCACCACGGCGTCGATCCGCGGGAGCCGGTCCGGTGCGACGCGGCGCGCGGGCTCGATCCGGAACCTCACGTGCGGCGAGTTCCCGAAGGCGTCGGTCAGCACCGGGTCGACGAGCAGGTGCGTGTCCCCGATCGTGACCAGCCAGGACTGGTGGCCGATGAACGTCGCGCCGGTGGCCATCACACACGCTCCGGACGCGGTTCGAGCCCGGCCAGCTGCCCGGCGTAGACGCGACACGCGATGTCCGGCCGGACCTGCTCGCCGAACGCGTCGAACATGAGGGCGACCGGCGAGCCGAACGACTCACCCTCGTACCAGGACCGCATCCCGACGCCCACGACGTCCCAGATCTGCAGCTCCCCGGACAGGACGGCGGCGAGGTCGACGGCGTGCACGACGATCCCGAACGGGTAGCCGGACAGTGCCTCGTCCAACGACGGGACGGGAACCCGCACGAATCCCCCCGCCCGCAGGTCGAGCGCGAAGGCGGCGTTCCCGGTGGCGTGCTCGCCCAGCAGCCGGACGAGCATCGGCGTCGTGTCGCCCCGCGACCCGTGCCCGGCCAGCATCCGGCCGCCGAGCTCGGCCAGCAGGATCACCTTCGCGAGGTAGCCGAGGCCGCGCTGCACCGCGTCGACCGCCCCCGCCTCGGACGCCGCCGTGACGTCGCGGACGATCCGCTTCATCGGGATGCTCCGCGCCGAGGCCAGGAAGCCCGCCCGCCGGGCACGCAGCGCCGCGAACCGCTCCCGGTCCGTGTCGATCCAGCCGACCCGCCCGTCCGGCCGCAGCCGCCCGTCCACGACGTCGTAGCGGTCGCCGGGCTCCGGGCCGATCACCTGGATGTCGCTGACCAGCGCCTGCGCGGCCCGGGCCAGGTCGCGCTGCTCGGAGAACGGGAACGGGCCCATCTCCTCGTAGTCCTTCAGGAAGCCGCCCCCGCAGATCAGCAGGTCGGCCCCGCGGAACGCGGAGCACTGCCGGATCGTGCCGTCGAGGATCTCGTGCAGGATGCGCAGCCCGTGCTGCACCGGGCGGTCGGGGAGCCCGGACGCCGCGGTGTCGAGGTCCGCGCGGGTCAGCACGTCGAGCGAACCGAAGACGCCGGGCGGGGTGATCTGTGCGTTGTTGCTGACCGCGATCGCCACCGGAGCCGGGACGGCGCCGGTCTCGACCGACTCGACGAACGACTCGGAGACCAGCGCGTCGATCCCGAGGAAGAGCCCGCCGAGCCCGGACGGCCGCGCGGGGCGCGCGTGCACCTGGCTGACGCGGCTCTCCCACAGCACGGTGCCCGCGCCCGCCGGGTGGAGCGTGAGCGCCACGTCGCCGAACACCGCCTCCTTGCCGAAGGGCAGGCGGTGGACGGTGAAGCCGAGGTGCTCGACGCAGTCGACGACCGCCTGGATCATCTGCGGTCCGACGACGATCGGCGTCGTGCGGGGCAGCAGGTCCAGCGACGGCAGGTGGAAGTGGTCGGAGTGCTCGTGGGAGACGACGACCGCCGCCGGTGCCGGTATCCGGTCGGCCAGGATGACCCGCGGCGGGTAGATCTCCACCGGGCTCGACGTGTACTCCTCCCCGTACCGGGCGAAGAGAATGGGGTCCACGAGGACCGGCGCGTCGGGGTCACCGAGCGCGAACCCGTTGTGGCCCAGGAATCCGACCTTCATCATCCCCCCTGGATGAAACGGAACGAACACGGAACCGTGCTCAGGGCGAGGTGGTGGGCACACCCGACACGGGCGTGCCCACCAGGGTTGATCAGCGGACGTAGTAGTAGGCGTCGGCGCTCTTCGGCTTGGGCGCCTTCGTCCGGGACTGCTGCGCGGCCATCTTCCGGGCAGCGGTACGCAGTGCTTCGAGATCCTTCGTGGACAGCGTCTTCGACACGGTCATCCCCCTTCTTCGGCCGGTCGGCGACCGGACGTTCCAGGTCGGAACGTGTCATCGACGCTAGGCACGGCCTCGGCACACGCGCGCACCGAATTACCAGGTGATCACCCGATCGAGTGGAAACGCCGGCGTGGATCGTCGAGGGCCGGTCAAGGAACCGTCGAGAGACCGTCAGACCGACGGAGTGGCACCGTCCTGCGCGCTCGCGGCGGTGCCGTAGCTACCGGCCCGGCCGTCGAGCTGTTCGCGCAGGGCCAGAACGGCCGATACCCGCCCGGGGCCGGATCCGACGTCGTCGACGGTCGACACCGACGTGGCGATCCCCGTGTCGGCCCGGGCGACACCGATCGCGCCGGTGGTGTCGGCGGAGCCCGCGCGGCCCGCCAGGACGGCACCGCCCGCGCGGTCCAGCTGGGCCGCGAGCCGCGCCGTCACCGACGCCGACTCCGCGGCGTCGGTGCCCTGCAGGGCACCGCCGGTGAGCACGAGCACCAGGTTGGCGGGCGCGGGGGCCTGCCCCGGCCGGACGAACCCCGCGGCCGCGAGCCCGCCGAGCACCGCCGCGGCCTGCTCCGGGGTCGACTGGGGTCGACCGCCGGGGGCCAGCAGCACCCCGCCGAGCAGGCCGCCCGCGAGGCTTCCGGTGTCGGCGGCCGCGGGCAGCTGCGCCCCGGTCGGCAGCAGTGACGCCGTCAGCTCGCGCAGCTGGGCCGACCGGGCCGGGTCGGCGACCGCCTCGGTGAGCCCCACCTCGCCGGTGTAGGTGGCGCCCCCGGCCTTCACCAGCTCCACGATCGCGTCCCGGTCCGCCGCGTCCGCGCCGAGCGTCACCAGCACGACCGTCTGACCGGTGAGCGAACCGCGAACGGTCGCGGCGCCGGTGCGCGCGACGAACTCGTCGGCGGCGCGCCGGGCACCCGCCAGGCTCTCGTTCTCCGCGGTCAGGTCGTGCACCTGGACGGCGAGATCCTCGCGGTCCACGGCCACGGCGCTCAGCAGCCGGTCCGAGACCCCGGCGGCGCCGAGCACCACGCCGATCGCCAGCGCGAGGAACACCGCCGCCAGCGAGATCGCGTGGTAGCGCATGGAGATCACCTCCACCACCCCCCGAGCTGGCCGAGCAGGGTCGTGAACGACTGCTGCAACCAGGTCAGCACCGCATCCCCGGCGCTCGACACGGCCAGGGCGGCGGCCACGACCGCGAGGACCGCCAGCACCAGCAGCACGACGGCCACGGTGGGCACGCGGCTGCGCTGCAGCGTCGTGATCACCGAGCTGTCGACGACAAGGCCGCCCAGCTGCAGGCGGGTGAGGAACGTCGAGGCGTTGACACCGGAGCGACCGCGGTCCAGGAACTCCGCCATGCCCGTCGACAGGCCCACCGTCACGATCAGGGAAGCGCCGTGGTGGGCCGCGAGCAGCAGGGCGAGATCCTCCGGGTTGGCGGTGCTGGGGAAGGTCACCGCGCCCGCCCCGAGATCCTGGACCCGGTGCAGGCCGGGTGTGTGGCCGTCCGGGAAGGCAGGGAGCACGATGTCCGCACCGCTGGTGAGTGCCGCGTCCGACACGTCGGCGGGATCGCCGACGACCAGGTCCGGACGGCCCAGGGTCGCCATCACCGCGTCCGCACCCGCCCCGACCCCGATCACGACGGGCCGGTGCTCGCGCACGTACCCGCGCAGGCGCGCCAGCTCGTCCAGGTGGCCGGGTCCCGGCACGACCACCAGCACCTGACGGCCCGCGATCGCCACGTCCACGTCCGGCACGCCGACGCCGTCGAGCAGCAACGCCCGCTCGCGCTGCATGAGCTCGATGGTGTTCGCGGCGAACGCCTCCAGCTGGTGGGTCATCCCGTCGCGGGCGACCTGCGTCGCCGCGGCGACACTCGCCGCGTCCTGGACGGTGCCCGAGCCGAGCCGGATCTCCCCCGCGTAGACGTCGCCGTCGAGCACGCGCAGCCGGCTCCCGTCCCGGGCGAGCGTCATGATCTCCGGTCCGACGCCGTCGACCAGCACGATCCCGGCGTCGATCAGCACCTCCGGGCCGAGCGTCGGGTAGCGCCCGGAGATCGACGGGGACGCGTTGACCACCGCCACCACCCCGGCCTCGACGAGCGTCTCGGCGGTGGCCCGGTCCAGGTCGGCGACGTCGATCACCGCGATCTCACCCGGTTTGATCCGGCGCGCCACCGCCTCGACGCGCCGGTCGACACGGGCGGTGGCCGCCAGGCCGGGAAGCACGGGCCGTGAGCGGAGCAGGCCGGGGAGCTTCATGCCGGGCACTCTGGCAGCCACTGCCGGTCACGTGCCGTCAACACGCCGTGCCGATCGGGGCCTCCCGCGCCCGATCGGGCCGCACTCGGCGCGGGTTGTCGGTTCGCCAGGCTGCGTAGTGGGCGACCGCCGCGACGGCGTCGAAGGCAGGCTCGAAACCGGTGTCCCCGGTCAGCCGGGAGATGTCGAGGTAGGGGTCGTCGGGCCGCGATTCGGTGCACACCAGCAGCGCGATCGCGGCCTCGAGCCACCTGCGGCGAGCCCCGGCCGGGGCGTACAGCCCGCTCAGCGACCGGCCGCCCCTCCCGGATCGGGGCGCTGCCTGCCCCGGCGCCGGCCCCGCGGCCGCGCCCGGTCCGCCTCGCGGTGGGCCCGCGCCGCGGCGAGCAGCTCCCCGGCGTGGGCGCGACCGGTGTCGGTGTCGTCCAGGCCCGCGAGCATCCGCGCCAGCTCCGCGATCCGCTCGTCCTCCCCCAGGGTGCGCACGCTGCTGCGGGTGACCCCCGTCGCACCGCTGCCCCGCACAGCCTTCCGGACCACAAGGTGACGATCCGCGTACGCGGCCACCTGCGGCAGGTGGGTGACGACCACGACCTGGTGGCGCGCGGCCAGCCGTGCGAGCCGTCGCCCGATCTCCACCGCGGCCCGCCCGCCGACCCCGGCGTCGACCTCGTCGAACACCATCGTCGGCACCGGGTCGGCCCCCGCGAGCGCCACCTCCAGCGCGAGCATCACCCGCGACAGCTCGCCCCCGGACGCGCCCTTGTGCAACGGCTGGGGGGCCGCCCCCGCATGCGCGACGAGCCGCAGCTCGACGTCGTCCACCCCGTCCGGGCCTGCCGTGAGCCAGCGGCCCCCGACCTGGAGCGCGTCGGCCGCACCCTCCCGGGCGTCCGACCCGGCCACGTCCACCAGCAGCCGGGCGTCGGGCATCGCGAGCCCGGCGAGCTCGGCGGTGGTGTCGTCGGCGAGGCGCTGGGCGGCCTCCTCGCGGGCCTTCGACACCTGCGCCGCATGACCGGCGAGCTCGGCGGCCAGCGCGTCCCGGCGGGCCGCGAGCTCGGCCAGCGCCTCGTCCGAGGTGTCCAGTGAGCCCAGCCGTGCCCGGGCCTGGGCCGCCCACTCCAGCACCCCGTCGACGTCCGCGGCGTACTTGCGGGTGAGCGCCTTCAGCTCGGACTGTCGCGACAGCACCTCCGCCAGCCGTTCCGGGTCCGCGTCGAGGCGCTCCAGGTAGCCAGTGAGCTCCCCCGCGACGTCTCCGAGCAGGGCGATCGCCTCGTCCAGCCGCGGCTCGAGAGCGACCAGTTCCGGGTCGCCGGAGGAGCCGAGCCGGTGGCGCGCCTCGCCGAGCAGGCTGGACGCCCCCGGCTCGGCGCCGTCGTCCGCGCCGGCGAGCACCGCGCGGGCGGTGGCCGCCGCGGTGCGCAGGTCGTCCGCCGCGGCCAGCCGGCGCGCCTGCTCCAGCAGCGCCCGGTCCTCCCCCGGCTGCGGCGCGACGGCCTCGATCTCCGTGAGCCCGTGGCGCAGCAGGTCGGCCTCCCGGGCCATCGCCCGGGCTCCGTCGCGACGCGCGGCGAGCTCCGCCACGGCCGCGGACCACTGCGTCCGCACCGACCGGTAGCGCTCCAGCGGCTCGGTGACCGCCGGCCCGGCGAAGCGGTCCAGCAGCGCCCGCTGCTCAGCGGGCCGCAGCAGCCGCAGCTGGTCGTTCTGGCCGTGGACCGCGAGGCTCGCCTCCGCCAGTCGGGTGAGCACACCGACCGGGACCGACCGCCCGCCCAGGTGCGCCCGCGACCGCCCGTCCGTGCCGACCGTGCGGGCCGCGATGACGCTGCCGTCCTCGTCGGTGTCCGCACCGACGTCGTCCGCGAGGGTCAGCACCCGCTCGTCGCCCACGAAGCGACCCTCGACGAGCGCGCGCCGCGCGCCGTCCGCCACCCGCGACGACTCGGCACGCCCCCCTCCGAGCAGCGCCAGGCCCGTGACGACCATCGTCTTGCCCGCTCCGGTCTCCCCGGTGAGCACGGTGAAGCCCGGATCCAGCTCCAGGGTGGCGTCGTCGATCACGCCGAGGCCCTGGATCCGCATCTCGGCCAGCATGGCGCCGAGCCTACGGGCAGGCCCCGACACCCCCGCGGGTCACGGGTGCGGTGCGCCGCGCCATCCCCGGACGGGCAGGTCGAACTTGCGGACCAGACGGTCCGCGAAGGGCTGACCGTCCAGCCGCACCATCCGCACCGGCTGTGCACCCCGGGCCAGCTCCACCCGGGCACCCGGCGGCAGGTCGATCGTCCGGCGACCGTCGCAGTCCAGGATGGCCGGCGCCCCGTTCGCATCGACCTCGATGGCCACCTCGCTGTACGGCGAGATCACCATCGGGCGCGCGAAGAGCGCGTGCGCGTTGCTCGGGACCAGCAGCAGCGCCTCCACCTGCGGCCAGACTATCGGGCCGCCCGCGGAGAACGCGTACGCCGTCGATCCGGTGGGGGTGGAGCAGATCACGCCGTCGCAGCCGAAGTTGGACACCGGGCGCCCGTCGAGCTCCAGCACGACCTCGAGGATGAGTCCGCGGCTGCGCTTCTCCACGCACGCTTCGTTCAGCGCCCATGTCCGCGCGACGATCTCGCCGTCCACCCGGACCGACGCGTCGACCGTCATCCGCTCCTCGACGTCGTAGCCACCCTCCACGAGCCGGTCCAGCGCGCCGTCCAGCGACGCCTCCTCGACCTCGGCGAGGAAGCCCACCCGGCCGAGGTTGACCCCCAGCAGCGGCACGCCGGTCGGCCGGGCCATCTCCGCGGCCCGCAACAGCGTGCCGTCCCCGCCGAGGACCAGCACCGCCTCCGCACCCTCCGCGCAGCCCGGCCGCCCCTCCACGATCCGCGGCCGCAGGGCCGCAGGAAGGTCCTCGCAGAAGACGTCCGCCCATTCGTCGGCGACGACCCGCAGCCGCACCCCGCTCGCGGCGAGCCGCTGCGCCACCGCCGCGGCCGTCCGCCGGTTCGCCTTGCGGCCCGTGTGCAGGATCAGCATCAGCTCACGCATCACGGACCCGCCTCCACGGCCGCCCCGAGCACCGCGTCGTCGACGTCGGGACCGCGGCGGTCCAGCCACAGGAAGAACTCGACGTTGCCCGACGGCCCCGGCAGCGGGCTCGCCACCGCCCCGCGCAGCGCGAGTCCCTGCGCCCGGGCGGCAGCCACGACCTCGACGAGGGCGGCCCGGCGCAGGCTCGGGTCCCGGACCACCCCGCCGGATCCGAGGCGTTCCCGGCCCACCTCGAACTGCGGCTTCACCATCGGCAGCAGGGTCCCTTCCGGCGTTGTGCACGCGATCAACGCGGGCAGCACCGTGCGCAGCGAGATGAACGACAGATCTGCCACCGTCAGGTCGGCGGGCCCCCCGATGTCGTCCGGCGTGAGTGCCCGGACGTTCGTGCGGTCGTGCACCCGCACCCGCGGATCGCTGCGCAACCGCCAGTCCAGCTGCCCGTAGCCGACGTCGACCGCCACCACCTCCGCCGCGCCCCGCGCCAGCAGGACGTCGGTGAACCCGCCGGTGGACGCGCCCGCATCCAGGCAGCGCAGCCCGTCCGCGGGCAGGCCGAACGCGTCCAGCGCGCCGATCAGCTTGTGCGCGCCGCGCGAGGCCCACTGCGGCTCGTCGGACTCGGTCACGACGAGCGGGGTGTCGCGGTCCACGACCGTCGCCGGCTTCGCCGCCCGCACGCCCCGGACGGCCACCCGACCCGCACCGATCAGCTCCGCGGCCTGCTGCCGGGAGCGGGCCAGGCCCCGCCGGACGAGCTCGGCGTCCAGCCGGGCACGGATCGCCACCGGTGTCACCCGGTGGAGCCCGCGGCGAGAGCCTCGCCCAGGGCGGCGTGCACGCGTTCGAACGCGGCGACGTGCTCGGCGAGCGGGCGCTCGTCGAGGTGGTCGAGTCCGGCCATCGCCGTCGCCACGGCGGCGGATGCCGCGGTGACGGACGTGGCGCCCGCCGCGGGGGGCGGGCCGGGTGTCGGCGCGGTCATCTCAGGATCATCATCGAGGTCCGCCGGTGGGCGGAGTCGTGAGCGGAGTCATCGACGGCTCCCGGGTCACTGGTCGCGGTCGTCTGGTGTGCCGGCGCTCAGCGGCCGCGACCGGCGCCGGCATCGGCCACGGTAGCCGAGGCCGGGGTGTCGCCGTCGAGGCCGACGGCACGCAGCGCGGCGGCCGCCGCGTCGTCGGCCGCCCGGACCCGGGCCGGGCCGCCACCCCGTGCCCAGTGCTCGGCGCTCAGGGCGCGCAGGGCGTCGAGGACGTCGGCGTCGGGCGCGGTGGCCGCGAGGACGAGGCCCTGCCCGTTCGCGGTGACCGCCCACCCCGGGCGCGGGCCCGGCGCCAGGTCCTCGGGGCGGTATCGCAGGGCCCCCAGATCCGCACCGATCAGGTCCGGGCGCAGCGCCGGCGGGGCGGCGAGCAGCTCCGCCCCGTCCGAGATGCCCGTGAGCACCAGCAGCGTCGTGAGCCCGGCGGCGCGCCCGCCCTCGACATCGGTGTCCAGGCGGTCGCCCACCATCAGCGCCGACCGGGCGCCCGTGCGGCGGGCGGCATCGGACATCAACGTCGGCGCCGGCTTGCCGGCGACGAGCGGCTCGCGGCCCGTGGCCGTCCGCAGCGCCGCGACCATCGAGCCGTTGCCCGGCAACGGACCGCGCTCGGTCGGCAGCGTCGGGTCGAGGTTGCACGCCACCCACACGGCCCCCGCGCGCAACGCGACGCAGGCCTCCGCGAGCAGCCGCCACCCCGTTTCGGGGCTGTGGCCCTGCACGACCGCCACGGCCTCCGCGGCCGTCGCCGCGGTCGTGAGCCCGACCGCCCGCACCTCGTCGACCAGCGCTTCCGTGCCCACGACCAGCACCGGTGCGCCGGCCGGGAGCCGCTGCGCCAGCAACGCCGCGCCCGCCTGGGCACTCGTCACGACGTCGTCGGCCCGGGCGGGGAAGCCCAGCTCGGCGAGGTGCGTGGCGACCTCCACCGGCCTGCGCGACGCGTTGTTCGTGACGTAGACGGTGCGCACGCCGCGCACGGCCGCGTCCGCCACCGCCTCGACGGCTCCCGGGATCGCCTCCCTGCCGCGGTAGAGGGTGCCGTCGAGGTCCGCGAGGAGGACGTCGTGGTGGGAGAGAAGGTCGTCACTCATGGGTGGGGCCCTCCGGGTCGGCTTGCGCGGGGAGCGCAGGGGGGATCTCATCCGCGAGGGCAGTTCCCGCCGTGGCCGTCGCCGCGGTGTCCGTGCCGGGTGTGTCCGCTGCCGCTGTGTCCGCTGCCGCGGTGTCCGCTGCCGCGGTGTCCGCTGCCGCGGTGTCCGCTGTGTCTGTGTCGGACACCAGGTCCGCGGGATCGACCAGCGCGGTCTGGCCGGACACAGCACCGTCGCCAGGGCCCCGAGGGCTGTCAGCGCCAGCGTCCCCAGCGTCCGCCGCGTCCCCAGCGTCCGCCGCGTCCCCAGCGTCCGCGGCGTCGAGCCGCGCCGCGTCCACCTGAACGCCAGGTTCGACCTGCCCGGCCTCCGCCTGCCCGGCCTGGGGTTGCAGGTCGGGGGTGGCGGCGCCCGCCACGGGATCCCCCTGCGCCGTGCCGGGCGAGGCGACCGGACCGGCGACCTCGACGCCCGCGCTGCTCGTGTCGTCGAGACCGTCGGCCTCCTCGAGCAGTACCGCCTCCGGCGGCTCCCCGGTGAGCTCGGCGAGACGCTCGTCCGCGTCGGTGAGCCCGTCCTCATCGGCGTCCGCGGCATGGACGAACCACTGAACGGCGTCCGATTCCCGCCCGGCGGCGAGCAGGTTGTCGGCGTAGGCGTAGAACAGCCGCGCGCTCCACGGGTCGCGGCGAGCCGGATCGAGCGCGGGCCCCTGCAGCGCGACGACCGCAGCGTCCGTCTCGCCGAGGTCGCGACGCGCCCCTGCCGCAACAATCGTCAGCTCGATCGCCTGCGCGGCGTCCAGTTCGCCCGCCTCTGGATCGCGGGCCAGTTCGAGCGCGCGTTCGGGCCTTCCGAGGGCGCGCTCGATGTCGGCCATGACGGCCAGGTGGCCCGGCCCACCACCCATCCGGCGGGCCGCGCGAAGGTCGTTGAGTGCCTCGGCCCACTCGCCGGCGTGGTAGGCGGCGATTCCCGCCGCCTCCCGGACCACGGCGATGCGGGAGGCGCGGTGCCGCGCGTAGCGGGCGTGCGCCAGCGCCAGCTCCGGATCGTCGTCGACCAGGGTGCCGGCGGCGACGAGGTGGCGGGCGACGGCATCGGCAGTGTCCTTCTGCAGGCCGCGCAGGTCGCGCCGCACGGTCGAGTCGAGCGCCCCGGACGTGACGTCCTCTGGGAGTGCGGGTTCGCGGACGCGCGCGACGGCGGGCCTACCCTCACGGTCGGGACGCGGCCGGCCGTCACGGCCGGAGCGCTCCGCTCGACCGCGGCCCCCGTCACGACGCCGGTCGTCCTGACGGGCAGATCCGCCCCGACGCTCTTCCCAGCCGCGACGCTCGCCTCGTCCCGTGTCCCGGTCGCGCGGTCCGCCGGCGCGCTCGCCTCGCCCGGCCTCCCGGGGCGCCCCGTAGCGTTCCTCCCGCCCGGGGCCACGGCCGCCGTCGCCGCGCGCCGCATCCCGGTCGCGCGGTCCGCCGGCGCGCTCGCCTCGCCCGGCCTCCCGGGGCGCCCCGTAGCGTTCCTCCCGCCCGGGGCCACGGCCGCCGTCGCCGCGCGGCGGCTCCCGACGGTCGCCGCGCGATCGGCCGTCCGTCGCCCGGTCCGGGGCCCGCGCCGACGCCCGGTCCGTGGACTCCGCCCATCCGGCACCGGCACGTCCCGCACCCGCGCCCTGATCCCAGGCGGCCGCGCCGCGCCGCTCGGCCCCGTCGCCCGAGCGCCAGGGCCCCCGGCCGCGTTCGGCTCCCTCGGCCCGCCCTCCGGAACCCGTCCGATGGGCGTCCGGACGCATCTCGCGCCGCCCCTGCCCACCGTCCCGCCGAGGCGGCCACCCGCCGTCGCGACCGCGGTCCGCGCTCGGTCCGCCGGACCTGAAGGCGGGCGAGCCGCTCCCGGCGGACCGGCCGCTCGCCCGGTTCCCGGAACGACGCTCGTCGCCGGACCACCCGCCCGACCGGTCCTCGTTCCTGCGGCGTTCGGGTCGCCGGTCCTCGACGGATCGCCCGCCGGCGTGGCGTGGGCGATCCGAACGGCCACGTTCAGTCGGACCATCCCCAGAGCGATCCCCTGCGCGATCCCCGCGAGCGCCGTTCCCCTGCCGGCCCGTGGGAGTCCTGCCTCCGCCACGCGAGTCCCCGCCACGCGACTCCGCGCGCCGCGACCCGCCGTCGCGCACGCCGAATCCGTCCGGGGCACGCCGACCGAGGTCGTCGCGCCCCCTCGAGTCCGACCAGCCATCGCCGACCCGGCCTCGCGCGCCGCCCTGCGGGCCACCACGCCGTGCTGTCGGCGTGTGGCGCTTCTCGTCGCGATCCTGTCGTCGCGGACGATCGCCCTCGGAACCATCCGCGGTACTCACAGGACGAGCGTACCTCAGCAATCGAAATGGTTACGATGCGCGGGCGACGTCGACCGCTCAATTGACAATAAAATAGGGGTGTTCCACCGGACTGTGTCCGGCGAAACACCCCTATCTATTCGGGTTTGATGTCGGCGGTGACCTACTCTCCCACACCCTGGCGGGTGCAGTACCATCGGCGCTGGAGGGCTTAGCTTCCGGGTTCGGGATGGGACCGGGCGTTTCCCCTCCGCCACAACCACCGA
>JBFWRR010000049.1:36685-44524 GCA_050248815.1 Pseudonocardia sp. | reverse complement strand
CCAGGCAGGCGCGCGTGATGTCCTGCACGGACGAGAGCTCGACGGCCATCTCCGGCGGTGCGTGGTCGACCGTCCGCTTCAGGCTCAGCAGCACCGCCGTGAGGCCCTGGCCGATCTCGTCGTGCAGTTCCTGCGCGATCCGTTGCCGCTCGCCCTCCATCGCCGCCAGCGTCCGTGCGGTGCTCGCACCGCGTTCGGACTCGAGCCGATCGAGCATCTCGTTGAAGCTGGTGACCAGGTGGGCGACATCGCCGTTCCCGGTCACGGACACGCGTTCGCCCGGTCGCAGCAGGTCGACCCGCTGCATCAGCGTCGCCAACCCTTCGAGCGGGCGCAGGCTCGCCCGCAGGAGCGCCGCATTGACGCCGAGCATCACGGCCAGTCCGAGACCCAGCACGGCGAGCTCACGCACCGACGCCGGCGCCGACACGGTCGCAGGCGACACCACCAGTAGCGCGACACCCACGGCGAACACCAGAGCGTTGAGCAGGAACACCCGCCAGAACAACGCCGAGGCCCAGCCCACGCGACTCCCGTCACCGCCAGTGCTGCGCGGTTGCGGCCCGGTCCGCCCCGCCATGCGCACAGCCTCCCCGCCTCGCCGTCGGGGTGTCCATGCGGGCCGGCCCCCATCTGCCGCCGCATCTGCATGCCTGCTCACGCCGAGATGGGTGCTGCACCCCATGGCGACGCTCCTTCGCAGCTTCAACACTCGGAACGGGAGCACCCACCACCGACCTCGCACAGCGGAGCAGCCGATGAACAACGACGCACTCGTCGCGGCGCTCGGGCTGGACGCCGTGGCGGCGGTGCACGGTTACCGGCTCTCGGTGCTCGACGAGGCGCGGCGCCGTGGGCACAGCGTGGTCAGCGAGGCGTTGTCGGACGTGGTCCCGATCTCGTCCGGGGTGTGCGTGGTGGTCGACCCGATCGACATCCGGCTCACCGTCACCGGTCCCGGGGACGGCCTCCTCAGCGGCAGCACCCTCGTGTGGAACCCCGCCGAGGGATGGTCCGCGGCCGAGCCCGGTGCACGTCCGACCTTCTTCGCCGGACCGGGAGCCGCGGCCCTGGACCTGGTTCCCACGCCACCCGAGGTCCTCGCCTGGGCGACCGACGGGGCTCCCGGCCCGACCCGCCCGCCGCTGCACGTCGATCTCGACGACGACCCGACGGCCATCGGTCGCCTCCTCGCCTTCATCGACCCGGGCCGGCTCCGGCCCATGTTCGACGCCTTCGCCCCCGGGAGCAGACCTGGCCCCCCGGCAGAACCGGCACAAACACACGCCGCCCAGGCCGAACCGTGAGCACGGGCAGCGCCCGCCACCGAGATCCCGCATCGAACCGGAGGACGTCATGGCGATCACCGGCATCATCTCCGCCCTCGTCGTCGGCCTGCTCATCGGTGCGCTGGCCCGGCTCGTCGTGCCGGGTCGGCAGCGCATCCCGATCTGGCTGACCATCGCGGTCGGCGTGATCGGCGCGATCGTCGGCACCTTCCTCGCCCAGGTGGTCGGCGTCGCCGTCACGCCGGGCATCGACTGGATGGAGATCGTCCTGCAGGTCGCCGTCGCCGCCGTCGGGGTCGTCCTCGCGGCCAGGATGTACGAACGGCGAGGGGCACGGCGCTGATCCAGGAGGTGGTGGTGTCATCCGCGACACCGCCCCGGCGGATCCTCGTCGCGACCGACCTCTCCGCGCAGGCGGGGAAGGCCGTGCGGCGGGCGGCGCAGCTCGGCGACCAGCATCGGGCCCACGTCACCGCCGTGCACGTCGTTCCCGAAGGGCTGGCCCCGGAGCTGACCGAGTTCGCCCGGACCCGCCTGCGATCCCACCTCGACGAGTACGCACGCACCACGGCGACCGCCGTCGTCCGGCACGGCAGCGTCGCCAGGACGATCGACGCCGAAGCCGGCGACGGCAATGCCGACCTGCTCGTCGTCGGCGCGCACGGTGCGCACCGGCTGGCCGAGGTGTTCCTGGGCAGCACGTCCGCGAACCTCGTCCGGGCGAGCCGGGTGCCCGTGCTGGTGGTCAGGAACCCGCCCGGCGGGCCGTACCGGACGGTCGTGCTGGCCGTCGACACGTCGCCCGCGTCCGCGACCGCCGCGCGGGCCGCGACCTGCCTCACGCCGCATGCCGATCACATCGTGGTGCACGCCAACGTGGTCCTCGGCGAGTCCCTGATTCGGATGCACGGCGCCGGCGACGAGCAACTGGACCAGCTCCGCGCGGCCAGTGCGGACGAGGTCCGCGGAGACATCACGGCCCTGGCCGCCGAGCTCGTACCACCGGCGGCACGCATCAGGATCGAGTCCGGGCGGCCCGCGACCCTGCTGCCGGAGCTGTGCCGTCGCCACGCAGCGGACCTGGTCGCCGTCGGCACCGGCGGCCGTTCATCGCTGGGATACGCCCTGCTCGGGAGCGTCGCCCAGCACATGCTGCGCCACGCGCCGTCAGACGTGCTCGTCGTTCCCAGCGGCACGGGCTGAGTCGGGTGGACGCGGGCGCGATCGGCCTGGTGCCGGCGCTCAACGCGGGCATCGGCTTCTGGCAGGAGCGCAAGGCCGGGACCGCGGTGCTTCGGCGCGACCCAATGGCAGGCCACCGACGCACAGCTCGGACTGGTCGCCCTGAGCCCCGGCGAATGGCTCGTCCGCCTCCTGCTCGACGCGTCCGTGCTCGTCATCACCGAACTGCACAAGCTCGGCCAGGCTGACTGGTGCACCCTCTTCCGGTCCGAGCTTGGTTGATCCGCGGCGCGCCCCGGGGCTCAACCCGATCTCGACCGACCGGGGCTCGATCAGCCCCCAGGGTGTGACCATCGATCGGCTCGCGCAGGCCGGCAGCCGGCCGACGCGCTGCTGGCCGAGCTCGCCACGGCCTGCGGGCAACCGACGCGGGCCCCGGGCGTGCACCGGCGACCCTGCGCCGGTTCGCGTCAGAGCTGCACGCCCTTCGTCAACGCGCCGTCCACGACCAGGTTGGTGCCGGAGATCCGGCTGGCCAGCGGGCTCGCGAGCATCACGACGGCGTAGGCGGTCTCCTCGGCGGTGCCCATCCGGCCGGTCGGGTTCAGGCCCAGCGCCATCCCGAAGAGCTCCGGGTTGCCCCGCTCGACGCCCTGCCAGAAGCCGCCGTCGAAGTAGACGTTGCCCGGCGACACGACGTTGGCCCGCACCCCCTTGGGCGCCAGCTCCAGCGCCAGCCCGGAGATGTAGTGCACGAGCGCGGCCTTGATGACGCCGTACCCGTCCTTCACCGCGTCGATCTCGCGACCGGAGACGCTGGACACCGCGACGATCGAGCCACCGCTCGCCTCCAGGTGCGGGCGCGCCGCGTCCACGAGGTGCTTGGTGTGCATCAGGTCGACCTCGAAGGCCTTCCGCCAGGTCTCGTCGTCCGGTCCGAACGCCAGCGCGCTCACGTTCGCCACCGCCACGTCGATGCCGCCGAAGCGCTCCGCCGAGGCCGCCACCCACGCGGCGAGCGCCGGGCCGTCCGCGACGTCCAGGACCGTGCCCGCGACGTCCGCCCCGCCGGCGCGCAGCTCCTCCTCGGCCTTCTTCACGTCCACCTCGGTGCGCGCGCAGAACGCCACCTTCGCGCCTTCCGCGGCGAGCATGTCGACGATCGCCCGGCCGATGCCCTTCGAGCCGCCGGTGACGAGCGCGGTCCGTCCGGTGAGTCCGAGGTCCACGGGTTCCTCCTCGATGAGAGCGTCTAGACGAGCGTCGCGGCCTGCTCGCGCAGGTGGCGGTGCATGCCGCCGTACGCGTCGGCCGCGGGGAGCAGGGCCTTGTCGATCTTCGTGACGGCGCTGTAGTTGGTGTCCACCACGTTGGCCAGCGGCGAGCGGCTGATCTGGGTGAGCAGCTGGTAGGCGTCCAGCGGGTCCAGCCCGTAGAGCTCGCCGAGCCAGCGCACCATCCCCACCTGGCTGGCCCGCCACGCGTCCTCCAGCGGGCGTGACGAGCCGACCACGGCGTAGTCCTCGTCGTGCTCCAGCCGGGGCCACTCGGGTGCGGGCGCGGACGGCGAACCCTTGATCAGCTCGACGATCAGGGTGACGTCCATGGCGCCCTCGACGGCGGTGCCGCAGCTCTCGCCCTCGCCCTGGCGGTAGTGCCCGTCGCCGACGGAGAACAGCGCCCCCGGGACGTTCACGCCGAGGTAGCAGGTGGTGCCCGCGCGCATCTCGGGGGTGTCCATGTTGCCGCCGAACTTGTCCGGGACGAGCGAGCTGCGCACCTCGCGGCCAGCGGGCGCCACCCCGACGGTGCCGAGCATCGGCGCCACCGGCAGCTCGATCTGCAGCTCACCGCGGCGGGCCTCGAACAGGACGACGCCGCGCGCCCGGTCGAGCTGGTAGATCCAGGTCTCCTCGGGAAGCGGCTCGTTGAGCAGGGCCGTGCGGTCCGTGCCGGTCAGCGCCCCGAAGAACGGGATGAGCGTCGACGCGCCCCAGTCCCGGGCCGGGGTGAGGTCCACCAGGTGCAGCGCCAGCGTGTCGCCCGGCTCGGCGCCCTCGACGAAGAACGGGCCCGTCTGCGGGTTGACCTCGGTCATGTCGAGGACGTCCATCGGACGGTCGGTAGGGCGGGTGATCCGGCCGGAGAACGCGTCCTCGGTCCACAGGCGCAGCAGCGTGCCGGGGCTGATCCGGTGGCTCGGCGCGACGCCGCCGAACGTCCATGCGTACTGGTCGGGCCGCGGGCGGTACTCGACGACGTCCACGATCGTTCAACCTGGCACGGTTGAGGGGCGAACGGAAGGTGCATGGCGGTCAGAGGTGGGCGGGGAAGGCCTCGGTCAGGCGCCGTGCCGGCCCCGCGCCCGCGCCCGTGATCCCGCCGGTCCACCGGGGCCGGATCCGGTGTCGACCCCCGGCCGGTCGCCGCCGGTTCCCTGCAGCGACCGCGGTAGCCGACGGGGCCGTCCGGCGGTACCCAGGGGCCTGCGCCTGGCGATGCGGGTGGTGACGGTGCTATCTCCTGACCATGGTCCCGGTCCCGCCACCCCGTACCCGACCGTGAGCCGCCTCGCGCTCGCGGACGAGCTGCTCGACGCCCAACTGCTGCGCACCGTCGGCACCGCCCCGTACGGCGGCGCGGACATCGGCGAGTGCCTGGCCGTCGCCCGCCGGGTGAAGGGCACCGATCTCGGGAGCTGGCACGTCGCCTGGACCGATCTGGCGGTGGCGACGGCGGGCCTCGCCGCCGACGAGCTGTCCGCGGGCCGCGTCGAGACGGCCCGGGGGGCGTTCCTGCGCGCGGCGAGCTACCACCGCACCGCCGGGGTGATGCTGATGGGTGCCCCGCTCGACAGCCGCCTGCGTCGCAGCACCGTGGCGCAGACCGAGGCGTTCCGGCAGGCCGCGGCGTTGCTGGAGCGGCCGGCGGAGGTCGTCGCGATCCCGTTCGAGGGCACGACCCTGCCCGGCTACCACTTCTCGGCGGGCGAGGGCCCGCGGCCCACGCTGATCCTGCTCGGGGGTTACGACGGCACCGCCGAGGAGCTCTACGTCCTCAACGGTGCGGCGGCGCTGGCGCGCGGCTACCACGTCGTGGCCTTCGACGGCCCGGGGCAGGGATCCGCGCTGATCGGACAGGGCTTGACGATGCGCGCGGACTTCGGGCCGGTGGTCGGCGCCGTGATCGACTTCCTCCTCGCGCGGCCCGAGACCGATCCGGACCGCATCGCGCTGATGGGGCTGAGCCTCGGCGCGTTCCTCGCCCCGCGCGCCGCGGCCGGCGAGCAACGCCTCGCGGCGTGCATCGCCGACTGCGGTTCCTTCGACCTGTACGCCGCCGCGCTCGTCCGGATGCCCGGTCCGGTCGCGGGCGGCCTGCGCCAGGGCTCGGGATGGGCGCGAGCCGTCGCGGAGCGGATGCTCGGGTCGGTCGCCCGCAAGCCGACGGCAGGCTGGGCGTTGCGGCGCGGGATGCTCGTCCACGGTGCCCCGACGCCGCTGGCCTACCTGGACGCCCTGCGCGAGTACACGCTGGCGGGGCACGCCGGGAAGATCACCTGCCCGACGCTGGTCTGCCAGGCCGAGGCGGACGAGATCAGCGCCTCCGCCCCGCAGCTCGTGGCGGCGCTCGAGTGCCCGCACCTGTTCGTCCGGTTCACGACGCTGGAGGGCGCGGGGGATCACTGTGAGGCGGGTGCTCGCACGCTGTTCCACGCACGTGCCTTCGCCTGGCTCGACGCGCAGCTCGCGCCCTGAGCGGCCGGCCGCGGCTGCAGCGTCAGCAGAGGACGCCCGTCGCGTCCCCGGCCGCCCCGGTGACGCAGCCGGGTGCGCCCGCGCGGGCGACCGGTGCGCTGCTGTCCGCGACCGGCGCGCCGGCAGCACCCACCGGGGCGGACCAACCGGCCACCGCGCAGCTCACCGGCGCGCTGGCGGACGCGACGATCCCGGCCGGGCCCGTCGCGACCGGGCACGGCGCGCTCGCCGCCTGGACCGGCGCGTCGGCAGCGGCGAGCACGACGGTGCCCGCGACGGCGCCGGACGCTGCCACGGCGGCGCCGACGGCGAGGACGAGGGTGGTCTCGGTGACGATGCGGCGGATCATGACTCCTCCAGGGGTCGGGTCAGGAGCGGGACGGTGCAGAGCAGGACGAGCAGGGGCAGCACCGGGATGTGCCAGAGGAAGTCCGCGGCGCTGTGCAGGGCGAACGCCGCGACGATCGCGAGGGCGGGAGCGCCCGTCACGTCCCGCCACCGCCGGGCGGCGGCGAGCACGAGCGCGCCCAGGGCCGTCCCGGCGAGGCCGAGGCCGACGACGCCCGTCTCGGCGGCCACCTGCAGGTACTCGTCGTGGGTGTACTCGGCCCGGACGAGCACCCCGCGGTGGTCGACGTAGACGAGATCGAGCCGCCCGGGACCGACGCCGGTGAGCGGTGAGTCCAGGAACTGCGCGGCCGTGACCCGGGTGAGGTCGCCACGCTCGGCCGAGGTCGCCGAGAGCCGCGTCGACGCGAGATCGGCGAACGTCGCGGACGGCACGGCGATCACGACGGCGACGGCGACGGCGCCCGCCGCGAGCACGACGGTGCGACGGTCGAGGAACAGGATCGCGAGGCCCGCGGCCAGCCCGGCGGAAGCGGGCAGCAGCCGGGCCGGTCCGGCCATCTCCGGAAGTGCCGGGAGCAGCCCGGCGAAGGCGACCGCGGCTGCCGGGAGCACCGGCCACAGCGCCCGCAACCGGTCCCGGTAGTGCGCGGAGGCGAGCAGGACGAGCACACCGACCGCAAGGCTGAGCAGGCCCGCCCGGCTCATCGTGGCCGCGAGCCCGAGCAGCAGCACGAACACCGTCACCGGCGCGGGCCGGCGGCCCCGGTCGGCACCGGTCGCCGGGACCACGGCAACGGCGAGCAGCAGCACCGCCACCAGGAAGGCCGCGGCGGCGTTCGCGTAGGTGAGCGTCGAGGACGCCCGCCACAATCCGGAGGACACCAGCGCAAGCGGCTCGAGGTGCAGCGCGACCCCGATCCAGCCGGTCGCCGCCACGACGAGACCGCAGGCGATCACGACGGCGTGCAGGACCCGGCGGCTCGCGGCGTCGAGGCCGGTCGCGGCCCAGGCCGCGGCGGCGAGCCCGACGGCCAGCGCGGCAGCCGGAACCCCGCGCGCGCCGTCACCGCGGACGAGCGCCCAGGCCGCGAAGCCGAGCAGGGCGAGGATCGCGGCGGTGACCGCGGTGACCGCGGTGACCGCGGTGACCGCGGTGACCGCGTGGGCCGGGTGCGCCGCGTGGGCCGCCGGTGAGACCCGCAACTCGCCCTGGCGGGATGCCGAACTCGGGGCGGCGGGATGCGGAACTCGCGGGTGCA
>JBFWRR010000049.1:16001-36585 GCA_050248815.1 Pseudonocardia sp. | reverse complement strand
GCGGTGACCGCGGTGACCGCGGTGACCGCGTGGGCCGGGTGCGCCGCGTGGGCCGCCGGTGAGACCCGCAACTCGCCCTGGCGGGATGCCGAACTCGGGGCGGCGGGATGCGGAACTCGCGGGTGCACCCCGGTCCGGGCGAGGGCCGCGGCGGCCAGCAGGACGAGGAGCGTCGCGGCGTCCCCGGTCTGGAAACCGCCGCGGTTGACCGTCCCGTGGACGACCGCGCAGCCCAGCGCCAGGACGAGCACGTGCGTGGCCGTCGAACTCCGTTCGCGCGGCGGATTCCACGCCATGACCATGATCGCCTCCCCCGAGACGGCCACAGTCTGGAGTCAGCGGGGGTGGTTCGTCCGCCTCTGACCCTCGATCGTGTGGCCGAAGGGGGGCGAATCCGGCGGGACGGGTGACGGCACTGACCACGTCCGGGTGACAGCTACGGGGCTGTCGATCGGCCCGGCCGCGAGCAGGGACGGCGCCTGCCCCTGCCCTTCCCCTGCCCCGCCGCCGGCGCGCGAGCGACCGCGGTGTCAGCCCGCCGGGACGGCGGTGAGCCGTCCGAGCGTCGGTACGCCGTCGCGGTGGTCGGCAGGCACGACCGCCGACGACAGCGCCGTCCAGCAGCCCGGGCAGCAGTACTGCCGGAACACGACGGGCGCGTCGACGTAGTCGCTCGCCACCGCGAGGATCTGCGGGCCCGCCTCCGTCGGCGGCCCCTCGTGCACGGCGAGTGCCAGTGGGGTGCCGGACCCGGGGTCCGCGCTGCCGAGGATCTCCCCGCAGTGCCGGCACGCGACCGCCGTGCCGCCGCCGGTGCTGCTTCCTGTGCCACTGCCGCCGGAGGCGCCGTCGGCGACCTCGACGAGGTTGTCGTCGATCCGCCGCCCGGCGCCCACCTCGGCGCGCCGTCCCGGCGGTGGCACCGGCACCCGCGAGCGCTCCCGGCGCCCGGCCCGCAGCCGCTCGCGCTCGGCGGCGGTGGCGGCCGCGTCCACGCCCCCGTCGGCGTCGAGCACCACCCCGTAGACGGACCGGGCGGCCTCCGCGGTGATCTTCCCTTCGCCCAGGTCGCCTGCCACGGCAGCGGGTTCGCGGTGCAGCGGGTCGCCGTAGCCGCCACCGCCCTGCCAGGTCATCGCGAACACCTCACCGGGGGCGAGGTAGCTCGACGCGTAGTTCTGCCCGGGTTCGAGGGTGTCGCTGCACTCGGCGAGCTCCGCGGGCATCCGCCCGTCGGCGAACAGCTCGCGCACCCGGCTCCGGCGCGCCACGACGTCCAGCCCGGTGTTGCCGGGATGCCCCCCGCACAGCCCGGCGTTCTGTGCCACCGCCTTGCCCGCCGAGGCCAGGACCAGGCCCATCGGGACGCTCGTGCCGTGCGGCGTGAGCGCGACGGACGCGCCGAGCCCGCCACGGTGGCGGCCCGGCCCGCCCGAGTCGGGTACCTCCCGGCGCCACAGCGTGAGCACGGGGTAGAGGAACTCGGTCATCTCGACATCGGGGATGCGGCCCATCGGGATGCAGAACAGGCCCCCGGTGTCGATGCCGTCCGCGTGCGGGCGGGCGCCGTAGCCGCCGGACATCGGCTCCATGATGATCGACAGGAACGGCGCGGGCTGCGCACCGCGCTCGTCGAGACCCGCGATGACGGCGGTGTCCCAGGTGCCGCAGCAGGTGGCCTGCACGTTGCGGCCCAGCTCCAGCGAGCGGTCGAGCATCTGCGAGAGGCACTCGGCGACCAGGCTGCCGGTGAGCCAGGCGGGCCCGATGGGGCCGCGGCTCACCGCCGCCGGGTAGGTCGCGTTGTTGAGCGTGCCCTCCTCGGTGACCAGGTCGAAGCAGCGCATGAGCCCGCCGGCCGACCACGGGATGTCCCCGGCGAGGATCGGCAGCAGCGCGAGCATGACCCCGCCGCGCATCCCGGCGTAGGTGCAGTTGATGACGCCCGCCTGCGGGTCGGTGCCGGTGAAGTCGAAGCTCAGCTGGTCGCCGGTCTTGGTGGTCGTGACGGTGATCTTGTGCAGACCGCGGTCGCCCTCGTGCGACTGGTCCTGGTAGCCGGTGGCCGACCACGACCCGTCGGGCAGGCTCGCGAGCTTGTCGCGCAGCCGGGTCTCGGCGTCGCTCATCATCCGCTTCATCACGGCCTTGACCGTGTCGGCGCCGTACTGCTCGATGAGCGCTGCCAGCCGCTCGCGTCCGACGTTGTTGGCGCCGATCTTGGCGCGCAGGTCCAGCCCGATGAGCATCGGGACCCGCGAGCGGCGCACCCAGGCGTCGGCGACGTCGCGCTGCAGCTGCCCGTCGCGCACCACCTTGATCGGCGGGGTGGGCAATGACTCGGAGAACACGTCCTGCGCGGCGGGGGAGAACGACCCCAGGCCGACCCCGCCCAGGTCGGGCTGGTGGGCGATGGCGCTGGTCCAGGCGAAGAGCTTCCCGTCGTGGAACACCGGCTGGTAGACGATGACGTCGTTCTGGTGCAGCCCGCCACCCACCCAGGGGTCGTTGCACAGGAACATGTCGCCCTCGGCGATGCCGGGGTTCACGCTGCGGTGGCGCAGCGTCCAGTAGATCGCGAGATCGACGGCGCCGACGAGCATCGTGTTGTAGAGCCCGACCTGCACCTCCTGCCCCAGCTCGTCGGAGATGGCGAAGTCGAAGTCGTTGGCGTCGGTGACGATCGGCGAGCCGGACATGCGCTTGAGCGCTTCGCCCATCTCGTCGGTCACCGACCACAGGCGGTGGCGCACGACCTCGTAGGTGAGCGGGTCGAGCGCGTCGACCTGTTCCGAGGTGACGGTGTGCACCGGCAGCGCGGTCGGCAGGCTGCGGGCCAGCTCGTCCGGGTCGACGGGGCGGCTGGAGAAGACCTCCGAGCCGGGGATCGGCATGGTCACGACGCGCTCCCAACAGGTCGGATGGTGAGATTGCCCAGCGTGTCGACGGTGCCGGTGGTGCCGGCGGGCACGACGACGGTCGTCGTCGCCACCTCGACGATCGCGGGTCCGGTGAGCACGTGACCCGCGCGCAGGGCCCGGTAGTCGTACACGGCGGTGTCGACGTAGCCGGTGGCGGCGTCGAGGCAGACGGGCCTGCTCCCGGTGCGCGCGGGCGCGGGATCGGGCGAGGCCGCGGGCGCCACCCCGGGCAGCGCGGGGGAGAAGGGCAGCACGCCGGTGCCGTGGACGCGGAACGTGATGGCCTGGATGCCCGCTTCCCGGAACCCGGCGTCCGCGCCGTAGAGGGCGGCGTAACGCTCCTCGAAGCCCGCGGCGGCGGCCTCGATCGCGGCGGCGTCCAGCGGGCCGTCCACGACCGGGGTGGTGACCTCGGCGAGCTGCATGGTGTAGCGCATGTCGATCTCGCGGTGCAGCGTGACGGTCGCGAACCGCACGCCCTGCCGGTCCAGCGCCTCGCGGACCCGGCGCTCCAGCTCTGCGAAGTTTCGCTGCGCGCGCTCCGGGTCGAACGGGACGAACGTGGGGTCGGAGAGCTCCGCGGCCACGACGATGTCGGAGGAGGCGAGCCCGAACGCCGAGAACGCCGAGGCCACCGGCCCGAGCGGGACCACGACCTCGCCGACCCCGACCTCCGCGGCGTAGCGGGCGCAGTGCGCGGGGCCCGCCCCGCCGAAGGCGTAGAGCACGAAGTCGCGCGGGTCGTGCCCGGCCTCGACGACGGTCTTGCGCAGCAGGTCGCCCGTCTGCGCGTTCTGGACGGTGTGGATGGCCGCCGCCGCCTCCTCGACGCTCAGGCCAAGGGGCTTGGCGATCTGGGTGTCGATGGCCTGGCGCGCCAGCTCCGGAGACAGCGGCTTGCGCCCGCCGAGCAGTCCGCGCTCGGGCAGGATCCCGAGGACGAGGTTCGCATCGGTGTTGGTGGGCTCGGTGCCGCCCTGGCCGTAGCAGGCGGGGCCGGGGACGGCCTGGGCGCTGCGCGGGCCGATGCGCAGGTTGCCCCCCGCGTCGAGCCAGGCGATCGCGCCGCCGCCGGAGCCGATCGCGTCCACCCGCAGGGTCGGCACGTTGATCGGGTGGTGGTTGATCACCGTCGTGGTGGCGCGGACCGGCTCGCCGTCCACGATCAGCCCGGCGAGGAACGTGGTGCCGCCGACGTCGGTGGAGATGATGTTGCGGTGGCCGAGCTGGCGGCCGAGCGCGACCGAGCCGACCACGCCGCCGGTGAGCACGGAGCCGACGGTGCTGATCGCGGTCGCGGGCGCCTCCCGCGCGGCCACGGCCCCGCCGTTGGACTGCATGACGAGCAGCGGACCGGCGAGGCCGTTGTCGCGCAGCGCGGCCTCCAGCGCGCCGAGGTAGTCACGCAGCCCCGGCCCGATCTGGGTGCTCATGATCGTGGTGGCGTTGCGGGAGAACTCCCGGATGCGGGGGCTGACCTCGCTGGACAGCGCCACGAACACGTCCGGGTCCTGCTCGGCGACCAGCTCGCGCAGCCGGTGTTCGTGCACCGGGTTGCGGAAGGACCAGAGCAGCGAGACGGCGATCGCGCGCACCCCGTCGTCGAGCAGGGCGCGGATCGCGGCGCGGGCGGAGTCCTCGTCGAGCGCGACGACGACGTTGCCGTCGCGGTCGATGCGCTCGACGACCTCCAGCGCGTGGCGCTTGGGCAGCAGCGCGTGGTCCTTGGCCTGCCCGAGGACGTGCTGCAGCTCGTGCGGGGAGCGGCCGAGGTAGCGGCCCTCGACGTTCATGATGAAGATCGAGTCGCGGTGCCCGTGGGTCGTGAGGAAGCCGACGGGCGGCACGTTGCCCGTGACCAGCGCGTTGAGCGACGACGTGGTGCCGTGGGCGATGTGGTGGGTGTCGGCGAGCATCTGCGGGAGCGGTACGCCGAGCTGCTCGGCGAGCAGCTCCAGGACGTCCAGGACCCCGCGCGAGTAGTCCGGAGGGGTGGACGGGGACTTCGCGGCGAGCACCGTGCCCGCGTCGTCGTCGAGGACGGCATCGGTGAACGTGCCGCCCACGTCCACTCCGATGACATAGGCCATGGCTCGCTCCCTTGCGCTCATCGGATCTGACTGATGCGTAGAGTATTCAACGTATGCGATAGTGGTCAAGGAGCTGTCGACCGGGGAGGTATCGGATGCGGATGCGCAGGGTGGCGGTGCTCGGCGGCGGGCCCGGTGGTCTCTACGCCGCGCGCCTGCTCAAGCTCGCCCAACCGGACTGCGAGGTCGTCGTCCACGAGCAGGGGGAGCCGGACACGACGTTCGGCTTCGGCGTCGGGCTCGCCGCGGGCACCCAGCGCAAGCTCGCGGCCGCGGATCCGGACACGCTGCGCGACCTCGTCGGCGCCGGGTTCCGCCACGACATGACCCTCACCGTCGGCGGCCACAGCGTGCGCGTGCACAACGACCGGCTCATCGGCATCGCGCGCACCGAGCTGCTCGCCGTGCTGCAGCGCCACGCCGAGAAGGCGGGCGTGCGGCTGGAGTTCGGCACCCGCCGCAGCGCCGGGGACCTCGACGCCGATCTCGTCGTCGCCGCGGACGGCGTCAGCAGTGCTACCCGGGAGGCGGGCGACTTCGGTGCCCGCGTGGACGTCGGGCGTGGGCTGTACCTGTGGTGCGGCACGGACTTCGCGCTCGACGACGCCGTCTTCGCACCCGTGCACACCGGGCACGGCACGTTCGTCGCGCACGCCTACCCGTACTCGGACCAGCGCAGCACCTTCCTCGTCGAGACCGACGAGCGGACGTGGCGGCGCGCCGGGTTCGAGGCGACCACGGCCGCCACCCCGGCCGACGCCACCGACGGCGCCTCGCTGCACTACCTGCAGGAGGTCTTCGCCGAGCACCTGCGCGGTCACCCGCTGATCGGCAACCGCACCCGGTGGCTGCGCTTTCGCACCGTCCGGTGTGCGCGCTGGACGTCGGGGCGGACCGTGCTGCTCGGCGACGCCGCGCACACCGCCCACTTCTCCATCGGCTCGGGCACCAAGCTCGCGATGGAGGACGCCATCGCACTCGTGGAGGCACTCGGTGGTGCACCGGACGCGGCCGACCTGCCCGCCGCGGCCGCCCGCTACGAGGCCGTCCGGCGCCCGGCGGTCGAGCGCCTGCAGGAGCTCGCGCGGCGCAGCCAGCTGTGGTGGGAGTCCTTCCCCGCGCGGCTGGACCTGCCGGTCGAGCAGCTGATGGTCGCCTACATGACCCGCGCGGGGAACGTGCCGTTGCCGCGGTTCGCGGCCAGCCACGCCGACGTCGTCGCGGAGGCGCTGCGGGGCTACGCCGGGACCGCGCCCGCGCTGCCGGGGGCGGACGTCACCGGCTGGGTTCTCGACCGCCCGCTGCGCCATCGGGCGGGGGACTTCCCGCACCGCGTCGTCCGCGGGCCGGACGGCCTGCACGAGGTGCGGGTCACCGTCGACGATCCCTGGGGCGCGGCCGCGGACGAGCTGGTGGCGACGGCCCGCGCCGCGGTCGCGGCGGGCGCCGCCGGGTGCTGGGTCGGCGGCCCCCCGGACCGGCCGTCCGTGCTGACCCGCATGGACCTCGCCGAACGGCTGCGCGCCGAGACCGGCGGGCTCGTCGTCGTCGAGGCGCCGGCCGCGTGGCGCGACGATCTCGCCGCCGGGCTGGTCAGCGCCCGGCTCGACCTGGTCCGGTTCACCGAGGAGGAGTCATGACCCGCTGGGACGGGCGCGTCGTGCCGTTCCCCGCCGCCGCGGTCCGCCGCTACCGCGAGGCGGGACTGTGGGGCACCCGCACGATCGCCGACGAGCTGCGCGCCGTCGCGGCGGCCCATCCCGGCCGCGACGCCGTCGCCGCCCACGACGGCCGGATCACCTTCGGCGAGCTCGACACCCGCACCGACCTCGTCGCCGCGGACCTCGCCGCGCGCGGACTCGTCCCCGGTGACCCGGTGCTCTTCCAGGTCACGAACCGGCTCGACACCGTCGTCGCCTGGTACGGCGTGCTCAAGGCGGGCCTCGTGCCCGTGTGCACGCTCGCCGCGCACCGCGGCCACGAGATCGGCGAGATCTCCCGGCGGGTCGGGGCCGTCGCGCATCTGGTGGAGGCGGGCACGCGCGGTGTCGACCTCGTCGCGTTCGCCGCTGATCAGCAGCGCGACCATCCCACGCTGCGCCACGTGCTGGTGCTGCACGAGCTGGTCGCGGCGGCCGGGAACCCGGTCGCCGCCCGCGCCGCCGTCGACGCGATCCAGCGCGATCTCGACCCGGACGGCGCGGCCGTGTTGCAGCTCTCCGGCGGCACCACCGGCGTGCCCAAGGTGATCCCGCGGCTGCACGCCGAGTACTGGTACAACGCCGCCGCCTACGCGCGCTCCTGGGGCTGGACCCCTGCGACCCGCGTCGCCCACCTCATCCCGGTGATCCACAACGCCGGGATCGTGTGCGCCGTGCACGCGGCGCACAGCGTCGGCGCCTGCGTCGTCCTGGGCACCGCGGACCTCGACGCGTCGCTGCCGCTGATGGCCGCCGAACGGGCCACCCACGTGCTGCTCGGGCACGGACACTACGGCGCGGTCGCCCATCCCGCGTTCGGCGCGGCCACCGCGGCGCTCACCCAGGTGGTGCTCTCCGGGGCGAAGGTGCCGCCCACCCTGTTCGACGAGCTGGAGCGGCGCGGGCTCTGGTCGGGCCAGCTGTTCGGGATGGGGGAGGGGCTCTTCCTCACCACGCCGCCCGCGGCGCCCCGCGAGGCCCGCGCCGCCACCGTCGGGATCCCGCTCTCGCCGCTGGACGAGATCCGCGTGCTCGAACCCGGGAGCGGGGAGGAGGTGCCCGACGGGGAGGTCGGCGAGCTGTGCTGCCGCGGTCCCTACACCCTGCGCGGCTACCTCGACGCGCCCGAGCACAACGCCCGCGCCTTCACCCCGGACGGCTTCTACCGCACCGGCGACCTGGCGGCGGTCCGCGAGATCGACGGCCTGCGCTGTGTGAGCATCGAGGGCCGGATCAAGGACCTCATCAACCGCGGCGGCGAGAAGATCAACGCCGAGGAGGTGGAGCTGCTCCTGCTGCGACATCCGCGGGTCGTCGCGGCCGCCGTCGTCGCCATGCCCGATCCCCGCCTCGGCGAGCGGACCTGCGCCTTCGTCGTCGCCGAGGGGCCGTTCGGCCTCGCCGACGCCCGCGAGCACTTCGCGGCGCTCGACGTGGCCACGTTCAAGTGGCCCGAGCGGGTCGAGCAGCGCGACGAGATCCCGCGCACCCAGGTCGGCAAGACCGACAAGGTGCGCCTGCATGCCGAGATCGCCGCGCTCGTCGCCTCCGGGGCGCGGGCCTAGCATCGCCACTCATGACCAGCAGCTCGCCCCGCGGCAGGCGCGGGAAGCCGGACCCGGTTCCGCCCGGGACGGACGGCGGGGAGTCCCGTTCGACGACGGCGCGCCGTGAGCTCGTCGAGAACGAGATCTACGAGCACGCCACCCGGCTGTTCGCCGAGCGCGGCTTCGCGGGCACGAGCCTGCAGGACATCGCGAACGCCCTGGGCATCACCCGTCCCGCGCTCTACTACTACGTCCGCAGCAAGGACGAGCTGCTGGCCAAGCTGGTCACGGAGGTCACCCACGGACCGCTGCAGGACCTGGAGGAGCTGCTCGCCCGCCCGGGGCTCGACGCCGTCGGGAAGCTGCGCGGGGTCGTGGGCGTGATCGTCGCGCGGCGTACCACGCAGCCGGAGCGGTTCCGCCTGCTCATCCGCTCGGAGGCCGAGCTGCCCGAGGAGCTCGCGAGCGCCTACGACGCGTCGCGCCGGGCGGTGCTGCGGACGGTGGCGACCATCGTCGAGGAGGGTGTGCGGGCCGGGGTGTTCCGGCCCGTCGACTCGCGCGTGGCCGCCCTCGGTGTGCTCGGCATGTGCAACTGGGTGGCCTGGTGGTTCCAGCCCGGCGGCCGGGACGGGGCGGACGCGGTGGCCGAGCAGTTCGCCGACATGGTCGTGGCGGGCCTGAGCCGCGACGGCGACCGCGCGCTCGACGGCGAGGGGCCCGCGGCGGCGGTGAAGATGCTGCGCCAGGACCTCGACCACCTGGAACGCCTGCTCGATCTCTGATGTTCGCCGCGGTTCGTCGCTGACGTCAAACTGTTGACGCACTCGTAGAGCCGCGCGTAGCGTGGACGGCACCCACCGACACGCGAGGAGGCGGACCCATGGCCGAGCTGGACCACCGGGTGAAGGGGGTCGACCACGCGGCGTTCCCGACCTTCGACCCGGCCGGGACCGTGCGGTTCTACCGGGACGTCCTGGGCTTCCCGGTCGTGCACTCCATCTGCGCCGCCGGCTGGGGCCCCGAGGACCACCCCGACTTCATCCACTTCTTCTTCGACATCGGCTCGGACGACCGGATCGCGTTCTTCTACTACTTCGGCCTGCAGCCCGTGCACGAGCGCGGGCGCGGCGACGCCTACGCCGGCTTCGGCCCGGACGTCCCCGAGTTCTTCGTCCGCAGCCGCCACCTCGCGATCCACGTCGAGACCGAGGCGGACCTGCTGGAGTACCGGCGCCGCCTCGACGCCAGCGACTGGCCGGTGGAGATGCAGATCCGGCACGAGACCATCGAGTCGATCTACACCCACGACCCCAACGGCTACCTGGTCGAGCTCACCCGCCCGATGCGGCCCGTCACACCGCAGGAGGACCTCGACGCGAACCTCACCATCGACGCCCTCCTCGACGTCGTCGCCGGGCCCGAGCCCAGCTACGGCGCGCTGCTCGCCCGCAAGGCCGAGCTGATCGTCGAGCGCGCCGCGGCGTGGGAGCTCGCCGGGAGCGGTGACCCACGGTGACCACGCTCTACGTCCTCGACGTCCCCGAGAACGCGCCGCTGGCCACGGTCGCCGCCCGCGCCCCCGAGGTCACGGTCGGGCGGATCGGGCCCTACTTCGAGATCACCGCCGACGGGCCGATCGTGATCGACCGGCGAGCCACCGGTTGCCGCCACGCCGTCTGGTACTCCGCCGTGGGCGGCGTCGCCCGCGGCAGCCGCATCACCCAGCACGACAAGGACGCCCTGCGGGTGGAGCCCTCGTGAGCCGCGGGCTCGGCGCGGGCCGCCACGTCGCGGCCGGGGAGCGGCCCGCGGCCACCACCACGTCGGTGCACGAGCTCACCACCGCGGACGGCGCCACGGTGCGCGGCGTGCTCGCGACGGTGCCGGGCGCGCGCACCGTCGTCTGCCTGATGCACCCGCGCCAGGACCTCACCCACCACCCGCTCGTCCCGGAGCTGCTCGCGGCCGGCACGGCCGTATGGACCCAGACCACCCGCTCGGTGAACAACGACCTCACCCTGGTCCACGAGCAGGCGCTGCTCGACGTCGCCGCCGGGATGGCGTTCGTGCGGGAGCGGTTCGACGCGGTCGTCGTGCTCGGGCACTCCGGCGGCGGGCCGCTCTACGCGTTCTACCTGGAGCAGGCGGGCCTCGCGCCCGGTGCCCGGATCGCCGCCACCCCCGGCGGGCGGCCCACCGGGCTGGGGGACGCGCTGCTCCCGCCCGCGGACGGCGCCGTGTTCCTCGCCCCCCATCCCGGCCAGGGCGAGCTGCTGCTGGCCTGCATCGACCCGTCGGTCGCCGACGAGTCCGACCCGATGTCCGTGGTGCCTGGGCTCGATCCCTACGACGTCGCGAACGGGTTCGCCGAGCCGCCCGCGAGCTCGACCTACGACGCGGAGTTCCTCGCCCGCTACCGCGCCGCCCAGCGTGCCCGGGTGGCCCGCATCGACGCCGTCGCCCGCGCCCACCTCGCCACGGCGGCGCAGGCCCGGGCCGCCTACCGGGCCGGCGGAGACGCGCGGGACCGGCGGCGCAGCATCGCGCCGCGGATCCTCACCGTCTTCCGCACCGACGCCGACCCGCGCACCGTGGATCTCTCGATCGACCCCAGCGAGCGGCCCTACGGGTCGCTCTTCGGCCGCCGGCCCGATCTCATCAACTACGGCCTCGTCGGCTTCGGGCGCCTCACCACCCCCGAGGCGTGGCTCTCGACCTGGTCGGGGCTCAGCTCGAACGCGGGATTCGTGCGGTGCGCCCCCGGCGTCACCGTCCCGACGCTGTTCGTGGAGCTCACCGGCGACCAGGCGGCCTTCCCCGCCGACACCCGAGCCATGGTCGACGCCCTCGGCGCGGCCGACCTCACCACAGCGACCGTCCGCGGCCTGCACTTCGGCGCGCCGATCACCGACGGTGAGCCCAGCGGCAACGAGCTGGCCGCCGCCGAGATCGTCGGGTGGCTCGCCAAGCGCCTCGAGCTGACCCCACCCGCCTGATCGCCGGCTGCCGGTTGCGCGATCGTCCACCGCGCGGTGTGCTGCGGGACGTCCGCGGTCAACGACGACCGACGGACGACCGGATGGAGGACCTCATGGAGGTGTCCTGCGCCTTCCCCACCGCCCTGCGCTCACCCGACGACATCGCGCTGGCCGAGGAGCTCGGCTACGACCGGGCCTGGATCTACGACACGCCCCAGCAGAGCCCGGACGTCTGGATGACCCTCGCGCTGGCCGCGGAGCGCACCGAACGGATCGGCCTGGGCCCCGGCGTCCTGGTGCCGAGCCTGCGCCACCCGATGGTCAACGCCTCGGCGACGGCCCACCTCGTCGCCCTTGCCCCCGGCCGGGTCGCCGTCTCCTTCGGCACCGGCTTCAGCGGGCGGCGCGCCATGGGCTACCGGGCGATCCCGTGGTCCTACGTGCGGGCCTACATCCGCGCGTACCGCGGCCTGCTGCGCGGCGAGGTCGTCGAGTGGGAAGGGGTGCGGATGCAGATGTTGCACCCCGATGGGCACTCACCCGCCCGCCCCGTCGACGTGCCGATCCTCGTCGGGGCGCTCGGGCCGAAGGGCGACGAGGTCGCCCGCGAGCTCGGCGACGGCCTCTACATCACGCTGGCGCTGCCCGAGTTCGCCGCCGAGTACCCGTGGGTGCCCTACCTGGCCTGGGGCACGATCCTCGACGAGGACGAGCCCGCCGACTCCGCGCGCGTCCGGGCCGCGGGCGGCCCCGGCTGGGCGTTGGCGTACCACGGCGCGTACGAGTTCGGCGGCCCCGACGCCGTGCGCGGGCTGGTCGGTGGGCCCGAGTGGATGGAGGTGGTGGAGAAGACCCCGCAGGACCTGCGGCACCTGTCCGTGCACACGGGCCACTGCGTCGAGCTCAACGAGGCGGACCGGGCCGCGTGGGACGCGGGCGGGCACGCGATGCTCCCGGACGTGACGCTGTCCGGCACGCACGACCAGATCCGCCGCCGGGTCGGCGAGCTGGGGGAGCACGGCGTCACCGAGATCGTGTTCCAGCCGTGCGGGCCGGACACTCGCCGGGAGTTGGAGCGGTTCCTGGAGGCCGCGCGCTCGTAGCGGTAGCGTCGCGGCTCGTGTGGACGGTGACGGTGGGCCGGTGACCGGCGGGATGCCGGACTACCGGTTCACGCTGGCCAACGAGCGCACGTTCCTCGCCTGGCTGCGCACGTCGCTCGCGCTGGACGCGGGGGCGCTCGCGGTCGTGTCGATCGTGCCCCAGTTCGGGCCCCCGGGGACGCGGCGGGTTCTCGCCGTGGCCCTCGCGGTGCTCGGTGTCGCCGTCGCCGTCGCCGCGGTCCTGCGCTGGCGGCAGGTGCAGATCGCGATGGAACGCGACGAGCCGCTGCCCCGCAGCAGGCTCCCGGTGCTGCTCGCCGCGGCGCTCGGGCTGATCGCGCTCGCGGTGGCGGTGCTGATCGCGGTCGCGGGCTGATCCCCGATGCCGGAGGGCCACTCCGACCTGCCGGAGTCGCAGCGCGAGCGCACGGTGCTCGCCTGGGACCGGACAGCACTCGGGGTGCTGGTCAACGGCGGGCTGCTGCTCCTGCGGCAGCTCGGCGCCGCGGACCTGTTCGCATCGCTCTCGGTGGTGGCCGCCGTCCTCGCCGCCGTCGTGCTGGTCGGTGTCGGCGCCCGGCGGGCGCTCGTGATCGACCGCGCCGTCGACGGCCCGCGTCCGGTGTCGCTCGCCGCCGTCGCCACGGGCGCTGCCGTGGTCGGCGGCATCGGCGTGCTCGCCGTGGTGGCGGCGGTGCTCGGCCCGGTGGCGGGCTGAACACGCGCGGACGGCCGGGCTACAGCATCCCGGCCTGCTCGGCGCGCGCGATCGCGGCGCCGCGGGAGTCCACCCCGAGCTTGCGGTACAGCGAGCGCAGATGCGTCTTGACCGTGTTGGTGCTCAGGTGCAGCATCGCCGCGATCTCGTCGTTGGTCATCCGGGTCGGTAGCAGCACGACCAGGTCCTGCTCCCGCGGGGTCAACCGGGGGACCCCGCGGCCGCCGCCCGGGTCGGTGGGCGCCACCGCGGGCAGCGTCGTGAGCAGGGTGGCGATCGTGGCCGCCCGTCGGCCGTTCTCGCCGGGTTCGAGGAGGGTGAGCAGCGGGCGGGCATGCCGCCCGAGCTCGCGCCATGGTGCGCCGAAGCCGTGCTGCCCGGTGAGGTCCAGGGCTTCCCGGGCGGCGTGCAGGGCGCGCTCGCGGCGGCCCACCAGCTGGCAGGCCCGTGCCGTCCAGAGCAGCCTGCGGACCTCCACGGTGAGCAGCCTGCCGGGCGCGGGCCGCGCCGCCGGCGCGCTGAGCAGCTGCATCGCCGCGAGCGGGTCGCCCGCCTCCACCGCGGCCCGGGCCCGGTAGAGCGTGACGGCACTCGGCGGGCACACACCTCCGTCGGCGATCACCGCCGCAGCGCCGTCGAGATCGCCCGTCGCGGCCCTCGCCTCCGCCGCGGCCCCGATGAGCAGCGCCTCCAGGATCGGCGTCGTCGGCGCGGTGCGGGGGTCCAGCCGCAGGGTGTGCAGCGTGGCCAGCGCCTCGCCCGGCTGCCCGCGTGCGGTCAGGAGCCGGGCCGCCGTCCCACCGATCGCCACCGCGATCGCCAGCTCGCCGAACGGCTGCGCCGCGGCCTCGGCCCGGGCCAGGTGCCGCTCGGCGGCGTCCGGGTCGGCCCGCTCCACGGCGACGGCGGCCCGGCAGGCGAAGGCGGCGGCGGCCTGGTAGGTCGTCGTCCAGCCCAGCCGCGTTGCGAGCGCCTCCGCCTCGTCCGCCTTGGCCTCCGCGGCGTCGAGCCGCCCGTCGAGCAGGTCCGGCCAGCCGGCCAGGCCCAGCGCGTTCAGCGCGGGCAGGGACGGGCCGATCCGGCGCATCGTCGCGGCGGCCCGGCCGAGCAGCCGGATCGCCCCGTCGACGTCGCCCGACCAGAGCGCGGCCGTGGCCGCGTTGCTCGCCATCACGGCTTCCCAGTGCACCTGGCCGGGAAGGTCGAACCGGGCGAGCAGCCGTTCGGTGTGCGCGATCCGGTCCGGGATGGCGCCGTAGTCCCCGCGGACGCGATCGCGCGCGACCGGCGCCATCGTGGCCGCGAACGACATCCACGCGGCACGGGCCGGGTCCGGTTCGCCCGCCGCGGCGACCTCGATGACCGGGGCGACCTCGTCGAGCGTGGTGAAGTCGCCCGCCCACGCGCGTGTCGCGAGGTCGACGGCGGCCAGCGCCGGATCCTCGCGCACCAGCTCGGGCGGGGCGCCGCGCAGCAGCGCGCGGATCGCCGGGACGCGTCCGCTCACGATCAGCCGGGCGACGTGGGTGAGCAGCAGCTCCCTGGTGAGCTCGCCGTCGCCTGCAGCGACCGCGTGGCGCAGGGCCTCCAGGACCCGGTCTCGCTCGGCGTACCAGCGGGCGGCGACCCTGTGCAGGCGCTCGGCGCGGGCCGGGTCGTCACCGGTGACCTGGCGCAGCGCCGCGGCAGCCAGCAGCTGGTGGCACCGGTACTCGGACTCGTCGGCGTCCACGGGCGCGACGAACCCCGTCATGGCGCTCAGCTCGCGCAGCAGGCCGAGCGCATCCGCGCGCCCGCTGATCCGCGCGGCCAGCTCGACGGGCACGCTCTCCAGGACGGCGATCTCGCCGAGGAAGACGCGGGTGGGCTCGTCCAGGTCCGCGAGGACCTGCTCGATCAGGTAGGCGGCCAGGCCGCCCGCGCGGGTCGTCCCGGTGATCTCGCCGATCACGGCGCAGGGGTCGTCCGAGGCGAGGATGGCCCGCGACGCCAGCCGCAGCCCACCGATCCAGCCTTCGGTGCGCGCCTGCAGGACGGCGACGTCGTCCGGTCCGAGGTCGAGCCCGAGCCGGTCGAACAGGGCGCTCGCCTCGTCGTCGGTTGCCGCGAGGTCCGCCGCGCG
This sequence comes from Pseudonocardia sp., assembly GCA_050248815.1. Classification (GTDB taxonomy): domain Bacteria; phylum Actinomycetota; class Actinomycetes; order Mycobacteriales; family Pseudonocardiaceae; genus Pseudonocardia. The sequence goes on along the minus strand of JBFWRR010000049.1, from coordinate 21,403 downwards.
CACGTCGGTGACCACGTCGTTCATCCGCCACCGGTGCAGGGGCAGGTGGGGGTCGTGGCGGGCGGTCATCAACAGCCGCAGGTTCTCCGGCAGCAGCTCGACGCAGCGTTCGAGCGTGCCCATGGAGCCGACATCGGCGAGCCGGTGAACGTCGTCGAGGACGATGGTGACGCCGATGTCGCCGCTCTCGACGATCGCGAGCAGCCGGTCCACCGTGCCGGCCAGACCGGCGGGGCTGGTGAGCACCTCGATCTCGGAGAGCGGGCCCGCGATCTGCGGCACTGCCGACCGGAGAGCCTCGATCACGTGCGTCCACAGCGCGTGCGCGTCGTCGGCCGGGCTGACGGTGACCCACGCGACGGGAGCGCCCGCATCCGCCAGCGCCGCCGCGGCCTGCGCCACGAGGGTGGTCTTGCCCCAGCCGGCAGGCGCGCTGACCACCACCACGGGCGGGCGTGGCTCGGCGAGCATCCGCCCGACGAGCCGGGGCCGGGGGAGCAGGGTCGCCGCCAGATGCGGCGCTGCGTGGCGTGCGGCGACGGGGAGGTTGCGGACCGCTCGTGTCGTCACTGCGCCGCCATCACCCTCACGTGTCGTCTTCACCCGGGGAGGGTGGCGTCGCCCAGGTCCGTCGCTGTTCGGCGGGCTGATGCTAACGCCGCGTCAGTGCAGGCCGCATCCCATACCCGATCAGGGTGAGGTGCCCGGATGATGCAGGCCCGACGATGTCGCGGCGCGCCTGACCGTGGTGCCCGGTGCGACGAGCGGAGGTCGGGTCGTGGTCGGTGGGAACGGGACCGCAGGCATGTGTGACGGCGCGCGCTACGCGTTCCTCGTGCCGGGGGAGCTCACCACGACCACCGCCGGCGCGTTCCCCGAGCTGACCGTGGCGCCCGGGCCGGTCGGCGGGACCGTCCTCTTCGGATACGTCCGGGACCAGTCCCACCTGCACGGGCTGCTGGTGCGGTTCGCCGAACTCGCCATCGCGGTGGTGGAGATGCGCCGCCTGCCGGACTGATCCACGAACCTTGGAGGAGAAGTTGCCCGATCAGCCGAACATCCTCGTCATCTGGGGTGACGACATCGGCATCACCAACCTGTCCTGTTACTCGGACGGGCTGATGGGCTACCGCACCCGCAACATCGACCGGATCGCCGCGGAGGGCGTCCGGTTCACGGACTCCTACGGCGAGCAGAGCTGCACCGCCGGGCGCGCCGCGTTCATCACCGGCCAGAACCCGTACCGCACCGGCCTGACCAAGGTCGGCATGCCCGGCGCCGATCTGGGCCTGCGCGCCGAGGACCCGACGATCGCCACCGCCCTGCGGGCCCACGGCTACGCCACGGGCCAGTTCGGCAAGAACCACCTCGGCGACCGCGACGAGTTCCTGCCCACCCTGCACGGCTTCGACGAGTTCTTCGGCAACCTCTACCACCTCAACGCCGAGGAGGAGCCGGAGCACCCGGACTACCCCACGGACGAGGAGTTCCCGGGCTTCCGAGCCCGGTTCGGGCCGCGGGGGGTCATCCGTTCCCGTGCGCTCCCGGACGGTGGGCAGGAGGTCGAGGACACCGGACCGCTCACCCGCAAGCGCATGGAGACCTGCGACGAGGAGTTCCGCGACGCCGCCATCGACTTCATGGGCCGCAAGGTCGCCGAGGACACGCCGTTCTTCGTGTGGTTCAACGCCACGCACATGCACGTCCGGACCCACACCCGCCCGCAGGACCTCGGCCGGGCCGGACGCTGGCAGTCGCCATACCACGACACGATGCTCTACCACGACGACATCGTCGGAGACCTGCTGGACTTCCTCGACGAGCAGGGCATCGCCGACAACACGATCGTCGTGTACTCCACGGACAACGGGCCGCACATGAACACGTGGCCCGACGCCGGCATGACCCCGTTCCGCAACGAGAAGAACTCCAACTGGGAGGGCGCCTACCGGGTCCCCGAGATGGTGCGCTGGCCCGCGCGCATCCCGGCCGGGGAGGTGCGCAACGGCATCGTCAGCCACACCGACTGGTTCGTGACGCTGCTCGCCGCCGCGGGCGTGCCCGACATCGGCGAGCGGTTGGCGGCGGGGGCGGACCTGGGCGGGACGACCTACCGGGTGCACCTGGACGGCCACGACCTGCTGCCCTACCTCACCGGCGAGACCGACACGAGCCCGCGGCGCCACTTCTTCTACGTCTCCGACGACGGCGACCTGACCGCGCTGCGCTTCGACAACTGGAAGGTCGTCTTCCTCGAGCAGCGCGCACCGGGCACGCTGGGCGTGTGGATGGAGCCCTTCGTGGAGCTGCGGGTCCCGAAGCTGTTCAACCTGCGGACCGACCCGTTCGAGCGGGCGGACGTCACGTCGAACACCTACTTCGACTGGCTGATCGACCGGGTGTGGCTGCTGGTCCCCGCGCAGGCCTACGTCGCCCGGATGCTCAGCAGCCTGACGGAGTTCCCGCCCCGGCAGACCCCGGCCAGCTTCAGCATCGACCAGGTGCTGGCGAAGCTGCAGGCGGGCATGGCCAGCCGATGACGCCGGCCTCGGCGGCACGGTCGACACCGGTGGGCACCCGGGTGATCGAGCTGGCGGGCGGCACGTTCCTCATGGGTTCGGACGACCACCATCCCGAGGAGGCGCCCGCGCACCGGGTGCACGTGGACCCGTTCGCGATCGACGCGCACCCGGTGACCAACCGGGAGTTCTCGGCGTTCGTCGCGGCGACCGGCCACCGGACGGTCGCCGAGCGCCCGCTGGACCCCGCGGACTTCCCCGGTGCGCCCCCGGAGAACCTGCAGCCGGGCTCGATGGTGTTCACCCCGACCCGCGGCCCGGTGGACCTGCGCCACCTCAGCCAGTGGTGGCGCTGGGTCCCGGGGGCGTGCTGGCAGCACCCCGAGGGGCCGCGATCAGGCGTCGACGGCCGAGGTGACCACCCCGTCGTGCACGTCGCGCACGAGGACGCGGCCGCGTACGCGGCGTGGGTCGGGGCCGGGTTGCCGACCGAGGCGCAGTGGGAGTTCGCCGCCCGCGGCGGTCTCGCCGGCGCGGCATTCACCTGGGGTGACGAGGCCCGGCCCGGCGGCCGGATCATGGCGAACACCTGGGACGGGCCGGACTTCCCGTGGCGCTCCACGGGCGAGTCGGGCTGGATCCGCACCGCCCCGGTGGGCAGTTTCCCGGCCAACGGCTTCGGGCTGCACGACATGGCGGGCAACGTCTGGGAGTGGACCGACGACTGGTGGACCGCCCGTCACCCGGACGCGACCGACACCCCGTGCTGCGCCCCGCGCAACCCCCGGGGAGGCCGCGTCGACGCCAGCTACGACCCGGCGCAGCCGCAGTTCCGGATCCCCCGCAAGGTGATCAAGGGCGGTTCGCACCTGTGTGCCGACACCTACTGCCTGCGCTACCGCCCGGCGGCCCGCAGGCCCCAGCCGGTCGACACCGGGATGAGCCACATCGGCTTCCGCTGCGTGTGGCCCGTCCAGAAGGAAGACCGGTGAACCCGCTGCCGTCGTGGCGGCCGGGGCAGGCCCGGACGGCCGTCCTGGACTTCCTGGCCGCCGCCCGCGACCTCCCGGCCGAGCAGCGGGTCGCCTACTTCGACAACGACGGCACGCTGTGGTGCGAGCGGCCGACCTACGTGCAGTGGGACTTCCTGGTCGACCAGCTGCGCCTGCGGGTCGCCGAGGAGCCCTCGCTCGCGCAGGAGCCGGAGTTCGCCGCGGTGCTGGAGGCCCGCCGGGAGGCGATCGAGTCGATCGGGCTCGCCCGGATCGCGGTGGCGCTGGCAGGGCTCTGCGCCGGGCTCACCCCGGAGGAGTTCGTGGGACGGGTGCGGGACTGGACGGCAACGGCCGTGCACGCGTCGGGCCGGGCGGTGCGCGCGCTGGTGTACCGGCCGATGTGCGAGCTGATCGACCTGCTGCGCACCGAGGGCTTCACGGTCGGCATCGTCACCGGCGGCGGCGCGGAGTTCCTGCGAGCGGTGAGCGCCGAGCTCTACGGTGTGCCGCCGGACCGGGTCGTCGGGACGTCCGTCGGGTACCGGCTGACCGACGGGGACCGGGGCACGGTGGTGCTGCGCCGTACGGCCCGGATCGTCGGCGACGCCAACGAAGGCGCGGCGAAGGTGACCAACGCCCAGACCCAGCTCGGACGCCGCCCGATCTTCGCTGCGGGCAACTCCGCGGGGGACGCGGAGCTGTTGCGGTGGGCGACCGCGGGGCCCGGGCCGGGGCTCGCGCTACTGCTCGACCACGACGACCCCGAGCGCGAGTTCGCCTACGACGGCCGGGCGGAGACGTTCACGGCGTCCGAGCCGGTGACGGTCACCGCCGACCGCCTGGGCTGGACGCGGATCAGCATGGCGCGCGACTGGGACCAGGTGTTCGCGGACTGAGCCGCGCGTCCACCCGCTCCGCCCGCCGACTGACGCCGGCCGGCGATCCGTGCTGTGCTCGTGTGCCGCGCTCCCGACCGTGCCTCTACACCCGCAGCGGGATGCGCAGGGCGGAGTCGTGGGTGTCGCGTCTGGCCGCGGGCCTGGCCGGGGTCGGTGGTGGGAGTGCCCCAGGCCTGCAGATCCGCGGGTGAGTAGTCCCCGGATTCGGCGGCGAGCTCGGCCTCGGCGGCGGCCCACACCTGCGGCGGCAGCCGGCGCGCGGCGGGCGAGTCGAGCACCCGGGCGATCGTCTCGACCTGCCGCGCCGAACAGTCCCCGGCCGCGAACACCTCCGCGGTCGCGGCCAGCCGCGCGGGCAACACGGTCCCGTCCAGGGCCACCCGGGCGCAGGCCTGCTCGGCGACCACCAGCCGCCGCCGGGCGTCGCCGCGGTCCCAGCCGAGCAGGTCGGCCAGCGCGGTGACCGCCGAGCGGTAGCCGCGTTCGGCGAACTGCGCTACGGCCGCTGACGCGTGCTCGGAACTCCTGTCCACACCGGCACTCCTCCGGGCGGCCGTCGGACGCGGTAGCCCTGGTGACGCCGGTCACTGTAGGAAACGATCACGGTCCGGGCGCGCCGCTGCGCGCAGCGGTTGTCCCGATTCCGCACCGGATCGGGGAGATCGGGTGGCTCCGGGTGGATCGGCCCGTCGGGCCGTGGCCCTGGGGAGCCTCGCCCACCGGGCCGTGGTCGCCCGCCGGACCGCGCCCGGCGCCGCAGCAGTTGGCGGGGGCGGGCCCGACCGGCTGCGCTCCCCATACTTCGCAGGGGTTGGGCGCGGTTCGCAGGGGCTGCGGCGTCTGCGAGGGGTGGCGGGGGTCTGCGAGGCTGGTCGAGGAGGTCTGCGAGGTGGCCGGCGGGCCCCGCGGCCGCGATGGCCGGCGGGCCGGTTCGGGGCCCCGGGTGCGCGGGGCCGATGATCCGCCGTCAGCGTCCCGCCGGTCCGGAG
>JBFWRR010000049.1:2839-15901 GCA_050248815.1 Pseudonocardia sp. | reverse complement strand
CGCCCCGCGCCCGCCGCCCCGCGCGCCCTCAGCGCCCGCCCTCAACGCCCGCCGTCAGCGGCCCACCCAGCCCGGCGGGCGCTTGGCCAGGAACGCGTCCACCCCTTCGGTGGCATCGGCGGTCCCCAGCACGGTCCCCTTCGCGGCGTCGGTGGCCGCCCAGCCGAGCGTGTCGCCACCGAGGGCGTCGTCCAGGGCGCGCACGCAGGCCTGCACGGCGAGCGGAGCGTTGCGGCAGATGCGGTCGGCCAGGGTCAGGGCACCGTCGAGCGCCCCGCCGGGCTGGGTGAGCCGGTTGACGAATCCCAGCTCGTGCGCCCGCGTCGCCGTCATCGGGTCGCCGGTCAGCACCAGCTCGCGGACGACGTTGACCGGCAGCGCGCGCGGCCCGCGGAACAGGCCCCCGCACGTGGGCAGGAGCCCGATCGAGACCTCCGGGAGGCCGAACCGGGCGTCGGAGGCGGCGACGACGAGGTCGCACGCCATCGCGATCTCCATGCCGCCGCCGAGCGCGAACCCCTCGACCGCCGCGACGAGTGGCGTGCGGCGGTCGCGGCGGACGATCCCGTACTCACCCCCGCGGGCGGTCACGTAGTCGTGGTTCGCGGTGAGGTCGCTGCCGGCGCAGAAGAACCCGCCCGCGCCGGTGAGCACGCCGCACCAGAGGTCGGGCTCGTCCTCCAGACGGTTCAGCGCGGCATCCAGGCCGTCCGCGGTGGCGCGGTCGATCGCGTTGCGCCGCGCCGGCCGGTCGATCGTGACGACGAGGACGCGGCCCTGCACCTCCGCCCGCACCGGGTCCGTGTCGGTCATGAGGTCATCCTCCGTGGGGCGGGCGGTCCGGGGCGGACCGGGTCACGGCCGGTCCTCCGTCGGGTCGAACGCGGCGACGGTGATGTCGAACTCGCCGCCGGCGTCGAGCAGGCAGTCGGCCAGGTACTGCCCGGACGAGCGCTCGCAGTGCAGCAGATAGCGGGGGGTGCCGTCGGGCAGGTCGTCCCGGACCACGTCGGTGACCACTCCGGCCACCGAGGAGCGCAGTGCCGAGCCATCCGGGGTGACCGCATCGGCGAGGTCGACCGCGCACAGCTTGGCCAGCACGGCGGCCGCGTCGCCGCCGCTGAGCCGGACCATGGCCCGACCGTGCGTCACGTCCACCACCGAGGCGAACTCGTCGGCGGCATCCGTGAGCCCGGTGAGCGCGTCCCGCAGCAGGGCAGCGGCGTCGGGGCGCCCCAGGACGAGCCACTCGCCCGGCCCGGAGCCGACGACGAGCGTGCCGGACAGATCGGCCGCCTGCGGGCGGGTGGTGCGGCCGAACGGGACACCCAGGGCGGCCCGCACCGCGCCGTCGGGGGTGGCGCGGACCTGGAACTTCACCCACAGGGACAGGTCGGTGAGGCTCAGCGGGCTCCGGACGCCGGTGGGGGCGAGAGTGAGGGGACTGCGCAGCTCAGGCACGTTGACGCTTACCTTCCGGGTCGAACTGGCCGGGGTGGGCGGTCACCTCTGCCCGGACGTCGCCGCCGTTGCGCAGCCGCACGGTGACCCGGTTGCCGGGTTCGGCCAGGTGGGCGTCCAGCTGGGCCAGGCACACCGGGTGGCCGAGGGAAGGGGACATCCGGCTGGACGTGACCCGCCCGACGATGTGCCCGCCGTCGCTGAGGATCTGGCTGGCCTCCTCGGGCACGACGGTCGCGTCCAGCGGGCGCAGGCCGACGAGCCGAGGCCCGCCGCCGCGTTCACGTTGCCAGGCCAGCTCGGCCCTGCCGACGAAGTCCGGCTTGTCCAGCTTGATCGCCCAGTCCAATCCGGCCGAGTAGGCCTGGGTGAGGCCGTCGGTGTCCTGGCCGACGATGAGATGGCCCTTCTCCAGGCGCAGGATGCGCTGCGCCTCGACCCCGAACGGCCGGACGCCGAGGTCCGCGCCGACCCGCAGCAGCTCCTCCCAGACGGCCAGCCCGTACCCGGCGGGCACGTGCAGCTCGTAGGACAGCTCGCCGGTGAACCCGATCCGCCACAGGATGCAGTCGTCCACCCCGGCGATGCGGCCGGTGCGCACGTTCATGTAGTCGAACGCCTCGGGGCTCAGGTCCACTCCTTCGACCAGCCGGGCCACCAGCTCCCTGGAGTTCGGGCCGGCCACGTTGATCGAGGCATAGGCGGTGGTCACCGGGGTGACGTGCACCCGCCAGTCCGGGTGTTCGGTCTGCAGCCAGTTCTCCACCCACTCCCAGACCGTGCCGGCGCCCGAGGACGTGGTGGTCATGAGGTAGTGGTCCTCGCCGAGCCGACCGGTGACCCCGTCGTCGAGCACCACGCCGTCGTCGGCGCACATCACGCCGTAGCGGACCCGGCCGATGCCCAGCTTCGACCACTTGTTGACATAGACCAGGTTGAGCAGCTTCGCCACGTCGGGGCCGCGCAGGTCCAGTTTGCCGATCGGGGTGACGTCGATGATGCCCACGTGGTCGCGGACGTCGCGGGCCTCGGCGGCGGGGTCCCCGTAGTGCTCGGGACGGATCCACTGCCCGGCGACCAGCGGCACCGCGCCGTGCGCCTCGTGCCAGGGCTGCATGGGGGAGTACCGCACCGGTTCGAACCTGCGGCCCGCCAGCGCGCCCAGGGTGACCGGGGTGTACATCGGTCGCCAGGTGGTCGTGCCCGTCTCCGCGATCGTCTTCCCGGTGGCGGCCGCGACCAGCGCCACCGTGTTCACCGTCTCCAGCTTGCCCTGTGCCGGGCCCATGGTCGCGGTGGTGTACCGCTTGACCAGTTCTACGGAGTCGTAGCCCTCCTGCACGGCCGTCCGGATGTCCGTGGCCGACACGTCCTCGGAGAAGTCCACGAATCCCGAGTGGCCGTCGGTGAAGAACAGCTCGGGGTGCGGGTGCACGCCCAGGGTCGGTATCGCCACCGGCTCGGTGGCGGCCCGCGACCCGGTTCCGCGGGCAGCGGTGGGGCTGCCGACGTTCCACCGGGCGGCCAGCGACTGTGCCCGCCGGGCCGCCTCCCGGCCCACCGCGACGGCGTGCTCGCGCATCTCCTCGACCGAGCCGTCCCCGGCGAGCGAGCCGGTGGCCAGGACGGTGTCCGGCAGCCCGGCCGGGACGAACCGGGCGGCGGTGGGCCGGTAGACCGGGTTCGCGCCGGCCATGTTCAGCAGCGCCGTCGGCGCGGTCCAGCCGACCGCGGTGACCAGCAGGTCGGCCCCGATCCGTCGGCCGTCGGGCAACCGCACTTCGGTCAGCTCGCCACGACCGCGCGCCCGCAGGCCGGCCGGCGAACCTCGGCGGGCGTCCACCAGCTCGACCACGTCCACCCCGACGTCGCGCAGGTCGGCGGCGCAGGCATCCCCCGAGGCATTGGCGGATATCACGACGGCGCGTGAACCCGGGCGGACCGCGTGCAGGTTGACCAAGCGCCGGACAGCGGTGGACAGCATCACGCCGGGCAGGTCGTTGCCGCCGAACACGAACGGCCGCTCGATCAGCCCGGCCGCCACGACCAGCGTCTTCGCCCGTGCCTTGACCAGCCGCTCGGCGACGTGGGGCAGGTTGCGCTGCGCGACGGCGACCCGGTTGTCGTCGTAGCGGGCCACCACGACCGAGTCGGTGAGCACCTCGATGCCCGGTTCGGCGGCGACCGCCGCGCGCAGCTCGGCCAACAGCGCCAGCTCGGCCGCGTCGCCCCAACGCAGCTGCCCGCCCAGCCGATGCTCCTGCTCGACGAGCAGCACCGTGGCGCCGGCGGCCGCGGCGGCCAGTGCGGCGGTCATCCCGGCCGGCCCGCCCCCGGCGACCAGCACGTCCGGGTGGGTGCAGCGCTTGTCGAAGTACCGCTGCGGGGCGTCCGGAGGCACCGAGCCGGCATGGACGAACCGGCGGAGCACCCGCTCGTAGGTGGGCCACAGCCGCTGCGGCTTCATGAACGTCTTGTAGTAGAACCCGGTGGCCAGGAACCGGCCGACCAGCTGGTTCACCGCGCGCACGTCGTAGCGCAGGGACGGCCAGGTGTTCTGCGAACGCACGTCCATCCCAGCTGCCAGCAGCCGGTGCGCGCCCCGTACGTTCGGCTCGTCGCCGACCTGCATCAGCGCGCCGGGGTCGAACTCGTCGGCGGTGAGCAGCCCCCGCGGCCGGTGGTACTTGTAGCTGCGGGAGAACACCCGCACCCCGTCGGCAGCCAGGGCCGAGGCGATCGTGTCCCCGGGGTGGCCGTGGTGGGCGACGCCGTTCCAGCGGAAGGGCAGTCGGCGGGACCGGTCGAGCTCCTCGCCGGGCCGTTCGGGAAGTCGATGCGTACTCATGCCGCCCCACCGTGCGGAGTGGGCGCCGGCTGGAACGTCGGCATCAGGCCGCACCTCCGGCCCGCCGCACCTGGTTGGTGCCGGAGTGCCGTTCCACGGTGATGTACCGGCGACAGCCGGAGCCGTGGTACCAGCTCTCCGACACCCAGCCGAGCCTGTTGGTGTGGAAGTACAGGTAGCGACGCCATTCGGTGGGGGTGACGGTGTCCGGGTCGGGCCGGGTCCTGATCTCGCCGACGTAGCGGAACTCGCCGACGTCGCGGGTCCCGCAGAACGGGCACGGCAGCAACATCATCTGTGACAACTCTCCCGAGTAGAAGCCAGGGACGCCTTCAATGGCCCACGGCCGCCGCGCCCTTCTCGCCGACCAGGAGGCCGGCCTCGAAGCGATCCAGCCCGAACGCGGAGATGATCGCCGGAGGCTGCCGGTCGGCGATGCAGGCGGCCATCGCCTCCCCGGACACCGGTCCCGCCTTGAAGCCGTACGTGCCCCACCCGACGTCGACGTAGAACCCCTCGACCGGGGTCGGGCCCATGATCGGCGAGTAGTCGGGCGTCATGTCGCACAACCCGGCCCATTGCCGCAGGAGCCGCAGCCGGGACAGCGCCGGCATCAGCTGCAGCACGTGCCCGGCCAGGCCTTCCACGAACTCCAGCGATCCCCGGGTCGAGTAGGAGGCGAACGGGTCCACGCTGGCGCCGAAGACCAGCTCGCCCCGGTCGGTCTGGCTGACGTAGGTGTGCAGGGTGCCGGAGACCACGACGGTGTCCAGGAACGGCTTCACCGGCTCGGTGACCGCTGCCTGCAGGGGGAAGGTCTGCACCGGCATCGGCACCCCGACCATGTCGCTGATCAGCGAGGACCAGCCGGCGGTGCAGTTGACCACCACGGGGGTGGCGATCCGGTGGCCGTCGGCGGTGCGCACCCCCACCACCCGGTCACCGGAGGTGTCGATGCCGACCAGCTCGGTGCCCTGGTGGATGTGCACCCCGAGCTGGTCGGCAGCCCGGGCGTAGCCCCAGACCACCGCGTCGTGCCGGATGATCCCCCCGGGCGGGTGGTAGAGCGCGCCGAGGATCGGGTAGCGGGTGTCCGGTGACGTGTCCAGGTAGGGCACGAGCTTCTTGATCCCGGCAGGGTCGATCACCGAGGAGTCCACGCCCTGCAGCTTGTTCACCTCGGCCCGCCAGTGCATGGTGCGCAGCGAGCTGTCGGTGTGCGCCAACGTCAGGTGGCCGCGCTGCGAGAACATCACGTTGAAGTTCAGCTCGGCGGCCAGCCGCTCGTAGAGCTTCACCGAGCGGTCGTAGAACCGGACGCCCTCCGGGGTCAGATAGTTCGACCGCAGGATCGCGGTGTTCCGGCCGGATCCGCCGGACCCTATGTAGGACTTCTCCAGCACCGCGACGTTCCGGATGCCGTGGTTGTTCGCCAGGTAGTAGGCCGTGGCCAGGCCGTGCACCCCGCCGCCGACGACGACGACGTCGTAGCGGTCGGCGATCGGGTGGTGGCGGACGGTGCGCGGCCAGCCCTCGCCGGACAACCCATGCCGGATGAGGCTCCATGCCGAGTACTTCGGAGTGCGCACGGCGGGTCTCCTGTCAGGTGGAACGTGCGATGGTGGTCGGTCTCCCGACGCGACACCGCGCTGTGGTGGGTCGTCCGGTCGGCCGGCAGCCTGCCCGGGGCGGTGTGCGGTACCCGGTCAGGGCGTCCGGGTCGGCGCCGGGTGACACCGGCCCGACGCACACCGGACGACACCGTCGCTCGTTGCGGTTGCTCCTCACCTGCTCAGCCTCCGTCGAGGCGGCGCGCCCCGGCGTGCGCCCGGGTGGTGAACGCCGCGGGTGGGCCGAACCCCGCCCGGGAGTAGGCGGCCTCCACCCGCCCGACGACGGCGGCTGCGTCGTCGCGCTCGACCAGCGCGACGACGCAGCCGCCGAATCCTCCGCCGGTCATCCGGGCTCCGTGCGCGCCCGCGTCCAGCGCCGTCGTCACGGCCAGGTCGACCTGGGGAACGGTGATCTCGAAGTCGTCGCGCATCGAGGCGTGTGACGCGGTGAGGATCGGGCCGATCGCGCGGGGATCGGTGCCCGCGCGCAGGGCGGCGGCGACGTCGGTGACCCGCGCGTCCTCCGTGACGACGTGGCGGGCGCGGCGCAGCAGCAACCCGTCGTCGAGCCGGTCGAGGTCGTCGAGGGTGGCGTCGCGCAGGGCCGGGACGCCGAGGCGCTCCGCGGCGCGGGCACAGGAGTCGCGCCGTTCGGCGTACTCGCCGCTCACGAGGGCGTGCGGCGTGCGGCTGTCCACGACGAGCAGCGCGAGCCCCGCCGAGGCCAGGTCGAACGGGATGTGCTCGACGGCGAGGCTGCGCGTGTCGAGGAACACGAGGTGACCGTGGCGGCCGTGCAGCGATGCCATCTGGTCCATCACCCCGGTCGGGGCGCCGACGACGTCGTTCTCCGCGCGGCGGGCGAGCGCGGCGAGCCCGGTGCGGGGCAGCCCAAGCCCGGCGAGGTCGTTCCAGGCGACCGCGACGGCGCATTCGAGCGCCGCCGACGACGACAGGCCCGCACCCAGCGGCACGTCACCGTCCACGACCAGGTCCAGGCCGGGCAGCCGATGACCGTCCTGCAGCAGGGCCCAGGCGACCCCCGCGACGTACGCGGGCCAGCCGCTCACGGTGCCCGGCCCGACCTCGGCCAGGGGCAGCTCCACGATCTCCGGCCGCTGCGCCGACCGGACGCGCAGGACCGGCTCGGTGCCCCTGGCGGCCGCCGCGGCGACACCCTGACCCAGCGCGAAGGGCAGCACGAAGCCGTCGTTGTAGTCCGTGTGCTCCCCGATGAGGTTCACCCGGCCCGGGGCCCACCACAGCCCGTCCGGGGCACCTCCGAAGGTCTCGGTGAACAGTGCGCCGGCGCGGCGGGCGGGCCCGGGGCTCACGCCTCGACGTCCCGCAGCAGCGTTCCGTCGGCGATCTCGCCCGGCCCGGCGAGGCTCACCTCGCCCTCGACCACCACACCGGCGCCGAACGTGACGTCGCCGTCCACGCGCAGCACCCGGCACCGGCGCAGCGACGGCGCACCGGCCGGGAAGCGGCGCTCGAAGCCGGGCAGCAGGCGGTAGTGCGCGCGGTCCAGGGTGACGACCGGGCCGGGGCCGTCGAACGTGGGGACGAGGTGCCCGTCGTCGGTCAGCTCGTAGGCGTCGGAGCGGACGACCAGCAGGTCGTCGGTGGTCTTGACGGGGGCGAAGCGGGTGCGGGGCACCAGCACCGTCCGGGCCCCGGCGATCGAGCCGACGGCCGCGCCCATCGCCGTCTCCAGCTGGATCACCGCGGGGCTGTCCGGGTCGCTCGGGTCGACGGTCTTGCGGTTGACGATCAGCGGCAGCGTGGGTGCGGCCGGGTCCTGCGCCTGCAGCGCGCGCAGCGCCTCGAGGTCGATCCAGAGGTTGTTGGTGTTGTAGTAGCGCCAGCGCTCGACATCGGTGAACGAGGTGTCGCCGTCGGGGACCTGCGCGGTCTCCCGCAGCACGATCCTGCCGCCGTGGCTGGCGAGATGTCCGCCCTTGCGGTCCGCCGCCGTGCCACGGACGGTCTCCATGACGAACGGCACGTCCTCGGCGGCGATCCAGGCGGCGATGCGGGTGTCGACGGTGGCACCGAGGTTGTCGCTGTTGGACACGAAGGCCCAGCGCATGCCCTGGGCGAGCAGGCGGTCCAGCGTGCCGGTCGCGGCGAGCGCGGTGTAGAGGTCGCCGTGGCCGGGCGGGCACCACTCCAGGTCCGGGTCGGCGGGCCACTCCACGGGATGGTGGTCGTCGGCGCGCAGCTTGGGTTCGCGGCCCTGCAGGAAGTCCGGCGGGAGTTCGGCGTCGCGCAGCCCGTCGTGGCGGGCGAGCGCCTGCAGCGACGGCTCCTGCGTGCGCGCCGAGTTCATGAGAAGCAGCGGCAGCCGGGTGCCGTGGCGCTGCCGCACGCCGAGCACCTGCAGCGCGAGGACGTCCAGGAACGTCCGCCCCGGCTTCACCTCGACCAGCGACTTCGGTCCCGAGAGCCCCATGCTCGTGCCGAGTCCGCCGTTGAGCTTGACCACGACGAGACGATCCAGGACCTCGCGGACGGCGTCCGGGCCCGGTTCGGGCAGTTCCTCGAGGCTCGCCACGCCCTCCAGCGGCTCCAGTTCGCTACCGGGAAGAAGTCCGGACCGGGGTTCGTCGAGCTGCGCCAGCCTGCGCCGCAGGGCGGCCAGCTCGGCCGGGTGCGCGCCGGCCTTCTCGGCCTTCGTCAGGGTCGCGTGGACGGCATCCGCCTCGTGGCTCACAGCGGAGACCTACCACGCCCGGCGGCCCGATGGTGGGATCGGGGTGCTGTCGGCGGGATGTGGTTGTCTGCGCGCGTGGGTGTGGAGATCCCGAGGTTCCTGCGGCTGGTGCACGCGCTGCCCGAGGTCGGCCACACCGAGTCGGCCCGCTACACGGCCTTCGCCGTGCACGGGGCGAAGTTCGGCTACCTGTGGCCGCGCACCGCCACGGTCGGGCTCAAGCAGACGCTCTCCGAGCAGCGCGCTCTGGTCGCCGAGCGCCCGCAGGTGTTCGAGGTGCAGTTCACCGCGGGTGGCTTCGGCTGGGTGGTTGTCCACCTGGCCGGAATCGACCTGGACGAGCTGGGCGAGCTCGTGCTGGAGGCCTGGCGGCTCTCCGCGCCGGAGCGGCTGCTCGCGGGCATGCCGACGCCCGCCCAGGTCGTGGAGGCCTGAGCGGGCGCCGGGTCGCCCCGATCAGACGGTCGCGGGCTTGGCGCTGAACGCGCCGACGATCGCGATCACGCCGTGGATGATCAGGAAGATCCCGAGCACCCAGGCCAGGGTCACCGCGCTGATCACCGGGTTGGCCAGCACGATGATGCCCGCGATGATCCCGATGATGCCGCTGACGATCGCCCACGTCCGGCTGCGCTCGCCGCGTCCCGCGATCCCGGCGATGAGCTCCATGACGCCGGTCACCAGCCAGAACGCGCCGACCACGATCGCCAGGATCACGGCCGTCCCGACCGGGGAGCGCAGGCAGATCACGCCGGCGATGATCGCCAGGATGCCGATGAGCACACCGATGATCTTCGTGGAGGTCGAGGTGTCGGGGACCGCGAACGCCGCCACGATCCGGAAGATGCCCAGGACGAACAGCTGGATGCCGAAGACGATGGCCAGGACGACCGCGGTGACGGCGGGCCAGAAGACGGCGAGGATGCCGGCGATGACGGTGAGCACGCCGTAGGCGACCCACCACCACTTCGAACCGCCGACCGCGGCCATCGTGTCGGCGACGTCGCGGCCCCCGGCTGCCGTCGCCGCCCCGGTCGTCGGCGCGGTGGATCCTGCCTGCTCGGTCATGACGCGGCCTCCTCGCTACCTGTGAGAGATCCACGAGCATAGGCCCGGATCGGGCGATGTCGATGTACGACGCGCATCGTCAGGGTTACGGCTAGGGCTCGTCCGGGGCACAGTCTGTCCCGACCGGGCGATCTCGGTTACCGAGTGCTCCGGACCGCGGTCGCGGGGCGGGCTACCCGACGTCCGCCGTCGGCCAGGTCGTGCGGTGGTCGGCGTGGTCCAGGATCGTCTCCGCGTCGTCCACGGGCGGGTAGATCCACTCGGCGTTGATCGAGCGCTTGAGCTCCTTCGCCTCGCCCCGCGTCATGGCGACCGTGCGCTCCCACCCGGTGGTGAGCACGGCGCCCCACGTTCCCAGGTCGAGGCAGGTGACGTACGGATCGGGGGCGAAGCCGACGAGCGGGCGACCGAGCAGGTCGGCAGCGACGTTCGCGCCGACGTGCTTGCCCTGGGGTACGGCGTGCTGGCAGCTCTGCATGACGACGTGGCCGGGCTCGGCGAGCGCCGCGGCGGTGTCGCCCGCGGCGTAGACGTCGTCCACGCCGAGCACCCGCAGATGCTCGTCGACCTCCAGGCGGCCGAGCGCGTCGCGCTTGCCCGGCACCTGTTCGGTGAGGGCACTGGCCCGCATGCCCGCCGTCCACACGACGGTGCGGGCGGGGATCCGGGTGCCGTCGACGAGGGTGACGCCGTCCCGGTCGACGGCGGCCACCTCCGCATCGAGCCGCACGTCGACACCGGTCTCGGCGAGCGCCGAGAGGATCTCGGGGCGGGGGCCGGGCCCCAGCTCGGGCCCGACCGTGGACAGGCGTTCGACGAGGACGACCCGCACGGGTTCGTCGGTGAGTGCGCGCAGCCTGCCGGTGAGTTCGGTGGCGAGTTCGAGTCCGGTGAAGCCCGCGCCGACGACCACCGCGGTGAAGCGGCCGTCCCCCTCGGTCGAGCCGGCAAGCCGCCCGAGATGGCCCTGCAGCGCGGCGGCCGCGGGGAGCGTGTCCACGTCGAACAGGTGCTGGGCGCCCTCGATCGCGGGCCTCACCACCTGGCTGCCCGCGGCGAGCACGAGGCGGTCGTAGCCCAGCTGGAGCAGGGTCCCGTCGCGGCCCACCGCCGTCACGTGGTGCGCGGTGGTGTCGATGTCGGTGACCGTCGCCGCGATCCGGCGGACCCCGATCGGGCCCAGCACCCGATCCAGCGGCACCCGCATCCCGTCGGGGTCGGATTCGTAGAGGCGCGGGCGGATCACCAGGTCGTCGCCCCCGTCGACGAGCGTGATCTCGACCGCGTCGTCGGGCGCTCCCGCCGCCCGGCGGGTGCGCACGGCGGCTGCCGCCGCCCAGGTCCCCGCGAATCCGCCACCGATAATCAGGACCTTTGACATCCAGATTCACCTTCCTCGTCGACGCCGTCCGGACGGACGACAGTGGGGTGTGCCCGTGGCCGGGCGGGACTCAGGTGGTCGTGCGTTGTGGATCGCGTCCGAGCGCCGCGCGGACGGCGGCACCCGCGGCGGGCGCGTGCCGGTCGGCCTGCGTGCGCAGGTCTGCGACCGTCTGTGCGGCCAGCTCGCGGCGCCAGGCGAGCTCGGCGCGCTGCATCGAGGAGTGGACCGCGCACGGTTCGGTGAACGACGACGCCGGCATCGCCGCCCCGGCCCCGCGCCTGCGGATCTCCGTGCAGCGGAAGGCTTCCTGCGCTCCCTCGATCGCGACGACGACGTCCATCAAGGTGATGCGCTCCGGCCGGCGCGCCAGCCGGAACCCGCCGCGGGCACCGGGGAGGGACTCGAGGATCGTGGCGCGCACCAGCGCCTGGAGCTGCTTGTTGAGGTAGGCCGCGGGCAGGTCGTGGATCGTGGCGAGCTGCTGCGCGGTGACCGGCTCGTCGTCGTCGAGCCAGGCGAAGGTCAACAGCACGTGCAGTGTCCACTCGACGCCCTGGCTCATCCGCACGGTCGAAACCATACAACCTGGATATTCGATGTCAAGGTAAGCGCCAGCATATGGCAGCCGGTCGATTCGTCATGGGCACACAATGGCAGACCAATGTCTGTTGCCAGTTTCTTGCGACTGAGGGCGGATGGTGCGTATGTTGCGCCTCAGGGAAATGACGCGGATTGCTCGGTTCCGGAGGTGCTCATGGCGGTGTCGTCGTCATCCGATGTGTCGACCGAGGGGTCGGTCGGAGCGCGGTGGGCGAGAATGTGGGGTGCCCTGAACCGGCAGGACCGATGGTCGCTGTGGGGGATGTCCGGGTTCATTCTGCTGCTGCACGTCATCGGGTTCGGCGTGCTTCTCGCGTTCGTCGTGCCGGGGCACTTCGACCTCGGGGGTGAGGTCGGCGTCTTCGGAATCGGCGTCGGTGTCCTCGCGTACACGCTCGGAATGCGGCATGCCTTCGACGCCGACCACATCGCCGCGATCGACAACACGACCCGCAAGCTGCTGGCCGACGGCGGGCGCAAGCCGCTGTCCGTCGGGTTCTGGTTCTCGCTTGGGCACTCGACGATCGTGTTCGGGCTGGCGTTCCTGCTCTCCGTCGGGGTGAAGGCGCTCGCAGGCCAGGTCGAGGACGACGGCTCCGAGCTGCACTCCGTCACCGGGATCATCGGAGCGTCCGTGTCCGGGGTCTTCCTCTGGATCCTGGGGATCCTGAACCTGGCCGTGCTGATCGGGATCGTCAAGGTGTTCCGGCGCATGCGCAGCGGGGACTACGACGAAGCGGAACTGGAGGAGCGGCTCAACAGCCGCGGATTCATGAACCGCTTCCTCGGCGGGCTGACGAAATCGGTCACGAAGCCGTGGCACATCTATCCGATCGGCGTGCTGTTCGGCCTCGGATTCGACACCGCCACCGAGATCGGTCTCCTCGTTCTCGCGGGTGGCGCCGCGGCGTTCAACCTGCCGTTCTACGCGATCCTCGTGCTCCCGATCCTCTTTGCGGCCGGAATGTGCCTGCTCGACACGATCGACGGCGTGGCCATGAACTTCGCCTACGGCTGGGCATTCGCCCGGCCCGTCCGGAAGGTGTACTACAACATCGCCATCACCTCGCTCTCGGTGGCCGTCGCCCTGGTCATCGGCACGATCGAGCTGGTCGGGGTCCTGGTGGACCAGGCGCAGATCGAGTCGGGCCCCCTCGTGGCGATCGCCGAAATCCCGCTGGACTACGCCGGCTACGCCATCGTCGCCCTGTTCATCGCGGCGTGGCTCGTGGCGGTTGCGGTGTGGCACCTGGGCCGGATCGAGGAGAGGTGGTCACCCGGCCTGCCTGCCTCGACGGAGCCGGCCGATCATCCGGCCTAGCGCGGCCGTCGGGCAGGCTCGCATCGACCGTGCCGACCGTGCCGACCGTGC
>JBFWRR010000049.1:0-2739 GCA_050248815.1 Pseudonocardia sp. | reverse complement strand
CGACCGTGCCGACCGTGCCGACCGTGCGGGCGAGCGACTCGGAGGCGGGCAGGCCCAGATGGGCTCTTCGCGGGTCGCGCAGATGCATGGCCGATGAGGCGATGACGAGGTCGAGGCCGCTCACGGTGCTCCGATGCCCCGGTCGCGCGTCGTCGAGGGCTCAGCAGCGTTGCCTGACCGGTCGCCTAGATCCGTAGCGGGCTGTGCCGGCCCGTGTTCGGTCTGGTCGTGGGCGCCGGGGTTGGTGGTGGCTGGCGGTGGTGTGGTCGGGCTTTGGGGGTGCGGCGGGGGTCGATCCACGGCGGGGGCAGGAACTCTGGTCGGCCCTGTCGTGGTCGGATGTCCCAGCCGGCGTGGTGGATCAGGCGGTGACACGGCCGGCAGACGAGGGCGAGGTTGTCCAGGGTGGTGGGGCCGCCGTGTTCCCAGGGGGTCAGGTGGTGGATCTCGCACCAGGACGGTGGGCGTCCGTAGCGGGCGCAGCCGCGGTCGCGGGCGGCGACGGCGCGGCGGAGCCCGTCCGGGACGGTGCGGGTGGCGCGGCCGACGTCCAGCGGCTGACCGGCCCCACCCAGCACGACCGGGACGATGCGGGCGTCGCAGCACAGCATCCGCAACCCCTCGGGTGTGAGCGGGCCGCTGAGGTCGAGGCGGGCGGCGCGGGCCCGGTTCTGCAGGTCCTCCAGCCGGACCACCACGCTCAGGTGCGGGCGTTCCCCACCGGTGGCGGGCAGCTCGCCGTGGTCGAGGACGTGGCCGCAGGCGTCGGCCAGGGCTTCGGCCTGCCGCTGCCCCAACGGGCGCTGCTCGGCATCGGCGGCGTCTACCGGGCGGGCACCGGTGTCGATCACGCGGGCGATGGCGTCGAACATGGCCGGGTCGTCGAACCGGCCCTTGATCCGGTCACCGGCCCCGCCGGGGTGGCGGGTCAGGAACAGCTCGTTGATCCCGGGCGGGTCGGGCCGGTCGCCGGGTTGCGGACCGTCCTGATCCAGCTGCTCCACCAGGGCGGTGCCCCACGCCTGCAGATCCGCCGGGGAGTAGTCCCCGGATTTGGCGGCGAGCTCGGTCTCGGCGGCGGCCCACACCTGCGGCGGCAGCCGCCGCGCGGCGGGCGAGTCGAGCACCCGGGCGATCGTCTCGACCTGACGGGCCGAACAGTCCCCGGCCGCGAACCGCTCGGCGGTCGCGGTCGGCCGGGCGGGCGGGCAACACGGTCCCGTCCAGGGCCACCCGGGCGCAGGCCTGCTCGGCGACCACCAGCCGCCGTCGCGCGTCGCCGCGCTCCCAGCCGAGCAGGTCGGCCAGCGCGGTGACCGCCGAGCGGTAGCCGCGTTCGGTGAACACCCCACCGCGCTGCAGATCCGCGATCCCGGCGATCGAGATCCGCTCCACGCCGCGGGTGACACCCTCGCACACCCTGAGCAGCCCGAGCAGCTCCTCATCGCCCGCGCCGGGCCCACCGGCCGTGGCCAGCTCGGCCAGCAACGCCGCGGCGAGCTGCCGGGCGCGGGCCAGCGGGGCGGGGGACACACCTCGCAGTGTAGTCGAACTAACGTTCGACTCGATGTTCGTCGGCGCACCTCAACGGCCGTTCGGCGCCACGCCGACCTCCAGGCCCGCGGACGCTGAGCCTGCGCCTAGCTGGTCACGCGGTGCCGAGGCCGGGGCGAATCTCGCGCAGCATCCGCCAGTTCTTCCCCTGGGGTTGACCCGCTCGCCCGGGGCCCAGGAAGGCTGCCACCGCCGGCCCACGCCGGGAGACCAGGAGCCGCAGTCCCGACCACCCACCGGACGTCGCCTGCCATGGCATCAGCCACCCTCCGCCGGGCGCGATGCTGCGGGAGCGGGCAGAGGGAGCGGGCCGAGGGAGCGGGCAGAGGGAGGGGGCCGAGGGAGGGGGAGAGGGAGGGGGAGAGGGAGGGGGAGAGGATGGCGGTCATGGGTGTGGTGTTCGACGGCGTCGGCGAGGATTTCGAGGCGTTCTGGACGGAGCGTCGGATCTGCCTGCTCGCGACGGTGGCGCGCGACGGTACGCCCCACGTCGTGGCCGTGGGCGTCACGGTCGACCTGGAGAACGGCCTGGCCAGGGTGATCACGCGGCGGGGGTCGCAGAAGGTCCGCAACGTGCTCGGCGCGGGGGACGGCGGCGCCCGCGTCGCGGTGACCGGCACCGACGGCCCCCGCTGGTCGACCCTGCAGGGCACCGGCGTGGTACGCACCGATGCCGCGTCGGTGGCGGAAGCCGAGCGCCGCTACGCACAGCGCTACCGGATGCCGACCCCGAACCCCGAGCGCGTGGTGCTGGAGATCGCGGTCGACCGGCTGCTCGGCAGCGTCCGGTGACCGTGGCGGAGTAGGTCCGGGCGCGGATCGCCACCGCGCCACGGCGGGTCCGCACGCGGCTGGCGAGGGAGGCGGTTCGCGGCAGGCCACGCCGGTCGAGTGCAGCCGTCAGCGAGGAGCGGCGGCGGTGGCACGCGCGGATCTCGGCCAGGAACTCGGTGTCGGCCCCGGCGCGGGCATAGAGGTCGCGCACCCGCGACGGCTCGTCGGCGATCGTCGCGTAGCGGCGCGCGTCGGCGACGCGCAGCGCGTCGTCGACGGCCAGCGACGGTCCTGCGTGCGCTTCGGTGGCCGGGCATCGGCGGCGCAGCGGGTCTGCTCCGCGCTCCTCGCGGTCGGTGTCACGGCACTGGCGGCGGGGCTGCTCGCCCTCGTCGCGGGAGGACGCCTGGC
>JBFWRR010000048.1:41238-45207 GCA_050248815.1 Pseudonocardia sp. | reverse complement strand
CCGACGTCGCCCACGATGTTGAACAGGGCACCGACGAACGCACCGACGGCGGCGAGCGAGGACACCGTCAACGGGGCGTAGCGGATCCACGCCCAGTCCAGCCGCGCCAGCTCCTCGGACTGCGGTGCCTCGACCACCCGCGGGCCTGCTGGAGCGACCGGACTGCGGGCGAGCAGTGCCTGCCGCAGCCGCTCGGCCTCCGGCAGGCTGACGGCGTCCAGGCTCAGTCCGGCGTGGTCCACGCCCGCCCCGGCGGCCGCGCTGACCTGGACGACGCTCAGCCCGAACAGCCGGTGCAGGAGCTTGGCGGTGGTGTCGACGGTCCGGATGCGGTCGCGCGGGACGGACCGGCGCTGGCGGTTGACCAGGCCGGTGTGCAACTCGACGCGCTCGTCGGTGATCCGGTAGCGGGTGGTGCGCCAGCGCAGCACCCCGAACAGCACGACGACCACCGCGGCGCCGGCCGCGTACCACAGGCGGCTGAGATCGCCGCGGCCGGTGATCAGCAGGATCAGGACGAACGGGGCGAGGCCCGCGAGGTTGCCCAACGGACCCACGACGAGCATCCGCGGGTCGAGCCGCCGCCACGGGGTCTCGACGGCCGCGATGCCGCCCGGGCCGGTGGGCGGCCCGGCAGGCGGTGTGGGATCCGCCACGCCGGAGACGCCGCCGTGGCCGGGTGCGGGCGGGCCGGTGGCGGCGGGGCCGGCGGCAT
Organism: Pseudonocardia sp.; assembly: GCA_050248815.1. GTDB lineage: Bacteria > Actinomycetota > Actinomycetes > Mycobacteriales > Pseudonocardiaceae > Pseudonocardia. The sequence goes on along the minus strand of JBFWRR010000048.1, from coordinate 44,492 downwards.
GATCGGGAACGGTCCCTCCAGACGGGGGGAGACCCGCCGCGGGACCGGCCTCCGGACGCGTCACGTCGCGTCCCCCGGGGTCGCCTGCGTGGTCTCGGTCAGCGAACGGGCCAGCTCCGCCGCGGCGGCCGAGTCGAGGCCGGTGATCTTCACGGCGCCGCGGGCGGACGCCGTCGTCACCGTGACGGTCGCGAGGCGCAGGAGCTGCTGCAACGGCCCGCGCTCGGTGTCCACCGTCTGCACCCGCGAGATCGGGGCGATCCGCCACTCCCGCACCAGCCAGCCCGACAGCGTGTACACGGCCTGGTCGGTGACCTCCCAGCGGTGGATCCGGAACAGCACCGGCGGGACGGCCACGACGTAGGCCAGTCCGGCGACGCCGGTCAGCAGGGCGGTCACGAGCAGCCAGGACGGGCCGAACGTCGCCCCGGCGACCTGCGGGGCGGCGAGTACGAGCGTCCCGCCGAGGCCGCGCAGCCGCCACCAGGTGACGGCGCGCGGATCCGCCTGATGGGCGGGCGGGCGCAAGGGCAGGGCCACCGCGCCGCCGATCCGGCTCCGCACGGTGTCACCGGTGTCCCCGCTGTCCACGGCGACCCCGGTCTCCCCGGAGCCCCCGGTATCACTGCTGCCCACGGCTCCACGGTGCCACGGCTCGGCTCCGGACCGCCGTGCGAGCGGCCGGAGATCGGCGTATCGGGCGACGGGCGGGTTGCTCAACCCGGCCAAGGTGCCGGACCGGGTTCGTCCTCCGGGGACCTGCCGCGCGCTCCCGTCGAGGATGACGATCGAAGTATGCGTATCGCGGTGACCGTCGGTGGCGAAGCGATCGGATCCCCGGTGCCGCCCACCGAGGCGGTGCAGGAGGCGTGTCGTGCGGAGGCCGAGGGCTTTCCCGCGGCCTGGTCGGTCCACTTCTCGCGGGGCACGGACGCGCTGAGCGTGCTTGCCGCCGCAGGCGTCCGGACCAGCCGCATCGAGCTCGGGGTCGGCGTCGTGCCGACCTATCCGCGCCACCCGCTCGCGCTCGCCCAGCAGGCCATGACGGTGCAGGCGCTGTGCGGCGGGCGACTCACCCTGGGCGTGGGGGTGTCGCACCGGCCGGTGATCGAGGAGCTTCACGGCCTGCCCTACACCGCGCCCGCCGAGCACCTGCGCGACTACCTGTCGGTGCTGGTCCCGCTCGTGCGCACCGGCAAGGTCAGCCACCGCGGCCGGTACTACTCCGTCGACGGCGCGGTGCACGTGCCGGACACGCGGCCGGTGCCCGTCCTGGTCGGGGCGCTCGGCCCGCGGATGGTGCAGGTCGCGGGCGAACTGGCCGACGGCGTCGTGACCTGGCTGGCGGGGACGCGCAGCCTCACCGAGGGAGTCGTGCCGCGGCTCCCGGGGACCGCACGGGTCGTCGCGGCGGTGCCGGTGTGCGTGACGGCCGACGAGGCCGCGGCGCGGGCGAGGGCGGAGATCGTGTTCGCCCGGTACGGGCAGCTGGAGAACTACCAGCGGCAGTTCGCGCGGGAGGGCATCTCCTCGGTGGGCGAGTTCGTGATCGCCGGGGATGAGGACGCAGTTTCGGCCGGGCTGCGGCGGTTCTCCGACGCCGGGGCCACCGAGCTGTGGGCGGTCGCCTTCGGGGAGGATGCCGACGTGTCACGGACACGCGCGATGCTCGCCGCGTGGGGAGGAGCCTGATGTCGGTCAACCGCCAGGACTACTCCGACGAGCTGGTCGAGGGTGGGTTCGCGATCGAGGTTGCGGACGCCCCGTTGCTGCACGAGGGACTCAACCTCGCCGACCTCGCCCACGTGCTCGTCCTGCAGGAGGGCGGGATCGCGCCAGCGCCCGCGGTGGCGCGGCTGCTCGGCGTGCTGCTGGACGCCCAGGCCACCCCGGTCGGGGAGTTCGGCTACGACCCCGCGTACGGGGAGACCTACAACTGGCGCGAGCGGCGGTTCACCGAGGGGATCGGCGACGACGCGGGCTGGTTGCACGCCGGGCGCACGCGGCGCGAGGCCGTCCGCGTGGCGTTGCGCATCCGCCTGCGTCGCGACGTCGTCGACCTGATCGAGGCGGCTGCCCGGTTCGTCGAGGCCGCGGCGGAGCTCGCCGGCAAGCACGCCGAGACGTACATGGCCGACCAGACCTACCTCCAGCACGCGCAGCCGTCGACGTTCGGGCACTACCTGCTGCAGTTCGCGTACTCCGGGCTGCGTGACGTCGACCGCCTGGTCACCGACCTCGCGTGGATCAACCGCAGCCCCGGCGGCGTGGGCTGTGTCAACGGCAGCAGCCTGCCCTACGACCGCGCCCGGATCGCCGAGCTGCTGGGCTTCGACGACGTCATCGAGCACACCCGCGACGCCATGTGGCAGGCCGACGGGCTGCTCACCCTCGTGGCCGATGCGGCCGGTCTGGTGACGACGCTGGCCAAGCTCGCCGAGGACCTGGAGATCTGGAGCAGCAAGGAGTTCGACTACGTCGAGCTCGCCCACGGGCACACCCGCGGGTCGGTGATGATGCCGCAGAAGCGAAACCCGTACGCGCTGTCGATGGTGCGCGGCGAGGCGGGCGTGCTGATCGGGCGGCTCACCGGGCTCTACGCGGTGGCCAAGACCCCGTCCGCGCGCAGCGACAACCTGATCTTCGCCTACGGCGAGGTGCCGCGGTCGACGGAGCTCGCGACGAAGGCGACCCGGCTGATGGCCGGGGTGGTCGGCGGGCTGCGGGTCAACGCAGCGGCGATGTACCGGGCCCTGGAGACCGGCTACTCCCAGTCCACCGACCTCGCCGAGTTCGTGATGCTGGCCGCGGAGGTCGACTACCGCACCGCCTACGACGTCGTCGGCGTGACCGTGCGGCGGGCGGCCCGGGAGGGGGTGGCCGGGATCGCCATCACCGGCGAGATGCTCGACGCCGCGGCGACCGAGGTCCGGGGACACCCGCTCGGGCTCACCGGTCGCGACCTCACCGCGGTGCTGGACCCGGCGTCGATCGTCCGCACGCGGGCGACCCGCGGCGGCGCGGCACCGGAGGTCGTGCGCGGCATGGCGGACGACTGCCTCGCCGCGGCCCGCGGGGCGCTGGCCGCCGCGCAGGCGCGGCGGGCGGCGTTCGCGCAGGCGGAGGAGAAGCTCCTGGTGGCCGCCGCCGACCGGGCGGGCGCCGAATGGGCGGGCGGCGACTGGCACCGGCGCGCGGTTGTCGAGGGCTGACGGCGACCGGCACCGGCGCGCGGTTGTCGAGGGCTGACGGCG
>JBFWRR010000048.1:36017-41138 GCA_050248815.1 Pseudonocardia sp. | reverse complement strand
GGCACCGGCGCGCGGTTGTCGAGGGCTGACGGCGACCGGCACCGGCGCGCGGTTGTCGAGGGCTGACGGCGGCGGAGCCGCGCGGGAGCCACGCCGGACCGCGTCAGCCCCCTGCCGGACCGCGTCAGCCCCCCGCCGGCCTCCCCACCGGCCCGCGCCGGACCCGCCTCGGGCCCGCGCCGGACCCCCGCGCCCGGTGGCGCCGGCAGGGGTGCTGACGGCCGGGCGCGTCGCGCCGGTTGCCGGTCGGCGGCAGCGTGCTGCCGTGCGCCCCGCCGTGCACCCGGCTGCCGTGCACCCCGGCTGCCGTGCACCGGGTCGGCGCCTCTCCGCCATGCACACGCTCGCGATGCCGTGCACAGGTTCCGACATGTGCACGCCAACGCGGCCGTATGCACGGCGCGGCGGGGTGTGCCCGGTGCGCAGCCGCCGTGCACAGTGCGGCGGGGTGTGCCCCCGGTGCCGCCTGTGTGCCCGGTGCGGGCGGGGTGTTGCCCGGTGTCCCGTGGGGCGGTGGGCGAGGGTGTGGCGGCGGCGTGGTCGTGGTCCGCCGTGCTTGTCTCGGATGCCGTGCACAGGCTCGGGTGGTCGTGCACAGGTTCCGACGTGTGCACGGTGACGCGGCGGTACGCACGGCGCGGCGGGGGGTGCATGCGCGCGGCGGGTGCACACGGCGCGGCGGGGGTGCGCACGCGCGCGACGGGTGTGCATGGCGCGGCGCGTGAGGCGGTGGGCGGGCGAGGCGACGTGCTCACCGGGTGTCGTACCCGTGCTCGCGCGTCCTGCCGGTACTCGGGTGCCGTGCAGACCCTCGTGCCCGGTGCACACGCTCGCGCTGCCGTGCACAAGCTCCGACGTGCGCACGGCCACATGGTGGTGTGCACGGCGGGGCGGGGGGCCGTGCACACCGTCCGCCGTGCTGGTCCTCGGGTGCTGTGCACATCCTCGGGTGGGCGTGCACAGGTTCCGACGTGAGCACGGCAACGCGGCTGTGTGCACGGCGCGGCGGGGTGTGCACGGCAACGCGGCGGTGTGCACGGCAGCGCGGCGGTGTGCACGGCGGGGCGGGGGGCCGTGCACACCGTCCGCCATGCTGGTCCTCGGGTGCTGTGCACATCCTCGGGTGGGCGTGCACAGGTTCCGACGTGTGCACGGCGGGGCGGCGGCATGCACGGCGCGGCAGGGTGTGCACGGCAACGCGGCGGTGTGCACGGTGCCGGGGGTGTGCACGGTGCCGGGGCGCACGGTGCCGGGGGTGGGCACGGTGCCGGGGCGCACGGTGCCGGGGGTGTGCACGGTGCGGTGGACCCGGGGGACGGCAGCGCATCCCACCCGCCGGCACGGTCAGGTGAGTTTGCGCACCGCGGCGACCACCCGCTCCACAGTCGCGGACACCTCCGCCTCCAGCGGCGCCGCCACCGGCAGCGGAACGCTGCCCCCGCTGACCCGCACCACGGGCGCGGTCAGGTCCCCGAACGCCTCCTCGGCGAGGATCGCCGCGATCGCCGCTCCCCAACCGAGCTGGCCGGGGTTCTCCTCGACGATCACCACCCGCCCGGTCCTGCGTGCCGCTTCCAGCACGGCGGCGGCGTCCAGCGGCACGAGTGTGCGCAGGTCCAGCACGGTGGCCCGCACGCCCTCGGTGGCGAGCTCGTCGGCGGCCCGCTCGCACATCCCGGCGGTCACCGAGAGCCCGACGAGCGTGACGTCCTCGCCCGCGCGGCGCACCGCGGCCCGGCCCAGCGGCAGCACGTGCTCCCCGGCAGGCACCGGTCCCTTGCCGCCGTAGAGGGCCTTGTGCTCGAAGACGAGCACCGGGTCGTCGTCGCGGATCGCGGCGGCGAGCAGGCCGAACATGTCCGCGGGCGTCGACGGCGACACGATCTTCAGGCCCGGGACGCACATCGCCCAGTTCTCCACCGCCTGGCTGTGCTGGGCGCCGAAGCCCAGCCCGCCGCCGTTCGCGCCGCGGATGACCAGCGGCAGGGCGAGCTGGCCGCCGGTCATGTAGCGCGCCTTGGGGATCTCGACGGCCACCTGGTCCCAGCAGACGCCGTAGAAGTCGGAGAACATGATCTCCGCGACCGGCCGCAGCCCGGCCATCGCGGCCCCCATCGCCGCGCCCGCGATCGCGGTCTCGGAGATCGGGGTGTTGCGCACCCGGTCCGCGCCGAACCGGTCGGCGAGGCCCACGGTCGTCTTGAACACCCCGCCGGAGGCGATGTCCTCACCGAGCAGGACCACCCGCTCGTCGCGGGCCATCTCCTGCGCCAGCGCGGCCGCGACGGCCTGGCGGAAGGTCAGCTCGACCGGGTCGGGAGCGGCCCCGGACGTCCCGGCGGCCCCGGCAGGCTCGGTCGTCATCAGTTCCTCCAACCCGAGGTCCCGTCCGCCCACATGTCGGTCCAGGCCGTCGCCGCAGCGGGCGCCGGGGCGGCGAGTGCGTCCGCGGCCAGCCGGTCGACCTCGGCCCGGGCCTCCGCCACGACCCGCTCGATCTCCACCTCGGGAACGCCGATCTCGGCGAGCACCCGCGCGTGGCGGGCCAGCGGCTCGCGCTCGCGCCACGCGTCGACCTCCGCGCGGCTGCGGTAGGTCGCCGGGTCGGCGGCCGAGTGCCCGCACAGGCGGTAGGTGTCCGCCTCGACCAGCGCGGGCCCCGCGCCGCCGCGGGCGCGGTCCACGGCCTCGCCGAGGCACTCGCGCACGGCGTGCACGTCGTTGCCGTCCACGACGACGGCCGGCAGTCCGTAGGCCGCCGCCCGGTCGGCGGCGGGTCGCTCGACCGCGATCACGTCGGCGATCGACGTGTACTCCATGTAGTGGTTGTTCTCGCAGACGAACACGACCGGCAGCGACCACACCGCCGCGAGGTTGAGCGCCTCGTGGAACGCGCCGATGTTGGTCGTGCCGTCGCCGAAGAAGCACACGGTGACGGCGTCCGAGCCCCGGTGGTGGTCCGCCCAGGCCATCCCGGTGGCCATCGGCAGGTGCGCGCCGATGATCGCGTACGAGCCGAAGTAGCCGTGCTCGACGCTGGTGATGTGCATCGAGCCGCCCTTGCCGTGGCAGATCCCGCCCTCGCGGCCGAGCAGCTCGCGCATGATCGCGTCCGGTGGGGCACCGCGGGCCAGCGCGTGGGCGTGCCCGCGGTAGGTGCCGATCGACCGGTCGTCGGGGCGCAGCACCGAGGCCGTGCCGACCGCGACCGCCTCCTGGCCGATCCCGAGGTGCGCGGGCCCGCGCACCCGGCCCTGGCGGTAGAGCACGTCGATCTTCGTCTCGAACGCCCGGACGAAGGCCATCCGGCCGTGCAGGTCGAGTGCGAGGTCGCGGTCGACGGCGGTGGCTGCGTGGGTCACGGTCGGGCTCCTCCCGGACGTCGGCCGGGTCACGCTACCCACGCGCGCCCGGACCGGCATCGTGTCGCGGGGACGGAAACCGCGCCGGGATGTGGCCACTGCGGCCGGGGACCCGGGTTCGGCCCGCGAGGCCGATGAACCGCGCGTCCGCGCTGGTTACCGTGACGGAACCACCATCCGAACGGGGGCCGCCGTGATCCCGATCCCACCACCCAACACCCGCTCGCACCCCTACCGCGGCCTGTCGGTGCAGGAGGTGGACGTGCCGCTGACCGAGCGGTCGATCCTCGCGCACCTCGACGGCCGCGAGGTCTACCGCCGCACGGAGTTCCTCGCGCTGCGCCACGGCGAGGAGACCGCGCTCGTCATCGTCCGCAAGGCCAGCCTGGAGCCGCTGATGTCGCCGGTCGTCGAGGCGCGGGTGCTGACGGGCCCGGACGAGACGCGCTGGGTGGTCTCCCCGGAGACCGACGTCGGCAACGCCACCGCGCTCGCGGCCGCCGCCGACCCGGACGCCCGGGTCACAGTGGTGCTCGGCCGCTTCGAGCACGTCAACTTCATCTTCGAGCCAGCGCCGATCCCGGTGCGGGTCACCGAGGTCGTGCCGCCGGAGCCGCCGAAGCTCCTCGCCCAGGCCGAGCAGGCCGTCGCCTACGACGAGGACCTGCCGCCGGTGCGCCTGGTGCTCGACGCGGTGGACGTGCACGAGCTGGCGGCCGCCCACCCCGCGCGGGAGTACCTGCTGCCCTGCCGCGGTTCGGGGACGGAGCTGGGCGCGCCCGTCGCGTTCCTCGACACCCGCCCGGCGCACCGCGCGGACTGGACGCTGATCGGCTGCGAGCGCTCGCTGCAGTTCCACCGGCACTTCTACGGCGACGAGCCGCCGCGGGTCGATCTCTGCCCGCGCAACCGGATCGAGGCCGGGACCTGGACCGGGAAGACGCTGGCCAAGTGCTGCCTGATCGAGCGGGGCCTCGAGGTGGACGGCGACTCCGCCGTCGTCCCGTGGGGGGCCAACCTCGACGAGGTGCGCGAGGGGCTACGCAAGCTCCTGCTGTAGCGCGAAGAAGCGGTCGAGGCCCTCCTGCTCGTCGACGAAGCCCCAGCCCTCGACGACCCGGCCGGCCTCGTCGAACCGGACCAGGTGGTACGCGCCGGTGCCGATCCGCATGCCGTGGCGCTCGCCGCGCAGGCGCAGCCGCACCAGCGCGGCCCGGTCCGGCTCGTTGGCCCACACGTCGACGACGTCGAGCGTCCACGCGTCGAGCGGTCGCATCCGGTCGGCCATGGTGGTGAAGTAGGCCTCCCCGCGGTAGCGGCCGGACACCGGGTTCGCGCCCGGCACGTGCCAGACGACGTCCGGGGCGAACGCCGCGCGGTAGGCGACCGGGTCGCCCGCGCCGAACGTCGCGTACAGCGTGCGGGCGCGCTGCGCGAGGTCCATCAGCGAGCCCCCCGGCCGAGCCGGACGCCGTGGCGGCAGGCCACCTCGGCGACCTCGGCCGGTGAGGCGGTCGCGGCGAACAGCCGCGCCATGTCGCGGGCGGACGCGTCGTAGGGCGCGCCAATCGTCACCATCACCAGCCGCGCACGGCCGTGCGGCACGCGCACCGAGTGCGGTTCGCCGGCGGGGAGCAGCTGCACTCCCGCTCCTCGGCCGGGACGGCGAGCTGGCCGAGGCCGGGAGCCTGCTGCGCACCGCCCGGCTGGTGACGGTCACCGGGCCGCCCGGGGTGGGCAAGACCCGGTTGGCGATCGG
>JBFWRR010000048.1:0-35917 GCA_050248815.1 Pseudonocardia sp. | reverse complement strand
GGCGTCCGCCGCGCTGTTCACCGCCCGCGCCCGCGCGGCGGGCCATCGCGGGCAGCTCGGCGCGGCCGAGGTCGACGCCGTCTGCCGGCGCTGCGACGGGCTCCCGCTCGCCGTGGAGCTGGCCGCGGCACGCCTGCGGACCCGCGGGATCGACGAGCTCGCCGACGCCGGGCCGCGCTCCCGCAACCTGCGCGCCGCGCTGGCCCGGGCGGTCGCCGATGCGCCCGAGGAGGCGCTGCGGCTGGTCGGCGGCCTCGGGGTCTACTGGCACCTGCGGGGACACCGGGCGGAGGGCAGGCGCTGGGCGGCCGCGGCACTCGCCGGGCCGGGGCCGTCGCGGGCGGGCGCCTTGCGCACGGCGGCCCTGCTGGCCCGGGCGCAGGGCGACGACGCTCCGGCGCGGGCGCTGATCGACGACGCGATCACCGCGGGCCGCGGTGCGGGCGACGGCCTGGCGCTCGCGGACTGCCTCGGGTTGCGCGCGGTGATGGTGCTGTCCGGGGGCGACCCTCAGGAGGGCGCCGTCACCGCCGATCTCGCCGAGAGCATGTCCCGTTACCGGGCGGCGGGCTCGGCGGCCGGCGTCGCGCTGACGACGGTCCGGTCGGGACTCGCCGCGCTCGCCGCCGGGGACACCGCCGCGGCGGGCGGCCTGCTCGACGACGCCGTCGCCCGCTACGCGGAGCTGGACAGCACCTGGGGTCTCGCGACGGCCCGCTGCAACCGGGCCGACGTGCACCGGGCAGTGGGCGCAGGCGCTGGAGGGCTACACGGCGGCGGCCGCGGGACATGCAGCCATCGGGTCCGAGTGGTACCGGGCGGGCGCGGAGGCCGGGATCGCCACCGCGCTCACCGGCCTGGGACGCCACGCCGCAGCCGCCGCCCGCTACGCCACCGTCGAAGCCGATCTCGTCCGGCTGGGGATGCCGTTGCACCCGCTGGACCGGGCGCCGTTCGACGCGGGGCTGGCCCGCACCGCCGAGCGCCTGAGCAGAATGCGGTCATGACCGCGCACCCGGCCGACTCGACCGTCTACCGCCACCTGTGGTCCACGCCGGAGCTGCACGAGGTGTTCGACGACGCGGGGCGCACCCGTGCGTGGCTGGACATCCTCGCCGCGCTCGCGGAAGCCCAGGCCGGGCTCGGGCTCGTCCCGGCCGACGCGGCCACGGCGATCCGCGAGCACGCCCGGCTCGAGATGCTCGACCTGGATGCCGTCGCCGAGCAGACCCGGGCCACCGGCCACTCGACGCTCGGGCTGATCCGCTGCCTGAAGCAGGTGCTGCCCGAGTCCGCGCGCGAGTGGGTGTACTACGGCGCCACCGTCCAGGACGTCTCCGACACCTGGTTCGCGCTGGCGATGCGCGCGGTGCTCGACGTCGTGGACCGCGACGTGGCCCGCTGCCACGCCGCGTGCGTGGAGCTGGCCCGCATGCACCGCGACACCGTGATGTGCGGGCGTACCCACGGCCAGCCGGGGCTGCCGGTGACGTTCGGGTTCAAGGCCGCGGTGTGGGCCGCCGAGCTGGGCCGCCACCGCGAGCGGGTGGCGCAGGCCCGGCCGCGGCTGGAGGTGGTGCAACTCGGTGGGGCGCTGGGCACGCTGGAGTTCTGGGGGGACGCGGCGCTCCCGCTGCTCGACGCGTTCGCCGCCCGGCTGGGCCTGCACGCCCCGGAGGTCCCGTGGATCACCGCGCGGGACCGGGTGGCCGAGTTCGCCACGCTGCTCGCGCTGGTCACGGGGACCCTGAGCAAGATCGGCAACGAGATCTACGAGCTGCAGCGCCCGGAGATCGGGGAGATCTCCGAGCCGTTCACCCCCGGCCAGGTCGGCAGCATCACGATGCCGCACAAGCGCAACCCGGAGCTCGCCGAGCACCTCGACACGCTCGGCCGGGTGGTGCGGGCCAACGCCGGGCTGGCGATCGAGGGGATGACGGCGCTGCACGAGCGCGACGGGCGCGGCTGGAAGGCGGAGTGGCTGGTGCTGCCCGAGTCGAGCCTGCTCACCGGCGCGGCACTGGGGTACGCGGCGCGGCTGCTGGAGGGCCTGCAGGTGCACGGCGACCGGATGCGCGCCAACCTCGACGCCCGCCGCGGCTACGTGCTCTCCGAGCCGGTGATGCGGCTGCTCGCGGACCGGATGGGCAAGCACGCCGCGCACGAGGCCGTCTACGCCGCGACGATGGCGGGCCTGGACGCCGGTGTCGATCTCGGTACCGCGCTGCGCGACGCGGGTCTGGTCGGGCCCGACGGGCTCACCGACGGGGAACTGGCCGCGGCTCTGGACCCGGCGCGCGCCCTCGGAGCGGCGACCGCCTTCGTCGACCGCGTGGTCGGGGGCCGGCTCAGCAGCGGGGCCGGGAGCGGGGCCCACTCGTGACGGGCCTCCTGGGCGTCCCGCGCGTCCGTCTGGGAACGCTCCCGACGCCGCTGGTGCCCGCCCCGCGGCTGTCCGCGGAGCTGGGTGCGGAGATCTGGTTCAAGCGCGACGACCTCACCGGCCTCGGCCTGGGCGGCAACAAGGTCCGGGGGCTGGAGTACCTGCTCGCCGACGCCGAGGGCCGGGGTTGCGACTGCGTGGTCACCGGCGGGGGAGTGCAGTCGAACTGGGCGATGCTCGCGGCGCTGGCCGCGCGCACCCGCGGCCTGGACGCGGTGCTGGTCTGCTTCGGCGATCCGGTGCCGCCCGCCGGGAACATGCTGCTCGCGATGCAGGTCGGCGCCGAGGTCAGGTTCACCGGCGACCCGGACCGCGCCTCGGTGGACCGCGGCGTCGAGGACGTCGCGGCGCGGCTGCGTGCCGCGGGCCGCACGCCCTACCCGATGGGCCGTGGCGGGGCGAACGCCGTCGGGGCACTCGGGTACGTCGCCGCGAGCGCCGAGCTGCTCACGCAGCTGCACGAGCGGTCGCTGCGTCCCATGCAGCTGTGGCTCGCCACCGGCTCGTGCGGCACGCAGGCCGGGCTCCTGGCCGGGGCGGCCTGGCTGCGGCCCGGCTACGACGTCGTCGGCGTCGCGGTGAGCCGTCCGGTCCCGGAGAGCGCGGCGCGGGTGGGCGGGATCGCCGCGGAGTGCGCCGCGCTGCTCGGCACCCCGCCCCCGGACGGTCCGCCCGTCGTCGTCGGCGGGTTCCTCGGTCCGGCGAAGGGGGCGCGATCGCCCGAGGGCGACGCGGCGGCCGAGCTGGTGGCACGCACGGAGGGCGTGTTCCTCGACCCGGTGTTCGCGGCCAAGGCGATGGCCGGGCTGGTCGCCGCGGCCCGGGCGGGTGAGGTGCGCGGACCCGTGGTGTTCCTCGTGTCCGGCGGGGCGCCGACGCTGTTCACCGCGTGAGGTCGGGGCGATCGGCCACCGGTGGCAGCAGGTCCAGGGTGTCCGAGCGCAGGCCCAGTCGCAGCGTCTCCAGCGCGACGACCTCCTCGGCCGCGATGTTGCCCAGGCTCGCCGCCGCGCCCAGCCTGCGGATGAACCAGGCCTGCTGGTCCTTGCGCGGTGCCTCGAAGATGACCCGCTCGGCCGGCAGCTCGTCGATGATCGCCTCGACCAGCTCGGCGCGCACCTCCCCGCTGGGCAGGTAGAGCCCCACCGTCCCGCTCTCGCGCGCCTCGGCGATCAGCAGCGACGCCCCGGCCTCCAGGTCGCCCGCCATCTCGTCGACCCACTCGGTGGCGACCACGGCGTCCTCGGGATGCTTGGAGCCGCACTCCGAGAGCACCGTGAACTCGGCCGACAGCGTCCGGATGAGCTGGCGCTTGCGCGCGCGCGGCATGCCCAGCGCGCCGTTGGACACCTCGATGTGGGTGACGCCGAGGCGCTGCAGCCACCGGACGTAGTCCCAGAGCCGCCCCTGGCTGTCGCAGATCTCCAGCAGCGTGCCGCCCGGGCAGAGCGCGATCCCCGCTGCGCGGGCGAGGGTGACCTTGGCCTTGACCCCGTTGGAGATGTACGCCGTGCCCCAGCCGAGCTTGATGATGTCGATGGACTCGCGGGCCGACTGGAGCAGCGCTTCGAGCCCGACGAGGGACAGGCCCTTGTCGAGCACGTGGGTGAGACCGTCCGTGCGCGGCTTGGGCGGCCGGTAGGGCAGCGTGAGGAAGCCCGGCCCGATGTGTTCCACCGGCCGAGTATCGGGCTCCCGGCCCGTGGGCCGCTCCGACCCACGCGGCCGAAGTTCACCCGCCGCACTGTCAGGGCGGGACCAGGGGCGGTGCTCCGGCCGGTGGGCTGGCCGGGCGGGACCAGCGCGGCTGTCCCCCCGGGCCAGAGAATCCGCCGTTCCCCGGCCCGGGCACTAGCGTGCGTGGCCTCAGCAATCGTGATCTTAGTCACTGCGCGGAAGGGGACGGCATGCGAGTCGGAGACCGGGAGATCCTCATCCCCACCTCGATGGTGGGCAACTACCCGAACCCACGCTGGTGGGATGCCGGACCGGTGCGCGACTGGCGCGGCGACCAGGAGCCTCCGGACGCGTTCAACCGTGAGGCGTTCGAGGACGCCATGGCAGCGCTCGTCGGGGACCAGGAACGGGCCGGGCTCGACATCATCACCGACGGCAGGCTGCACGGCGACAACTACGCCGACCAGGCCCTCTACTACTACTACCGCCGGCTGGGCTACGACCTCAAGGGCGGCTTCCTCGGCTTCCCGATCTACAGCAGGCTGCACGCCGGGACCGCCACCGAGGAGATCAAGCGCCACGGCGCGATCATGGTCGAGCAGGCGAGGGCGCTGAAGAAGCTCACGAACAAGCCGACGAAGGTGCAGTACACGGGCGTGCAGGTGCTCGCCCAGGCCACCAACGACCTGCACTACGACAACTCGCGCGACCGGGCGATGGCCATCGCGGCCGCGATCAACGAGGACATCCGCGAGGTCGACGCGATGGGCGTGGACTTCATCCAGCTCGACGAGTTCACCTGGCCCTACTTCTACGAGGACTGGGCCATCGAGGCGTTCAACCGTGCCGTCGAGGGCGTGGAGCACGCGCAGATCATCGTCCACATCTGCTGGGGCAACTGGGGTGGCACGCCCGCGTACTACCCCGACGAGACGGCACAGGCGGGGGAGATCTTCGACCTCACCCAGCGCCGCGGCAACGCCCCGGCGGCGACGGCGTCGGTGGTGCCGAAGTCCTACGAGGCGAACATCGACGTGCTCAACCTGGAGAACTGCGGGCGCCGCTCCGACGACCTCTCCGGGCTCGACGTGATGAAGGGCAACCCGCTGCCGGACAACGTGTCCTTCTGGGCGGGCGTGATCGACGTCAAGTCGACGATCACGGAGACCGCCGAGCAGGTGGCCGACCGCATCGAGCGGCTGCTGGAGTTCGTCCCTGCCGAGCGGCTGGGCGTGACCACCGACTGCGGGCTGATCCTCCTGCAGCGCTACATCGCCGTCGACAAGCTGCACGCGATGGTCGCCGGCGCCGAGCTGGTCCGCAAGAAGCTGGCCTGACATGCCCGTCTACCGGCTGCGCTGCCCGGACTGCGGGCACGGTTTCCGCTCGCTGGTCATGGAGGGCGCCCGTGTTCCCCCGGTCTGGGTGTGCTCGCGGTGCGGCAGTCGGCGCGCGGAGCCGGTCGGGGACGAGACCTCGACGCACCCGTTCGCGGGTGACGGCGAGGGCGCGTCGGGCGCCTGCCCCTGCTGTGGCTGACGCATCTCGCCCCGGCCAGACCGGCGTGCGGACCCCGGACCCCCAGCCGCACGCCGGTCGTCCCGCGGCCACGAGGATGTCCCGTCGCTTTGGCGCATCAGGACGTGGCTCGTGCCGCGGCGGCCGCCATAGCGTGGCGTGATGCACAGCAGGTTGGTCGTGGTGGGTGGCGGGGCGGCCGGGATGTCGGCCGCCTCCGCCGCCCGCCGGGTGGACCCGGAACTGGAGATCGTCGTCCTCGAGGCCACGGGATACGTGGCGTACGGGCTGTGCGGCATCCCCTACTACCTCGCGGGGCTCGTCGGGACGGCCGAGGAGCTGCTCGCCTACCCGGCGGCCTACTTCGGCGGGCGGCGGCGCATCGACGTCCGCCACCACGTCCAGGTCACCGAGCTGGACCCGGACGGCCACACCGTCGGCTACCGGCAGGGCGGGCGGTCGCACCGGCTCGGCTACGGCCGGCTGGTGGTGACCGCGGGTGGCACGCCGATCCGGCCCGCTCTCGACGGGGTGCGCAGCGACCGGGTGTTCACGATCCGGACGCTGGAGGACGCGATCGCCCTGCGCAGCCTGCTCGACGCAGGCCGGGTCGGGCACGCGCTGGTGGTCGGCGCGGGCTACATCGGGCTGGAGATGGCCGAGGCGTTCGCCGCGCGGGGTTGCGCGGTGACCGTCGTGGAGCGGCTGGACCGGGTGCTGCCCGGATTCGACGAGCCGATCGCCTCGGCCGTCGAGGCGAACGTGCGCGAGCACGTGGACCTGCGGCTGGGCACCGACGTCGGCACCGCCCTCGATCCCCCGCCGGACGTGGTCGTGCTCGCCACGGGGGTCCGGCCGCAGACGAGCGTCGCCGCCGAGTGCGGCGCACGCACCGGACCCGCGGGCGCGCTGCTCGTCGACTCCCGGATGCGGACGAGCCTGCCCGACGTGTGGGCCGCGGGGGACTGCATCGCCCCGCACCACCGCGTGCTGGGACGGCCCGCGTTCGTCCCGCTCGGGCCGACCGCGAACAAGACCGGACGGGTCGCCGGCACGGTCGCCGCCGGCGGCGACGCCGAGTTCGGCGGCATGGTCGGCACGGCGGTGGTGAAGGTGTTCGACCTGGAGGTCGCCCGCACCGGGCTCTCCGCCGCCGACGCCGAGGCCGCCGGGATCGCCGCACACGCCACCGACGTGGTGCACCGGACGCGGGCCAAGTACTACCCCGGTTCGGCGGAGCTGCACGTCCGCCTCGTGCACGGCGAGGGCGGGCGGCTGCTCGGGGCGCAGATGGTGGGGCGGGAGGGCGCGGCGAAGCGGATCGACGTCGTCGCGGCGGCGCTGCAGGCCGGGATGACCGTCGCGGACCTGCTCGGCCTCGACCTGTCCTACGCCCCACCGTTCGCGCCGGTCTACGACCCCCTGCTGATCGCGGCCCAGGCCGCGGACCGGACCCTGCGTGCCCTGGAGGCGGTGTGACGGACATGCCGGGCGTGCCGAGGGTGGCGGTCGTGACCGGAGGTGCCTCGGGCATCGGCCGGGCGACGTGCGCCCGGCTGCTGGCCGACGGGTTCTCCCTCGCGGTCGCCGACCTCGACGGGGACGGCGCGAAGGCCGCCGCCGGGCCCGACGGGCTCGGCCGCGGGGTCGACGTCGCGGACGCTGCGGCGGTCGAGGCGTTCTTCGCGCAGGTCGTGGCCACCTTCGGGCGCATCGACGTGCTGGTGAACAACGCCGGCATCACGGGCTCGCCCGAGGCGACGATCCTGCACACCACGCCGATCGAGGAATGGGACCGGGTCTTCGCGGTGAACGTGCGCGGGCCCTACCTCTGCGCGCGGGCGGCGCTGCCCGTGATGGTCGCGGCCGGTGGCGGGCACGTCATCACGATCGCGTCGGTGGCGGGGCAGGTGGCCTTCCCCGGCCGGGCGGCGTACACGGCCTCGAAGGGTGCCGCGCTGCAGATGGCCCGCTCGATCGCCGTCGACTACGCCGCGCAGGGCATCCGCAGCAACGCGGTCTGCCCGGGGATGGCCGAGACCGCCATGACGAGATGGCGGCTGGACCAGCCCGAGCTGCGGTCCGCGATCGAGGCGCTCGTCCCGGTCGGACGCGTCGCGCAGGCCGACGAGATCGCCGACGCGGTCTCGGTGCTGGCCTCGGACCGGCTGGGATACATGACAGGTTCCGCACTGGTGGTCGACGGAGGTTACACAGCGCAATGAGCAAGCGACTGCAGGACAAGGTGGCGATCGTCACGGGTGCGGGGTCGGGCATCGGCCAGGCGGCCGCGATGCGGTTCGCGGAGGAGGGCGCGGCGGTCGGCGTGCTCGACGTGTCGCCCGAGGCCGCGGCCACCACCGCGATGCTGATCACCAAGGAGGACGGGCGCGCGCTGGCGCTGGCCGCGGACGTCCGCAAGGCCGACGAGCTCGACGAGGCGGTGGACGCCGTCGTCGCCGAGTTCGGCGGGCTGCACGTGCTCTACAACAACGCGGGCGTGGACTCCCGGGGCTCGATCGCCGACGCCACCGAGGAGGACTGGGAGCGCTGCTTCGCGGTCAACGTGACGGGCACCTTCCTGTGCTCCCGGGCGGCGCTGCGGCACATGGACCGGGGCGCCTCGATCGTCAACCAGGGGTCGGTGGCGGGCCTGGTCGGCGTGCCGAACTTCGCCGCCTACTGCGCGGCCAAGGGCGCGGTCGTCTCGCTCACCCGGTCGATGGCGCTGGACCTCGCCCCACGCGGGATCCGGGTCAACGTCATCTGCCCGGGCACGGTGTTCACCCCGCTGATGGAGCCGATGCTCGCCGCGCGCGGGGACGGCGACCTGGAGCTGGGGCTGAAGCGCACGCTGGTCAAGTACCCGATCGGCCGGCTGGGGCAGGTCGACGACATCGCCAACGTGGCCCTTTTCCTCGCCTCGGACGAGGCGGGGTTCATGACGGGCTCGGTGGTCACCCCGGACGGCGGGATGACGGCCCAGTGACCCCGAGGATGATTCCGTGACCACGTTCCACCTCGGCGCGGACAAGCGGGCGACACTGGCGCAGGCCGCGACGCTGGTCGCCGACGGCGCCACGGTCGCGCTCGGCGGCGGGCTGTGCGCGCGGCTGCCGATGGCGCTGGTCCGAGAGCTCGTCCGGGCGGGTCGCCGGGACCTGCACGTCGTCGGGTCGGCGCACTCGATCGACGTCGACCTGCTGATCGCCGCGGGGGCCGTCAAGGTCTGCGAGGAGAGCTACGTCGGCTTCGAGCAGGACCTCGGGCTCGCCCCGGCGTTCCGTCGCGCGGCGCGGACCGGTGCGATCGAGGTGCGGGAGAGCTGCTGCGTCACCGTGCTCACCCAGCTGCGGGCCGCCGAGATGGGCCTGCCGTTCCTGCCGGTGCGCGGGGTGAAGGGCACCGACATCCTCGCGCTGCACCCGGAGTACGGGCGGGTCACCTGCCCGTTCACCGGGGAGGAGCTGGTCGCGGTGCCGCCCCTGGCCCCGGACGTGGCGCTGCTGCACGCGCCGATCGGCGACGCCCGCGGCAACCTCCACCTCGACCAGCCCTACGTGCTCGACGAGCGGTTCGCGCACGCGTCCCGGATGGTGGTGGCCACGGTGGACCGGCTCGTGTCGACCGAGGAGGTGGCCGCGGCGGGGGTGGTGGTCCCGGCGCACACGGTGGCCGCGGTCGCCGAGGTGCCCTTCGGGGCGCACCCGTCGTCGTGCTACCCGGGATACGCCTACGACCGCCGTCATCTCGCGGAGTACATCGCGGCCGTCGACGAGGATCCCGCCGCGTACCTGGAGCGGTACGTGCTGGCGGGGGAGGACGCGTACCGGGCCGCGGTCGCCCCCGAGCGGCTCACCGGCTGGGCGTCGTCGGACGAGGCGTGGCAGGAGCTGTTCCGGTGAACGGGGAGCCCGACTGGGGCATCGACGAGTGGTTCGTGGTCGCGCTGGCCCGCACGATCGCCGACGGCGAGGTGGTCTTCCACGGGTTCGCGAGCCCGTGCGCCCAGGTCGCGATGCACGTCGCCAAGCGCACCCACGCGCCCGGGTCGCTGCTGGTGGAGGGGGCGACCTACGCCGTCGACCCGGTGCCCGCCTTCATCCCGCCCACCAGCAACGACCTGGCCCTGCACCGCGACGCCGTCTACCGGATGCGCTTCGAGGAGTTCTTCGACGCGGCCGTGCGCGGTGCGGTGGACCGGATGTTCCTGTCCGGAGGGCAGATCGACGGCCACGGCAACACGAACGTGACGGCGATCGGCGGGATGCCCTCGCCGAAGGTCAAGCTCGGCGGCGGCGGCGGGGGCTGCAACATCTCCGCCACGATCGGCGCGCTCACCGTGTGGACCAGCCGGCACCGGTCGGGTCGCACCCTGGTGCCGCGGGTGGACTTCCTCACCGACCTCGGCCACCGCACCCAGGCGGGCACGCGCGCGGAGCTGGGCTACACCGGGGGCGGGCCGCAGTGGCTCGTCACCGAGCTGGGCCTGTTCGACTACGCCGACGGGCACGCGCGGCTGCGGGCGCTGTTCCCGGACGTGACGCTGGAGGACGTCGAGGCGGCCACCCGGTTCGACCTGGTCGTCGACCTCGACCCCGGGTTGCTCGCCCCGCCGCGCCCCGACGAGCTGGCCGCCGTGCGCGCCGTGGACCCGCTGTGCGTGCGCCACCAGGAGTTCGGGCCGGACGAGCTGAAGCGCCGGTTCTCGTGACCCCCGGCCCGGGGACGCCGGGCGGACGCCTCCTCGAGGCCCTGTTCGCCCCGCGGCGGATCGCGCTGGTCGGTGCCTCGGAGCGGCCGGGGACGCTCGGCGCGCTCCTGGCCCGCAATCTCGCCGGCTACCCGGGCGAGCTGCTGGCGCTGCGCGCGGGCGACACGCTGCGCGCGGCGACCGCGGCCTCCGGCCCGATCGACCTGGCCGTCGTCGCGGTGCCGGCGAAGGCGGTGCCCGGGGTCGCCGCGGACGCCGCCGCCGCAGGTGTGCGGGCGATGGTCGTGCTGTCCGCGGGGTTCGCCGAGGCCGGCGACGCCGCGCTGCAGGACGAGCTGGTGCGCAACGCCGGTTCCGGGGCGGCCGGGCCGGTGCGCGTGATCGGCCCCAACTGCTTCGGCCTGCAGAACTGCGACCTGCCGCTGAACGCCTCGATCGCCGCCGGACTGCCCCGCGGCGGGGGCGGGATCTCGTTCGTCAGCCAGTCCGGTGCCTACGCGATGGCGATCTACGACCTGGCCACCGACGAGCAGGCCCGTTTCGCCAAGGTCTGCGCGCCCGGCAACACCTGCGACGTCACGGTCGCCGAGCTGCTGGCCGAGCTCGCCGCCGACCCGGCGTCGCGCACCCTGTGCTTCCTGCTGGAGTCGCTGCGCGACGGCCGCGCGTTCGTCGAGCACGCCCGCCGGGCCACCCCGGACAAGCCCGTGATCGTCGCCAGGACGGGACGCTCGGAGGCGGGCGCCCGCGCGGCGGCGTCGCACACCGCAGCTCTCGCGGCGGGTGAGGCCGTCGCGCGCGGGGTGTTCCGGCAGGCCGGGATCGTGGCGGCGCGGTCGGGCCAGGAGCTGCTCGACGCGGCCCGCGCCCTCGACGGCCAGCCGCTGCCGGCGGGCCCCCGGGTCGGGATCATCACCAACTCGGGCGGCACGGGGGTCGAGCTCGCCGACCTGCTCGCCGACGAGGGGCTCTCCGTGCCCGTGCTCTCCGCAGGTCTGCAGCAGGGGATCCGGGAGCTGCTGCCGCCCTTCGCGAGCCCCGCGAACCCGGTGGACATGACGCCGGTGTGGTCGCGGTTCGCTCAGCTGTACCCGGCGCTGATCGAGATCCTCGCCCGCTCCGGCGAGGTCGACGTCGTCGTCCCGGTGCTGCTGCAGCGCGCCGCCACGGACGCCGCCACCGTGGCCGGTGTGATCGGGGCGGTCGAGCGGCTGCGCGCCGACGGGGTGGCCGTTGCGGTGCACGCGTGCTGGGTGGCGCCCCGCTCGGCGCGCGAGCACGCGGACACGCTGGCCGCCGCCGGGGTGCCGGTCTTCGACTGGCCCGCCCGCACGGCGCGTGCCGTCGGGCTGGCGCGGGCCTACGCCGCCGCCCGCGACCGCGTGCACCCGCCCGCCCCGCAGCCCGCGCCGTACACCGGCCCGGTCCCGGACGCGGACGATCCCGCGGGCGTGGCAGGGCTGCTCGCCGCGTTCGGGATCGCGACCGTGCCCGCCGTCCGCTGCACCGGCCCGGACGAGGCGGCCGCCGCGGCCACCCGCTTCCCGGCCGTGGTGAAGCTCGCCGTCGCCGAGCACCGCACCGAGCGCGGCGGGGTCCGGCTCGATCTGCGCGACGCGGCCCAGGTGCGTGGGGCCGCCGCCGACCTGCTCCCGGCCGGGGACGTGCTCGTCTCGCCCCAGCTGGAGGGGGTGGAGGTGGCGGTCGGCGGCCTGCGCGACCCGGCGTTCGGGCCGGTGGTCATGGTGGGCCTGGGCGGGATCTGGGTGGAGGTGCTGGCCGACGTCGCGTTCGCGCTGGCCCCGCTGTCGGTGGCCGAGGCGCGCGACCTGATCGCCACCCTGCAGGGTCACGCGCTGCTCACCGGCGCCCGCGGCGGCGAGCCCGTGGACCTCGCGGCGCTCGCCGGGGTGGTCGCGGCGGTGGGGGACCTCCTGGTCGCGGTGCCGCAGGTCGCCGGTGTCGATCTCAACCCCGTGCTCGCCACGTCCGCCGGCGCGATCGCTGTGGACTGGAAGCTGCGCCGCTCCTGAGTCACCGGACCGTGTGACACCTGGAGGTCGTATGCGATGCCGCGACGTAGTGACTACCGATCAGTTCGTCCCCAGGAGACGATGACCCCCGTGGGTCTTGGTCCGTCGACCCGAGGACGTGGTCCCCGTCGCCCGCGTAGCGTGGCCTGGCGCACACTCGACGTTGAGGGAGCCTGGATGCGGATCGCTGGGCGCGAGATCCTCCTGCCCACCACGATGGTCGGGAACTACCCGAACCCCCGCTGGTATGACGGCCACGCGTTCGCGCAGTTCCCGAAAGGGGAGTTCGTCCACGACGCGATCAGCCGGGAGGCCTTCGAGGACGCGATCCTCGCGATCGTGCACGACCAGGAGGCCGCCGGGCTCGACGTGATCGCCGACGGCCGGGTCTACGGCGGGGACTCGCCGTACGCCCAGATCATCTACCACTACTACGGCCGGATGACCGGCTTCAAGGCGTCCGGCGCCAACGTCGGGCTGCCGATCTTCTCGACGATGTACTCGCCCGTCGTGATCGGGGAGGTCGCCCGCGAGCACCCGTTCCACCTCGCCACGCTGCGGGCCACCCGCAAGGCGACGTCGAGGCCGGTGAAGATCTCCTATGCCGGGATCCAGGTGCTCGCGACGGCGGCGACGAACAACTACTACGACGACACGCGCGAGCTGGCGAGGGCCATCGCAAAGGCGTTCAACGAGGACTTCCGCGAGCTCGCCGACAACGGTGCGGACATCATCCAGCTCGACGAGTTCCTCTGGCCCTACGGCATGGGCGACTGGGAGATCGAGGCCCTCAACACCGCGATGGACGGGGTGGGCTGCGAGTTCTGGGTGCACACCTGCTGGGGCAACTACTCCGGCACACCCGGCTACCTCGACGAGCACGGGGAGCGCGACTTCGGTGCCTGGGTGCTGGACCGGCGCCCGGCGGGCGAACCCGCGCTGGAACGCGCGTCGGCGATCTTCCCGCAGGTCAACGACGCCCGGATCACCGCGCTCAACTACGAGGTGGGGCGCACCGGGCCGGAGGACCTGAAGCCGCTGGTGGAGAACGGCTGGGACCGGCCGTTCATCGCCGGCGTGATCGACGTGAAGTCGACCATCACCGAGACCTCCGACGAGGTCGCCGACCGGATCCGCCAGGTCCTGGAGTACGTGCCGGCGCATCGGCTCGGGCTCTCCACGGACTGCGGGCTGGTCAACCTGCCGCGGATCATCGCGGCGAGCAAGCTGCGCGCCCTGGCGGACGGGGCGGCGATCGTGCGGGCCGAGCTGGCCGGCACGCCGGGGACGACGGGCGAGGGAAAGAGGCAGTGATGGAAGCCGAGCAGGTCGTCGCCGAGGTCGTGGGCCGGGCGCGCGCGGCCCAGGCCGTGGTGGACCGATGGGACGCGCAGCGCGTCCGGGAGCTGACCGACGCCGTCGCGTACGCGGTGGCACGCAAGGACCGGGCCGAGGCGCTGGCGCGCCTCGCCGTCGACGAGGCCGGGTTCGGCAACTACGACGACAAGGTCTTCAAGATCCAGCGCCGGGTGCTCGGGGTGCTCGCGGACCTGCGCACCACGCCCACGGTCGGCGTCGTCGAGACCGACCCGGACCGCGGCCTGGTGAAGATCGCCAAACCGGTGGGAGTGGTGGCCGCGCTGATCCCGACCACGGGCCCGGACGCCACGCCGCCGGTCAAGGCGCTGTTCGCGCTCGCCGGGCGCAACGCCGTCGTCTTCGCCGCGCACCCGCGCAGCGCGCGCACCACCGCCGCCGTCGTCGGACACATGCGGGAGGCCTGCGAGCAGGTGGGCGCGCCCGCGGACCTGGTGCAGGTGCTGCCCCAGGCCAAGATCGGCCACACCCAGGAGCTGATGCGCCAGGCCGACCTCATCGTCGCCACCGGCGGCGCGGCGATGGTCAAGGCGGCCTACAGCTCGGGTACCCCGGCCTTCGGCGTCGGTGTGGGCAACAGCGTGCACGTGATCGACGAGACCGCCGACCTCGCCGATGCGGCCGACGCGGTCGCGATCGCGAAGACCTTCGACTTCGCCACCAGCTGCCTGGCCGACAACGCCGTGATCGTCCACGAGGACGTCCACGACCGGCTGCTCGACCTGCTGCGCGAGCGCGGCGGGTACGTCTGCGACGCCGACGAGAAGGCCCGGCTGCAGGCGGCGATGTGGCCCGACGGCGGCGCGATCCCGTGCATGGACGTGATCGCGAAGTCCGCGCCGCGGATCGCCGAGCTGGCCGGGATCGAGGTGCCCGAGGGCACCCGCTTCCTCGTCGTGGCCGAGGACGGGACGGGACCGGAGCACCCGTTCAGCGGGGAGAAGCTCAACGTCGTGCTGGCGCTCTTCCGGTACTCCGGCGGGATCGACGCGGCCGTCGACCTGGTCAACGAGATCACCGCCTACCAGGGCCTCGGCCACACCTGCGGCATCCACACCGCGCAGGACGCGCACGTGGACGCGCTCGCGCACGGCACCCGCACGGCCCGCGTGATGGTCAACCAGAACCTCAACGAGGGCGCGGGCAGCCCGCGCAACGGGCTGCCGTTCACGCTCTCGCTCAGCTGCGGCACGTGGGGCGGCACCATCACCACGGAGAACGTCAACGCGCGCCACTTCGTGAACCTCACCTGGGTGTCGCGGCCGATCACGCCGCGCGACCTCGACCCGGAGACCCTGTTCGCCCGCCACGTCGAGCGGTACGGGCGGTGAGCAGGCGATGACGACCGTGACCACCACCGGGATCACCATGGGCCCGCCCGGGGTGACGATGGCCCCCGGCGACCACATCTGCGCCTTCTACCGGGGCCGCGAGCAACGCGACGCCCTGCTCGTGCCGTTCCTGCGCGAGGGGCTCCTGGCCGGTGACAAGTGCCTGTGCGTGATGGACGACCCGGAGACCTCGCACCTGCTGGGGCCGCTGTCCGCGCAGCTGGACGTGGAGCTGTTCCAGACCTCGGGCCAGTTCGAGCTGCTCACCAGCGACGACGCCTACCTGCCCGACGGCCGGTTCGTCGCCGACCGGATGATGTCGTTCTGGGAGAGCGGCTTCGCCGGGGCGCTGGACCAGGACGGCTACGGCTTCGTGCGGGCGGTCGGCGAGATGACCTGGGCCCTGCGCGACGCGCCGGGGGTGGACCAGCTCGTCGGCTACGAGGGGCTGCTCAACCGGTTCACCCCGCGCTTCCCGCGGTCGGTGCTGCTGTGCCTCTACGACCTGGAGCGCTTCACCGACGGCGAGGTGCTGATCGGCATGCTGCGCACCCACCCGAAGGTGCTGATGTCCGGTCAGCTGCTGGAGAACCCCTGGTACGACGACCCGGACGAGTACCTCCTCGAACGGGCATGAGCGCGCCGGAGCTGGACGTCGCTCGCGAGCTGGAGCCCGCGCAGCTGCGGCGCGGCCTGCTCTCCACGATGCGCAGCCTGCTGGTGCTCGCCCAGCTGATGACCGAGAGCACCGGCGAGCGCCAGATCCTCGATCTCGCGCTGACGGCGGTGCCGTCCCTGGCCCGCTGCCGGGCGGTCGGCGTCGAGCGTGCCGAGGCGCCGGGCCGGCTGACCGGCCGGGTGCCCGACGCCGCGGGTGGCCCGGTCGAGCTGGACGGCGCGATGTGGGCGTGGGCCTACCCGCTGGGCAGCGCCACCGCGACGTTCGGCCACCTCGTCGTCGCAGCCGACGTCGAGCCGAGCGGGGAGGAGCAGTTCCTGCTGCGGGCGCTGGCCCAGCAGACGGGCGCGGCACTGGCCAACCAACGGCTGCACGCGCAGGAGCTGGCGACCGCCCACGAGCTGTCGGAGGTCAACGAGCGGCTGCGCGGCACGGTGGGCGCGCTGGAGCGCAGCATGGAGATCCACGCCCGGCTCACCGCCGTCGCGGTGTCCGGGGAGGGCTGGGACGGGATCGCCCGGGCGGTGCACGAGCTGACCGGGCTGCCGGTGGCGATCGAGGACCGCTACGGGAACCTGCGGGCCTGGGCCGGCCCCAACCGCCCCGACCCGTACCCGAAGGACTCGGTGGTCGGCCGCGAGCAGCTGCTGCGCCGCGCGTTGCGGGCGGTGCGACCGATCCGCGACGGCGGCCGGGTGGTGGCCCTGGCCCACCCGCAGGGTGACGTGCTCGGCGTGATCGTGCTCGTCGACCCCGGCCAGACCGCGGGCGAGCCGGAGCTGATGGCCCTCGAACACGGGGCGACGATCCTCGCGATGGAGCTGGCGCGGGTGCGCAGCCTCGCCGAGAGCGAGCTGCGGATCCGCCGCGACCTCGTCGACGAGCTGCTCACCGGCACCGACGAGGAGAGCGCGCTGACCAGGGCGATCGCCCTGCGCTACGACCTGCAGCGCCCGCACCGGGTGCTGGTCGTGGAAGGCCGGGGCCGGATGCGCGACACCGACGTGCTCTTCCAGGCGGTGCGCAACGCCGCTCGCGAGGAGTCCGCCGGCAGCCTGCTCGTCGCCCGCGGCGCGCAGGTGGTGCTGCTCGCCGACCGCGAGGCCGACTGGGACGCGCTGCGTGCGGCGATCCTGCGCGAGCTGGGCGGCGGCCGGGCCAGGGTCGGTGTCGGCGAGGTCTGCGGGCGGGTGGCGGACTTCCCGCGCTCCTACCGCCAGGCCCGGCTCGCGCTGCGGCTGCTCGCCGTTGCCGAGTGGGACGACCGGGTCGTGCGCTTCGACGACCTCGGGGTCTACCGGCTGCTCGCCGGGGTGGACGACCTCGCCGAGGTCGAGCGGTTCGTGCAGCAGTGGATCGGCGAGCTCCTGGCCTACGACCAGCAGCGCGGTGCGGACCTCGTCCGCACGCTCGCCTTCTACCTCGACCGCGGCGGCAGCTACAGCGCCACGTCCAGCGCGCTCGTGGTGCACCGCAACACGCTCAAGTACCGCCTGCAGCGCATCCGGCAGATCTCCGGGCTCGACCTGTCCGACCCGGAGACCTGCTTCAACCTCCAGCTCGCCACCCGCGCGTGGCAGACCCTCAACGTGCTGCGCGACGGCCACTAGCGATGGCGGGGACGTCGGCGACGCTCGCCGGCCGGGTCACGGTCCCGGCGGGCGACCCGGTGCTGACGGCACTGGCGAACGCCGCCCTGGGGATCGCGGGCGCCGACACCACCGGCGTGCTGCTGCTCGACGAGGCGGGCGAGACCGCTCGGATGGGCGCGTGGGCGGGCGACTGGACGGTGCACTCGGCGAACCTCACCGTCCGCCGCGGGCGGGGCCTGGCCGGTCGGATCCTCGAGACCCGGCGCCCCTGGAAGGTCGACGACTACGGCTGCGACCGCACGATCGAGGCCGACGAGTTCATGCCCGTCCTGGTCGAGGAGCGCACGGTCGCCGGGCTCGGCGCGCCGCTGCTCGTAGACGACGAGCTGGTCGGCGTCGTCATGGCCTGGAGCAAGCGCCGCTGCGCCTTCGACGTCGAGGCCACCAGGGCGCTGGTGAACCTGGCCGATCTGGCGGCGCTGGCGATCGTGCGCGGCCGGGCCGCCGACGCCGCCCACCGCGATCTCGCCGCGTCGGACCGGCGCATCGCCGAGCTGGGCGACCGCGCCGCCGTGCAGGCCCGCGGGGAACAGCTGCGGGGCGAGCTGATCCCCCTGCTGCTCGCCGGGTGTGGGCTCGCCGAGCTGCTCGGCACGGTCTGTGCGCACACCGGCGGCGACGCGGTGCTGTTCGACCCCCGGCTCGGCGAGCTGGGTGCCTGTGGCGCGGTCGGCCCGGTCCGCGACCGCGTGGCGCCGCACGTGCGGCGTGCGGGGTCCGAACCCGACGTCACGCTCCCGCCCGCGCCGGGCTTCCCGCGCTGGACCCTGCTGCGCTCCGTCGACGCCGACGGTGTGCGGCTGGCCCGCCTCGCGCTGTGCCTTCCGCGGGTGCCGGACCCCGGCGACCGGGTCACCGCGGCGGCGGCGGTGACCGCGTGCGCGATCCACCTGACCCGGGAGCGCGCCGTCCTCGACGCCCGTTCGCGCGTGCACGCCGACTTCGTCGGGCAGCTCCTGGAGGGCCTGGTCGACGAGGCCGTCGCGGTGGTCCGGGCCCGGCAGCTGGACTGCCCCCTGCCCGCCCGGCTGCGCGTGCTGGTGATCCCGGTGCAGCTCCCGGGCCCGGACCACCGTGAGGAACCCGACGTCCGGCGGCTGGACCAGCTGGTCGACGTGGCGGAACGGCTCGCCCGCGGAGCCGGGGCAAGCGTCCTCGCCGGCCGGCGCGGCACGACGGTGGCGCTGGTCGTGGAGGCCGGTGACCCGCCCGATGGCGCTACTGGCGGCGCTGCCGGCGCTGCTGTTGCCGGCGCTGCTGCCGTCGGTGCTGCTGCCGTCGGTGCTGCGGCCGAGGGCGGTGCCGCCGGCTTCGACGACGCGGCGGCGGTGCGTGCCCTGGCCGAGCACGTGGTCCGCGGACTGCGCCGCCACGCCCCGGGCGCGGTCGGCCGGGCCGGCGTGAGCGCGTGCGTCGAGTGGTCCGCGGATCTGCGCGCGGCCTACCGGCAGGCCGAGCAGGCACTCGCCGCCGAGGCGTCCGGCGGTGCGGCAGTGCTGTTCGACGACCTCGGCCTGCTGCGCTTCCTGCTCGCCCCGTGCGACCGCGCCGACCAGCAGCGCTTCGTCCGCTCCGTGCTCGGCCCGGTGCTGGCCTACGACCGGGAGCACCACACGGACCTGGTCACCACCCTCGGCACGTACCTCGACGAGGGGGGCAGCCTCACCCGCACCGCGGCGAACCTGTACGTCCACCCGAAGACGGTGCGCTACCGGCTGCGCCGCGTGGAGGAGCTGGCGCACCGCGACCTCTCCGAGCAGCGCGACCGGTTCGACGCCCAGCTCGCGATCGCGATCCTGCGGGCGCTGGAGCTCGACCTGGGCGGCGGTCCGGCCTGACCCCCGCGCCGCCCTCCCCCCGCGCCGCCGTCCCCCCGCGCCGCCGTCCCCCCGCGCGAACGGCCCGTGTGGGAGGTAGGTCTTCCCATATGGGCCGTTCGCGGGGGAGCGGGTGGGCGTAGCCGCGTGGCCGCGTGTCTATGGCCGCCGGGCGCCCTCCACGTTGTCGTAGTACGGCAGCACCGTGCCGCCGGTGCCGACGACGCCGAGCATCGCGGCCGTCACCGGGTGCGCCACGTCGCCGGACACGGCGAGGTTCACCACCGCCGGGCAACCGTGCGCGGTGGCGTGCGCGACGGCCGCCGTCACCGCGGGGCCCACCTCGTCGAGCCGGTCGACACGCACCCCGAAGGCGCCGAACCCGGCGGCCACCCGGTCGAACGCGGTGTCGGTGAGCCCGGTGACGATCTCCGTGTCGGGCCCGAACAGGTACTGCTGGCCGTGCAGCGACATGCCCCAGCACTCGTTGTTCACCACGACCGTGACGATCGGCAGCCCGTGGCGGACCATCGTGTCGATCTCCTGGAGGTGGAAGCCCATCCCGCCGTCGCCGATCAGCAGCACCACCGGCCGGTCCGGCTCGGCGACCTGCGCCCCGATCGCGAGGCCCGGTGTGCTGCCCAGGTGACCGAGGTAGCCGCAGCCGATCGCGCGCCGCGGCCGGGCCGTCGGCATCGCCATCGTGACCCAGGCGCTGATCTCGCCGCCGTCGACGACGAGCGTCGCGCCCTTCGGCAGCGCCTCGATCGCCGCGCGCACCCCGTGGTAGGGGTGCAACCGGTCCTTGACCAGCTCCGGGTCCTCGGCGAACGGGGACGGGCGGGCGTGCACGCCGGTGGCCAGTGCCACCCATTCGGCGCGCTCGGCGGGCGGCGGAGCGTCCCCCCAGGCGTCGGTGAGCGCGGCGAGCGTGCGGGTGGCGTCGGCGGTGATGCCGACGGCCGCCGGGCGCAACCGCCCGATCTCGACGGGATCGAGGTCGACCTGGATCACCGCGGCCTCCTCCGGCACCACGGAGCCGCCACGCCCGCCCAGGTAGAAGCCCAGCCGCGAGCCGGCCAGCAGGACGACGTCGGGGCCGTTGCCCTCGGCCACGAGCGCGCCGAGCCCGCGGCTGGACCAGGCGTTGAGCGGGTGGTCGGCCGGCATCGCGCCGACGATCATCCCCGGGTGGAACACCGGCACCTGGGCCCGCTCGGCGAACGCGGCGAGCGCCGCGCTCGGAGCCGGGCCGCGCAGGCCGCCGCCCGCGATGACCGCGGGCCGTCGGGCCGAGCGCAGCAGCGCCACCGCCTCGGCCACGCCCTCCGGCGCGGGCGCGGGCGGGTAGGGCAGCGGCGTGGCCGCGGGCACGGCCGTCTCGGTGGTGCCGAAGAGCACGTCCACGGGCAGGTCCAGCAGCACCGGTCCGGGCACGCCGGTCAGCGCCGTACGGATCGCGAGATCGACTAGCCGGCAGATCTCCGCACGCGAGGTGACCCGGTGCGCCCACTTCGTCGTCGGCGTCGCGATCGCGACCTGGTCGAGGAAGCCCTGCAGGACGTTCGCCTCGGCGTCGCGGCGCGGCGGGGAACTGGTGAGGACCAGCACCGGGCTGCGGTCGGCGTAGGCCACCCCGAGCCCGGCGACCGAGTTGGTGAACCCGGCCCCGGCGGTCACGAACGCCACCCCGACCCTCCCGGTGGTGCGCGCGTAGCCGTCGGCGGCGTTCACCGCGACGGCCTCGTGACGGGTGTCGACCAGCCGGATGCCGCGGCGATCGCAGCCGACCAGCAACGCGTCGAGATGCCCGCCGTGCAGCCCGAAGGCGACCCCGACGCCGTGCTCGGCCAGCGTGGCGGCGAGCAGGTCACCGCCGGTCGGGGGGCGGGCGGTGACCGTGCGCTGCTGGGTCATCGCCATGTCGTCACCATCTTCAGCGGCCGGTGAGCTCGGCACGGACCGTCTCCACTCCGGCGACCATGTTCGTGAGCTTCTTCTTCGCGACGATCCGCCGGATCGACGACAGCGCGCAGTCGGTGGAGACCCCGACCTGCTCGGCGGGGACGATCTCGATCGTGCGGCGCAACCAGTCCGCGATGCGGCGGGGGTCCTCCGCACGCAGGTCCTTGCCGTCGATCACGCCGACCGCGAGGTCCTTGTCCCGCGGCCAGCCGGCGAACGCCTCGACCTCGACGAAGTCGTGGCTGGCCATCTCGATGTGGAACTGCTCGCAGTCGATGTCGAACGCGAACGGGAACACCTTGTGCGCGCTCACCCAGTCCGGGGCGAACGACGGCTGACCCTGCTCGTGGCCGTAGCACAGGTGCACCGCGCGGTACATGTCGACGCCGTCGAAGCACCGGTTGAGGACCTCGATCATCCAGCTCTCGAGCTCCATGAGGCCGGCGAACTGGGTCAGCGGCTCGGCGAACTGCACCTGCTCGAGCCCGCGGGCGGCCAGGTCCTTGAACTCGGCGTTGTAGGCGTCGGCGATGGCGAACGCGAGCGCCTTGACATCGCCGTAGTGCTGGTCGGTGGACAGCAGCGCGAGCGTCGTCGGGCCCAGCCCGACGTTGATCTTGCAGGGCTTGTCGGTGGCCGCCCGGACCGCCTCGAGCACCGGTTTGAAGATCGGCCGCCGCCACCCGACGTCGCCGACGACCGTCGGCTTGTAGACCGCGAGCGTGTTCGTGCCGAGCACCACGTCGTCGCCGAAGGGCAGGTAGCCCTCCAGGTGGTGGGGCATCATGTGGAACAGCTCCGCGAGCTCCCAGTCGGTCTCGTTCTCGTAGTGCTGGGCGCCGTCGGTCACGATGTCGAGGCCGGCGTCCAGCATGTCCTTGACCGAGAGCGCCACCGCCGCGCGGTACAGCTCCCGGACGCGGTAGTTGGGGAACTCCTTCTGGCCGGCTCCCGCGTCGAACACCGGACCCGCCATGAAGACGGGGCGCGGATAGGCGCCCACCAGGGTCGTCGGCAGCAGGACGTCGTCACCTCGTACCTTCACGGCTCCTCCGTTTCGCCGGCCAGGGCCTCGTGACCAGCGCGGACGCTACCGGCGCCGACCGCGGGCGGGGATGCTCTCCGGCGGCTAGACAAGTCGCCCGCCGCTTGTCCGCAGCAGGAGTACCGCCGGCCGGCGCCGCTCCGCCACCGTGGAGACGCATGACCGGGCGGGCCCGGCGGCCCAACGGCGGGAGGAGCGGCGGATGGCGGGGCGGATCGCGCTGGTCACCGGAGGTGCGTCGGGGATCGGGCGGGCCAGCTGCGCACGGCTGCGCAAGGACGGCTACCGCCTCGCCGTGCTCGACCTCGACGGCGCGGCCGCGGCGTCGGCCGCCGGTGCGGACGGGCTGGGGCTGGCGGCCGACGTCGGCGACGAGGCCTCGGTGACCGCGGCCGTCGATCGGGTCGTCGCCGAGCTGGGCCGCGTCGACCTGCTGTTCAACAATGCCGGGATCACCGGCTCACCGGCGGCCACCCGCTGCCACGAGACGCCGGTCGAGGAATGGGACCGGGTGCTCGCGACGAACCTGCGTGGCCCGTTCCTGCTCAGCCACGCCGTGCTGCCGGTGATGCTGCGCCAGAGCGGCGGTCACGTGATCAACCTCGTGTCGACCGCCGGCATGGTCGCGTCGCTCGGGCGCTGCGCGTACTCGGCGTCCAAGGGCGGGGCGCTGATGCTGACCCGCTCGATCGCCGCCGACTACGCCGCCGACGGCATCCGCTGCAACGCCGTCTGCCCGGGCTGGGTGCACACCCCGATGACGGCGTGGCGGCTCGACGATCCGGAGCTGGGCCCGCGGGCGACGCGGACGATCCCGATGGGCCGGGTCGCCCAGCCCGAGGAGATCGCCGAGGCCGTCGCGATGCTCGCGGCCGAGTCGCCCACCTACGTCACCGGCCTGGCGCTCGTCGTCGACGGCGGCCTGACCTCGACGATCGTGATCTGACGATGGCCACCGTCGAGCCCTCGCGGGTCCGCGCGAACGGCGTGGAGCTGGCCTACCTGGAGGCGGGGCGCCCCGACGACCCGCTGGTGCTGTGCCTGCACGGCTTCCCCGACAGCGCGGTCACCTGGCGCCACCTCAGCGCCGACCTCGTCGCGGCCGGGTGGCGGGTGGTGGCGCCGTGGCTGCGGGGCTACCCGCCGTCGGAGGTCGTGACCGGGCCCTACCAGGTGGCCGCGCTCGCCCGCGACGCCGTCGCGCTCGCCGACGCGCTCTCCCCGGACCGGCCCGTCGCGCTGGTCGGCCACGACTGGGGCGGCCTCGCGACCTACGGTGCGGCGGTCCTCGCCCCGCAGCGGTGGTCGCGTGCCGTCGTGCTCTCGGTGCCGCCGACGCCGGCGTTCCGGCCGTTCCTGCGGACGAGCGCCGAGCAGCAGCGCCGCTCCTGGTACATGTTCTTCTTCCAGGTCGCCCCGCTGGCCGACGCCGTCGTGCCCGCCGACGACCTCGCGTTCGTCGAGCGGCTGTGGCGCGACTGGTCGCCCGGCTGGGAGCCCGACGGCGCGGCGCTGGCGGCGGCGAAGGCGACCATCGCCGAGGGCTTCCCCGCGGCGCTCGACTTCTACCGCGACACCTGGCAGCCCGCCCGGCAGGACCCGGCACTGGCCGAGGACCAGAACCGGATCCTCGCCGGACCGGTGCCGGTGCCGGTGCTCGTCCTGCACGGCCTGCGCGACGGCTGCATCCTGCCGGGCGCCTACGCCGACGCGGAGGGCTGCTTCGCGGCCGAGCACCGCATCGACGCCGTCCCCGGGGTGGGGCACTTCCTGCACCTCGAAGCCCCGCACCTGGTCAACCCGAAGATCGTCTCCTTCCTGAAGGGATGAGCAGATGCCCAAGCTCAGCGGCAAGGTCGCGATCGTCACGGGCGCGGCGGGTGGCATCGGCTCGGCGACCGCGCGGCTGTTCGCCGAGGAGGGCGCCGCGGTCGCCCTCGTCGACCTCCGTTCCGACGCGCTCGCGGCACTCGCCGACGAGATCGTGGAGAAGGGCGGCGAGGTCCTGGCCGTGCGCGCGGACGTCACCGACGAGCAGGGCGTGCGGGCGGCCGTCGACCGGGTCACCGGCGAGTGGGGCCGCCTCGACGTCCTGGTCAACAACGCCGGGCTCGCGATGGGCGGCCTGCTGGTCGACACCGCCCTCGAGGACTGGAACCGGGTGCTGGCGGTCAACCTGACCAGCGCGTTCCTCATGACCAAGCACGCGGCCCCGCGGATGGCCGACGGCGCGATCGTCAACATCTCCTCGGTCGCCGCGCTCATGGCGGTGACCGAGGCGAGCGCCTACACCGCGGCCAAGGGCGGCGTGCTCGCACTGACCCGGGTCGCCGCAGCCGAGCTGGGGCCGGCGATCCGGGTCAACTGCATCTGCCCGGGCACCGTGCTCACGGGCATGCCCGAGGAGATGTTCCGCCGCCGCGGGGACGGCGACGTCGAGGCGGGGATCGCGATCACGGCCCGCAAGTACCTCACCGGCCGGCTCGGCACGGCGGAGGAGATCGCCTCGACGGCGCTGTTCCTCGCCGGGCCCGACGGTTCGTTCTTCACCGGCGCGGTGCTGGCCGCCGACGGCGGCGTCAGCGCCCAGTAGCCACCAGTCCACGAGGAGGATCGCGATGCGGATTCGCGACACGGACGTCCTGCTACCCACCATGATCGTCAACTCGCTGCCGCGGCCGATCTTCATGGAGGGCCGGGTCTTCACCGAGGGCGCCGACGCCCGCGAGTACCCGAGCTTCCGGATCCGGGAACTGTACCGGTCGGCCGTCCGGCTGGCCGTGCGCGACCAGATCGAGGCCGGGCTGGACGTGGTCGTCGACGGGGGTCAGTACTACGAGAACGAGACGAACTACGAGGTGGCCGAGCACCACCACGTGATGGCGCAGCGCCTGGAGAACTATCTGCCCTACGGCGACCGGATGGTGGCAGGCACGTTCGACCTGCCGATCTACAAGCCCACCGCGATCGGTCCGATCAGCTGGCGTCGCCCCATCCTCGCCCCGGTCGTCGAGGCCGTCCGGGCCGCCACCGACCGGCCGTTCAAGCTGCACATGGGCATCGGGCCGGTGACCCTCGCGGCGATCACCACGGACCAGTTCTACGACGGCGACATCAAGGCCCTCTCCCTCGACGTCGCGAAGGCGTTCAACGACGAGCTGCGCTCGCTGCAGGCCCGGGGCGACGTCGACATGATCCAGGTCGCCGAGCCGCTGACCTTCTTCGAGAACGAGCCGTGGATCGTCGAGGCGCTCAACACCGCGTTCGACGGCATCACCATGCGCCGCGTCGTGCACATCTGCTACGGCCACGAGGAGGGCCAGCAGGGGCAGGATGAGCTGCGGGCGGCGAAGTTCCTGCCGTGGGCCTTCGACATCGACTGCGACGCCTTCCACATCGAGATGGCGGGCCACGACTTCGCCGAGGTGCCCGCCCTGCGCGGCTGGCCCGCTGGCAAGGACCTCATCGTCGGAGCGCTGGACGGCAAGAACCTTCGCGTGGAGAAGCCCGAACAGATCGCGACGTGGCTGCGCAGCGTGCTGGAACACGTGCCCGCCGAACAGGTGGGCCTGGCGTCGGACTGCGCGCTGGCCTCGCTGCGCCAGGTCGTCGCCGTGAAGAAGATGGCCGCGCTCGCCGCGGGGGCGAAGATCGTCCGCGACGAGCTCACCGGCGCCTGACCGGCGCGACGGTCCGGCGCAACCCCGGCCCGGCGGGACGAGCCCACCGGGCGGGGGTTGGCCCGGACGGACGCAGACGGATCCGGCCGGGCACGGTACGAACGAGGGCTGTGGCGGCGGTCACAGCAGGCGGGGCCTGCGCCCGACGTGGCCCCCTCGATGACGAGAAGGGTGGTCGTGGTGGAGATCCGTGGTGAGGACGTCCTGCTCCCGGTGTCGGCCGTGTCGGCGTTCCCGCGCCCGCACTGGTTGCAGGGCCGGGTTTTCGGGAGCGAGTACGAGCCGACCTACCGCAGTCACAACCTGCGGGTCGCCTACGAGGACGCATGCAAGATCGTCGCCCGTGAGCAGGAGCGCGCGGGCCTGCACATCCTCTGCGACGGGGCCCAGTACTACGAGTGGGAGGCGCCGGGCTTCCAGCTCGAACCGATCTTCCACTACATCCCCGAGATGCTCGGCGGCATCACGAACTACGGCCCGCCCGGGGACGGGGTGAAGTACAAGCCGTTCTACAAGGGCCGCGTCACCGGCAAGGTCGAGTGGGTCCGGCCGATCTTCGAGGGTGTCGTCTACGCCCTTCAGAACGCCACGGACCGCCCGTTCAAGGTGGCCTTCCTCGGGCCGGCGCAGCAGAGCGTCATCCTCGCCGACGAGCACTACGGCGACGGTGTGGCGCTGGCCAAGGACATCGCGAGGGCGCTCAACAAGGAGATGCGCTTCCTTCAGGACATGGGCCTGGAGGCGGTGCAGCTGATCGACGTGCTGCCCCCGTACACCACGGACATGTGGCAGATCGAGTGCCAGCAGATCCTGTGGGAGGACATCCACATGATCAAGTTCTGGCACGTCTGCTACGGCAGCGTCGACGGCCAGCGCGACGTCTTCGACGACCACGCGGCGTCGATGATGCCGCTGTTCAAGGAGTCGCCCGCCGACGTCGTCCACCTGGAGTTCACCAACAAGAACTTCTCCGAGCTGGAGACGTTCCGCGACTTCCCGGCCGACAAGGTGCTCGGCGTCGGCGTGGTGGACGCGAAGAACACCATGGTCGAGTCGGCCGACCAGATCGCCGCGCGGATCAAGCAGGCGCTCAACGTCGTTCCCGCCGACCGGCTGCTCGTCGCGCCGGACTGCGGGCTGGGCTACTTCAGCCGCACCACGGCGTTCGCGAAGCTGCGCAACATGGGCGAGGCGGCAGAGATCGTCCGCAAGGGCCTCTGACCCGCGCCGCGGGGCCGGACCATCGCGGCCGAGATGAACACCAGCGGGGCTCGGCGGGCTGCGGACCCCACCGGTGTTCTCCTCGAGCGCACGAGCGGGCCCGGGTTCAGGCGGTGGTCCCGGTCCAGGCCGGGCAGGCGGGCGGGACGCGTCCGAGGGTCAGGCCGGTGAGGGTGAGGCGCGCCGCCTCCTCCAGGTTGAACGCCCGGCGGTGCGCCATCTCGACCGTCGCGCCCAGCACCGAGCAGCCGTGGTGGGCGAGCACGACGGCGTCGCAGCCGTCGGCGCAGGCGGCCGCGGCGGCGTCGGCGACCTCGTCCCCGCCGGGCGGGGCGAACGGCACCACGGCGACCTCGCGCAGGTACAGGCGGTGGTCGCTGCTGACCAGCACGATCGGCTCGTCCAGCGCGGACAGCAGCACCGACGTCTGCGGGTGCAGGTGCACCACCGCGTTGACGTCGGGGCGGGCCCGGTACGTCGCGGCATGCAGGCGCCACTCGCTCGACGGGGGCGGGCCCTCCAGCACCGCGCCGTCGGCGATCCGGATGCGGGCGAACGCGTCGCGGCCCAGGCGGTCCAGCCAGGTGCCGGTTCCGGTCACCCAGCAGCTGTCCGAGCCCGGCTCGCGGGCCGAGAGGTTGCCCCCCGAGCCGACGACGAGGCCCGCCGCGACCGCCGCGGCACCGACGTGGGCGAGCTGGTCGCGCAGGTCGCCTGCGGGGTAGGTCACGGCCGGACCGGCGGGGCGGGGAGCGTGAGGGTCACGGCGTGACCTTAGGCGGACCCTGTGCACCGATGCCCGTGAGGAGGGCGTCCACGATCCGCGCGGGCAGCGCGGGGTCGATCGGCTCGCGCGACAGCACGACCTTGAAGTGCAGGGGCGCGACGAGCAGCTCGACGACGAACCGGGCGTCGGTGCCCTCCGGGAGCTCGCCCCGGGCGACCGCCCGTTTGATCATCTGCTCGGAGAGCTCGGAGCGGGAGTCCCAGAACCGCGTCCGCGTCCGACCTGCTTCCGGGGCGTCGGACGCCGCGGCGATCGCCCGGTCGAGCGCGTTGCCGAGCGGTGTCCTCAGGTAGGCCGCGAGCCGCGTGGCGTACGTCGTCAGGTCCTCCCGTAGCGACCCGGTGTCGGGCACCGGGAGGTGGTCGCCCGCGGCGTCGAGCATCGCCTCGATCATGAGGTTGTCGCGCGTGCCCCACCGCCGGTAGATCGACGTCTCGTGCACGCCGGCGCGCGCCGCCACCTCACCCACCGACAGGCCGTCGAGACCGTGCGTCTCCAGCAGCTCGACGGTGGCGTCGAGCACGGCGCGACGGACGCGCGCCGAGCGCCCACCGGGACGGCGCCGCACCTCGTTCATGTCGCCATCCTAACGCAAGTTCTCTTGCTTTTGCCTGCTGAGGACGGCACACTGCTAACGCAAGTTGACCTGACTTTGGAGGAACCGAATGGACGGGATCGCCCCCCGCAGCGAGGCGGTGGACGGGATGCGGATCGACTGGGACGTGCCGGTCCCGATGTCGGACGGCGCGGTACTGCGTGCCGACGTCTTCCGCCCCGACGACGAAGCGGCCCACCCGGTGCTCATGACGCTCGGGCCCTACGGCAAGGGCCTCGCGTTCCAGGAGGGGTTCGCCGGCATGTGGCAGCGGCTCGCCGCGGCATACCCCGACGCGGCGGCCGGCTCGACGAACGCCTACCAGGTGTGGGAGACGGTCGACCCGGAGAAGTGGGTGCCGGACGGCTACGTCTGCATCCGGGTGGACTCCCGGGGCGCGGGCCGATCGGCGGGCCTGCTGGACATGCTGAGCCCGCAGGAGGCCCGCGACTACTACGACGCGATCGAGTGGGCGGGCACCCGGGAGTGGTCCACCGGACGGGTCGGCCTGCTCGGGATCTCCTACTACGCGGCCAACCAGTGGGCGGTGGCCGCGCTGCGGCCACCCCACCTCGCGGCGATCTGCCCCTGGGAGGGGTTCACCGACTTCTACCGCGAGCTCAACCGCCACGGCGGGATCCTGTGCCGCTTCGGCCAGGCGTGGCAGGATCATCAGATCTTCACGGTGCAGAACGGCGTGGGCGAGCGGGGCAGGCGCAACCGCCACACCGGTGAGCTCGTCGCCGGACCACCGACCTTGACCGAGGCGGAACTGGCGGCGAACCGCGTCGAGACCATCGGGGAGGCGAAGGCGCGCGAGCTGCTCGACGAGTTCAGCCGGGCGCGCACGCCCGATCTCTCGCGCATCGAGGTGCCCGTCCTCTCGGCCGCGAACTGGGCCCACCACCTGCACACTCGCGGGAACTTCGAGGGCTTCACCGCCGTGGCGTCCCCGCAGCGGTGGCTCGAGGTGCACGGCAACGAGCACTATGCCGAGTTCTACACCGACTACGGCGTCGCCCTGCAGAAGCGGTTCTTCGGCCACTTCCTCGCCGGCGAGCCCACCGGGTGGGAGAGCCGGCCGCCGGTGCGGCTCAACGTGCGCCACGTCGACGGCACCTTCGAGGGCCGCGACGAGTACGAGTGGCCGCTCGCCCGCACGCGCTGGACCCGGTTCCACCTGGACACCGCCCGCGGGACGCTCGGCACGGTGGAGCCGGCGGCCGGCGGGTCGGCCGACTTCGCGGCCGCCGGGCCGGGGCTCGACTTCTGGACCGAGCCGCTCGCCGAGCAGCTCGAGATCACCGGGCCCGCCGCGGCCGCCCTGCGCATCGCCTCCTCCACGACCGACGCCGACGTCGTCGTGACCCTGCGGGTGCGCGACCCCGACGGCCGCGAGGTCTCGCTGGTCTCCGCGATCGACGCGCACGGGGTGCTCGGCGTGGGCTGGCTGCGGGCCTCCCACCGGGAGCTCGACGAGGAGCGCAGCCTGCCGTACCGGCCCTGGCACCCGCACACCCGCACGCTCCCGCTGACGCCGGGCGAGCCCGTCGACCTCGACGTGGAGATCTGGCCCACCTCCATCGTGGTCCCGCCGGGACACCGGCTCGGGGTCACGGTCTCCGGGTGCGACTTCCGGATGCCCGGCGACGGGCCCTGGCCCGTGCTCTACGGGATCGAGCAGCGGGGCAACGGGGTCTTCGTCCACGACGACCCGGACGACCGGCCGACCGGGATCTTCGACGGCGTCACCACGCTGTACAGCGGCCCCGGCGGGCGCTGCTCGATCCTGCTGCCCGTCATCCCCCCGCGCGAGCCCTGCTGAGCCGCACCATCCCGACGACGTGGAGGAAGACCATGCGCACGTTGATCGACCTGCCCGCCACCGGTTTCCCGCTGTCCTGCGTCCCGGTCGAGATCCACACCTCGTCCGCCGGACGGACCCGCGCGGTCGCCATCCTCGACGAGCAGCCCGCATGAGGCTCGGCAGCCTCACCGTCGACGGGGCCCGCCGCTTCGGCCTCGTCCAGGATGATCACATCGCGCTGCTCGACACACGGGCCGATCCGTTCGCCGTCCTCGCCGACGGCGCACCGGACGCGGCGCCGACCGTCGAGCGGCTGGCCTGGGACGAGGGGGCGGTGCTCGAGGTGCCCGTCCCGGTGACCAGCATCCGGGACTTCATCACGTTCGAGCAGCACACCGCGGGCGCGCTGCGGGCCGTCACGGGGACCGGTGACGTCCCTGAGGCCTGGTACGAGGCTCCGGCCTTCTACTTCACGAACCCGCACGCGGCGATCGGCTCGGGCGCCACGGTCCCGATGCCACCCGGGTGCACGGTGTTCGACTTCGAGCTCGAGGTCGCCGCCGTCATCGGCCGCGCCGGCTACAACCTCTCGCCTGCCGAGGCGGCGGACCACATCGCGGGCTTCACCATCCTCAACGACTGGTCGGCCCGCGACCTCCAGGCCCGCGAGATGCGCGTCGGGCTCGGCCCCGCCAAGGGAAAGGACACCGCGACCACCCTGGGGCCGGTGCTCGTCACCCCGGACGAGCTCGCCGCGCACGAGCGCGACGGCCACTACGACCTGGCTATGGAGGTTCTCGTCAACGGGACCAGGATCGGCGGCGACACGCTCGCGAACATGGCCTGGACGTTCGCCGAGCTGATCGCCTACGCCAGCCGCGGGACCTGGGTCCGTCCGGGGGACGTCCTGGGGTCGGGCACGTGCGGCGGGGGCTGCCTCGCCGAGCTGTGGGGCTGGTACGGACCGGGGCGACCGGCGTCGCTGCGGGTCGGCGACACCGTGCGGATGACGGTCGAGGGTCTCGGCACCATCCGGAACACCGTGACCGCGGGCCCGCCCCGACATCCGGTGCCTGCGGCGCGCCGCGGAACCCCCCCGGCGCCCGCCCCTGCCCTGATCCCGCCGGGCGCCCGCCCCCGCGGGGCGGGCGGGGACGGGCGGGTGGGCGCAGCGACGCCCGCGCCCGAGGCGAGCCACCTCAGGACCGCGGCAAGAGCCGGACCATGCCGGGCCGCAACCGCGCGACGGGCGTGGGATCCGCCCCGCAGGACGGGGGACGGGTGCGGTCCGGGGCGACCTGGACCACGTCGACGAGCCAACGGCGGCCGTCGGCGGCGTCCACGCGGACCTGGCTCACACCCGTGATGGTCGTGGACGCGCAGCCCGGCACCGGGGTCGTGACGTTGCGGATGGATCCCGCCACCCGCACCGCGGCTGCCTCCCGCAGACCGGTGGCCTTCCGCACGGCGATCTCGGCGACCTGCCCCTCCGGCGACCAGGTGGAGCGGCCCCGGCACAGCAGGGGCTCCATCTCGCCGTGCGCGGCCGCCTTGAGGACCTCCACCGCGGTCGCCGGGTCGAGCCGCCCGTAGAGGTAGCCGGTGGGCAGCACCAGCGCGGTGGGGGCGAAGCGGTGCCCGCCGAGGTGGCTCGACTCCCACACGTTCGGTGCCATCTCGGGGTTGCCGGCGAGCACGGACGTGACGAGGGCGCGGCCGTCCACGGCGCAGCAGACGTCGCGGCGCCCGTGGGTGCAGATCAGCAGCAGCGGTTCGGGGACCGGCGTGCCCGGCAGCGGCTCGTCCGGACCGGGCAGCCGCAGCGCGCCCAGCCGGTCGGCGGGCACGACGAGTCGGCTGACGTGCGGGTCCGCGGGGTCGGTGTCGGCCAGGATCACGGTGACCGGGCCCGACATCCGGGTTCGACGGCCGGGACGGCGGATCAGCAGCGTCCGCCATCCGCCCTCCGCGGCCCGTTCGGCGAGCCTGCGCAGGACGGGATCGGGATGCCGGGAGACGCGGTGGGGCCAGGCGCCGGGATGCTCGATACACAGCCATCGGCGGGCGACGGGTGCGGTACCGGCCAGGGGCTCCTCGAGGGCCCGGGCCAGCAGAGCGCACCGGACCGCGGTGGCGGGCTCGGCATCCATTGCGACAACTTAGCGCAGGGCACCCTAACTTCGGATGCAGGACCACCCTATCGGTGCTCATCCATCGGCCGGTGTCCATACCGCTGAACGGGTCATGGTTCGGGGAGGTCCCGCTTCGCGATCTTGCCGGTGGCGTTGCGGGGGAGCTCGTCGAGCACGACGACGTCGCGCGGCACCGCGAAACGGCCGAGTTCCCCGCGCACCCGGTCGCGGATCCCGTCCGCGTCCACCTTCCCGCCCCGCGCGGGGACGACGTAGGCGGCGAGCCGCTGCCCGAACCGCTCGTCCGCCACGCCGACGACCGCGACCTCCCTGATCCCGGGCAGCGCCGCGATCAGCTGCTCCACGGGGCCCGGGTGCACGTTCTCCCCACCGCTGACGATCATGTCGTCGGCCCGGCCGGTGAGGTGGAGCCAGCCGTCGGAGTCGAGGTGACCGACGTCGCCGGTGCCGAGCAGGCCGGCGTGGCGCTCCACGTCGGCGCCCTCCCGGGTGTAGCCCTCGAAGGGCATGTCGTTGCCGACGAAGATCCGGCCGTCCGTGCCCGCGGGGACCTCGCGGCCGTCCTCGTCGAGCACGGCCAGCCGCGTGCCCGCAGGCGCACGGCCCGCGGTGCCGGGACGGGCGCGCAGGTCCGCGGGCGTCGCGATGCTCACCCAGGAGACCTCCGTGGAGCCGTAGAGGTTGTAGAGGACGTCGCCGAACCGGTCCATGAACGCGGTGGCGAGCCCGGCGGGCAGCGCCGAACCGCTGACGGCCACGATCCGCGGCGCGTGCGCCCGCCACGCGCCGTCGAGCGCCGCCGCTGGCAGCTCCATGACCCGCTGCAGCATGACGGGCACGGCGAAGACGGCGTCGACCTGCTCGCGCTCGGCGAGCCCGAGCATCCCGGCGGGGTCGAACCGCTCCGGGAGGACCACCGTGGCCCCGTGCAGCAGCGACAGCTGCAACGCCGCGAGACCCCAGGCGTGCAGGACCGGTGCCGCGAGCAGCACCGGGCGCCGTGCCCGCAGCGGGATCATCGACAGGATCGACCCGACGGGGGCGAGGCTGCCCGGCGACGGGCGGCGCGCCCCCTTCGGCGGGCCGGACGTGCCCGAGGTGAGCACGATGGCGTGCGTGGCGCCCGGACACAGCGGCAGCGGGGCGGCCCCCGGGGTGTCGGCCAGCGCCTCGATCTCGTCGCCGGTGCGGACGAGCGACCGACCGCGCGGGAGGTCGAAGTCCGGGTCCGCGACCAGGACCCGGATGCCGTGCTCCTCGACCACGTCCGCGAGCTGGGTGCGGGCCAGGCCGGTGTTGAGCAGGACGACGTCCGCCCCCGCGAGGCCGGCCGCGACCTGCGCCTCGATCGCCCAGCGGTGGTTGCGGCACAGGAGTCCCAGCCGCGCGCCCGGCGCGAGGCCCCGCGCGGCGAGGGCCCGCGCCAGGCGGGTGGAGCGGTCCACGGTCTCGGCGTAGGTGAGCCGGCCGTGGTCGTCGACGATCGCCGTGCGGTCGGGATGGCGCGCCGCGGCGGCCGCGTAGCCCGCGGTGACCGTCATGCCGAAGCGCAGCGCGCCCAGCGCCATCCGCGCGGCCCGGTCGGGCCGCACCGGGGCGAGCGCACCGGAGCGGCCCATCAGGTACAGCGCGCGGAGGTTACCGGCGAGCCCGTCCGCGACCGCGCGCATCCCGTCCCCGATCACGCCGCCCAGCGTGACACCACCGCGGCGGGACGGCACGGCTCAGGTGGCCGCGCGCTCCGTGTCTTCCGTGTCTTCTGTGTCTTCCATGTCGTTCTGGTAGGTCTCGGTCAGTGCGAGCGTGCAGGCGATCGCGAGCGCCGACACGACGATGATGTAGACCGAGATCGCACCCGTCCCGCCGGTGACCTTCTGCAGGTACACGGCCAGCAGCGGCGCGATCGCCCCACCCAGGAGCGCCCCGAGCTGGTAGCCAAGCGAGGCGCCGCTGTAGCGCAGCTTGGCGGTGAACATCTCCGAGAAGAACGCCGCCAACGGGCCGTACATCATCGACAGCGCCAGCTGGGCCACCGTGATCGACACGGTCATGGACCACAGCGTGCCCAGGTCGGCGAGCAGGAACAGCGGATAGGCCCACAGGGCCGTCACCACCGAGCCCGCGATGTACATGGTGCGCCTGCCGATGCGGTCGGAGATCGCGGCGAAGATCGCCAGCGCCGGGATCTGGATCACCGCCGCGATCGCGATCGCGGCCAGCATCTCGGGCTGGGACAGGCCCACGGTCTTCGTGCCGTAGGAGAGCATGAAGGTGATGTAGAGGTAGAACGTCGTGTTGACGACGGTGAACGCGCCACCGGCGAGCAGGATCCGACCCCAGTGGTGGCGGATCGCCTCGAGCACGGGCGAGCGCTCCTGCGCGGCCTTCGCGTCCGGGTTCTCGGCGGCCAGCTTCTGCAGCCGCTTGAAGGCCGGGGTGTCCTCCAGGCGGTTCTTCGCGTAGATCGCCACGCCGACGAGCACGACGCTCGCGACGAACGGGATCCGCCACCCGTAGGCGTCGAACGCGGCCTGGTCCATCGAGATCCCGAGCAGGAAGAACGCGACCACACCCAAGAGCACGCCGATCGGGACGCCGATCTGGGCGAAGCTGCCGTAGAACCCGCGCCGGTGCCTCGGCGCGAACTCGGTGGCGAGCAGGACTGCCCCACCCCACTGGCCACCGACCGCGAGCCCCTGGGCGAACCGCAGGACGGTCAGCAGGATCGGCGCCGCGATGCCGATCGCGGCGTAGGTGGGCAGCAGGCCGATCAGCACGCTCGCGACGGCCATTGTCATGAGCGCCGCGAGGAAGGCCTTCTTGCGTCCGGCGCGGTCGCCGAAGTGGCCCCACAGGATCCCGCCCAGCGGTCGCGCCACGAAGCCGACACCCAGCACCGCGAACGACGCGAGCAAGCCCGCGAACTCGTTCTCGCCGGGGAAGAACAGGCGTGGGAAGACCAGGGCCGCGGCCGTACCGAAGAGGAAGAAGTCGAACCACTCGACGCTCGCGCCGACCAGGCTGAGGCCCGCGATCTTGCGTATCGAG
Source organism: Pseudonocardia sp. (assembly GCA_050248815.1). Classification (GTDB taxonomy): domain Bacteria; phylum Actinomycetota; class Actinomycetes; order Mycobacteriales; family Pseudonocardiaceae; genus Pseudonocardia. The sequence continues at coordinate 375 of JBFWRR010000048.1, read as the reverse complement.
CGTTCGTCCAGGGTGCCGCTGCGTTCGCGTGCAGTCGTCATCGAAAGCCCTTTCACCGGATCGGGAGGTGCGTTACCCGGCCGGTAGATCCGTAAACCGGGGTTTACCCGGCGGGCGCCCACCCGCTTCTGGCCCGCGGACGCTAGAGGGCCGAACGGGTGCACCGGTGCCCGCGCACGAGGGGGGTCTCGGTCGTCGCGAGATCGGCGAACGGTGGAACCGGGCGCGGCTGCGGTGCGTCGGTGTGCGGGCCGGGGTCGCCCGGCCTGAACCTGAGGGGGAGAGACGATGATCCGATCGAGCACGGCCGGAGAGGTCCCGGTGCCGGTGGCGCGGTGGCTGCTGGTGAAGTGGCCGGTGGCGGGGTGGCCGGCG
>JBFWRR010000047.1:0-45764 GCA_050248815.1 Pseudonocardia sp. | reverse complement strand
CAGCGGCTCGAAGGTCGCGTTGAGCAACAGGACCCTTGACCCCGTCAGGACCGCACCCGGGCTCGGCGCGATCCCCGGCGCCTCCCCTGGCTCGGGGTCGGCACCGGTGGGGTCGGGTTGTCGTTCGGGCACGCGACCACCTCCGGCGCACAGGAGACCACAGAAGTGGCCTGCACCGCACTCCCCTTCGCGTCACACGGCGCTGTGCCGGTGCTGCGCGCCCGGAGCCACGTCGAGCGCCGCGTCGAGGCCCGCGCGGATGTCGGCGACGAGATCGGCGGTGTCCTCGCACCCCGCGGAGAACCGCAGCAGGCCAGGGGCGGCGTCGTCGCCCCAGCGGGCGCGGCGGTCCGCGTTCGAGCGCAGCCCGCCGAAGCTGGTGGCGGAGACGACCAGGTCGCAGGCGCCCAGGAACGCCGCCACGGCGGCCTCGCTCGCGAGGGTGAACCGCAGGACGCCGTTCCAGCGGCGCATCTGCGCGGCCGCGACGGCGTGCGCCGGATCGCCGGGCAGGCCGGGCCAGCGGACGTCCGTCGCCGCGGGGTGGGCCAGCGCGGACTCGGCGACGGCGCGGGCGTTGCGGGCCTGGCGGTCCAGCCGCAGGTCCAGGGTGGCGAGGCCGCGCAGCGCGAGCCAGGCCTCCGCCGCCGCGGGGACGGCTCCGCCGCGGGTGCGGGCCGTCCGCACCCGCTGCGCGAGCGTCGCGTCCCGGGCGGAGACGTGCCCGAGCACGACGTCGCCGTGCCCGGCGAGGGCCTTGGTGTCGCTCGCGACGGCGAGGTCCGCGCCGAGCTCCAGCGGCCGCTGCCCGAGCGGGGTGGCGGTGGTGTTGTCGACCGCGAGCAGCGCCCCCGCCGCGTGCACCTGCGCGGCGGTGGCGCGCAGGTCGCGCACGTCCAGCCCGGGGTTGGACGGGGTCTCGACCAGCACGAGCGCGGCGCCGTCCAGCAGCCCGGCGGGCCACGGGCCCGCGGTGGGCGCCTCCCGGACGTCGACGCCGAGCGGCGCGAGCTCGTCGCGGGCCAGGACGCGGGTGAGGTGGTAGCCGTCGGCGGGCAGGACGAGCGCTCCGTCCGCCGCGCCGAGGCGCAGGACGGCGCCGAGTGCCGCCATCCCGGAGGCGAACACGACGCACTCGCCCCCGTCGAGGTCGCCGATCGCCGCCTCGAGGGCCCGCCAGGTGGGGTTGTCCGCGCGGCCGTAGAAGTCGGTGGGCAGCGGCTCGGGCGGGACGCCGAGGTGGAAGCCGGTGGAGAGCACGGGCCCGGCGTGCACCGGTGAGCCCGGCACCGCCGGGGTGTGCCCGGCGCGGACGCAGCGGGTGCCGTCGCCCGTCACACCAGGCCCGCCCGCTCGGGCCGGGGCGCGCGGCTGATCAGCTCCTTCGCCATCGCGGGGGCGGACAGGCCCTCGTGACAGACGCGGCGCACGGCGTCCGCGATCGGCAGGTCCACGCCGTGGCGACCGCCGAGCTCGCAGATCGACAGGCACGACTTCACGCCCTCCGCGACCTGCCCGTGGTTGGCCGCCTCGGCCTGTGCCAGGGACTCGCCGCGGCCCAGGCGCTCGCCGAACGTGCGGTTGCGCGACAGGGGCGACGAGCAGGTGGCGACGAGGTCGCCGAGGCCCGCGAGCCCGGCGAAGGTCAGCGGATCCGCGCCGAGGGCGACACCCAGCCGCGAGGTCTCCGCGAGGCCCCGGGTGATCAGCGCGGCGCGGGTGTTGTCGCCGAAGCCCATCCCCGCGGCGATCCCGCAGGCCAGCGCGATGACGTTCTTCCCGGCGCCGCCCATCTCGCAGCCGACGACGTCGGTGTGGGTGTAGGCGCGGAAGTACCCGGTGGTGCAGGCGTGCTGCAGGGCGATGGCACGGTCGTGGTCGGTGCACGCGATGACGGTGGCGGTGGGCTCGCCCGCCGCGATCTCGCGCGCCAGGTTGGGCCCCGACACGACCGCGACGTGGGACGCCGGCACCCGCGCGACCTCGCAGACGACCTCGCTCATCCGCTTGAGCGTGCCCAGCTCCACGCCCTTCGCGAGGCTCACCAGGGTGGCGTCGGGCGGCAGCAGGTCGCGCCAGTCCTCGAGGTTCGCGCGCAGGGTCTGCGACGGCACCGCCAGCACGACGGCGTCCGCGCCCTCCAGGGCCGCCGCGGCGACGGTGGTGGCGGCGAGCGCCTCGGGCAGCCGGATGCCGGGCAGGTACCCGTCATTGCGGTGGGCGTCTGTGATCTCCGCGGCGATCTCGGCGCGCCGCGCCCACAGGACGACGTCGCGACCGGCGTCGGCGAGCACCTTCGCGAAGGCGGTGCCCCACGACCCGGCGCCGAGCACGGCGACCCGGCCCGTCACCGGCCGGCCCCGCGGCGGAAGAACTCGGCCGGGGCGGACTCGCCGCGGACCCCCGCGAGCAGGTCGCGCACCCGCGACATGATCAGGTCCGTGACCTCGCGCAGCAACGCCGCGTCCACGGGCCTGCCCCGGTAGGGCGCGAGATCGACCGGCGGCCCGCTGCGGACGGTGACGGTCGTGCGGGGCAGCGGGCGGAACTTCTTGTTGTAGCCGTCGAGGACCTCCCGCGTGCCCCAGTGCACGGTCGGCACGACGGGGACGCCCGTGGACAGCGCCAGGCGGGCGACGCCGGTGCGCGAGAGCATCGGCCAGCCGTCCGGGTCGCGCGTGATCGTGCCCTCCGGGTAGATGACGACGGCCTTGCCCGCGTCCAGGGCGGCGGTGCCGGCGCGCAGGCTCTCCTGGGCGTCCGCCGAGTCCCGGTAGACCGGGATCTGCTCGGTGCCCCGCAGCACCGTGCCCAGCACCGGCGCCTTCCACAGGACGTGCTTGGCGAGGAACCGGGGCACGCGGCCCGCCCGGTGCACGTGCAGCGCCGTGTACACCGGGTCGAGGTGGGAGATGTGGTTCGCGACCACCAGCACACCGCCCGAGGCCGGGATGTGTTCGCGGCCCTCGTAGCGCTCGCGCCCGCACAGCAGGCCCAGCGGGTAGAAGACCACCGCCGCGAACGTGACCCAGAGCCCGCCCTTCTCGCGCGCCATCTCCTGCCGACCTCCCCTCCCGCCGATCTCCGCGAGAGTCTTCCCGCCCCGCGCCCGGCGGTCCACCTCCGGGTCGGGGATCACACGGGCACCGGGGGCGAGCGTGACGTCTCGAGGATCACGCTGCGAAGATGGCGGCGTGGGACGGCCCGGCCCGGACGGCACGCAGGTCCATCTCGTCGTGCCGGTGAAACCGCTGTGGGCGGCGAAGTCGCGGCTGCGCGGCGCGGCGGGCGACGATCCGGTGGCCCACGGCAGGCTCGCCCTCGCCCTCGCCCTGGACACGATCGCCGCGGCGGGCGCGGCGAGGCTGGTGGGGCGGGTGCTCGTGATGAGCACGGACCCGGAGGTGGCGGCGGGACTCACCGAGCGCGGGGTCGCCGTCGAGCCGGACGGCCCGCGGCCGGGCTTGAACGCGGCGCTCAGCCACGGCACCCGGTTGCTGCGCCGGGCCGGGGCGGGGGTCGTGGGCGCGCTGCAGGCCGACCTGCCCGCGCTCACCGCGGCCGAGCTGGACGCCGCCCTCACCGCGGCGCTCGCCGCGTTCGCCGCGGGTGCCGCACGGGCGTTCGTCCCGGACGCGGACGGCACCGGGACGACGCTGCTGCTGGCGGCCCCCGGCGCGCCGATCGCGCCGCGGTTCGGGCGGGAGTCCGCGCGGCGCCATCGCGGCTCGGGTGCGGTGGCGCTCACCGGCCCGTGGCCGGGGCTGCGCCGCGACGTGGACACCGGGGCGGACCTGCGCGCGGCGGCCGACCTCGGGCTCGGCGTGCACACCACGGCGGCGCTGACACCCTGCGCGAGAACGTGACGATGAACGACACCGCATCCACGCGGGATCCACGGAGCCACCGGCTCCCGCCCTGCGCGGGAGCGTGCCCCGCCCCGCGGGCTCCATGATCGTCATTTGTTCACCCGGATGTCGACCCGCAGTGCGCCCCCTCCCGGCCCGGGTGCGCCAGAATCACTCTGTGGGTGACGACGTGACCGGCTGGGCGAACGGGGGCGGACCTGATCCGATCGGGCGGGTGCACCGGATGCCCGCGCCGCGCCGCTTCCCGCGCCCGGCCGTCCGGCGCACCGGACCGACCTGGCGGATGACCGACGTCGCGGGCGCCGGTGTGGAGGGCCTCCCGCTCGGGCTGGGCGGGCGCAGCGGGGCGGTGTCGCCGCCCGTGCTCCCGAACGGCGGGGCGCCCGCGGGGCTCTCCATCCCCGAGGCCGCCGTTCCGGTGAACCCGCCCGCGCGGACCCTCTCGCCCGCGCCCGCCGGCCTGCCCGAGGACCGCTACCTCAACCGCGAGCTCTCCTGGCTGGACTTCAACGCCCGCGTCCTCGCGCTGGCCGAGGACCCGAGCCAGCCGCTGCTGGAGCGCGCCAAGTTCCTCGCGATCTTCGCCTCGAACCTGGACGAGTTCTACATGGTGCGCGTCGCGGGCCTGAAGCGCCGCGACGAGACCGGGCTCGCGGTGCGCAGCGCGGACGGCCTGAGCCCGCGCGAGCAGCTGGCTCGGATCGCCGCGCGCACCCAGGCGATCGCGGTGGCGCACGCGCGGGTGTTCCTCGACGAGGTGCAGCCCGAGCTCGCGGACCGCGGGATCCGCATCCTGCGCTGGTCCGACCTGTCGGTGCACCAGCGGCTGCAGCTGTCGGACTACTTCTCCGCGCAGGTCTACCCGGTGCTCACGCCGCTCGCCGTCGACCCGGCGCACCCGTTCCCCTACATCTCGGGCCTGTCGTTGAACCTCGCCGTCACGGTGCGTGACCCGGAGGGCCACACCGAGCGGTTCGCCCGGGTCAAGGTCCCCAACAACGTGCCGCGGCTGGTGCAGGTGCGTTCGGAGAACGAGAACGGCAACGTCACGTTCCTGCCGGTCGAGGACCTCATCGCCGCCCATCTGGGGGACCTCTTCACCGGCATGGAGGTCGCGGAGGTGCACGCGTTCCGGGTCACGCGCAACGCGGACCTGGAGGTCGAGGAGGATCGCGACGAGGACCTCCTGCAGTCGCTGGAGCGCGAGCTCGCGCGGCGGCGGTTCGGACCGCCGGTGCGCCTCGAGGTCACGGACACGATGAGCGAGCACGTGCTGGAGCTGCTGCTGCGCGAGCTGGACGTCGACCCGCACGACGTCGTCACCGTGCCGGGCCTGCTCGACCTCACCGCGCTGTGGCAGGTCCACGCGGTGGACCGGCCCGATCTGAAGGACGAGCCGTTCGTCCCGGCGACCCACCCGGCGTTCGCGGACAAGGAGACCCCGCGCAGCATCTTCACCACCCTGCGGGAGGGCGGCGACGTCCTCGTCCACCACCCGTACGACTCGTTCTCCACGAGCGTGCAGCGCTTCATCGAGCAGGCCGCGGCGGACCCGAACGTCCTGGCGATCAAGCAGACGCTCTACCGCACCTCCGGCGACTCCCCCATCGTGGACGCCCTGGTGGACGCCGCCGCGGCGGGCAAGCAGGTGGTGGCGCTGGTGGAGCTCAAGGCCCGGTTCGACGAGCAGGCCAACATCCGCTGGGCACGTGAGCTGGAGAAGGCGGGCGTGCACGTCGTGTACGGGCTCGTGGGCCTCAAGACGCACTGCAAGACGTCGCTGGTGGTGCGCCAGGAGGGGTCGGCGATCCGGCGCTACTGCCACGTCGGCACCGGCAACTACCACCCGAAGACGGCGCGGCTCTACGAGGACATCGGGGTGCTCACCGCGGACGCGACGATCGGCGCGGACCTCACGGACCTGTTCAACTCGCTCACCGGCTACTCCCGCCAGACGTCCTACCGCAGCCTGCTCGTGGCTCCGTACGGGGTGCGGCGCGGGATCGTGCGCCGCATCGAGGACGAGATCGAGGCCCACCGCGAGGGCAACGCCGACGCCCGGGTCCGGATCAAGGTCAACTCGCTGGTGGACGAGCAGGTCATCGACGCCCTGTACCGCGCGTCGCAGGCGGGTGTCCCGGTGGACGTGGTGGTGCGCGGCATCTGCGCGCTGCGCCCGGGCCGCGAGGGGCTCTCCGAGAACATCCACGTGCGCTCGATCCTCGGGCGCTTCCTCGAGCACAGCCGGGTCTTCCACTTCGGCGCCGCTCAGGAGTACTGGATCGGCAGCGCCGACATGATGCACCGCAACCTGGACCGCCGCGTCGAGGCGCTGCTGCGGGTGGCCGACAAGCGGCTGGCGGCCAAGCTGGACCAGGTGTTCGCCTCCGCCCTGGACCCGGCGACCCGCTGCTGGACGCTCGACGCGTCCGGGGCCTGGGAGCCCTCCCCCGCGCCCGGCTCGGGGGTCTCCCCCGTGCGCGACCACCAGGCCGAGATGATGGCCCTGCACGCCGCCCCGCCCGCCGACACGACCGTGCAGTCGGCGTGAGCGGCGACCTGCAGTTCGACGGGCTGGACGGCGACCCGTCGGTGGGTGCGGACGTCCTCGCCGCGGGCGCGGTGCTGTGGCGCCCCGCCGCGGGGAGCAGCGTCGTCGAGAGCGGCGGCATCGGGAGCGGCGGCATCGGGAGCGGCGGCGTCGGCACGGGTACGGCCGCGGGCGCCGCGGACTTCGTCGGCGCCGTGGACGCCGTGGACACCGTGGCGAAGGTGGAGCTGGCGCTGGTGCACCGGCCGCGCTACGACGACTGGTCGTTCCCCAAGGGCAAGCTCGACACCGAGGAGACGATGGCCGCGGCCGCGGTCCGCGAGATCGGCGAGGAGACCGGGTTCGCCGTCCGGCTGGGCCACATCGTGAGCGACGTGCGCTACGTCGTCCCGGACGGGCGCAAAATGGTGCGCTACTGGAGCGCGCAGGCCCTCGACGGACACTTCACCCCGGGAGCGGAGACCGACGAGCTGCGCTGGGTGGGTCTGGACGTGGCCGCCGAGCTGCTGACCTATCCCCGCGACGTCGACGTGCTGAGGCGCTTCACCACGGTGGGCATCCCGGAGTCGGTCGTCCTGCTGGTGCGGCACGCGAAGGCGGGCAACCGCCTGCGCTGGGAGGGCGACGACGACCTGCGCCCGCTCTCCGGGGCGGGCCACGAGCAGGCCGAGCAGCTCGCCGACCTGCTGCCGCTGTTCCGGCCGGAGCGGCTGTTCTCGGCTCCGCCGCTGCGCTGCGTCGACACGTTCGGGCCCACCGCGTCCCGGCTGGGCATGGAGGTGGCGCTCGAGCCGCTGCTCGGGGAGGACGGCTACTGGGACGAGCCCGCGGCCGGGCTCGCCCGGCTCCGGGAGCTGGCCGCCGCGGGGGGCGTGACGGCGGTGTGCAGCCAGGGCGGCGTGATCCCGGACGTGGTGGGCGAGCTGGCCGAGGAGGCGGGCGCGCGCCGGCTGGGGATCGACCCGGACGACGTGCCGGCGAAGAAGGGCAGTACCTGGGTGCTGGGGTTCCGCGACGGGGGCTTGGTGACGGCCGACCACTTCCCGACACCGTTGGGCTGAGCCCCCGGCTCCCACAACACCCGGTTCCCGCGCGGCTGGCTGAACATCCACCTCCCCCACGGCTGGCTGAACTGCCGGACTGGAGCCCCTGCGCCGGAGAGCCGGGCGTGGCGCGCCGGGTCGGGAGTCGCGCGGGGCCGGCTCAAAACGGCGGGACGTCATCGAGATCGACGAGTGGGCCGCCGGTTCCGGTGGCGGGGTCGACGCGGCCGTTCCCGATCCCGGTCGTCCCGATCCCGGTCGTCCCGATCCCGGTGCCGGGCGTGGCGGTGTCGGCCGCGGTGGCGTGCGGCCCGGGTGGCGACGCTCGGCCGTCCCCGTCGGGGGCCTCCGGTGGGTCGAGCCCGTGTTCGAGGTCGAGTGGGTCGACGCGATAGTCGTGGGGATGGCTGGTCCAGGTGCAGCCGGTGGGCGTGGTCCAGGTGAGGGCGCCGTCCGGTTCGAGGACGACGCGCCAGCCCTTGCGGCCGCGGGCCGCCTCCCCCTTCAGGTCGTGGTGCCGCTTGCACAGCGCGACCAGGTTCGCCGCACTAGTCGTTCCCTCGGGGTAGCGGGTGTGGTGGTCGAGCTCGCAGGTCGACGCGGGCCGCGGGCACCGCGGGCCGCGGCAGTGGAGATCTCGGGCCCGGACATGGTCGGCAAGCCCCGCCGGGGGGTGGTAGCTGGTGCGGCCGTGGTCCAGAACCGTGCCCGAGAGCGGGTCTGTGACCAGCCTCCGCCAGATGCCGTCCGCGGCGACCTCGCGGGCCAGCCCGGCGGGGATGGGTCCGTAGCCGGGCAGGTCGCACGGTTCGTCGTCGGCGCCGATCAGTGTCGAGTGCGGGATGACGACGCTGATCAGCGGCTTCCCGGCCGACACCGGGTTCAGCCGCTCCCGCACCGGCCCCTGCGGCCTGGGCCTGCTTCCCGGCTCAGCCGACGGTGGGACAGCGCCAGCGGCGCGCGGCCCACCCGACGGCGAGGCAGCGCCAGCAGCGCGCGCGTCGTCGGCGTCCGCGTCCCCCGACGGCATCACCGCGGCGGGGAGGACCTCGCAGGTGGCCGAACCAGACCCGTCGTCGGCGGGGTCGAGATAGTGGATCCGTCCGGTCAGGAGGGCGACCATCAGGTCGGCTCGGCGGACGTCGATCCGCCGGGGATCGTCCTTGCCGAGGCCGCGGGCGAGCCGGGTGAGCGATTCGAAGCACGCGCGGGCGTCCGGTGCGGTGAAGTAGGCCCAGAGTGACGCCATGCCCTCGGGCTGGGCGTTCACCGTGACCCGCCGATCCTTGCGGGCGGCCTGGTGGCGCTTCTCGGCGCCCTCGGGATCGACCGAGATCACGGCCCGCTGCACCGACTTCCGCAGCTGGCCCCTGCTCTGCTCCGGCGCCCGACCGAGCACCCGTGCGGCCACGGCGGCTGCGTGCTCGGGCGAGAGCACCTCGGTGGCATCGACGATGATCCGGACCTTGCCGGCGTCGAGCGCGCCGCTCTCCCAGGCCTCCAGCACGTCCGGCAGCACCTCGTCGAGGTAGCCGGACCGTTCGACCCGCGCCGCCGACTCCCCCGGCGACAGCCGCAACGCCATCCCGACCTCGTCCGGTACGAACGGCACCCGCCGACCGTTGCTGCCGGAGAGCTCACGTTCCCGGCGGCGTCGCAGCTCGGCCAACAAGCGGGCCTGCCGCGCCTGGGCCCACGAGGCCAGCTTGTCGAACCCGACGATCGCGCCCACCAGGTCGTCGTCCGACAGCGACGCGGGTGCGTCCGTGGCCAACTCCAGCTCCAGCGCGGCGAACCCGGACGGCGGCAGCTCGTCCAGCCGCGGCCCTTCGCTGCACCAGCTCTCCGGCACACTCGCAGGCACGTCGTCCGGCCAGGCGTCCGTGGGCGGCGTCGTCCCGGGGAGCGGCTGCCACTCCCCCACAACGGATGCGAGCGCTGATTCGAACATCCGTTCGATCATCGCATACTCAGCCCGATCCGCGCAACCGCCCTGTTCCGGACGTACCAGCGATACGTGCTCTCGATGCCGTCACGCAGCTCCACCTGCGCAGACCAGCCCGTGGCGCGGATGCGGCTCACGTCCAGGAGCTTGCGCGGCGTGCCGTCGGGCCGGGACGGGTCCTGCTCGATGACGCCCCGGAAGCCGACGACGTCCGCGACCGTCTCGGCGAGCTCACGGATCGTCACATCGCGGCCGACGCCGACGTTGATCGGGCCCGGGTCGTCGTAGACCTCGAGGAGGTGGACGACCGCGCGACCCAGGTCGTCGACGTGCAGGAACTCCCGGCGCGGGGTGCCGCTGCCCCACAGCACCACCCGCTCGCTGCCCGCCTCGACGGCCTCGTGGAAGCGGCGGATCAGCGCCGGCAGGACGTGCGAGTGCTCCGGGTGGAAGTTGTCGCCCGGGCCGTAGAGGTTGGTCGGCATGGCCGAGATCCAGCGCGCGCCGTACTGGCGGCGGTGCGCCTGCACCTGCAGGATCCCGGCGATCTTCGCGATCGCGTAGGCGTCGTTCGTGGGCTCCAGCGGGCCCGTCAGCAGGCTCGACTCGGCGATCGGCTGCGGCGCGAGGCGGGGGTAGATGCACGACGAGCCGAGGAACAGCAGACGTCGGACCCCGACGGCATGCGCGGCGTCCATGACGTTGACCTGGATGCGCAGGTTGTCGGAGAGGAACTCCGCGGGCATGGTGTCGTTCGCGACGATCCCGCCGACCCGCGCCGCCGCCAGGACGAGCACGTCGGGACGGATCTCGCGCAGGTGGCGGAACGTCGCCGCGCGGTCGCGCAGGTCGACCTCGGACGAGCGGGCGCCGACGACGTCGGCGAACCCGGCGGCGCCGAGCGCCCGGGCGATCGCGGAGCCGGCGAGGCCGCTGCGGCCTGCGACGTAGACGCGGGAGCTGCGGTCGAGCGGCTGCGCGGTCAACTCGAGGCCTCCCCGAGCGTGGCGGCCCGGTTCTCGACGGCGTGGCGGCCCGCCGAACCCGTCCGCAGCGCCTCCCAGAGCTCGCCCGCGCGGACGTCGTCGAGGTACACCACCGACTGCTGCTCGCCCTCCTGCCCGAGCCCGGCCACGGGCGCACTCAGAAAGGTCACGCCTGCGGGACGCAAACCACGCGCCTGCAGGGCGATCCGGTCGGACCACCGGTGCCCAGCGTTTCGTCGACGACGACGGCGCGGGTGGTGGGGTCGACGAACCCGTAGGACGCGGTCGGGTCGGTCATGATGCCGCTTGACGCGGCCTTCGAGAGGAGAGCTCGGAGCGCGTTCTGCTGCCGGCGCGCCCGGTCGAGGTCGCCGCCGGGGAGTCCCTGCCGCTGCCCGAAATAGGCGAGCGCCTCGGCGCCGTCCAGGTAGTTGCGGCCTTCGTGGAAGTCGACGCCCGCGTTGCGCGTCGCGCGCGATGTCAGGGTCGATCCCACCGACCGCATCGACCATCGCCGTGAAGCCGTCGAAGTCGATGACCGCGAAGTGGTCGACCTGGATCCCGGTGAGCTGCTCGACCGTCGCAACCAGCAGCGTCGGCCCGCCGTACGCGTACGCCGCGTTGATCTTCGTGCGGCCTTGGCCGGGGATGTCGACCCAGCTGTCGCGCGGGAGCGACACCACGGACGCGGCGTTGCGGTCGGGCGCGAGCCGCGCGAGCATGATCGAGTCGCTGCGCGCGGAGCCCTCGTCGGCCACGGCGTCCGTGCCGGTGGTCGGCGCATCCGCCCGCGAGTCCATCCCCACCAGCAGGAACGTGAGGCCGGGCTGGTCAGGTGGGCGCGCGTCGTCGTCGACGGGGCCGAAGACGTTCGGGACGCGGTCGAGGTTGCCGCCGAGCACCTGGGCGAGGACGAGGCCACCTCCGGCCAGCAGCACGCCCGGGACGAGCACGATCGCCGTCAGCGCCAGCAGGAGCCTGCGGCGACGCTTCCCGGGAGCCGGCTCGGCAACGGCCCGCGGCAGCTGATCGGTCGGCATGTCGTCGGCGGGAGGTCATGGTGCGTGCCGTTCGGGCCGGGACGGGGGCCGGTCGGCCCGGCGGTGGCCCGGACGCCGGGTGGGCGCGGCATGGCGCGGCGCGGGCTCGGCACACGGGTCGGTGGGCGCGTCGAGGTACGGCGCTCCCACGAGAACCGGGCTCGCCGGACGGGACGCTGTCTGCCGTTCGCGTTCCGCGAGCATCGCCGCGCGTGCGAGGAGCCCGAGCGAGATCCACATGATGCCGCTGGGGTCGGACAAGTCCGGTCCGGCGACCACCTTGATGACCAGCAGCGCGACGAGGGCCCATGCCACCGGCCGGTACTCGCGCACCGCCGAGCCCCTCCTGAGGAGGGTGACGACCGCGGTCGCGAACAGCAGGGTCCCGACGATGCCCACCGTGCTGAGCAGCCCCGGCAGGAAGGACGACGCGCGGTTCGCGCCCAGCCCGACGCCGAGCCCGAACGTGTCGAGGAAGATCTCGTACGAACCGGCGTCGGCCCCTGAACGCTCGTCGAAGGACGCCGAGCCGACTTTCTCGTCGATGGTGGCGTCCACGAAGGTCGCCACGATCGGTAGCAGCCACATCCCCACCAACACCAGCACGCAGGCGAAGACGGTGGCGAGTGGCCGGATCGCCGACCAACGCAGCATGACTCGGATGACGAACGTCACCAGCGTCAGGAACGCGAGCGCCACGCCGGCCACGACGAACGACGCGGAAGTCGAGATGACACCGAGGTAGATCGCAATCGCCGCCACGGCGAGCGCGCCCGCCCTGCGCCAACCCTGGAGGTCGACCGAACGGGCGATCATGTAGCTGGCCGCGACGAGCGCGAACCCGGCCAAGCTGGACGGCTCGGAGAGGATGCCGCGGAACCGCTCGACGCCTCCTGGTGCCGTCTCGATGTAGGCCAGGTTCGGCGAGTTGTCGAACACGCCTTCTGGGAACGGCACCCCGACCAGCTGGTTCAGGTAACGCCACGCCGACAGCAGGATGATCGCGCCGACCAGCAGCCCGACCAGGCTCGGCTCGGAATGCGGAGAGCGCGCGACGAACACGACCACGCAGACCCCGAGAACCAGGTAGCCCAGCTGAGCGATGTTGGAGGACGTGAGTACACCGGCGACCAGCCTGGACGGTCCCGTAGGGAGGAACGTCGGCATCCCGTCGAGGATCACCGGCGCTAGCAACGTCACGACGGTCGCCCAGACGACGAACGAGATCAGGAGCGGGACCCCAGGTGGCAGGCCCCGGTCTGGAGTCCCGCGTAGGAGCGCTAGCACGAGTGCCACCGCCGCACCGATCGACACGGCGTAGAAGGTCGGCACGGCCAGGTCCGCGACCACGAGCGCAGCGCCCGCGACGGTGATCCCCCCGAGTGCCAGGGCGTACGGGTACCCACGAGGGCCAACCACGCCGAGCAGCACCGCCGCGAGCGAAGCCAACGTCAGACTGGTCACAGTGCCCCCGATGCCATAAGTGGTGCCTCCGCCTCGTCGGCACGCCTATCAAGACAGACGACCGGTACCCCCGTCAGCGGGGTATGTCCGCTGAGGTGCCGATCCGTGTCCGTCCGCCGGCATGGCCACTCGGAGTCAGATGCCAGGCCGCAGCACGGCGAGGTCTCGCGTCGACAGGATCTGCCAGAGCGCGTCGAAATGCGACGCCGTGGCTTCCGACCGGCCGTAAGCGGAGGCCACGCGACGGCGGAACGCCTCCGCGTCCGCATCCGAGACCCGAGAAGCAGCCCGGACCAGACCGTCGGCCAGCGCAGCGGCGTCCTCGACGGGAACCAGATCGCCGATCCTCGGGTCCGTGACCAGGTCCCGAGGGCCGAAGTCGCAGTCTGCGGCAAGAATCGGGAGGCCGAACCTCAACGCCTCCAGGAGGACCAGCGGGAAACCTTCCCACCGCGATGAGAGGACGAAGCAGTCGGCGTTGCCGAAGTGCGTCGCCGGGTCCGGCAGGTAGCCGGGGAAGTCGACGATGTCGGACAGTCCGAGATGCCTGCTGAGCTCGCGGAGCGCCGGCTCGTCCGGTCCCGACCCGACGATGGTGAGCCGCGTCGGCGGAAGCGACGGCCGGGCGATGGCCAGAGCTCTGAGCAGGACGTCCTGGCCCTTCTGGCGATCGAGGCGCCCTACGTTGAGGAGCCGGAACTCACCCGTCCGCGGCCGTGGGCCCGTCTCGCCGTCACCGAGGAAGCGCGCAGGATTTCTGGCGAACACGACCGGGGCGTGCCGGGAGAGCGACTGCGCGGCGTACTTCTGAAGCGACGGCGCAACAGCCAGCACTCCCGACACTCGACGGGAGATGACGTTGCGGAACAACGAGAACGCGACTCGTGTGCGAAGTGTCCCGTTGCGCTCCTCCAACCGGGGATTTCCGTGGAGGTGGGCGACGAAGCCCGTCAGACCGAGTCCGCGCGTGGCAAGCCAGGCGATGACCGATGGCTCCACCTGCGCACACACAAGGATGTCGATCTCGTTGGTGGCCACCGCGGAACGCAAGGACGACGCGACCTTCCGCAGTCTGTCCACGTCGAGAACGTGCAGGTTGTAGCTCGGTTTCACCAAGAGACGATCATCGTATCTCGTCGCGAAGAACACATGCACGTCAAGAACGTCGGCGTGCTCCTCGGCCAGACCGGTCGCAATCTCGTGAACGACTCGCTCAACTCCGGCGAAATGTGGTGACGGCGGAACGAAGTAGCCTATACAGGTACGCTGCCGATCAGTCACCGAGCAGCTCCTTAGAGGTGCGCTTCTCATACCCATCCGACCTCTCATGCACCGATGAACTCGACTTACTGCGCCCGAGGAGCGCCTCGTACACATCGTCGTAGTCGCGAGTCATACGGTCGACCGAGAAGAATTCCGCGCCGTCTCGGGATCGCTTCCGCCACTCCTGCAAGCAGTCCGGATCCCCCATCAACCTGCGAAATGCCGCTGCCATGTCCATCGGATCCGAGACGCGCGTGAGCTGGCCCGCACGGCCGTGCTCGACGACCTCGGGGACACCTCCCACCTCCGTGGCGACGATTGCGCAGCCCACAGCTCTGGCTTCCGCCGTCGCCAGCGAGAACGGCTCAGAGAGCGCCCCCGAAGCGAACACGTCCGCCTGCCGCAGAAGCGGCCGCGGAGCGAGTGTGGATCCCACGAAGTGCACCCGGCCACTCATGCCGCGTACCTCGACGAACTCCATGAGACGAGCCCTGTCGGGCCCCGACCCGATGATGTTCAGACTCCATGCCGGAAAATCCTCGGCGACCTCGGCGAATGCCGATATCACATCGGCGACACCTTTTCGGGGATGAAGCCCGCACAATGTCGCAACACAGGGACGTCGCAGCTCGTAGGTCTGGCCGTCGACCAGCTTCTCACGCGGAGATCCCACAACCCCGTTCAGAACCGTGACGACCTTCTTCGGGGAATAGCCTCGCCCGAGGAGAAGCTTGCGTTCGGCATCGCTGACGGCAACCACGACCGCCCCCAACCTCATCAGACCTGAATGAGGATCGAAGGAGTTGTGCATCGTTGTGACCAGCGGGACACGTGTGAGCTTCCCGATCAGAAAGCCCAGGACCGCCGAGGACATCATGTGCGCGTGCATGACATTCGGCCGAAATCGGCGCACCTGCGCGAACAGCGCACGCACGCACTTCGCGGCCCCGCCGACACTCGTCGGGACCGGCAGCCGGAGAACCTCAACGCCATGCTCGCGAAGGAGGCCGTCGTAGGAACCGGCTCCGCTGACGAATGCCACGGCGTGGCCGAGATCCGCTTGCGCACAGGCCAGATCGACCGCCACGTGGACGTTGCCGTTGCCTCGCTCCCCGTGCTTTATGACGTGCATGATCCGCATCTCTACCGCTTTCTGCCATGGCCTGGGCCTCCGGACCGAAACCGCGGCACGCGAACGTGCCCGGGCTCACTGCCCGCTCTCGTCGCCGGCGCTGCCGCCGGAGGTGTTGTCACGCCTGCCCACCGGATCTCGACGAGGTCGTCCTGTCGCACAGCTTCGCGACGCGGGACCGCATCAACGCGTAGTCGTCGCGTCGGAGGACGAGGAAGTCACGCAGCGGCCGACCGGTGAGTCGCGCAGCCAGGACGACGCTGAAGGCGCTCAGCACGGTGTTGCTCGCCACTGCTGCCCAGCATGCGCCCACCGCGCCACCCGACGGGACCAGTGCGACGAACACCGCGATGTTCACCGCCAGCGCCAGCACGATTCCCAGGCTCCGCGTCCCTGGGCGCCCCCAGGCGCCTAGCCCGGCCGACGAGATCAGACCGGGAACACCGAGGACCGTGCCGCCGAGCAGAAGCAAGGTTGGGATCATGGCTACGGTGAACTCGGCGCCGAAGAGCCACCCGATCCACAACGGAACGGTCAGTCCCAGACCCACACAACCGAGTAACCCGACGAACGTCGTCAGCCGGGTGGCTCGGGCCAGCCGGTCGGCATCCCGAGTCTGGCTGGACACCCCGAAAACCGCCTCCCGCACGGCGACGGCGACGAGGAACGGCAGATCGGCGATCGTCGTGGCGACGACGAACAGGCCGAGTTCCTCGGCCCCTGCGAGCGGGACCATCAGGATCTGGCCGACCTTGGCGAGAACGATCCCGGCGACCGCTCCGATCCAGGCCCGAGAGCCGTACGACACGAGCGATCGCGCAACCCGATCGGGGGCCACGGGGTACTCGTTCAGGACGTGGTCACCGACCGGGAAGATCAGGCGCCAGTAGATGACACCGGAGACGACCATCGGCACGAACGTCACGACGATCGCCGATCCGATCGTCAGCCGGTCGAGAACTGCCAGGAGGACCAGACCGATCAGGCGGAGGACCGTGTAGATGAGACGCTCCACCGCGATCGCGCCCCACATCTGCCGTCCGCCCGCCGCGCCGCGGAGCAGGGAGACCAGCATCGCGGGGACGACGAGCATCGCCGCGAGGATCATGAGATCGGCGAGGAGATCGTCCTGGGCGGCGAGGATCGGTGCGGTCCAGAACACCAGGGCGAGCGACGTCGCCCCCAGGATCGAGCCGATCCCTAGGGCCCAGGCGAGTGCACGGCGCGTCGTCCGCGGGGCCTTGGCGACGAGGTAGGTGAGCGCCTCGGGGAGCCCGAGCGTGGCACCGTTCATGATGAGGACGGCCGGTGCCAACGCCGCCGCGAGCAGCCCGCGTCCCTCGACACCCAGCGAGTGGGCGAGGATCGGTTGTGAGAGGAGGCCAGCGATCGGGGGCAACGTGCTGGCCGCGGTCATGAGCACTACTGCCGACCGCAGCGCGCCCCCGTCCGGTCCAGTGCGGCCGGGGTCCGGCGACACCACGTTCACGGAGCCGTCGGAGACCACGTTGTGGTCCTCCTTCCGGTCGGGCTGCATCGGCCGGGACACCGCGGTCATGCGAAACGCCAGCTGATCATCGGCACTGCGACTCGGGTGGGCAGAACCAGCACCGTGAGACTCCATCCCGCCGCGAGCAGGCGGTACCCGATGGGCTCGGGCCCGGGAGCGAACGGACTGACGACGGCGTCCCGAACGAGACTCATCCGCGTGTCGCTGAGCGACTCCCCGGTGCTGCCGCAGACCCGGTGTGCGGCAACCCGCATCTGTAGCAGATGGCGACCGCGGCGCAATTGCTGCATGACGTCACCTCGATGGCGTGCCTCGGCGGAAAACGCATTCGCGAACAGTTGCCGCTGGACGGCGCGGTCGATCTGACGCACGAAGCGCGCCGGGTCTGCCCGCAGGCCGCTGCGGTTGCTGCCGTGGACCCGGTAGCCGACAAGCGGCTTCGGGATCGTCACGACGTCGCCGAGATACGGAGCGGCGGCGAGGCAGGCGGAGTCCGTCGCGTCGCCGCACCGGTCGTCGAGCGGCATCAGGCGGTCCAGGAACGCGCGGGCGTACGCGTTTCCCGAGCCGGGGGGCGTCGGGTAGGCGGCGGTCGCGCTCATCCACCGACGGATGTCGTTCGGTGTCGGCGTACGCCGATAGTGCGGTAAGTTGCGGCCCGAGGTACGGCCGTCCGCGTCGATGCGGTGCATCTGCACCTGGACCTTGCTGATCCCTGCCCGCCACACACTTGCGATCTCCTGGGCGATCGACGGGGCGAGGACATCGTCGGAGTCGAGGAAGATCACTACATCACCGGTCGACTCGGCATAGCCGTGATTGCAGGCGACCCGAGGCCCGGAGTTCTCCTGTGTGAGGACGGTGATGCGGTCACCGAAACAAGCCAGGACCTTGAGCGAGTCATCCGTGGAACCGTCGTCGACCACGATCACCTCAACGTCGGGCCAGTCGACGGCGAGCGCGCTGCGCACCGCGTCTCCGACGAACCGGCCGTAGTTGTAATTCGGGATCACGATGCTGAGCTTCTTCATCCGCGATCCCACCGAGACGGGTACGGCGCATGCATCCTCACTGAGCCATCCCGTAGCGCGCCGCGAGCAGCCGATCTGTCAGCCGATGCGGAGCGACGAGCATCGCGATGCACCACCCCGCGACGACCACCCGATGGCTTATCGGCTCCGGTCCGGAGTGGAACGGCGACAGCATCGAGTCCCACAGCATTCGCAGCCGGCCGTCTCCGGGCAGAGGACGGTTGACGGTTGAGGTTCGACTTGCCGCGACCCTGAACTGCAAGAGCTCGCGGCTGCGGAACAGCGGCCGTTCGTCGACCGGGCTGGTCGGGTGGTCCATCCGCCGCGCGAACGACCAGCGCGCCCGTGCACGCTGGACCTCCCGTGAGAAGCGCCTCGTGTCGGCCAGGACGTCGCTGTCGTTGGCGCCGTGCTGCCGGTAGCCGACGATGACGTCCGGAAGGCTGACGACGTCGCCTGCGAATGGTGCTGCTGCGAGGCATGCCGAGTCGGCGAAGTCGCCGACCTCGGGCCCCACCGGGAAGATCCGCTCCAGGAACCACCGCGCGTATGCGTTGCCGGAACCCGGCGGTGTCGGGTAGGCGGACGTCCGAGTCGCCCAGCGGCGGATCGCCGCCGGCGAGGGGACGTGGCGGTAGTCCGGGAACGGCCGTCCGATCGGGCGGCCGTTCGCATCGATGCGCTGCATCCGGAACTGGGCCTTGCTCACCGATGGCCACCACACGGCGGACAGCCGCGCGGGCAGGTCGGGCGGCAGGATGTCGTCCGAGTCCAGGAAGATCACCACATCGCCGGTGCTCGCGGCGAAACCGGCGTTCGCGGCGACCCGCTGGGTCGAGTTCTCGATGAAGATCGCCGAAATGCGGTCGCCGTAGCGCTCGATGATCGACCGGGAGGCGTCGGTCGATCCGTCGTCGACCACCACGACCTCGACGTCCCGCCACCGCAGCGCGAGCGCGCTGTCGATCGCTGCGGCTACATAGCGCTCGTAGTTGTAGTTCGTGATCACGACGCTGAGCCGCTTCACGACGACCCCCGCAGCTCCACGATCCGCTCCGGCGTGATCCGCCCCCGCAGCGCGTCGCGGGCGGCCAGCGCGTTGCCCCGTAGTCGCTCCCGGCGCCAGTCCGCCGCAGGCCCGGCGGTGGCGAGGGCGATGTTCTTGGCGACGGGCCGGAAGATCTGCTGCGCGGCGAGCCACAGCGGGAAGCTGCCCTTGCGGTGGAGGTAGACCGGGTTCATCACCTGCGAGTAGCCGAGGCGCTCGTGGGCCTGCCGGCCGCCCGACGCGGCGGCCCGGTGCACCAGCACGCAGTCGTCCACCTCGGCGAGCGGGCCGAGGCGGCGCAGGCGGCGGGCGAAGTCGTGGTCCTCCAGCCAGGAGTACAGCGGGAGCCGCTCGTCGAACCGCACCTGCCGGGCGCTGCCGAACCTGACGACGAAGTTGCAGCCGTACAGCTCGCGGGTCCGACGCCACCGCCCGGTGGGCGGATCAGCGCAGGCGCGGGCAACGGTCGAGGTCGCCACGTCGCGGTCGATCTCGCCCGTCAGCTTCCCGTCCGCCAGGACCCGGCCGGTGATGCCCTGGACGTCCGGGTGCCCGGCGAGGAACGCCGCGGCCCGGGCCAGGTAGTCCGGGCCGGGGACGGCGTCGTCGTCGAAGAACGCGACGAGGTCGTGGTCGCGAAGCGCCGAGAGCGCAGCGTTGCGCTGCGCCGCGAGGCCTCGCGCTCCGCTGACGACCTGCCATCCGTCCAGCACAGCCCGGTCGTCGGGCAGGCTCGCGGGGTCCGGCACCGACACCACGCCGGTGAAGGCGATCCCGGCCTGTGCGCGGCAGGTGGTGATCGCCTCGGCGAGCAGCTCCGGCCGCCCCGCGGACGCGATGACGACGGCGACGGACAGGTCAGGCACGGGAAGCCACCTCCAGGCAGGCGTCACGGACGGCACGGGCGCTCGCGTCCCAGGTGAAGCGGTCGAGCTCGACGCGGGGACGGCGGGGCGCGGCGAGAGCGGCCCGCAGACCGTCGAGGACGGAGTCCGTCCGGTGCGGGTCGACGTAGTGCGCGGCATCGCCGCAGACCCACCGGAACACCGGGATGTCGGACAGCAGCAGCCCGCGCGCGCCCGCCGCGGCCGCCTCCACCAGCGGCAGGCCGAAGCCCTCGGCGTAGCTGAGGAACACGACGGTGCGGGCGCCGCCGTAGAGCGCGCACAGCTCCTCGTCCGGGACGTAGCCGGCGAGGATCGTTCCCTCGGGCCACTCGATCCGCTCGCCCGCGAAGATCGCGCTCTCCCCGCCGACGACGACGAGCGGGTGCCGGCGACGCTCCTGCGTGGACAGCCGCCCGTACGCCTCGGCGAGCCGGCGCAGGTTCTTGCGCGGATCGCGGCTGCCGACGGTGAGGAGGTAGGAGCCGGCGACGAGACCGCGCCGCTCCAGCACCGACCGGTCCGCGCCACCGCGCACGAAGACCTCGCTCGGCGCGTTCGGCGCGACGACCACCGGCCCCCGGACGTACGGCGCGACCTGCCGCGCCACCGGCTCGCTGACGGCGATGACGGCGGCGGCGCCACGCAGCTGGGCGCGCAGCAGCGGGGCGTGCGTCCAGACGTAGCGCCTCGAGTACCACTCCGGGTTGGTCAGGACGAACAGGTCGTGCACCACCAGGACGTGGCGGCGCCGCCACAGCGGCGCGCGCGCCGTGAGCGACAGCAGCACCGAGCCCGGCGAGCGCCACGGCAGCGCGAGCTGCACCCACGCCCACGTGCGCAGGACGGAGCTCGCCCAGAAGCCCGGTGGCGTCACCGGCGTGAAGGACCCGGCGTCCAGCCGGGAGGTGATCTCGACGGCATAGCGCTGCTGCCCCGTGACCCGCTGGGCGGCATAGCTGCGGTTGACCAGCACGGCCGCGGTCATGCGGCACGCACCCACTCCCGGATCTCCCGCCGGAAGCGCATCGCGGCGAACCGGCGGGCCCGGGCGATGCGGTCCTCGCGGCGGGTGGCGAGCGCGGTGGCGACGCCCGCGCGCAGCTCGTCGAGGTCGTCGAAGCCGACGAGCGCACCGGTCACGCCGTGCACGACGCTCTCGGCCGCCCCGCCCGCCCGCTGCGCCAGCACCGGCGCGCCGGCCGCCATCGCCTCGACCGGCATGATCCCGAAGTCCTCGACGGCCGGGAACACGTACACGTCGGCGGCCTGGTAGAGCGCGTGGAGCAGAGCGTCCGACGGCGAGTGCACGAAGCGGACGGGCACCGTCGCGGTGGCGGCCGCAGCCTGCAGCTCGGGCAGGCTCGGACCGCGCCCGGCCAGGACGACCGGCCGCCCGGTCGCCTCCCCGGTGCGGATCACGTCGTGCAGGCGCTTGTACGGGATGAACCGGGAGGCGCCCAGCAGGAAGCCCTCGGGGAGGGCGTCGAGCACCGCGGCCTCGTGAGCATCGAGCCGGTCCCGCCAGTCCGGTACGGCGAGGATCGCCTCGACGTGCACCGGTGGGTGGATCACGCGGGCGTCCACGCCCCAGGTGCGGCGCATCCGATCCCGCACGAACGCGCTGTTCGCGGCGAACTCGGCCCCCTCACGGGTACGCCGGCGGTCCAGGGGCCGCAGCGCGCAGGACACGGCCCGGGCCACCGGGTGGTCGCCGCGCGCGTCGTGGCTCCGGGTCCAGACGTAGCGGGCCGGGGTGTGGACGTAGACGAACCGGCGGAAGTCCGACGGCGCTCCCCGGAAGCGGGCGTGGTGGGCGAACGCGTGCGAGCTGATCAGCGCCCAGTCGTAGGAGCGGTAGCGCAGCGTCCGCCACACCACCGGCATCATCGGCAGGGCCGCCGCCTTGTGCCGGCGCAGCGGGGTGCGGGCCAGGACGGACTCGCGGACGCGGTCGGGGTCGAAGCGGCCACGGGAGTCGTTCCACAGGCAGTGGATCTCGGAGTCGGGGAACGTCTCGCTCATCGCCTGCAGCACGTTCTCCGAACCGCCGTCCTGGGCGATCCATTCGTGCACGAGGACACCGGGCATCGGGGTCGATCTCCGTTTCGGGGTGCGGAGGGTGGGGGCCGCCGTGGGGAGCCGGCGGTGCGGTTCGCGGAGAGGCTCACCGGAGAGGTTCAGTGGCGGGGGCGACCTCGCGGGGCGGGTACGGGCCGGTGGCCGCCGTTCTGCGTCCGGTGGTGTCCGGTGTGGACCGCGAAGCTGCCGGTACGGACGGCGCCCGACCCGCGCGGTTCGACCCGCCGCGTCATGGTCGTCGCGGCGGGCGTGGCCGGGACGGCTCGGGCCTCCAGCGGCTCGTCGAGTGCGGGCCGGTCCGGCTCGCTGCTGCGTTCCGCGCGGGTCAGCACGAGTCCCGAGGGGGCGACGCCCACGTTCGCCAGCGCACCGAGCGCGGTCGCGAGCTCGTGGGCGCGGGTGCGACCGGTGGTCACGCAGACGACCGTGCCGCCCGCGATGCCCGACACCACCACGGCGTCCGAGTAGGACCGCAGCGGCGGACAGTGCAGGATGACGTGGTCGTACTCATGTTCCATCCGCCGCAGCACGCCGGTGAGGATCGGGGCGCTGAGCAGGTCCGACGGACTCAGCGTGGTGTGGCCGGGCAGCGCCACCTCGAGCCGCGGATGGGCGGTCGTGAGCACCACGGAGCCGAGGTCCGCGTGGCCGGAGAGCACGTCCGCCACCCCGCGGTCCGACTCCACGCCGAGGGTGTCGCCCACGCCGGGCTGGCGCAGGTCGAGGTCGACCAGCAGGACGCGGCGCCCCGCCTGGGCGAGCGACCACGCCAGGTTCGCCGGGACCTTCGCGCCGTCCGGGTCCTCGTCGACCGAGGTGACGACGAGGCTGCGGCGGTCCGTCGCCTCCAGCCAGCGCAGGTTGGTCCGCAGGATCCGGAACGCCTCGCTGGCCGCACCGAGCGGCGCATCGCGCACGACGAGCCCACCCTGATGGCGCGACCGGCCGAACAGCTTCGCCAGCCGGCCCGAGCGGGTGAGCTGCGGGATGACGGCGACGACCGGGGCGGCCGTGTGCTCGCGGACGTCCTCGGGACGGCGGATGCGCGTGTCCAGCGACTGCATCGTGACGGTGACGCCCAGCCCGACGCAGAGCCCTGCGATCAGCCCGACGGCCAGCACGCGCGCGGCGTCGGGACTCACCGGATCCACCGGCTCGACCGCCCGCTCGATCTGCTGCACCCGCACCAGCGAGTCGCCGTCGGGCGAGACCTCCAGCGTCGGCAGCACCCGGGCCGCCGCCGCCGCGGCCGCGTCGGCGATCGTGGCCGCCTCGACCGGGTCCGTGCTGTTCACGACGACGTTGACCAGGGTCGTGGACTTGGGCACCGACGTGCTCACCATCTCGACCAGCTCGTCGACGTCGAACCTGCCCTGCGACTCGTCGGCGACCGCGCCGAGCACCGTCGGCGAGTCCACGACGACCGAGTACGTCGTGGCCGCGTTCGCCGCGAACTGGGACCCCTGCTGCAGGTCCACGACGCTCTCCGGCTGGCTCGTCGAGACGAACAGCACCGCCCTCGCCTCGTAGTGCCGCGGCGCCACAGCGAGGTACGCCGCCGCGAGCCCGGCGAAGATCGCCATGACGAGCAGGACCACCGGCCAGCCGCGACGGAGCATCCGCGCGTAGTCGCGCAGCTCCATCCCGCCGCCCGTGGACGCCGGGGCGGCGGGCCCGAGCACGGCATCACCCACGACGGAGTGGAAGGGCCCGGTGCGCGGCCTCATGGGACTCACGTGCTGTTCCTTTCCGCTGGGATCGCCCGGGGTCAGCGGCCGCGGGCGAACACGACCTCGGAGACCGTCCGGCAAACGATCTTGATGTCGAGCCACAGCGACCAGTGCTCGATGTAGTAGTTGTCGAAGCGGGCCCGGTCCGCGATCGACGTGTCGCCGCGCAGGCCGCTGACCTGGGCGAGGCCGGTCAGGCCCGCCTGCATCCGGTGCCGGTGGGCGTACCGCTCGTACTGGCGGGAGAACTCCTGCACGAAGTGCGGTCGCTCCGGGCGCGGGCCCACGAAGGTCATCTCGCCGCGCAGGATGTTCCACAGCTGCGGCAGCTCGTCCAGCGACGTGCGCCGCAGGAAGCGACCCACGGGTCCGACCCTGTCGTCCGCCGCGATCGACCAGTTCGTCGCCGACTCCGCCTCGTCGACCGGACGCATCGACCGCAGCTTGAGGCAGTCGAACGTCACCCCGTCGCGGCCTACCCGAGGCTGGCGGAAGATCACCCCCGGTCCGCCCTCGACACGCACCGCGAGCGCGGCCGCGGCGAGGACCGGGGAGGTGAGGACCAGCAACGTCGAGGCGATCAGGACGTCGAAGACGCGCTTGAGCGCCGTCGCGGGGCCCGACAGGTTCGGCCGCTTGATCCGCACCACGGGGATCGAGCCGACGTGGTCACCCGAGCCCGTCTGGATCGCCAGGTCGTGCAGGCGTGGGACGACGAGCAGGTCGCAGGGCTGACAGTGCCGCGCCCGGACGGCCTCCAGCAGCGTGCGCTCGGAGAACTCACCGTCCACCACCAGCAGGACGTCGGCACGGGTCTCGGCGACCACGCGGTCGAGATCCGCCAGCCCACCGAGCCGGTGCGTGAACGCGTCGGCGAGGCACCCGGACCGGTCGTCGACGTATCCGACGACGTTCAGGCCGTAGCGAGGCTGCTCGCCGAGGATCTTGGTGAGCTCGGCCCCCAGCGCACCGCCGCCGACCAGGACGGTCGTGTGCGCCGTGATCCGCCGACACCTGCTCCAGGCGATGACGCGAGTGGTGACGACGCGACCGAGGGTGACCAGCCCGATCACGATCGCGACGTCCCCGAGGAAGCCGGTCACGGCCTGCTGGTGCTCGTGGCGCAGGGCGATGACCACCGCCACGACGCCCGCCGCAGTGAGCAGCCGCGAAACCAGCAGGGGGAGCTCGTCGAGCACGCTGAGGTGCAGTCGGGCGCGGTAGCGCGTACCGCCGATGAGCATCAGCGTCGCGAGGACGGCCATCACCAGCCACGCCTTGGCTTGCGCCGGGGCCCACAGGGCAGGCGTGAGGAGCAGCACGAGGTCGACGATCGGGACGACCATCCAGGCCCGGACGCGCCGTAGCGGGTGGGCACCGGCAGGCGGTCGCGCAACGATGCCCGCCCCCTTGCCAGCGGTCAAGTCATCCGGCGCCGGCCCACGAGAATGCGCTCGTCGGGGCGTGGGGACGACGGTCCCGAGAGGCCTGTTCCGAGCGGCTCTCACCTTCGGCGATTCCACGGTAGACACGATGAGCATTCCTGACGAGGGGAGCGACAGTTGCTCGGTTCATCGCGTCGTCCGGCACCGGTGTTGCCGATTTCCGGGCAGATTCATCACCGCTGATGAGTTACGTCATCGCAGGTGAGAGCTGTGTCACGAGTACATTGTACGAGCACAGACGGGGCTTGTTACCCCATGAGTAGAACCAACTCGAGACGAGACACCGTACGTATTTCTCCGACACGACAGCCGCAGTCAACAGGTATCGAGGAAACACGACAGCAATGAACCGGCATTGCCGGACCACGGTCATTGCCCACCACTCAGCGGGCCATTGCGCGTTCGCCGGGAGCCGGATCAGGCACACCGGTGCCCGGCGACCCGGACGAGCAGGCGGGCGGGCTGCGCCGAACTGGGCCGCCGGATCAACCCCTCCGTGATCCGGCGGCCCTCGGGGCCGCGGACTAGCTGCCCACGCGGCACATCGAGTGGTCACGAGCCGTCACGACGGCTCCTCGCCCAGCTCGGCGGCCGGGTTCGCCGCGACGTACTCGCGGACGGCACCCGAGCGGACGGCCGCCCACAGCTGCGTGCCGCCGGCCGCGTCCAGGTACACGACCGACTGGTCGCCCTCGTAGCCGGTCGCGCGCACCGGCGCGCTCAGGAACGTCACCCGGGCCGGGCGCAGGCCGCGCACCTCCAGCGCGAGCTCGCGCAGCCGGCCGTTGGTGAGGCTGTCGTCGACGCCGACCGAGCGGGTCGCTGCGTCGAGGAAGCCGTAGAGCGCCACCGGGTCGGCCAGGGTGCCCGCGGACGCCACCTTCTCCAGCAGCGCGCGCAGCGCGTTCTGCTGACGGCGGGCCCGGTCCAGGTCGCCCTCCGGCAGGTCGTAGCGCTGCCGCACGTAGCCCAGGGCCGCCGCCCCGTCCAGGTGGTTGCGGCCGGCGTGGAAGTCGACGCCGTAGTTAGACGTCGGCGCCGCGACCTGGACGTCGATGCCACCGACCGCGTCGACCATCGCCTGGAAGCCCGCGAAGTCGACGACCGCGAAGTGGTCCACGCGGACCCCGGTGAGCCCTTCGACGGTGCGCACCAGCAGCGACGGCCCGCCGTAGGCGTACGCGGCGTTGATCTTGCCAGGACCGCGCCCGGGGATGTCCACCCAGCTGTCGCGGGGGATCGAGACGACCGTCGCCGAGGACGCGTCCGGCGCGAGCCGCACCACCATGACGACGTCGCTGCGCGCCGAGCCCTCGTCCGTACCCGCCGCGGAGCCGGTCGTGGGGGCCGCGGCACGGGAGTCCGTGCCCATCAGCAGGAAAGTGAGCCCCGGCTCGTCGGCCGGCCGGGCGGCCGGGTCCAGAGCGGCGAACACGCCCGGCACGCGATCGACGTTGTCGCCGAGGCGGTTCGTCACGATGAACCCGGCGCCCGCCAGCATCACGACGGCGGCGAGCGCGGCCAGCGCCACGACCCGGCCACGGCGTCGGCGGGCGGGCGGCGCGGCACGCTCGACCGGGGTGTCCGCCTCGGGGGGCGGCACGCTCAGCGGGGCGATCCAGTTCACGACTCTCCGGGGGTCTTCGACGACCGCGGGAGGAGCACCGCGGCACTCGGTCAGTCGCAACCGGACATGAGCCGTTACCCGGTTTCGCCTGGTTCATCAGGCGTGATGAGGCTGCACGGGCGACTGAAGCGGCGCCGTCCGGCCGCGTACACCGATCCGCGTCCGGGTGGGTGTGATCGCCGTGACGACCACCTCCAGTGCGGCCGCAAGGAGCACCGCCGCGTCGTGGTGCGCCGCCCGCGGACCCCCCATCGGGTCCGGTACGCGGTCCGCATCCGCTCCCCCGAGCGGGAGGAGCCCGCGGCGGTGGCGGGCGTGGTCGACCAGTGCGTGCGCGCGTTCCACCGGATCCTCCGGCAGCTCGGACGGCTCGACCGCCGCGACGAGGCGGGCGAACTCCCGCACCGCGAACGTGGTCCCGAGCCCCGCCGGGCTGCACTCCACCACCGACCACCGACCACCGACCGCCGCGGGCCCGAGCCGGGCCTGCAGCAGGTGCCGCGTCAGGATCTCGACGAACGGCGACCGGCAGATGTTGCCCGTGCACACGAACAGCACACGGAACCGCTCGTCCGCGACGGCCCGGTGACGCCTCACCGGGTCGGTGTCCCGGCGTGCTCGGTGTCCCGGCGTGCTCGGTGTCCCGGCGTGCTCGGTGTCCCGGCGTGCTCGGTGTCCCGGAAAGCTCAGTGTCCCCCGGCGTCCCGGTACACGGCGATCGCCTGCTCCTGCGCGTTCACCTCGAGCTTCACCAGGATCGACCGGATGTGCGTGCGCACCGTCGCGAGCGCGACGAAGAGGTCGTCGGCGATGTCGGCCGCCCGCCTGCCCTCGGCCAGCAGGCGCAGCACCTCCCGCTCGCGCCGCGACAGGCGTCGCAGCCGCTCGACGCGCCCGGCCCGTTCGGCCTCGGCGCGCTCGTGGACCTCGCGCCACCGACGGCGCTCGGCCTCGCTCATCTCCAGTGCGGGACCGGCCCCGACGAGCCGCAGGAGTTCGGTGAACGAGATGTCGGTGCTCGCCCAGGCTTGCGCGCCCGCGACGACGGCGGCCGCGGCGCGGTCGGTGCAGGATCGCGAGCCGACGGCGACCACCGTCCAGCCCGCGGCGACGGCGCACGGGATCGTCTCGACCGCGCGCAGCGGGCCGACGTCGACGATCAGGACGCCCGGGCGCACGTCCTCGGGCACGGCGCTGCCGGGCAGCAGCTCGACCCGATGGCCTTCGCAGCGCAGCGCGGCCGCCAGGCTGGTGAGCAGCAGGCCCGGCGGACCGAGAACGGCGACCGGCACCGTCGCGCCTCCCGAGACCATCCACCGCCTCCGTGTGTACGCCGCGTGACAAGCGGCGATCACCGTAGGGGCGTCAGGTTTCCGATCGGTTATCTACCACCCAATCGGACTAGGCATTGCGGCACACGGTGCAACGTGAGCGGCACGATCGGGTGGGCTACTTCTTCTTACCCTTGCCCGCCTTGCCCTTCGCGGCCTTCCCCTTGGCGTCCTTCGCCGACTTGGCCGCCTTCACCAGCTTGGCGTCCTTCGCCGGCTTGGCGACCTTCGCCGACCGGGTCGCCTTCGCCGGCTTGGCCGGCTTCGAGGGCGCCGCGTCCACCTCGGGCGCATCGGCTGCGAACGAGGCGCTCGCGCGCACCGCCGCCGCCGCGGGCTCGGCCGCGACCTCGACCACCGAGGCCGCGGGCGCCGCCGCGACCGGAGCGGGACGCGTCCGGCGAACGGGCTTGGGGGCCGCCCCGTTGCGGGGGTCCGCCGGAACCGGCGCGGCCCCGTCCACGAGCTCGAACGGGGCCCCCGGCAGCACCGCGGGCCGCGCGGCCGCCGTGCCCGCCACCACGGCCCGGAACCCCGCACCGGGACGGAACGCGGGCACCGTCGTCGCCGGCACCGCGACCGCCTCGCCGGTGCGCGGGTTGCGGGCCGTGCGCGCGGCACGGGCCCTGCTCTCGAACACCCCGAATCCGGCCAGCGACACGGATTCCCCGGCGCCCACCGTGCGGACGATCGTCTCCAGGACGCCGTCCACCGCCGCCAACGCCGTGCGCCGGTCGCCGATGCGCGCCGTCACGGCCTCCACCAGCTGCGTCTTGTTCATCCGGGCACCGTATCGCCTGGTCGGGGCCATGTGGGTCCGGCTCGCGGGTGATCAGGCGCCCGTTCTCCGGCCCGGCGCCCGCCGGACCGGGACAAAACCGCCCTGTCAGGGATCCAGGCCGGCCCCGGTACCGGAGACGGGCGGGGAGGCGAACCTGGCGGGGCATCTACCAGGCGCTGTCGATGTTGACCTTGAAATGTTGACCTCGATCGGCAGTCGACCGGCCCGGTCGGCGATCGGTCCTTCGTGACGCGGGCGACGTCACGCAGGGGCGCCCAGCGGCGGGTGCTCGAGCACGCGTGGCTTGTACTCGACCAGCTGGATGCGGCCGTCGAAGGTCCGGTGCTCGATCATCTCGAGGGCGACGTCCGGGTAGCCGTCGTAGATGCGTTCTGCGCCCGTGGCCCCGGTGATCACCGGGAACATCCCGACCCGGAAGCGGTCGACGAGTCCGGCCCGCAGCAGCGACCGGCACAGGCTGAGGCTGCCGATCGTGCTGAGGAGCCCCGAGCCGTTCTCCTTCATGGCGCGGACCGTCCCGACGGCGTCGTCGCGGACGAGCGTGGAGTTGGCCCACGTCAGTGGCTCCTCGAGCGAGGAGGAGAACACCACCTTGGACGCCTGCGTGAGCTCGTCGACGGACGCCTCCTCCTCGGCCCTCAAGCCGTCCTGGCCACCCGGGACCTCGCCGGCGGCGAAGCCCGACATCAGGCGATAGGTGTTCGCCCCCATGAGGTAGGTGACCTGGGGCTGCTCGCCGAGCCAGGCGAGGTACTCCGGGCCCTCGAGGCCCCAGAACCCGGGCCAGCCCTCTCCCGATGCGTAGCCGTCGAGGGAGGTGATGAAGTCGACGAGAAGCTCTGCCATGACGGTGTCCTTCCGTGGGTGCCACGAGCTTGGACCAGCCGCGGGCCACGAACTCATCGCCGGCGCCGCGGGCAGTTTCCCGTGGCTTCCGGGGGTGCGTTCGGCGGTCGGGGTGGGCCGGGCCGCGCCGCACGCCCGCGCGGGCGGTGCCGCGGTGCTGCTCGACCCGCACGGACATGGGCCTCGAGGACCCACGTCCCTGCTGGTCAGCACCCTTCAGCTCTGCGACACGCGCTCCACGCGGACCGCCGGTGAAGCCCCGGGCATCACAGCTAGAGCGTCGCGGTCGGGCTCCCGAGCCGCTCGCGAGCGAGCTCGGCACCGTCGGCCAGCGAGCGGATCTTCTGGTACGCCGTGAGCCGCGGAAGGTTCTTGAGGCCGCATCCCGTGGTGAGCCCGACCCGTTCGGCCGGGACCACGTCCAGCACGCGCCCGATGCGGCCCGCGACCTCCTCCGGGGTCTCCACGTACGTGGACTTGGGATCGATGACACCGGCGACGAAGTCCATGCCGTCGGGCAGGGGATGCGCCTGGAGCGCCTTCAGCACCCCGTAGTCGGCCTCCTCGATGACCTGCAGGTTCAGGATGTCGATGTTCGCCTCGTAGACCTTGGGGATGACCGACTCGTAGACGAGGCTCTCGCCGTGGCGGGCGTGCAGGTCGAAGGCGCCCTGGCCGGGCACGGCGGTGCTGTCCGGCCGGTAGCCCCGGCCGCCGCGGTAGTTCCCGACGCAGAGGTGGACCATCACCCTGGCGTTGCGCACATCGCGCACCGTGCGGTTGAAGACCTCGATGCTCCAGTCCTCGAACTGGTAGGGCCAGAACCACTCGTCGAGCTGCAGGATCTTCACCTGCTCGATCGACTCGGTCTCCAGGATGTCCTCGTTCAGCGCTGCGGCGATGGCCATGGCCCGGTCCCGGTCGCTGCTGTAGTGCTTGTCGGCCGAGAGGCCGGTGAGCGTGCCCGCGGCCGACCACTGGATCTTCAACGGTGCGTCGGTCAGCTCGGTGAGCGCATGCGCCACCGGCGGCATGATGGGGACGGCACGGGCGATGTCGCCGATCACCGTCGGAGAATGCAGCGTGGAATACAGCGGGACCGAGATGTTCGGCCCGAACGGCACCAGCCCGGTGAGCCGGAAGAAATAGTAGACGACGACGTCGGAATAGTTTCCCGCAGCGAATGTGCGGCTGTCCGAGATGACGTCCAGACCGGCCCGCTCCAGATCACCGACGACCGCCCACAGGCCGTCCTTGAACACCTCCGTCTCGATCCGGTCCTCGATGAGATCGCCGAACGGGACGTTGTACGAGGCCGAGATGAAGTCGTACCACCTCGGATTGGAATAGGCCATCGTCATCGTGGGAAGCAGGATATCGCGCTCACCGACACGCATCGCAGTCTCCTCGCTGGGGAAGTGCACGGCTGGCATTCGACCGGAACAGCCTGGTCCGTCACCTTCGGCGGGTACGCCGCCGGCCGCGCCGCGGGGCGGCGCAGCAGGAACATCCGATGTCGTGCACCTCGTCGGCCGCCAGAAGCTCGACAGGATCGCCGCAACGCTCGCAGGTGGCCGCGCGCAGAACGGCGTGAGAATGCAATGCAAGGGTTGTTCGTTCATATCCGCACGCCGGGCAACGCACCATCAGGCGGACGGGCGGAGCAAGTTCTCCGAACCCCTGCGGCAGCGATTCACGGCTGTCCACGACGACGAAGTCTAGGCGGGCTCCGGCGGCATCGCCTTCGTCTCGACCGGACCAAGAATCCCGACCGGGTCAACCGAATCGGAGAACCGCCGGCGCAGGTCTCGTCAGAGCCTCACTGCGCCGACATCCCGCCGTCCACGACAATGATCGAGCCGGTCATGAACGATGCCGCGGCACCGGCGAGATAGAGGGTCAGGCTCGCGATGTCCGCCGGACCGCCGAGACGTCCGATCGGGTACTTCTGAAGGGTTTCCGACACTCCGGCCGCCAGGTCGCCACCGCCGCGCGCCCTCATGAGCTCGTCCATCATCGCCGTGCGCACGGCGCCGGGGCAGATCGCGTTGACGCGGATCCCGGCGGGAGCGAGGTCCAGCGCCATCGCGCGGGTGAGCGCGACGACGGCCCCCTTCGAGGCGCAGTAGGCCGCGAGGTTCTTCACCCCCACCAGCCCGGCGACCGAGGCGTGGTTGACGATCGACCCGCCACCCACCCTCGCGAGGTGCGGCACGGCGGCCCGGGAACACAGGAACACGCCCTTGACATTGACGGCGAAGCAGCGCTCCCAGTCGTCCTCGCTGCCCGTCGTGACCGAGCCCTGCACGTCGACGGCCGCGTTGTTGACCAGGACGTCGAGGCGCCCGAACTCCTCGACGACACGCGCGAGCGCCGCGTCGACCTGCGCGGCGACGCTCACGTCCGCCCTGATCGGCACCGCGCGCCCGCCACGGGCGACGATCTGGGCGGCGAGGCGTTGCGCGGGATCGGCGTGCACATCGAGCACGCCGACCGCCGCCCCGCGCGCGGCGAACATCTCCGCGACGACCTGCCCGATGCCCGACGCCGCGCCGGTGATCAGGGCGACCCTGCCGTCGAGCCCGTCTCCCGGGAGCGGCGGCGGGCCGACGTCCCGAACCGTACCGATCACGCCGCCGCTCCCCGCCGTT
This sequence comes from Pseudonocardia sp., assembly GCA_050248815.1. Lineage (GTDB taxonomy): Bacteria > Actinomycetota > Actinomycetes > Mycobacteriales > Pseudonocardiaceae > Pseudonocardia. The sequence goes on along the minus strand of JBFWRR010000047.1, from coordinate 13,484 downwards.
CAGCTGCCGGTGAGCTGCGACCGGGCGAGATCGCGCCCCTTCACGATCGCCGCGAGCTTGGCCTTGGCGACGTTGCGCCGCATCGACGCGATGCCGCAGTCGGTGGACACGGACACCTGCTCCGGCGGCACGGACTCGAAGAGCCGGTGCAACCAGCCGGCGATCTGCTGCGGGGTCTCCACCCGGAGCAGCTCGATGTCCACCACACCGACGCCGAGATCCTTGTCGGCCGGCCAGCCGCGCAGCGCGTCCACCTCGGCGAACTCGTGGCTCGCCATCTGGAAGTGGATCTGGTCGCAGTTCAGGTCGAACGCCCACGGGAACAGCCGCTCGCCCTTCAGGTCGAGAATGCCCGGCTGCCCCTCCTCGTGGCCGTAGCAGATATGGACGACCTTGTAGGCCGCCACCCCGTCGAACGCGGTGTTGATCGCCGAGATGATCCAGTCCTCGGGTTCGAAGAACGTGAGCGGCTCGGTGATCTGGATCAGGTCGACACCGCGCCGTTCGAGGTCCTTGAACTCCGTGTTGTACGCCTTGGCCACATCCTGGGAGAGCGCTTTCAGGTCGTGGTAGTGCTGGTCGGTCGACAGCGCGCTGAGCGTGGCCGGGCCGAGCGAGACGTTGACCTTGAGGGGGGCATCGGTGACCTCGCGGACGGCCTCGGCGACCGGCTTGTACACCGGCCGCCGCCACGCGACGTCACCGAGCACCGTCGGCTTGTAGATCGGCAGGTCGAACGCGCCGACCTGGATGCGATCGCCGTATCCCGCGTAACCCTCGAGCTTGTGGGCCATGGCGTGGAAGAGTTCGGCGTACTCGTACCCGGTCTCGTTCTCGTAGTACTGTCCACCGTCCGTGACGATGTCCAGGCCGACGTCGAGCATGTCGTGGACGGCGGCCGAGACGGCGTGGTGGTACAGCTCCCGCATCCGGTAGCTCACGAACTCGGGTTCGTGCACGCCGACGGGAAAGACCTTTCCCTCCATGTAGATCGGCCGGGGGTAGGCGCCGACGAGCGTCGCCGGCAGCAGGACATCCTGACCTCGTACCTTCACGACATACCTCCATTGATTCCCTCGGACACCCGAACAGCGCTCGCGGACGACGAAGGAACTGCGCACATCGGTGTCGTGGCGGCGGTCCCGTCGGTTTCCCGCCGGTGATCCCACAGGCCACGCAGTCAGTCGAGCAGCATGAGGGGTGCGACCCGCGGATTGTGCATCTCGATGCCGTTGAGCACGACCCTGCCGTGCAGCCGAAGCAGATCGAAGATCTGCTCGCCGCGGGTCTGCTCCAGGTCGTAGAGGCACAGCGTGATCACCGCTGCGTCCGCGAACTCCTTCGCGTAGAGCGCTTCGTACTCGATCAGTCGTTCACTGCCGGGGCAGCCCCGCAGACTCCAGCTCATCTCACCGATCACGCAGGGGATCGGGGAGTCCTCGGTGTACCCGGCCTCGGCGGCATTCTTGTAGAAATCCACCATCCGGTACGGGTCGAAGATCCCCGTGGCGAGATAAGCCTCCCTCGACGCGATCAGCCGCAGCTGACCGCGCTCGATCGCGCCGTCGACCCCGGTGGACCCGGCGGCCAGTTGTTCGGCAACCTGCTCCGGGCCGTCCCGGTCGCAGACATAGATCACCCGGCAGCCGGCGGCAATGGCATCCGCGATGACGGGAAGCAGGAACGCGTCACGTTCCTTGTCGCCGCGGTAGAACACGCCGACATGATCGCCCGGTCGAAGGACCACATGGTCCAGGGAGATCTCGGGGCCACGAGGGGCGTCGTCGGTTCGGGTCGTCATTGCGCAGCCTTTCGACCGGCCGACGATACCGAGTCGATCACCCGCGCCACCCCGTCCGGATCAGATAGTTCCCGCCCGCTTCTGTGTCCGTCCCGGACGATGTCGCCACCACCGGCGGTCGACCATTTCCCGCAGCTGACGGCGCGATCCGCGGGAGGCCGGAAAGGGGCCGATCGAGCAGGCGACGGAGCGGGCTCAGCTCCGACGGTCCGGGCCGGTGATCGCCTGCAGTCCCTCGGCCAGCCGCAGCGCCAGCTCGACGTTGAACCGGACGTCGGGCCGGCTCAGGTCCAGGCCGAGGATCTCGCGGATCCGGCCCAGCCGGTACTTGAGCGTCGACGGGTGGATGGCCAGCCTGCGGGCCGTCGTGGGCTGGCCCGCGCCGCCGAGGAACGCACCCAGGGTCTCGACGAGCCGGGAGCCGTGTTCGGCGTCGTAACGCAGCAGCGGCCCGATCCAGCGCTCGACGTGCTCGTCGATCCGGTCGGTGTGCCCGGTGTCGAACAGCAGCCGGTGCAGCCCCAGATCCAGGAACCGCAGCACGCGGTCCGGGCAGCGGGGGGCCATCGTCGCCGCGACGAGCGCCTCCCGGTAGGCGGGCCGGAGATCGCCGAGCCCCGGCCGCGCATCGCTGACGCCGATCACCGGGTCCGCCGAGGGCAGCGCCGCCCGCATGCGGCCGAGGAACTGCCGGGTGCACCGCTCGACCGCGTCGGGCCGCAGGATCGCGACGATCTCGGACCCGATGGTCCCGGCGAGCCCCCGGTCCCGGGTGCGCAGCTGGTCGCACAGGACCGCGAGGGCCCGGCGCCCGGCCCGCGCGGCGTCGCCGGGATCGTTCGGGCGCACCACGACCACGACGGCCGGGCCGTCGCCGTGGTGGCCGAGCCGGGCCGCCAGGGCCGCCGGGACGGTCCCGCCACCGTCGCGGAGCAGGGCGTCCTGGATCAGGTCCCGGCCCAGACGCTCCTCGGCGTCGGCGACGCTGCGTTCGATGAGCAGCCGCAGCGCGAGCACCAGCCGTCCGCCCTGGAACGTGCTGCGGTCCACCGGGCCCAGCTCGGTCGAGCCGGCCATCAGGTAGCCGAAGGTCTCCCGGTCGGTCGCGACGCTCTGCACCAGGAACCGCCGGGGCCCCGCGGCCGTCCCGAGCTCGACCCACCGCGGGGTGTGCTCCGGATCGTGGCCCGCGAACACCCGCGCCAGCTCCGCGGCCCGCGGCGGCACGACCGTCGCGTTGCCGCCCGTCGCGTGCGCGAGGACGCGCCGCTCGGCGTCGAGCAGCCAGACCGGGGCCGCGATGCGGTCGGCCAGATGGACGACGATGGTGCGGGCGTCCTTGCCGCGCAGCAGCAGGTCGATCAGCTCCTCCTGCAGCGCGAGCGCCCGGGCCAGCAGCTCGCGCTGCGCACCCAGCTCACCGGCGAGCTCACCCAGCGCCCGCGCCCGCCGCTCCTCGGTCTCCCGGATGTGCGCGACGTACAGCGCCGTCGAGGTCTGCGCGCCGAGGGCCTGCACCAGCGTCAGGTCGTTCGGCATCGCGTGGCGCCACCCGCCCGCGACGAGGTAGCCGAGCGACTGCGTCGACACCCGCAGCGGTAGGGCGAGCAGCCTCTCGACACCCGCCCGGCGCAGCGCCCCGGGCAGGTCGTCGCCGTCCGACCAGGTGGGCCGCAGCCCGTCCATCAGCGGGCAGATCGCGCGCAGCTCGTCGGCCACCTCCGCGTTGATCCCGGGTTGTCCGGCGCACCGTCCCGTCACCTCCAGCGGCCCGTCGGGCCCCTCCGGGTACCACGCGACCGCGGCGAGCGGCAGCCGCGTGACGGCGGCGAGCCCGCCCGCCGCGAGCTCCGCCGTGGTCGTGGAGCTGGGCGCGGCATGCATGAACGACCCCAGCAGGACCACCGCGTTGAGCCCGGCCACCGTCTCCCGCGGCTCGGGATCGGTGCCGACGGCGGGAACGGCGGACCCGTCACCGGGACGACCCGGCCGACTGCCGTTGGTGTGCGTCGCGCCGACGCCCGCGCGGCCCACCGACGCACCTCAGCTGCCGGTCCCGTGGGCGCGCAGCGCCGCCGCGGCATGGGCGACATACCCGCTGACCTGGGGAAACAGCACCGCCGCTTCGGCGGTATCCGGATGCACGCTCATCAGCGGACCCCCTCGTCGCCGCCAGACGGTACCGGCGCGAGGGCCCGGGCGAACTGGCCGGACCGGCCAGCATCGGCACGTCCGTTCACCCCGTCCGGTCGAACGGGCGGCGACGAGCGCGCACGTGCCGCCGACCGCTGCCGACTGCTGCCGATCGCTGCCGACCGCTGCCGACCGCTGCCGACCGCGTGAGCCCGTGCGAGACACCCGGTGGTCAGCGGGGACGGGCTTCGTCGAGGCTCGCGGGACCGGGACCGGGACCGGGAGCGGCTCGCAGGTGCGTGGGGCGGGGGACCGCGGGGCCACCGGCCTCGGCCGGGCGAGGCCGTCCCCTGCCCCGGCCCGCACCGGCGCGGGCGGGCCCGGCCCGCGGCAGGACCGCCGCGGGGGCCCGGATGCGCGCCCCGCGCGCGTCGCGTTCAGCGCCGTCGGCGGCCCGGTCGGGGGGCTGCATCCGCAGCGCGTCGCGCCCCGGCGGGGACCCGTGCGGCGTCCGCACCGGGAACGGGACGACCCCCGTCGCGGGCGTGCCGTCGGGCCGGCTCGACGGTGCTGCCGCGGCGCCGACCGCGCGTGCCGTCCGGGCATCCGGGGTCCGCACGGCCGCACTGCCCTGGGCGGACCCGGCGGCGTCGTCCGCGCCGCTGGCCGCGACGTGGTACGCGAGTGCCGCCACCTCGCCCGGCCGCGTGCGCTCCAGCGCCCACGCCACCCGCCCGTGCACGCGGGCCCGCCGCAGGCGCGACAGCGACCCGTACGCGACGTCGCGGACCAGCGCGTGGGCGAACTCCAGCCGCCCCGGACCCGGCTCCACGACCAACCCGGCCGCCACGGCCGGCTCCACCGCGTCCAGCACCGCGTCGGGGTGCTCGGCGGTCACCTCCGCGAGCAGCTCCACGTCGAACCCCCGGCCGACCACCGCGGCGTTCGCCAGCAGCGCGCGGCTCGGCGCGGGCAGCCGCGCGATCCGCTGCGCGAGGACGTCCCGCACGCCCGCCGGCACCTCGGTCGTGGCCGCCTCCGGGCCCTCGGCCTGCAGCAGGCGCGCGCACTCCGTCACCAGGAACGGGTTGCCGCCGGTCCGCAGCGCCAGCTCCGCGACGGTGCGGTCGGCCACCGGGGCCGTGCACACCGACCGCACCAGCTCCCCCACCGCCGCGTCGTCCAGGCCGCCGAGGGTGACCCGCACCGGCAGGTGGCGGGCCAGCTCGGCCAGGGCGCAGGCCAGCCGCTCCCCGTCCTCGGGGGCGTCGTCGGTACCCGCCTCCCCGTCGCGCAGCATCGCCACCACCAGCACCGCGGTGCCGCCGAGATCGGGGGCCAGGCGGCACAGCAGCGCGAGGGTATCGTCGTCGGCGTCGTGCAGGTCGTCGAGCAGCAGCAGCAGCGGCCGGGACGCGGCGAGGCCGGCCAGGTACGCGCCGACGGCCCGGTGGCGGCGGAACCGTGCCGCCGCGGGGCCGGCGCCGTCGTCGGGCGGGCCGTCCGCCGCGAGCAGACCGTCCAACGATGCGGCCTCCCGTCCGGTGAGGATCCCGGCGGGCGGCGCCTGCGCGGTGAGCGTCTCCAGCAGCTCGATCCACGGCCAGGCGGGCGGCGCGTCCCGCGGGCACCACCCCGCGGCCGTCCGCCAGCCGGCCGCGCCGAGCTCGGCGGCCAGCCGGCCCGCGAGTGCCGACTTCCCCGCGCCCGGGGCACCGGAGACGAGCACGAGCCCGCCGCGGCCCCCGGCGGCGGACGCGGCCGCGGAACGCAGGACGGCCAGCTCCGCGGCCCGGCCGACGAAGGGGACCGGGTGGGGCGCGGCGGTGGACGGTGCGGGCGGCACGGCAGGCCACGACACCACGATCCCGGCGGGCGCAGGGGGCCCTGGCACGGCACGCGCAGCGGGCCCAGAAGGCACAGCGGGCCCCCCGCCCGCCGCCGCCCTCTCCACGCCCACCACCACGGGCCGCTCCGGCAGCGGGACGGCCTGGTCGAGCACGTCGCGCTCGGTCCGCCGCAGCACGGGTCCCGGGTCGACGCCCAGCTCGTCGCGCAGGGTCGCCCGCACCCGGCGCAGGGTGGCGAGCGCGTCGCCCTGGCGGCCCGAGGCGTAGTGGGCGAGCGCGAGCAGCCGCCACGCCTCCTCCCGCAGCGGGTGGGCCGCGGCATGGGCCTCCAGCTCGGGCAGGAGGTCGGCGACCCGACCGAGGGCGAGCGCCGCGGCGGCACGGCGCTCGTGGGCGAGCAGCGCGGTCTCGGCGAGGCGGTCGGCCTCGACCCGCGCCCAGGCGGCGTCGGCGAACTCGGCGAACGCGGGCCCGCGGCAGAGCGCGATCGCGGCGTCCGCGCGGGCGTGGGCGAGGGCCGCGTGCCCGTCGTCGAGCAGCTCACCGGCCTGCGCGACGAGCCGTTCCAGCTCCCACGCGTCGACGGCGAAGGCGTCGAGTCGCAGCGCGTAGCCCGGCGGCTCGGTGACGAGGACGCGTGCGGGCGCGCGGGGTGCGCGGTCCGGTTCGAGGGCCCGGCGCAGCTGCGAGACGAACTTCTGGACGGCGGCGAGGGCCTGCCCGGGCGGCGCGGCGGGCCAGAGGTCGTCGATGAGCCGGTCCACGGGGACCACGCGGCCCCGGCCGACGACGAGGCGCGCGAGCACCTCGCGGTGCCGCGGCCCCCGCAGGCGGACGGGCTCGTCGCCGAGCCGGGCCGCGATCCCCCCGAGCACCCGCAGCCGCACACCGGCCTCCGCACCCACCGGAGCGTCGCGCACGACCACCGTCACCGAACCCACCCCCATGCCTTCTCGACGGCACCGAGTGCCGCGAGGTTCACCCCGATCCGGACCCTGCACGACCCACCGTTCCAGCGGCGTTCCATCGTTCGAACGCCATGCGATTAGATTGAATCGCATTCCATTCGACTGTCAAGCGAGTTCGCGCCGCATCCGTTGGTACCGGGTCCGGCGCCGGGCCGGATCGGTGGTGACCACGGAGTTAAGCCGACGTCTGTACGTCCCGGGGCACGGGCATCACCCGGTCACGACGGTCGCGTGCGTCTCCACGATGCGCCGCGGGCCACCCGGGCCGCCGCCGGGCCCGCGCTCAGTAGCCGCGCAGCCCGCCGCCCGCGTCCAGCAGCAGCACCAGCAGGGCGGGCAGCACGACGACCAGCGCCGTCACGGCCACCGCCGTGACGATCCGCCCGACCGCCGGGCTCCGCGCGTATCCGCGGGCCATCACGACGACCGCGGCGACCATGAACGGGGTGGCGAGCATGAGCCCGTACCCGGGGCCGAGGAGCTCCCAGACGACGGTGGCGCCGATCGTCGCGGTCATGCGCCCGAAGCTGCGCACCGCGGAGAGCGACCCGAACGCCGACCAGCGCAACCCGGCGGGCGCGACCTGCGCGACCCCGACGTGCTCGGCCGCCTCGATCGCCCCGCCCGCGGCACCGGCAGCGGCGAAGCACAGGGCGAGCTGCGCCACGGTGCCCGTGGCGAGCGCGAACCCCGCGTAGGACGCGAGCAGCGACGCCACCCCGGCGGCCATCACCGGCACCGGTCCGGCCCGGTCCACCCAGCGCCCGCAGACGGGGCTCGACGCCGCCGCGGCCAGCCGCCACAGCAGGTAGAGCAGCACCGCCATGGCTGCCGGGCCGAACGGGACGTCGCGGCTCTCCAGGAGCTTCGTCGCCCGCAGCACGAGCAGCACGGCGGCGAAGTTGGCCAGCTCGAACAGTGTGATGCCGGTCATCAGCCGACCCAGCGGCCCGGTGTATACGGCGCGCACCCGCAACCGTGGGGCCTGCGCCGGCGCGGGGACGGCACGTCCGCGACGGCGCAGGAGCACGATGCCGATCACCGTCGCGACCAGCCCGGGGACGACGGCGGCGAGCAGGGCCGAGCGGACGCCCGCGACGGCGAGCACCGCGAACGCGAGCAGTGGCCCGCCGACCGAGGCGAGGTGGTGCACGCCGCGCTCGAACCCGAACGCGCGGCCGTAGCCCGCGGACGCGACCCGCTCCGGCACGGACGCGTAGCGCTGCGGGGAGCGCAGGCCGCGCGCGGCGGCCGACCCGCCGCGCAGGACCCCGACCTGCACCGCCGACGCGGCGACCGCGACCAGCCCCGCGAGCAGGGCCATCAGGGCGTAGCTGCCCGCGCTGATCCAGCCGCGCCGGCGCGGGTTCTCCGCGAGGGCGCCGCCCGCGAGCCGGGCCGCCCCGTCGGCGACGCTCGCGAGGCCCTCGATCACGCCGAGCGCGATCGGGGACGCGGCCAGCGTCCCGGCGAGGAAGGCCGGCATCAGGGCGGTCGCGGCCTCGTCCGAGGCGGTGGAGCACAGGGTGGCGGTGCGCCCGGCCCGGAGCCCGCGCGGTACCGGCGCGGTCATGGGCGCCGGCACGGTCATCGGGGTCGTCGCGGCCATCGGGGGGCCTTCCGGGGTGTCAGGCCGCCGGGTCGAGTTCCGCGCGGTCGGCGTCGATCTCGACCAGCGCGGCACGCAGCCGCCGCAGGCCGTAGTGGACCCGGCTGCGGACGGTGCCCGGCGGCACCCGCAGCTCGGCGGCCACGTCGTCGTAGGCGCGGTCGCGCACGACCGCGCCTAGCACCGCTGCGCGGTGCTCCGGGGTGATACGGGCGAGCGCGGCCACGAGATCGGCCCGCAGCAGCACCCGGTCCGTGGCCGAGGCACCGGCCCCGGGAGCGGGCTCCGGTGGGGTCCGCACGTAGGTGCAGGGGCGGGCCGCCCGCGCGCGGAGCATGTCCAGCGACACGTTGCGGACCACCACCAGCAGCCAGTGCCGCAGCGGCGCGCCCGGACCCGCGCCGGGGTCGAAGGACGCGCACGCCCGCCAGGCGCGCAGGAAGGCCTCCTGCACGGCGTCCTCGGCCGCCGCGGCGTCCCCGAGGACGGCACGGGCGCGAGCGAGCAGGGCCACGCGATGCTGCGCGTACGCGGCGGCCATGCCCTCGGAGGTGCAGAGGAGTGCGCAGCCCGGCCGGCAGCCCGGCCGGGCCTGCTCGGCAGCGCCCCCCACGGGGGCCGGAAGCTGCGAGATCGTCATGCCGGCAGCGTGCCCGCGGCCACTGTACGGCGGCTGAGCAGCGACTTCCGTGCCGATCCCGCCGCCGGGTGCCCGGCGCGCAGCAGCGCGACGCCGAGCGCGTAGGGCACCAGCGTGCTCATGAACGGGATCGTGAGGACGAACGCCGTCCACGCTCCGACGGCGCCCACCGTCCCCGGGAGCAGCGCCGCGACCGCCACGCCCGCGACGACGAGCCCGGCGAGGCCGTATCCCGCGCGGGCCACTCCGCGCAACCCGAGGGCGGCGGCGAGCGCGCCGAACCCGGCGTAGGCGATCGCGAGGTAGGCCAGCTGGGTGAGGTCGGACCACACGAGCAGCACGGTCATGAGACCCGGCTCGCCGTCCAGCCCGGTGAGGTAGGACGCGGCCCACCACGCCGCGTCCTCGACCGCGGCCTGCTGCGCCGCCGCCCCGGACGCGACGACCGCGCCGCGCAGCAACAGGTTGAGCAGGTAGCCGGCGCTGCCCACGGCGAGCGCGACGACCCCGAGCGCGGCCGGGACGCGCCCGCCGTGCCCCGCCCGCAGCGCGAGCACGACCGCGCAGGCGAGCAGGACCGCGCCCGCCGCGCCCAGCACGGCGGCGTTCGCGAGCATCGCCGCGGGCTCGCGCGCCGTCGGCGGACCGGTGAGCCCGGCGAGGGTGAAGATGCCCGGCCCGGCGAGCACGAGCCCGCTCGCCGCGGGGTCGACGGGCCCCCGGCGCAGGTACAGCACCACCGCCGCCCCGTACGCGAGCAGCAGCGGAGCAGCGACGACGGCCGGCGGCGCCAGGGCCGTCACGACGAGGACGAGCAGGAGTCCGAGGGGCCAGCTGGCCCAGGCGGCGACCAGGCCCGGGCGGGCGGATGGGGTGGATGTCATGCGCGCAGGCTGCGCACGGCTGCGGAACACCCGCTGAGCAGCCGCTGCCGTAGGCTCAGCGGGCCGGGGAACGCCGACGCCGAGGGGGGCGCGTGGACGGCGAGAGCGCGTTGCGTGAGGCGATCATGAGCGTGCCGGTGCCGGGTTCGCCGCCGCGGTTCCTGCGCGCGGACGCCGTCACGGGCCTGGGCTACCTCGACGCCGCCCTGCGCCTGGACCACGTCCGCAGGCTCACCGAGCGGCTCACCGTCGTCGCGCACCGCTCGGCGCACCGCACGACCGAGGTGGACGTCAACCTCGCGGGGCTCGACCACACGTTCCGCGAGCAGGGCGGGACGGTGTGGGTGCCGGTCTCGCGGATCGCACGGCGCAGCGTCGCCCCCGTCGAGGTCCGCGACGGGGCAGGCAACCGGTTGCCGCTGCTCACCCAGCACGAGCTCTCCCGCCAGCTCGCCGCCGGTCTGTACCGGCTGCTGCTCGGGATCCTGCACAGCCATCCGGACGCCCGCGGGACCACGCTGCTCGACGAGCTGCTCACCCAGGCCCACGAGGCGCGCTGGCTCGTGCAGTCCGCGATGGCGAGCCTGCTCACCGACCAGCACCGGCCCGAACCGGGCGAGGTCACCGGCGCGTCCTCCCAGGGGACGGTGTCCGGCCAGGGCGCACGCCACCGCAGGCTCGCGCTCAAGGTCCTCGACGACTACGCCGACGAGCTCGCCGACTACTTCGCGCTGTTCGACGTCGCCGTGAACGACCACCTGCTGGTCGTCCCGCTGGACGCCGCCCGCGACGAGCATCTCGTCCGCTACGAGATGCCGCTCTATGCGGCCGAGCCCGACGCCGGGCGGTCGCTGCGGCGGGTGGGACGCAAGCTGCGCACCGGCGCCGAGGGCTACTGCCTGACCTACTCCAGCCGCATCTCCTCCAGCGTGCGCTCCTACCAGCTCGTCCTGGAGACCGAGCCCGGCGTGCACATCGAGCGGATGTTCCTGTCCACCGACGCCGACTCCGACCTCGTCGACGAGCTGCACGCGGACCTGGGCGTGCTCGCCGGGCGGCTCGCGGAGCCACCCCCGGACCGCGCCACCCGCAAGATCCTGGAGCTGCAGACGCACACCACGCTGCGCAAGCTGGCCGATCTCGTCCGGCGCCGCGAGTGGGACGCCGACCACGCGGGCGTCGAGCTGCCCGCCACGCTGCCGGAGTGCGCGGTCCTCGCCCGCGTGGCCGTCTCCGGGGAGGGCGTGGAGTCCGACGAGCACGGCGTGGACAGCTCGATCCTGCGCCACCCGCTGCTGGACGCCACCCGGCTGCGGCGCGCGGCGCAGGAGCTGCGCAGCGGTGAGGTGCACCGGGACCTGTCCGTCGAGCGCGACCCGGAGAGCCACCGCGCCCACGCCTACTGGCGCGGACCCGCCGCCGACGCCCGCGGCAGCACCCAGGTGGGGCTCTACGCCGCGGCGCTGCTGCGCGACGCCACCGCGGCCGGGCCGAGCGCGGTGCGGCTCTACGGCTTCGCGGTCGCCGTCATGGGCTACCTGACGGCGTGCTTCCTCACCGGCTCGGCGTGGCCGTTCAACGCGGCCGGGGTGGCACGGATGGGCGCTGTCGACGACCCCGACGCGCTCATCGCGGTGCTCCTGCTCGTCCCGGGCTTCCTCTACACGCGGCTGGCGCTTCCGGACCGCACGTCGGTGGCGGGGCGGCTGCAGGCGCTGTCGCGGCTGGTGGCGAACCTGTGCGTCGCGGTCGTCGCGGTGGCCGCCGCCGCGATCGCCGCCGCGATGTCGGGGGCACTCATCGCCGCCACCCTCGCCGCGATGATCGTCGTCCCGCTGCTCGGGGCCCTGGTCCTCTACGTGCGCAGGCCCGCCCGCAGCGACCGGGCGGAGCTGGTGCGCCTGGGTGCGCCCCGCTGGCTGGACCGGACGGCGCCGGCGCCCGTCACGACGGACGCCCGGTTCTCCTCGATCGGCGGCACGGAGTGAGCCTCCTGGACGGCGAGCCGAGCCGCACGCCCGCCACCGGCCGGCTCGCCGACCTGGCCCGCGCCGGCTACCTCGGCCTGCCGCAGCCGTCGATGCGGGTGGAGTTCGAGATCCACCACGTCGTGGACGGGCCGGGGCGGCTGCTCGGCATCCTGGACGGCGCCGCGGGCGGGCTCGCCGAGACGCTGTCCGCGGGCGGCAACGGCGTCGGCGTCGTCGTCGGGACGCGGCTGGCGGAGCATCCCGCGCAGGCCGTGTGGTCGCGCCTGCACCTGGAGCCCGGCGCCTCCCGGCAGGCCTTCCACGGCAGCGCCCGCCCCAACCCGACGTTCCAGCACGCCGGCGCGGAACGCTTCGAGGCCGTCGTCTGCCTCGAGGACGAACCGCGCCGCATCACGCTGCGCCACGGGTTCGCGCTGCGCGACCTGCTGCACGAGGTCGCCGAGCTGTCGCTGCGGGAGCAGGCGCCCCTGGTGTCGCTGCAGTGCCCGGTGCAGATCCCGCCGCACACGTCGCGGCGCGTCACCGGCGCCACCCCCACCCGCGCCTTCGACAGCTCGCGGTCCTCGTCGCTCGCACTGCGGTTCTCCATGGCGCTCGCGCGGCCCCGCGCGGCGGCGCGCCTGCGGATCGCGGACCGGCTCGCGGCCTACTGCAGGGAGCGCGGCCTCGGCCTCTGGCTCGCCGACACCCGCTCCGGCTACCACGACGGCGACTGGTTCATCGTCTCGCGCCACGACCGCTCCACCGCCCGCGCGCGCTACGACGCCCGGGTCGGCACCCGCCACGGCGGCAGTGCCGAAGGCTGCCTGCCCGTCACCCTCGTCGGGCCCGCCCGCCTGGGCGCGGTCCACGCCATCGCCGCGTTCCTGGCCCGGTGCCCCGACGCGGGGGTGCTGGCCTGCTCGATGACACCGCTGGACGATCTCGCGTTCGTGCACCTGCAGCTCGCCGTCCACCGCGCCTCGCGCGGACGGCTCGCCGCGATCAACCGGGAACTCGGCGAGGGCGCCTCTGGAGGAGGTCCGGTCGAGGTGCTCCCACATGTCGTGGGCGAGCTGCTGGGCTGCCCGCCCGCCGACCCCGTCCCCGGCGAGGTGCTGGCCGCGGCCGAGGACTACCAGGTGGTCGTCGGGCCGGCGCTGCCCGTCGTCGCGGACACGGCGACGGTGCGCCTGCCGGCGTGGTTCTCCTGGACGCTGCGCGCCCGTCCGACCGGCGAGGGGCTGCGCACGATCGTGAGCACGTTCACCGAGGCGCTCGCGTCCCTCGGGCTCGGCGGCGAGGGCCGGGCCGCACCGTCGATCGAGTACCTCGTGTGCCGCCAGGTGGGGCCGACGCGGTTCGCCGGCAAGGGCAAGCTCGGGGTGCCGCGCGCGCTCGTCGACGCCCGGTTCCCCGCCAGCCGGGCGACCGCCCCCACCGGGCGGATGTGCAACGCCCTGGAGTCGGCGTGGCGGGCGCGGCTGGCCGCCGCGCCCGCCGGGGCGGACGTGCTCGCGCTGTCGGTGTCGTGGCGGGAGGCCTGGCTGGGCCACAGGACGTGAGCGGCCGCGGCGCGCGCCCGGGGCGGACCCGCGCCCCCGACACTCCACCCTCGCCCCGACACGG
>JBFWRR010000046.1:27653-46040 GCA_050248815.1 Pseudonocardia sp. | reverse complement strand
AGGCCCAGCGACCCGAGCCGGGCGGTGGCGGCGTGGACCTCGGCGGTGCCGGCGACCTCCACGCCGAGGTGGTCGAGCACGGTCGGCCGGTCCGCCTCGCCCTCGATCAGCACGAGCTTGAGCGGTGGTTCGGCGATCGCGAAGTTCGCGTAGCCGGGACGGCGCTTGGCCGGCTCGACCCCGAACAGCGACCGGTAGAACCCGATCGAGGCCTCCAGATCGGACACCCGCAACGCGAGCTGAACCCGGGACATCGTCCACCTCCTGAATCGACGTTTCTCGATACAAGGTTGCCTCTCTGCATCGACATCCGTCAACATAGATAGGTGTCGATCCAGGAGCCCTGCTGCTCACCGCTGGTCCGCGAGCCCCTGTCGCCGCGGCAGGCGGCGGAGCTCGCCGCGGTGTTCAAGGCCATGGGCGACCCGGGCCGGCTGCGGCTGCTGTCGCTGATCGCCTCCCACGACGGCGGCGAGGTGTGCGTCTGTGAGCTGACCGGCGTCTTCGAGCTGAGCCAGCCGACGATCTCCCATCACCTCAGGGTGCTGCGCGAGGCGGGGCTGGTCACCGGCGAGCGGCGCGGGACCTGGGTGTACTACCGCCTCGTCGCGGAGCGCCTGGAACGGGCCGGCACGCTGCTCACGCCGAGCGCTGCGACGGCGTGAGCGCGCGATCGCCGAGTGCGCGGGCGCCGGCCTGCTCGTCACGGCCGTGGTCGGCTCCGACGCCGTCGCCGCGGAGTCGTGACGGTCGAGCTGCGGCGACGCCTGCCCCGTCTTTCCGGGCAAGCGCTACGAGGACTGTCGCCTCGACGATCCCGGGGGCTCGGCGTCGACGCCGACCGGCTGATCCGCGACGAGATCGACGCCCGCGTGCGGGTGTTGCTCGACGAACTTGGTCGCACCTGCCCGCCGACGGGCCGTCTCGCGCTCAGTGGCGGGCGGCGAGCACCTGCTCGCGCAGGATGTCGGCGTGCCCGCAGTGCTGCGCGAGCTCGCGGAGCATGTGCGCGTAGATCGCCCACAGCGCGCGCTGGCCGCGCCCCGTCACCTCGTCGTCGAGGGCGAAGCCGGCGACCAGCCGTCGGGACTCGGCGCAGGCCGCGGCGTGGGCCGCCCGCACGCTGTCGATGGTGTCGGTCCTGCGCAGGATGAAGGAACGGTCCGGCGTCGACGGGGCACCGAGGTCCCGCAGGGAGGTACCGGTCAAAGCCTGGTTGAAACCAGACGTGTTCGACGTAGGTGACGTGCTTGACCAGGCCGAGCAGGGTCGTGCGGGAGGGTACGAGGGAGCGCCGCGCCTCCTCCTCGGTGAGCCCGTCGAGACTGGCGTCGAGCATCGCGCGATGCTGGTCGAGCAGCTCGTCCAGGCGTGCCCGCAGCTCCTCGGTCCACGACGGCGCCTCGCCCGGCTCTGCTGCTGCACCGGGGGATCCGGCCGCGTTCACCACCTCCGGAGTATCGCGGTGCCGCGGACGCGTGCGCCACCGCTGCGCGTGCGCCGCGGCGTCGCGCAGGCGCCTGCTGCCGGTTGCGTCGCACGTGCGCGGGCCTTCCGACCGCAGTGGTGTCGCGATCAACTGACACCGTCGCGGAGGCCAACGATGCTCTTCCACCTCGATTTCCACGTGGAGTACGGCGCCACGACGAGCCAGCAGGACCTGTTCGCGATCTGGTCCCGCGAGGCCGAGGCGGCGCTGGGCGCCATGAAGGCGGGCGTCGTGGTGGACCTCTGGAAGTGCGTCGGCGAGCGGCGCGTGATCGCGGTCGTCGACGTCGAGAGCCACGACGCCCTCGACGAGATCCTCCTGACCCTCCCGATCATGGTCGACATGGGGCAGTACGTCGACGTGAAGGTCACGGCCCTGCGTCGCTACGAGGACTTCGCGGGCACCGTGAACCGCCTGCTCCAGGGGGGGCGACGGCTGATCCCTGGCGGCCCGACGTCTCATCCGGCCGGACTCATCCGGTGAGACCGCGCCGGAGCCTCCGTTCGGGCAGCTCGACGTCCTGTGGCCCGCGGTCGACCTGCGTGCGGCCGGCGTCGGTCCAGCCGTGGCGGCGGTAGTGGCGCGGGGCGCTCTCGTTGCCGTCGAGGTTCCGGAGGCCGGCGCGGGTGAACCCGTGGCCGACGAGGGGCCGAGCGCGGCCTCGTGCGCAGCGACGCCCGATGCGTCGACCCGGTGGCCCGGATCGAGGTAGAGCGCGTAGAGATCGCCCACACCCGCGTCTGCCTGGCCGGCGGGCACCAGGGGCGGGCCGACGGAGACGAAGCCGACGATCCGCCGCGCGTCGATGGCCACGACGATGCCGTCCGGGGTGGCAGGGCGGCGAGCCGGTTTCACCGGCGCGAGTTGCGGGCTTCACCGGCGCGAGTAGCGGGTTTCACCGGCGCGAGTTGCGGTTTTGCGGCGGCGCGGCTCAACGGCCCAGATGCGTCGCGACGAGCGTCACCAGTTCCTCGACCACCGCCCTCGGGATCGGCGGGCGCTCCGGCACGTCGCTGATCGTCACGTGCTCGACGGTGAGCACGGGCAGCCAGGCCACCCCGCGCGCCGGGCGGTCCGGGTCGCGATCGGCACCGTCGGTGTCCAGGGCCTCGACGGCGGTCATGGTGGCGTAGACGATCGCGGGCCCAGGACAACGGGCCGCCGCTCCGACGGCGGAATCCCCCGGCCGACGCGATGAGTCGGCGGCGGCTGCGACAGTCCCATCTTCCCGAACCGATCGAACCGAACCGGACACCGGGAGACCGCCCGTGCACACCCGTACCGACCTCTGGCCCGCAATCCACGCCGAGCGCGCCGCCCTCGCCGAGGATCTCGCGACCCTCGATGACGCGCAGTGGGCCGCGCCGTCACTGTGCGAACGCTGGTGCGTCGAGGAGGTGGTCGCGCACCTGACGGCTGCGGCGAGCACCGGGACCCTGCGCTGGATCACCAGCATGCTTGGCGCCCGCTTCGACGCCGACCTCCACAACGCGCGTCGTCTCGCCGAGCACCGCGGCGCCACCCCCGCGCAGACTCTCGCCCGCTTCCGCGCGGCCGTCACCGACACCCGCGCGCCGTCCGGGGACACGGCTGCGTGGCTCGGCGAAGTGCTGGTCCACGCCCAGGACGTGCGCCGCCCGCTCGGTCTGGCACGCACTCCGTCCGTCGAGGCGGCAACGCGGTGGCGACCTTCTTCGCGAGCCGCGACTTCGCCGTCCCCAGCAAGACCGCGGCCGCTGGCCTGCGCCTGGAAGCCACCGACGGTCCGTTCGCCCACGGCGACGGCCCGCTCGTGCGCGGTACGACGATCGCGCTCGTGATGGCGACGGCGGGGCGAGTGGACTACTGCGCCGACCTGGACGGGCCGGGCGTCGCGACCCTGCGTGCGCGGGTGGCCTGAGGATCAGGGCGCACAGCAGATGACCACGGACCCGACGCCCTCCCGCCGCTGGTGAGGCCGTGCCCTGTCATCGACGAGCGGCGTCCCGGCCGACAGCTCCTCATCGCCTGCCGCCGACCGGGCAGCCTGTCCTCACCTCAGGTGCCGGACGAAGAACCGGTTCCCGTCGTCCCCCTCGAACTCCGGGACGCCGGTGTGCCCTCCCAAGTTCGCGTGCAGCGTCTTCTCCTTGGCGCCGAAGGCGTCGAACAGGTCCAGCGCCATCTGCCGGTCGTTCCACTCGTCGTCCCACTGCAGCAGGACCAGCAGCGGAATGCTCACCTGGCGGGCGTCCTCGAACGTCGCCCGGGGCACGAAGCTCCCGGCGAACAGAACGGCGGCGCGGATGCGCGGCTCGACCACAGCCAGCCGGACACCGATCGCGATCACGCCGCCCGAGTAGCCGACCGGGCCGCCGATCCCGGGAAGCGCCAGCAGGGCGTCGAGGCCGGCCTGCCATTCCGGGACCGCCTCGTCCACCAGCGGGAGGACGAGCCGGTCGACGATCTCGTCGTCCACCGGCTCGCCGGCCTCCAGCGCCCCCCGCAGGTCGGCGCGGGCCTGCTCGGCGACCGGGGAGCGGGGCCGGTCGCCGCCCCCGGGGAGTTCGAGGGTGGCCGCGGCGTAGCCCTCCGCGACGGCGTGCCGGGCGCGCGCCGCCAGCCGCGGGTACATCCTGCGCAGGCCACCGGGGTGGCCGAGCAGGATCAGCGGCGCCGGCGCGGACGCGGATCGGAGTGTCCACAGGATGCCGGGGATCTCGCCGAGGGTGAATTCGCGTTCGAGGACGCCGTCGTCGAGGTGCTGTTCGGAAGTGAATCGCATCGTCGTGCCTTTCGGGAGTGCTCGGAAACGGCGCTCCCGGACGACCTACCGCCCGACCGTGACCCCGGAGGGGAGCACCCACGTCGCAACGTTCACGGGTACCACCTCCTCGATCTCTCGCACGGCCCCGCGGAAACTAGCAGCGGGCATCGAGCTCCGCCACCGAGTTACACGATCGCGGTGACGACCAGCAGCGTGACGAGCCAGTCCTCGCGTGGATGGGGCGAGCGCCACGGGAGCCCGCTCGTGGAACACCGAACCGGCCAGAAGCACGACGGGAACGCGACACAGCGCACGCACGAGGGCCACGGCGCCGCCGAAGTCCGGGCCGAGCCGCGCGAGGATAGCGGCGATCACCGATCGCGAGCACGACGTTGGGGACGAGCTCCACACCCCGCGGTCGCGGCGGCCGGACGGCGGGCCGGCCGTGGGCGGGCGACAGCGTCGCGACCCGCGACCCGAACGCGGCGTGGTAGGCCCCGATCAGCACGAACGCGGAGACCGCGGCGCCCCTCACCACCGTCTGACTCTTTGGTGTGTCAGTCCATTCGCGCGATGAGGAGTTGGTGACCGCCTGCACCTTCGGGCAACTCGGCGCGTTCGATTGTCAGTCCAGCATCGTCGAACCAACGCCGGTACGTCGGGGCGGCTCCATCGCACGGGAGCGGCACCGAACCTCTGACCGTACTCGGGCCGCACAGCCGATGATCACTGGCTTCCCACCGGACGCAGCGCAAGATCGCCTGCTGACCACGAACACGCTGGTCAGCGGCCGATCTCGCAGGTGATCACGCTGTGCCCCCGGTGGGAGTCGAACCCACACCGTGACCCTTTTAAGGGGCCTGCCTCTGCCGGTTGGGCTACGGGGGCCCGGCGCCCACCCTACGGTGTACGCCTCGTGTCCCGATCAGGCTAGGCGGTCCGCGGCACCTCGTCCGCGGTCTCGTCCCGCGGCGCCGCCGACGGGGCGGGCGGGCGGCCCGCGACGCGGGAGAACTCGGCGCGCGGGTCGTTGATCTGGCCGAGCGCGACGACCTCGCGGCCGAAGAACAGCGCCGTGGTCCAGTCGATGACGATGCGGATGCGGCGGTTCCAGGTGGGCATGCGGCTCACATGGTAGGTGCGGTGCATGAACCACGCGACGAAGCCGCGCAACTTGATCCCGTAGATCTCGGCGACGCCCTTGTAGAGGCCCAGGCTCGCCACCGAACCCGCGTAGGGGTGGCGGTAGGCCGTGAGCGGCTTGCCCCGCAGGTGCGCGAGGACGTTGTCCGCGAGCACCTTCGCCTGTCGCACGGCGTGCTGCGCGGACGGGCCGGTGCGCGCCGCAGGGTCGTCCTTCGACAGGTCCGGCACGGAGGCGCAGTCGCCCGCGCTGAACGCGTCCGGCAGGCCCACGACCTGCAGCTCGGCGGTGCACTCGACGCGGCCACGCTCGTCGCGGGGCAGGTCGGTCTGCTCGATCAGGGGGTTGGGCTTGACCCCCGCCGTCCAGACGATCGTGTCGGCCTCGAACTCGGTGCCGTCGTCCAGGACGACGTGGCCGTCCTCCATCGTCTTCACGCGGGTGTCGAGGTAGACGTCGATGCCGACCTCCAGCAGCTGCTCGACCGTGTAGCGGCCCAGCGTCGCCCCGACCTCCGGCATGATCCGGCCCGCCGCCTCGACGAGCACCCAGCGCATGTCGGCCGGCTCGATGTCGGGGTAGTAGCGGGTGGCGTAGCGGGCCATGTCGGCGAGCTCGGCGAGCGCCTCGATGCCCGCGTACCCGCCCCCGACGACGAGGAATGTGAGGAACCGGCGCCGTAGCCGCGGGTCGATGGTGGTGGACGCGGCGTCCAGCCGGGACAGGACGTGGTTGCGCAGGTAGATGGCCTCGCCGACGGTCTTGAACGCGATGCCGTACTCCGCGAGGCCGGGGATCGGCAGGGTGCGCGCGACGGATCCGGGCGCCACGATGAGGACGTCGTAGCCGACCGTGGTGACGTTCCCCGCAGCCAGCTCGACCGTCACCACTCTGGCGGCATGGTCGATCGACGTGACGCGCCCCGTGAGGTGGTTGCAGCGTTTGAGCACCTTCCGCAGCGGCACCACGACGTGGCGGGGCTCGATGGAGCCCGCGGCCGCCTCGGGCAGGAAGGGCTGGTAGGTCATGTGGGACAGGGGATCGATCACCGTCACGGAGGCCTCGCCACGCCGCAGCTTCTTCTGCAACCGCAGGGCGGAGTACATGCCGACGTAACCCCCGCCGACAATGACGATCCTGGTGTTGCGGGCCATGACTCCATGCTTCCAGCTCCGCCACCATCGCGCGGGGTGGCGACCGGTGAGCCCGGTTACCCGAGCCCCGCCAGCCGGGCCGCCCGGCCCAGCACGTGCTCCAGCATCGCCGGGGTCAACCGTCCGGTGAACGTGTTCTGCTGGCTGACGTGGTAGCTGCCGAGGACGTGCAGCGGCCGCTCTCCGGCGAGCTCGACGTGCACCCCGTGGCCGAACCGGGGTCGCGGCCGCGGCACCGCCCAGCCCGCGGCGGCGAGCTGCGGCAGCAGCGCCTGCCAGCCGAAACCGCCGAGCACGACGACGGCCCGCAGCGTGGGCGCGAGCAGCGCCAGCTCGGCCTGCAGCCACTGTGCGCAGGTGTCCCGCTCGGCCGGGGTGGGCTTGTTCTCCGGCGGCGTGCAGTGCACGGGTGCGGTGACCCGGGTGCCGTGCAGTGCCAGCCCGTCGCCGGGATGCACCGACGTCGGTTGGTTCGCCAGACCCACGGCGTGCAGCGCCGCGTAGAGGACGTCGCCGCTGCGGTCGCCGGTGAACATCCGGCCCGTGCGGTTGCCGCCGTGGGCCGCCGGGGCGAGGCCGACGACCAGCAGCCGCGCGTCGGCCGGGCCGAAGCCGGGGACGGGCCGCCCCCAGTACGTCTGATCGCGGTAGGCGGAGCGCTTCTCGCGGGACACCTTCTCCCGCCACGCCACGAGCCGCGGGCAGGCACGGCAGTCCGCGACGGCGGCGTCGAGCTCGTCGAGCGTCGCGATCATGCGATCGATCGGGCGATCCCGTCGAGGATGTCGTGCTCGCTCACGATCAGCTCGGTGACCCCGGCGCGCTCGTGCAGCTCGTCCGCGAGGACGTCCACGATGAGGGCACCTGCGGCGATGACGTCGATGCGGCCGGGGTGGATGCCGCCGTGGCGCGACCGCTCCTCGCGGGTCTCGCGCAGCAGCTCATCGGCGGTGTCGTGCAGCTGCGCGCGGGTCAGCCGCGACAGGTGCACGGCGACCGGGTCGTAGGCGGGCAGGTGCTGCGCCACCGCCGACAGCGTCGTGATCGTGCCGGCGACGCCGACCCACGTCCGCACGCCCGTGACGTCGACGGACGCGAACGCGTCGGCGAGGATCCCCGCGGCCACCTCGCGGGCCTTCGCGACGTCGTCCGGTTGCGGCGGATCGCCGGGCAGACAGCGCTCGGTGAGCCGGACACTGCCGATGTCCACCGACCGGGCGGCCGTGACCCGCGCCGCCCCGTCCACCAGCTCGCCGACGACCAGCTCGGTGGAGCCGCCGCCGACGTCGACGACCACGAACGGGCCGTCATCCGGATGCAGGTCGCCCACGGCGCCGTCGAAGGACAGCCGCGCCTCCTCGTCGCCGGAGATCACCTCGGCCTCGGCGCCGAGGGTCTCGCGCACCATGCCGAAGAAATCCTCGCGGTTGCGCGCGTCCCGGGTGGCGGACGTCGCGACCATCCGGATCCGCTCTGCACCCGCGCGGCGCAGGATCCCGGTGTACTCCGCGAGCCCGACCCGGGTGCGCTCGATCGCCTCCGGCTCCAGCACCCCGGTGGCGTCCACGCCCTTGCCGAGGCGCACGATCGTCGAGCCGCGGTAGACGTCGCGCAGGCCGGACGGCGTGGCGTCCGCGACGAGCAGGCGAAGCGAGTTCGTCCCGCAGTCGATGGCGGCAACCCGGGACATGCGTGGCTCCAGACGTCGTGGGGCGGTCACGGCCACCGTACGCGGCGCGCGGAACGCACATCATGCACGTCCGGATCACGCACACACGCGACCGAGAGGCGCACACGCGCGACCGGAGCGCGCGTCACACGCACGGGCCCGGCGCCCACCACGGCCCGACCTCGTCCAGCGCCTCGTCCCCGAACGGGTTCACGCCACGGCCGCAGGCCAGCGCGTGCGCGGCGTGCACGTGCAGGCACTTCACGCGGTCGGGCATCCCGCCGGCGCTGACCTGCGTACCCAGGGGTTCGATGGCGTCCCGCTGCGCGAGGTAGGAGTCGTGGGCACGCGCGTAGGCGGCGGCGAGTTCCGGGTCCTGCGCGAGCCGCTCGGTCATCTCCCGCATCCGCCCGGCCGCCTCCAGCCCGCCGAGGCGCGACGCGAGCCGCGAGCAGGTGAGGTAGTAGAGCGTCGGGAACGGGGTGCCGTCCTCCAGCCTCGGAGACGTCTGCACCACCGCGGGCAGGCCGCACGGGCAGCGGTGCGCCACCTCGCGGATCGCCCGCGGCGGCCTGCCGAGCTGGGCGGCGACCGCGGCGCGGTCGGCCTCCGAGACAGGTCGGGACGAGACAGGCCGGGACACAGGCCGGGAGACGGGGTGGGAGACGGGCTGGCTCACGGCCGCCCAGGGTAGGGCAGCGCGTCCCGTCCGTCCGTGACCTCCGTCCACAGCCGCAGGAACCACGGCGCGTCCCCGACCGGATCGGTGACCTCGTCGTGGCGGCCCGCCCCCGGCAGTTGGACGACGAACGGGATCTCCCCCGGCCGGACGTAGCCCAGGCGCGTACGGGCCTGGGCCTCGGTCTCGGCGGGATCGGCGAGCCGGTCCCGCTCCCGGGTGAGCTGCTCCACCTCTCCGGCCAGCGCCTTCTGCCGGTCCGTGACGGCCGCGAGCTCCTGGCGCTGGGCGACGTAGTTGCGCAGCGGCACCGCCACCGACAGTGCCAGCGCGCACACGACGACGGCCAGCAGTGCCGCCCGCCGCGTGGACGACAACCCCAGCAGGTCCGACGTCGCGGCCACCACCGACCCGGCGCGCGAGCGGGCCCGGGTGAGCCGCGGCGAGCGGCGCAGGGCCCGCAGCCGGGCCGTCCCGACCGGCCGGGTGGGCTCCGCCGCGCGGGCGCGGACGGTGGCGGCGCGGGTCCGCCCCCGTCCCCGCGTCCGTCGCGGCGGCGCCTCGGTCACGGCATCACTCCGGCGCGCTGTACCGCGGGAACGCGAGATCGCCTGCATATCGGGCCGCGTCGCCGAGGGCTTCCTCGATGCGCAGCAGCTGGTTGTACTTCGCCACCCGCTCCGAGCGGGCGGGGGCGCCCGTCTTGATCTGGCCGCAGCCGGTGGCGACGGCGAGATCGGCGATCGTCGTGTCCTCGGTCTCGCCGGAGCGGTGGCTCATCATGCAGCGGTAGCCCGCGTGGTGCGCGAGCGTCACGGCGTCCAGGGTCTCCGACAGCGTGCCGATCTGGTTGACCTTCACCAGCAGCGCGTTCGCCGCGCCCCGCTCGATGCCGTCGTCGAGGCGCTCGGGGTTGGTGACGAACAGGTCGTCGCCCACCAGCTGCACCTTGCCGCCCAGCGCCGACGTGAGCGCCACCCAGCCGTCCCAGTCGTCCTCGGACAGCGGGTCCTCGATCGAGACCAGCGGGTAGGCGTCGACCAGCTCCGCGTACACGGCCGAGAGCTCCTCCGAGGTGAGCTTGCGGCCCTCGTAGGAGTAGGTGCCGTCCGAGTGGAACTCGGTGGCGGCGACGTCCAGGGCGAGCACGACGTCGCGGCCGAGGCGGTAGCCGGTCTTCTCGATCGCGCCGACGATGAGGTCCAGCGCGGCGCGGGTGCCCGCCAGATCCGGGGCGAAGCCGCCCTCGTCGCCAAGGCCCGTCGAGAGGCCCTTGCTCTTGAGCACCGACTTGAGTGCCTGGTAGACCTCCGCGCCCCAGCGCAGCGCCTCCCGGAACGTCTCCGCACCCACCGGGGCGATCATGAACTCCTGCACGTCCACGGAGGTGTCGGCGTGCGCGCCCCCGTTGAGGATGTTCATCATCGGGACGGGCAGCACGTGCGCGTTGGGGCCGCCGACGTAGCGGAACAGCTCCAGCCCGGAGGACTCCGCGGCCGCCTTCGCCACCGCCAGCGACACCCCCAGCAGCGCGTTGGCGCCCAGCCGGGACTTGTCCGGGGTGCCGTCGAGGTCGACCAGGCGCTGGTCCACGAGCCGCTGGTCCACGGCCTCCATCCCGGTGAGCTCCGGGCCGATCTCGTCCAGCACGGCGGCGACGGCCTTCTCCACGCCCTTGCCCCCGAAGCGCAGCGGGTCGCCGTCGCGCAGCTCCACCGCCTCGTGCTCGCCCGTCGAGGCTCCGGACGGCACCGCGGCCCGGGCCAGCGTCCCGTCGTCGAGGGCGACCTCGACCTCGACCGTCGGGTTCCCCCGCGAGTCGAGGATCTCGCGCGCTCCGACCTGCTCGATGACCGCCACGCCTGCTCCCGTTCCGTTCGCCCGTGAAGTCGGCGGCCAGGGTAACCGGCGCCCGACACCTACCGGGGGACGCAGGGCGCCAGATCACGTCACGCCTCTCGCGGATCGGCGGCCGGGCACCTACCGTGGACCGACCATGACGAGTCAGCCGGCAGACGATCTGTTCGAGTCCTTCCGCCGCGCCGAGATGCTGGTGGCCCGCGCCCGCCCCCTGGACGCCATCCAGGCGCTGCTGCCGCTGCTGGCCGACCGTCCCGACGACGCCTCCGTGCAGCTGCTCGCCGGGCGCGCGTACCTCAACTCCGCACAGCTGAAGCGGGCCGAGCTGGCCTTCGCGCGCGTGCTCGACATCGACCCCGCCGACCATTACGCGCGCTTCGCCCTCGGCAAGGCCCTGCAGCGGCAGGGCCGGCTCACCGAGGCCCGGACGCAGCTGCGGATGGCCGCGGCGATGGACCCCCGTCCGGAGTACCAGGAGGCGCTGGGCGAGGTGCGGGCGCGGCTGGCGACGGAGTCCGGCCTCGACCGCTGACGCGGTGCGCGGCCTCGCCCCTGCCCCGCCCGGGCGGCCCGCGCCCGCCCCCGGTACGTCCACGCGCGGCCTGTGGTGGGCGATGGCCGCCGTGGCGGTGCTGGGCTTCGTCGCGGCGGCCCTCGGCATCGCGGTGCCGGCCACCGGCGGGCAGCACGCCGCGGTCGACGAGACGCAGTACCTGCTCACGGCCCTCTCGATCGCCGAGGACGGCGACCTCGACATCTCCGACGAGCTCGCCTTCCAGCGCTGGCGGGCCTTCGCCGACGCGCAGCCACCTCAGCAGACCGCGATCCGCCCGGACGGGCGCGCGATCAGCCCGCACGACCCCCTGCTGCCCCTGCTGCTCGCCTGGCCGATGGCCGTCGGTGGCTGGGTGGGGGCGAAGCTCGCCCTCGCCTGCCTCGCGGGCCTGCTCGCCGCCGTCCTGCTCTGGACGGCCGTGCGCCGCTTCGGCGTACCGGTGCCGCTCGCGGCGGGCGGGGTGGCGATCGCGACGGCGTCGGCCCCGCTCGCGGTCTACGGCCAGCAGGTCTACCCGGAGCTGCCCGCAGCGCTGCTGGTCCTCAGCGCCGTCGCCATGCTGGCCGGGCCGCCGTCGCGCGCCGGTCTCGCGGGGCTCGTCGTCGTCCTCGCGACGGTGCCGTGGCTGTCGGTGAAGTACGTGCCGGTGGTCGCGGCGCTCGCGGTCCTCGGCGCGTGGCGGTGGCGCGCACGGGTGGCGGACCTGGCCGTCGCGGGCGCGGTGCTCGCCGCGGCGGGCGCGGCGTACCTCGCCGTGCACCGCGCCGTCTGGGGCGGCTGGACGGTCTACGCGAGCGGCGACTACTTCGTCGAGCGCGGCAGCGAGTTCGCCGTGGTGGGCGACGACGTCAGCCTGTCCGGGCGGGCGCTTCGGCTCACGGGCCTGCTGCTGGACCGCGACTACGGGCTGGTCGCGTGGCAGCCGGCGTACCTGCTGGTGGTGCCGGCGGTCGGTGCGGTCGCGACGGTGCTCGTCCTCGCGCTGCGGCGCCGCGCACGGGTCGGTGCGGGGGTACGTGCGGCCACGCCGGCGCCCGGACCGGGTCCGCACGGGCGCGCCGTTCGTCCGACCGGGTGTGACGAGCGCGCCATTCGCGCCGTGCTGCTGCTCGTGCCGCTCGCCGCCGGCTGGCTGGTGGCGAGCTTCGTCGCGTCCACGATGCACGGATTCTGGTGGCCGGGCCGCCACGTGGTCGCGGTGCTGCCGCTGGCGGTACTCGTGATCCTGGTGTGGCTCGCCGACGCGGCACGCGCCACCCGGCTGGTCGCGCTCCTCGCCGGGCTCGCGGGCGTCGCGATCCACGCCGCGTTGCTGGTCGCGGGCCGGACGGCCGGGTTCACCTGGGTGCTCGGCATGGACGTCGTCGACGTCGGTTGGCGCGCTGTGCTGCCGGACTACCGCGGGTCGTACGGGGCGCTGCACATCGTAGGGTTAATCATCCTTTTAGGACTGTTGGGCGGAGCGAGCCGGTGTGCCCGGGCGAGCTTCGTCCGAACCGGTGACCGGGGATAGTCGCCGATGCTAACGTCAGGCTCCCCTAATCTCTGGAGAGCCTCATGCAACGCTGGTCGCTCCCGCTCGCCGGCCTGGTCGGCGTCGCGATCCTCGTGAGCGGATGTGGTACCGACGACGGAGCGAACACCACCGCTCCCCCACCCGCCACCACGACGCCGAACACCGGCTCGGCCTCCGGGCTCCAAGGAGCCACCGGCACCACGAACGACCCCGTGATCCTCGCGGCGGTCGCGGACTACAAGACCTACGCCGACGGCCAGATCGACGAGCTGATCCGGGTCACGAAGGTGTTCACCGATGCCGTCCGTGCCGGGAACCTGCAGGCCGCCCAGGCCGCGTACGCGCCCTCGCGCGAACCGTGGGAGCGCATCGAGCCGCTCGCCGGGCTCGTCGAGGACATCGACGGCAAGGTCGACTCCCGCGTGGACGACTTCGCCAGCGAGACCGACCCGAACTTCACCGGGTGGCACCGGCTGGAGTTCATCCTGTTCCAGCAGAACACCACCGAGGGCGCCGCACCGTTCGCCGATCAGCTCGACGCCGATCTCGCCACCCTCAAGACCGAGTTCGCGGCGCTGGAGATCCCGCCCGCGACGGTGCCCGTGGGTGCCTCGGAGCTGATCGAGGAGGTCTCCGAGGGCAAGATCACCGGCGAGGAGGACCGGTACTCCAAGACCGACTTCTGGGACTTCAACGCCAACCTCGAAGGTTCCAAGGCCGCCATCGGCTACCTCACCCCTGCCCTGCAGGCCAAGGACCCGGCGCTGCTCGCGAAGATCCAGGCGGGCTTCACCGATCTCGACGCCACGCTCGCCCCGTTCAAGGAGGGCAACGGCTGGAAGCTCTACTGCCTGGAGAACGACGCCTACCCGTCGCCGCGCTGCACCGAGGTCGTCGTCACGACGGCCACGGTCGACAAGATGAAGGCTCAGCTGGCGAGCCTGTCCGAGAGCGTGTCGCAGTCCGCGGGAGCCCTGGGGCTGCAGTGAGCGCGATCGAGCAAGAGGGCTTCTCCCGGCGGCGCTTCGTGAGCGGCGCCGCCGGGCTCGCTGCCGGTGCCGGGTTGATGGCGGGGGCTACCGGGTGCGCGCCCGCTGCCGCGGCGGCGCCGCGCTACGTCCCGTTCGAGGGATCGAACCAGACCGGGATCACCGCCCTGCCGGTCCCGACCCGGGGGCTCTCGGCCGCCTTCTCCGTCCAGTCGTCGGACCGCGCCGGGCTGGCGGCCATGTTCCAGGCCCTGAGCGACGAGGCGCGCGCCGTGATGAGCGGCGAGCCGCCGCGCACGCGCGACGCCGCGTACCCACCGATGGACTCGGGCATCCTCGGCGCGGAACCGCCCGCCGACGACCTGTCCGTCGTCGTCGGGGTGGGGGCGTCGCTCTTCGACGACCGCTTCGGCCTCGCGGACCGCAAGCCGCGCGAGCTCGTCGAGATGCCGTTCCTCGCCAACGACCGGCTCAAGCCCGAGCAGTCCCACGGCGACCTGCTGCTCACCATCGAGGCCAACCACGCCGACACCGTCCAGTTCGCGCTGCGCCAGCTCATGCGGCGCACCCGCGGGGACCTCGTCCTCAAGTGGATCGTCGAGGGGTACGGCCGCGGCGCCGGCTCCGGAACGGCCACGCCGCGCAACCTGCTCGGTTTCAAGGACGGCACGGCGAATCCGCACATGGACGACGAGGAGCTGATGCGCGAGCTCGTCTGGGTCGGCCCCGACGACGGCGAGCCCGCCTGGGCGGTCGGCGGCTCCTACCAGGTCATGCGCATCATCCGGATGTTCGTGGAGTTCTGGGACCGCACCCCGCTCGCCGAGCAGGAGTCGATCTTCGGGCGGAGCAAGCTGAGCGGCGCCCCGCTCGGGTTGGACGGCGAGTTCGACGTCCCCGACTACACCGAAGACCCGGAGGGCAAGATCATCGCGCTCGACGCCCACATCCGGCTCGCGAACCCGCGCACCCCGCAGACCGAGCAGAACCGGATCCTGCGCCGGGGGTTCTCCTACACCCGTG
This sequence comes from Pseudonocardia sp., assembly GCA_050248815.1. Taxonomy (GTDB): domain Bacteria; phylum Actinomycetota; class Actinomycetes; order Mycobacteriales; family Pseudonocardiaceae; genus Pseudonocardia. Next base: position 31,215 of record JBFWRR010000046.1, on the reverse strand, counting down.
GCTTCGACGGCGCGGGCCGCCTGGACCAGGGCCTCGCGTTCATCTCCTACCAGCGGAGCCTGCAGAAAGGCTTCCTCACGGTGCAGGAGCGGATCTCCGGTGAACGCCTGGAGGAGTACGTACAGGCGCAGGGGGGCGGGTTCTTCTTCGCACTCCCCGGCGTGCAGGGCCCGGACCGGTTCCTGGGGGACATGCTCGTCACCTGACCCGGCGGCGCCGGCGGGCCGCACCGCGGGCGCACCCGCACCGCCACCGCGCCCGGGCTGCGGTGGATCTCGGCCGCGGTGAACCGCAGGACCGTCCGGCCTGCGCGGGTGAGACGCGCCTGTCGCGCCAGGTCCCTCCGAGCCTGGTCGGGGGTGCGATGCTCGCCGCCGTCGTACTCGATCGCGAGCCGGACCTCGGGATGGGCGAGATCCAACCAGTGCTCGTGACCGCCGAACGTGACCCGGTGCTGGAGCACCGGTTCCGGCGACCCGTGGACCACGAGTACCAGCCGCACCCGCGTCTCCATCGGCGACTGGGCCCCCGACCGGGCCAGCCGAACGGCCTCCCGCAGACGGCGGACTCCGCGCGGACCGTGCCGCGCCGCGACCGCCCGCAGCGCATCCAGGTCGAGCATCGCATGCCAGGCCAGGGCGTCGATCGCGACGACGGCCGCCGTGAGGTCGTGCGCCCACCGGCCGACGTCGTACGCCGTGCGCAGCGGCGAGGTCAGGGCCACCCCGTCCCGCTGCTCGATCTCCCCGGGGCATCAGGGTGTCCCGGTGAACCCGCAGACCGGCGACGGAACGACGCTGATGCGGCGGGAGGACGACGCCGGTCCGGCCCACGAGCTGCACCGCGGCCACTGCACGAAGGGGAAGGTCGACGCGGACGGATGCGGCGACGTACAGGTCCGGCAGGAGGCGGCGGAACCGCGTCCCGAACAGGGCGGCCCGCGTGAGGTGGCCGGCCGCGACGGCGCAGGATCCGCGGAAAGGGCGAGTCTGGTCGATCACACCGCCGTCTGACGCGTCCGGGACGGCCACGGGTTCCACGGCGTGTGCGGTCGGGAACACCCGGTCGCCGAGGCTGCAGTCAGTCCGGCCGCAGCAGGACCGGGTGCACACTCGCGGGCGGTGCGGGCACGGCGGGTCAGGTGGGCGAGCCCGGCCAGTGCGCCCGCCAGGCGTCGGCGTCCATCGTGTGCGGGTCCAGACCTGCGCCCGCCGCGGACCGCTCGGCCGCCCGGACCTCCCCGGCGAACCGGCGCGCGGCGGTGCGCAGCTCGGCCTCCGGGTCGATCCCGGCAAGCTTCGCCTCCGCGGCCAGCGCGAACAGCCGCTCCCCCACCCCGGGGCCGGACGGCAGCAGGTCCGCGGGCAGCCCGGCACGCGCGGTGCGGCTCACGAGCTTCGCCGCGAGCGCGACGGCGGGTTGCGTATGCGCGACCCCGTCCACGCTGGAGTCGCGGCTCTTCTCCGAGCGCTTGAGCTCCTCCCAGCGCCGGTTCTGGTGCTCCGCGGTGTCGACACGTTCGGCTGCGGGGTCGGTGCCGAACACGTGCGGATGGCGGCCGACGAGCTTGGCGACGAGGTCGGCGGCGACGTCGTCGATCCCGAACGGCGCGTCCGGGTCCTCCTCGGCGAGGCGGGCGTGGAACAGCACCTGCAACAGGACGTCGCCGAGCTCCTCGCGCATCGCCGCCCGGTCGCCGTCCTCGACGGCCTGGTGGAGCTCGTAGCACTCCTCGACGAGGTACTGCAGAAGCGACGCGTGGGTCTGCTCGGCGTCCCACGGGCAGCCACCGGGCGAGCGCAGCCGATCCATGACGGCGACGGCGTCGAGCAGGGCCGGGTGGGCGGCCGGGTCGGCGCGGGTCACGGGCGGCTCGGGGACGGCGGGAGGATCCCACCGGAGATCTGCTCCTCGTCGAGCACCCGCATCGACACCGGGTCCCACAGGCCGTAGCGGGGGTTGACCCGCACCCCCACCTCGTCCGCGATGGGCTGCAGCAGCCGCGTGCCGATCTCGACGAGCCCGGACCTGCCGATCTGCGGCACGGCATCCATCTCGGGAGCGACGGGAGGGGCGTCGGTGCGGCGGTCCAGGACACGGAACGCGATCCAGCTCTCCTGGCCCTGGACCGGCTGGAACCAGCCCCCACCGCCGACGGCGGTGCCGAACACGACGGAGGCCGCGACCTCGGGGGCGGTGCTCGCGCGGTACTGGTAGGCGCGCTGCGACGTCTCGGAGTTGTCCGCGAGGTAGGCGTCGGCGGCGGGTCCGCCCGCGGTGAGGATCTTCGCGACGGCCTCGGCGTCCGTCCGGGAGGCGACGGCGGCGATGTCGACGGTCACGGCCAGGCCGCCGATCTGTTGCGTGGCGAGCTTCTCGGCGACGAGCTGGTCCCAGAACCGCTCACGGACGGTGTCGAGATCGCCGACGAACCGCTGCATGACCGCGTCCGTGCCGCCCAGCGCAGCCAGCTCGGCGTCGACGTCGGCGTCCGGGACGACGATGCCGTAGCGCTGCGCGGCGATCACCGTCAGCTGGTGGATGACCGACTGGGTGACGATGTCGCGCGTGATGTCCGCGGTGGTGATGCCCTGGGACTCCAGCTCGTCGATGAGCTCGGTGCGCGCGAGCGCCTGGTCCATGCGCTGCTCGACGGCCTGCGTCGGCACCGCCACCTGCCCGACGATCGCGGCGGCTCCCACCTGGCTGGGTCCGCTCCCGCAGCCGCTGACGAGGGCGCCGAGCACCACGGCCAGCACGAGCACCCGGGCTGCGACGCCACCCCTCACCTGCCTACGCACGGCGGTGAGCCTCGCACACCCGCGCAGACGCCCCGTGAGCGGGCGGTGGGAGTCCGGCGATCGCGGCCGACGAGGCACGGAGCCGGATCTCGCCGCGGAGCACCTGCGGCCCCGTCCGGCCCGGGCCGGCATCAGACCTTGATGACGACCGTCGACATGATCTTGTCGGCGAACGTCTGCTTCTGGTCGTCCCACAGCGGCCAGAGGTAGCCGATGCCGAACTCCAGGAAGTGCGCGAGCTGGCGCACGAACGACGCCCCGAACCCGATCGGCTGGCCCGTGGCCACCGCGACCAGCTTGATCTTCATCACCCGCTTGCCGAGGCTCTGGCCGGTGTTGCCCTGCTGGTAGCCGTTGTTGTAGAGGACCCAGCCGAGCGAGGCCACCCACAGCACGAGGCTGAGGACGAGCAGCAGTCCGAGGTCGCCGATGATGGCGCCGACGACGTTCACCACGATCACGAGGATGAAGATCGGGGCCGCGTCGACGAGGAAGCTGAGCACGCGCGTGCCCCAGTCGGCGAGCAGGTCGCGCGGCACCCGGCTCGACTGCGGGGTGTAGGCCTGGTGCGGTGCGCCGTAGCCCTGCTGCTGCGCACCGTACTGCTGCGGCGGCTGCTGCCCGTACCCCGGCGGGGGCCCGTACTGCCCCGGTGGCGCGCCGTACTGCCCCGGCGGTGGCCCGTACTGGCCGGGCGGTGGCCCGTACTGGCCGGGCGGTGGCCCGTACTGGCCGGGCGGTGGGCCGTACTGGCCGGGCGG
>JBFWRR010000046.1:23551-27553 GCA_050248815.1 Pseudonocardia sp. | reverse complement strand
CCGTACTGGCCGGGCGGTGGGCCGTACTGGCCGGGCGGGGGGCCGTACCCCGGCGGGGGCTGCCCGTGACCCGGGGGCTGCCCGTACGGGGCCGGCTGGCCGTGCGGCGGCTGCTGCCCCGGCGGACCGTACGGCGGCTGCTGCCCGTACTGGCCGGGCTGCGAGGTGGGGTTCGAGGTCACAGGCCAACTCCGATCGGTCGCCGAGCACGGTCATCGTCGCTCAACGCTGCTGATCGGGTCGAGGGTGCGACTGTTACGACTTGGCCCCCGCAGGCGCGCGTTCAGGTGACGCGGGAGCGATCATGTCGGCGAGCAGCCGCGCGCACCAGTCCAGCAACTCCGTGTCCCGCAACGGGGTTCCGCCGATCCGCCCGCCCTCCACCGGCCGGGGCACGGTGACCAGCTTCGTCGCGGCCCGGTAGGCCGAGCGGGGGTAGAGGCGCCGCAGGCGCATCTGCGCGGAGTCCGGCAGCTCGACCGGGGCGATCCGTACGCTCGTGCCGGCCAGCGCCACCTCGGCGACGCCGAGCGTCCGGCACGCCTGGCGGAACGCGGCGACGGCGAGCAGGTTGCGCACCGGCGTCGGCGGCTCGCCGTAGCGGTCCCGCAGCTCCTCGACGACGGCGTCGAGCGCCGCACCGTCGGGCGCCTCGGCGATCTTGCGGTAGACCTCCAGGCGCAGCCGCTCGCCCGTCACGTAGTCGTGCGGGACGTGGGCGTCCACCGGCAGGTCCACGCGCACCTCCGCGAGCGGCTCCTCCTCCGGCGCCTCGGCGGCCCCCGCGTGCTTGCGGAACGCCGCGACGGCCTCGCCGACCAGCCGCAGGTAGAGATCGAAACCGACACCCGCGATATGACCGCTCTGCTCGGCGCCGAGGATGTTGCCCGCGCCGCGGATCTCCAGGTCCTTCATCGCGACGGCCGCACCCGAGCCGAGACCGGAGTGCTGGGCGATGGTGGCGAGGCGGTCGTGGGCGGTCTCGGTGAGCGGGTGGTCGGGCGGGAACAGGAAGTAGGCGTAGCCGCGCTCGCGCCCGCGCCCCACCCGGCCGCGCAGCTGGTGCAGCTGGGACAGGCCGAGCGTGTCCGAACGCTCGACGATCAGGGTGTTCGCGTTGGAGATGTCCAGGCCGTTCTCCACGATCGTGGTGCAGACCAGCACGTCGAACTCGTTCTGCCAGAAGCCGTTCACGGTGCGTTCGAGCAGGTCCTCGTTCATCTGGCCGTGCGCGATCGCGACGCGCGCCTCGGGCACCAGCTCGCGGACCCGCCGGGCGGCCCGGTCGATCGACGAGACCCGGTTGTGGACGTAGAAGACCTGCCCGTCGCGCAGCAGCTCGCGGCGGATCGCGGCGGCGACCTGCTTGTCGTCGTGGGCCCCGACGTAGGTGAGCGTGGGATGGCGGTCCTCGGGCGGCGTGGTGATCGTCGACATCTCCCGGATGCCGGCAAGGCTCATCTCCAGCGTCCGCGGGATCGGTGTCGCCGACAGGGTGAGGACGTCCACGTGGGTGCGAAGCGCGGTGATGTGCTCCTTGTGCTCCACGCCGAAGCGCTGCTCCTCGTCGACGATCACGAGGCCCAGGTCCTTCCACCGGACACCGGTCTGGAGGAGCCGGTGGGTCCCGATCACGATGTCGACGGTGCCGTCGGCGAGGCCCTCGATCGTCCGCCGCGACTCCTCGGCGTCGGTGAACCGCGAAAGCCCCCGCACGGTGACGGGAAAGGCGCGCATCCGGTCGGCGAACGTCGTGAGGTGCTGGGTGGCGAGAAGCGTCGTCGGGACGAGGACGGCCACCTGCTTGCCGTCCTGCACCGCCTTGAACGCCGCCCGCACGGCGATCTCGGTCTTGCCGAAGCCGACGTCGCCGGAGATCACCCGGTCCATCGGCACGGCGCGTTCCATGTCCGCCTTGACCTCGTCGATCGCGGCGAGCTGGTCGGGGGTCTCGGTGTAGGGGAAGGCGTCCTCCAGCTCGCGCTGCCACGGGGTGTCCGCGCCGAACGCGTGCCCGGGCGAGGCCTGGCGGGCCGCGTAGAGCTGCACGAGGTGCGCGGCGATCTCCCGGACGGCCTTGCGGGCCCGGCCCTTGGTGCGCGCCCAGTCCGCCCCGCCGAGCTTGTTCAGCGCGGGCACCTCGCCGCCGACGTAGCGGCTGATCTCGTCGAGGGAGTCCGTGGGGACGAACAGCCGGTCCGCGGGCTGGCCGCGTTTGGAGCTCGCGTACTCGATCACCAGGTACTCGCGCGTGGCCCCGCCGACCGTGCGCTCGCGCATCTCCACGAACCGGCCGATCCCGTGCTGGGTGTGCACGACGTGGTCGCCGGGCTGCAGCGCGGCGAGGTCGACGGCGTTGCGGCGGCGGGTGGCGAGCCTGCGCGGCTCGGCGGCCGCGGCGCGGTTGCCGGTGAGGTCGGCCTCGGTGAGCACGACGAGCCCGGCCGCGGCCAGCCCGTCGGTGAGCCGCCCGCAGGTGACGGTGACGATCCCCGGCTCGGGCAGGGTCGTCAGCGGGTCCACCAGCTTCGCGGCGACGTCGGCCTCGCGCAGCTGCTCGAGGGAGCGCTCGGCGGTGCCGTGCCCGGCCAGCACCAGCACCGCGGATCCGCCGGCGGCGACGTGGGCGCGCAGGTCCGCGATCGCGCGGTCCGTGTCGCCGCGGTAGGACTCCACCTCGCGCAGGTCCGGCGCCAGCGTGTCCGGGTGGCCCGACAGCAGCGGGCTGAGCGTCACGACCGGGTGCCCGGTGGCGGTGGCGTGCTCCAGCACCTCGCCCAGGTCGCGGTATGCCGACGCGCGCAGCTCCAGCGGAGCACGCACGTCGATCGGGGCGGCACCGCCGCTCGCCGCGGCCAGCCAGGACGCCTCCAGGAACTCCCGACCCGTGCGGACGAGGTCCGCGCTGCGGGTGCGGATGCGCTCCGGATCGGCGAGCAGGACCGCCGAGCCGGGCGGGAGGAGGTCGGTGAGCAGCTCCAGCTCGCCCGAGACGAGCGCCGGGATGAGCGACTCCATGCCCTCGGTCGGGATGCCCTCGGCGAGCTTGTCCAGCAGCTCGCGCAGCTGGGGCTCGTTCTCGTGGACGCGGGCCAGCGCCGCCGCCCGCTCCCGGACGGGCGCGGTGAGCAGCAGCTCCCGGCAGCCGGGCGCGTCCAGCTGGTCGACGGCGGCGACGGAGCGCTGGTCGGCGACGGCGAACGAGCGCAGCTCGCTCACCTCGTCGCCCCACATCTCGATCCGGACGGGGTGCTCGGCGGTGGGCGGGAAGACGTCGACGATCCCGCCACGCACGGCGAACTCCCCGCGCGCCGTGACCATCTCGACGCGGGTGTAGGCCAGCTCGACCAGGCGGGTGAGCAGCTCGTCGAAGTCGTGGGTGTCGCCGACCCGCAGCCGGACGGGGTCCAGGCGGCCCAGGCCGGGTGCCACCGGTTGGATGAGGCTGCGCGCCGCGGCGACGACGACCCGCGGCGCGGTGGCCGCGTCGGCGAGCCTGCGGAAGATCGCGAGCCTGCGCCCGACCGTGTCCGAGCGGGGCGAGAGCCGCTCGTGCGGGAGCGTCTCCCAGGAGGGCAGGACGGCGACGGCGTCCGGGCCCAGCAGGTCGGCGGCGGCGGTGCCGAGGTCCTCGGCCTCCCGGTCGGTGGCGGTGACGGCGAGAACGGTGCCGGGGCCGATGAGCAGGGCTGCCAGGAACGGGCGCAGCCCCACCGGGGCCTCGACGGCGAGCGCGGGCGTGCACACCGCGCGCAGCTCACGCACAACCTCGGCGGTCGCGGCGAACTCGGGAACTTCTCGCACGGCCTGGAGCAGGCCGGACAGGGTGGACACGTCGACTCCCCCGGAAGACGGGCGCATGCGGACATACCCCTGCCCGGGACCACGGCCCGGCAGGGGGCGCTCGGCCAGGATACGCCCGGCCCCTTCGGCCGATCTGGCGGACGGGCAGCCCGTGTGTTCCGTCGCCCGCACACACCCGCGGCGCCCACACACACCCGT
>JBFWRR010000046.1:0-23451 GCA_050248815.1 Pseudonocardia sp. | reverse complement strand
CACACACCCGTTGTGCTCGCACATCGCTCGTGGTGCCGGCACACGCCGCGGGCGGTGTGTGCGACCTGCCCGCGGGAGGTGCCGGCGCCCGCACATGGGTTCCGTGTTCCCGCCCGCACATGTGTTCCGTGTTCCCGCCCGCGCCGAGCCGCGGCGGGAGTGCCCGGACGAGAGCCAGGTCACGCACTCGTAACCCGGACATGCGAAGGAGGCAACGGGACATGCCTGTACTGGTGCACGACTCACACCTGTGAGGCGCGCCTAGGGTTCCGCTCCCGCGCGGGAGGTCCGGTCCGAGAGGTGCAGGCGGCCGCTCGTCATGCTGCGCGGCCGCCCCACGGCGGGACAAAAGCCCGGGAGACAGCTGGTGGTACCGGCTGCTCCGCGGCCGGTGTCCCGACCGGAGGCGCCGATGGACGAGATCCACGACAAGTACGGCCCCGAGGCGGCGTTCGCCGTCCGCGCCGAGGCCGCACTGCCCACCACGAAGCACGAGGAGGAGATCGCCCGCGGCCTGGAGCTGGGCCTGCCCGGCGCCGACTCGATCGTCGACCGCTCGATCCCGACGTTCTCCCGCGGCGAGCTGCCCCACTTCGCCGGGATCAACACCTTCCTCAAGGCGCCCTACGTGGAGGACGTCCGCCGCTGCGGCGAGTACGACGTCGCCGTGCTCGGGGCCCCGTTCGACGGCGGCACCACCTACCGCTCGGGCACGCGCTTCGGGCCGCAGGGCATCCGCAAGATCTCCGCGCTCTACGGCCCGTACAGCTTCGAGCTGGGCGTGGACCTGCGCGAGTCGATCACGATCTGCGACCTCGGGGACATCTTCACCATTCCCGGCAACTTCGAGAAGACGTTCGACCAGATCACCAAGGCCGTCTCGCACGTGTACGCGAGCGGCGCCTTCCCCGTGGTGCTCGGCGGCGACCACTCGATCGGCTACCCGACCACCCGCGGCGTCGCGCCCCACCTGAACGGTGGAAACCTCGGGATCATCCACTTCGACCGCCACGTCGACACCCAGGAGACCGACCTCGACGAGCGGATGCACACCACGCCGTGGTTCCACGCCACGGACCTGCCCAACGTGCCGGCGAAGAACCTCGTGCAGATCGGGATCGGCGGCTGGCAGGCCCCGCGGCCGGGCGTGAAGATCGGCCGCGAGCGCGGCACCACGATCCTCACCGTCACCGACTGCGTCGAGATGGGGATCGAGGACGCCGCCCAGCGCGCGCTGGACGTCGCCTGGGACGGCGCGGACGCCGTGTGGCTCTCGTTCGACGTCGACTGCCTCGACGCGGCGTTCGTCCCCGGGACCGGCTGGCCCGAGCCCGGCGGCTTCCTGCCGCGCGAGGTCCTGAAGTTCATCCAGATCATCGCCGACGCCCGGCCACTGGCCGGGATCGAGGTCGTGGAGTGCTCGCCGCCCTACGACAACGCCGAGATCACCTCGCTCATCGCCACGCGTGTCATCTGCGACACCCTCGGCTGCCTGGTCCGCTCGGGCCACCTGCCGCGCACGTCCTCCTGAGTCCCACCCCGCCGGCGCAGCGCGGCGTCGGCAGCCACCTCACCCGGAGAGCTGCCATGATCATCATCGGAGTCGCGATCGGTGTCCTCGCCGTCATCGCGGTCGGGCTGGCCGTCGCCCGCAAGGTGGACGGCGACAGCACCAACTTCCTCGTCGCGGGCCGGTCGCTCGCGGTGCCCCTGGTCGCGGCCGGGCTCATGGGCCAGGCCGTCGACTCCAACGCCACCCTCGGCAACACCGATCTCACGTACTCGCTCGGCTTCTGGGCCGGCGCCTCGCTGCCCCTGGGACTGGGACTGTGCCTGCTGCTCACCGGCATCTTCTTCGCCAAGCGGATGAACGCGATGAAGCTGCTGAGCCTGCCCGACTTCTACCGCATCAGGTACGGGCGCGGGGTCGAGCTGGCCGCGTCGGCCCTGATGATCTTCAGCTTCTCGTTGCTGCTCGCGGGCAACCTCGTGGCGGGCGGGTTCCTGTTCGAGCGTTTCCTCGGCACCCCGTACTGGCTGGGCGTCGTCCTGATCGTCATCGTGGTGCTGAGCTACACGCTCTCCGGCGGCATGTTCAGCGACGCCTACACCGCCCTCATCCAGATGGTGATCACGGTCGTCGGCTCGGCGGCGCTGCTGGTCTGGGTGGCCGTCAGGTTCGGGATCACGGTGCCCGAGGGGATGGGCCCGTTCGACCTCGGCCAGCTCGGCGACCCGGCCCAGGGGGCCGTCGTCAACTGGGCGACCCTCGTCGCGCTCGGCATCGGCGACATCGTCGCCATCGACTTCATGCAGCGCATCTTCTCCGCCCGCACCCCCGAGATCGCCCGGCGCGCGTGCTTCATCGGCGCCGCCGGAACCGCGGTCGTCGGCATCCCGTACGCGCTGGTGGCGCTGTCCGGCGTCGCGATCTTCGGTGGCGAGCCCACCGACGGCCCGGTGCTCTTCGCCCTGCTCGACACGTACGCACCGCCGCTGCTCACGATCCTCGTGCTCTCCGCGATCGTCGCCGCCTCGTGCTCGACGGCCAACGGCGCGATCCTCGGCACGGCCGCGGTGGCGGTCCGCAACATCGCGGGGGTCGAGCCGCGGCCGCAGGACACGACCGTGGCGGACCCGCTCCTGCGGATCGTGCGGATCACGATGCTGCCGGTCGTCGGGGTGGCGATCTTCTTCGCCCTGGTGGTCCCGCAGACGGGCATCCTGCTCACGCTGGCGTTCGACCTCATGCTCGCCGGGCTGATCGTCCCGTTCGTGCTCGGGCACTACTGGTCGCGGACCACCACCACCGCCGCCGCGGCGGCGGCGATCGCGGTCGGCGTCACGGTACGGCTGGTGCTCTTCGCGCTGACGCCGACGATGTACGGGGTCGAGAACACCCTGCTCCACATCCCGAACGACCTCGTGGGTCCCGGGTTCGACGGGTGGCCGACGTTCATCGCGCCGGTGTGCTCGCTCGTCGCGTTCGTGGCGGTGGCGCTGGCCCGGCCAGCTCCGTTCCCGGCCGAGCCTGCCCTCACCACGGCGGAGACTGCGCCCGACGCCGTGCCCGCGACCGAGGCCTGACCGGGCCCGGTGGCCCGCTCGGGTGGGCGGGCCACCGGGGCCGTCGCACCGCCTGCCGTCGACGGGCCGCCCGCACCGCTCGGCGCACGGCGTCCGTTGGGCCGGCCGGGTGGTCCGGGCCGCTCAGCGGGCGTAGCGCACGGCAGCCCGCTCGCGGGCCTTCGCCGCCTCGATCTCGCGGTCCCGCGGGGGCGCGGAGGTGACGAGCTCGTCCAGCAGCGCCTGCGTCGCGGCGGCCACCGCCTGGACCGCCTTCTCGAAGGCCACCGCGTTGACCTGCGACGGGCGGGCCGCACCACTGATCTTGCGGACGTACTGCAACGCCGCACCGTGCACCTCGTCGGCCGTGGCGGGGGGCTCGAAGTTGTGGAGGGTGCGGATGTTGCGGCACATGCCACCCACCGTAGCCACCGGCCGGGACCACAGCATGGATCACCGGGTCGAGCGACCCTCGTCCCTGCGCGGAGCGTGATCAACACCAACACCCCGTCACGGCTGCCGATCGACCAGCGGTTACGCCATTCGAATGAGCGACGCGCAACCGTGTGGCGGAGGCGTCGTTGGGGCCTCTGAACGAGCGGGAGCGCGTGGCCGTCGGGCCGGCGGAGCTGAGCGGGGGATCGAGAACGTGCGGAGTCGCTGGACACGTCGGGTCGTCGTCGGCGCCCTCGTCGGTGCGGTCGTGCCCGTCGGGCTGGCGCTCGGGACCGCCTCCCCGGCGACGGCAGCGGAGAGCTCGGGGGACATGCGGAGCTTCTACTCCGCCGAGGACACCACCGACGCCTACGGAAACAGCGCCCTGACCTGGTCGGGCGGCGCGGCGTGGGCTCCGGGGCGCAGCGGGGCACCGGGTGATCGCGCCTTCGACCTCGGCGACGGCCGCCACCTCACCGCGGCCGGGCCCGCGGCGGCGAACTTCGGCCCCCGCGACTTCACGGTGCGCTTCTCCGCGCTCTTCGGTCGCAGCGGGGCGGCACGCGAGCAGGTGCTCGCCAAGTCCGCCGCGTGCGGCACCGGCCTGGACGTCACGACCCGCGACGGGCGGGTGCGCGCCGTGCTCGGCGACGGCACCGGGACCGAGGTGGCCGTCGCGCATCCCACCGACGTGCACGACGGCCGCTGGCACGAGGTCACTCTGATCCGCTCCGGCCCGACGCTCTCCGTGCAGGTGGACGGCGTGGCCGCGAGTGGTCGCTCGGACGGCCGGGTCGATCTGGACAACGCCGCCCCGCTGCGCCTCGGTGCGGGTCCGTGCCCGGGCGCGACCCCGGCCGACGTCGCGCTCGACGACGTCTCGTTCGGGCCCGGCACGACCCCCGTCGGACCACCGGTGCTGCCCGGCGTGCCCGTCGACCCGGACGCCCTGCTGTCCGGGCTGCTGCCCGGACAGGTGCCGACCGGCCCGCAGATGAGGCCGCAGGAGGGCACCGGAAGCGCGCCGGGTCCGGCCGGCAGCTCCGCTGCGGAGTCGGGCGCGCTGCGCGGCGGGTCCGGGACGGCCGGCCCGGGCGCCGCGGAGGCGACCGGTTCCGGCGGTCCCGTGAGCTCCGGGGAGCCGGGCGCGAGCGGCTCCCTCCCGGGTGCGGCCGACGGCATCGGGCGCGCCCCCGGCTCCCCCGCGCAGGCCACCCTCGACGGGCTGCCCGTCGTCCCGGGGGTGCTCCGGGCCCTCGGCAGCGTGGGCGGCACGACGCCGCTGCCGGCGGTCCCCGTGGTTCCGGCCGGACCGCCGACGGAGGTGCCCGTCGCCCGGCCCGGCCCGGCCGCGGCCTCCGGCCCGGCGGGCGCCGGATCGGGCGCACCGACCGGCCCGGACCGGATCACGCAGGCCATGCCGATCGACGCCACCGCCGCGGGCTCGGACACCCCCGGCCCGGCGGAGGCCCCCGCGACAGGGAACGAGGCCGCCGTCGTGCCGCTCTCCGGCTCGTGGACCGGCCGGGCGGCCCTGGACGCCGCCGCCGCCGTCCCGGCGCCGGACGAGGTCCGCACCGACGCCACCTCCGTCGTGCGCAGCGCGATGCTGGCGCTCGTCCTTCTCACTCTGCTCGTGCTGCCGGCACGGCTGGTCAACCGGACGGCGGACGTGAACGCCGAGCGGATCGTGCGGCGGCTGTCCGGCCGGATCCGCCGCACGGGGCTGTCCGGGCCGCTCGTGGGGACCGGGGTGACGATCACGGCGTACGCGGCAGGGGCTCCCCTGCTCGGGCTCGACGCCTCCTCGATCGCACTGGCGCTGGGGTTGGCGGCCGCGTTCCTGCTGGTCACGGCCGTGGCAGAGGTGACGCGCCAGATCCTGCTCGGCCGGTCGGGGCCGCAGCGCGGCCATCTGCGCCGCGTGCCCGGGCTCCTCCTGCTCGGCCTTGCAACCGTGGTCGCGACGCGCGTCCTCGGAGTGCACGCGGGGCTCGTCGCGGGGGCGTTCGCGGCGATCGCGACATCGGCGGGATCCGCGGACTACATCTCGCTGCGCGCATACGGCGGCTTGCGCGACGGCCGGGCGAAGGCGGTCGCGGCGGCGAGCCTCGCCACGCTCGGAGCCGTCGCGTGGATGCTGCGCGACCCGCTGCTCGGCCCCGCGGGTGCGGGGTTCGCCGGGCAGTTCCTCGCATCGGGGTTGACCGCCGTCACCGTCACCGTGGTGGTCCACCTCGCCTTCGCGATGATCCCGGTGCGGTTCCTCGACGGCGCGGCCGTGCTGGACTGGTCACGCTCCCGCTGGGCGCTGCTCGCGGGGCTCGGCGCGTTCGCGCTGGTGCACGTGGTGCTGCAGCCCGCCGCGGGGCCGGCGCTGGACCGCGGCGGTTTCCTCACCGGTGTGGTCGGCGTGCACCTCGCCGCCGTCGCGCTGTTCGTCCTGTGGTTCCGGCTGCGGCGCACGAGCCCCGCGGAGGCGCAGGCCGTCGGCTGACGGCCTGGCCGCAGGCCTGGGAGAACCCGCAACTCACCCCGGCGAGATGCGCAACTCGCGGGGGTGAAACCCGCAACTCGCCCCGGTGAGATGCGCAACTCGCGGGTCAGGCGGGGGCGGGGTCCGCGGGGGCGGGGTCGACGGCGATCCGGCCCGCCGTACGCACGCCGGACCAGCGCCGCAGCTCGCCCGCGAGATCCAGGCGCTCGACGACGGCGGAGTTCTCGTGCTCCCCCCACGCCGCACGCGGCAGCATCCACATGATCTCGAACTCGTTGCCGTCGGGGTCGGCCCCGTACAGGCTCTTCGTGGCCCCGTGGCTGGACGCACCGGAGAGTGCCCCCGCCTCCGCGAGCGCGACCTGCGCCGCCGCCAGCTCGTCGATCGTGTCGACCTGCCAGGCCAGGTGGTAGAGCCCGACACCGCGGTGCTTGCGCGCGCCCGGGCCGAGGCCGAACAGCCCGAGGTCGTGGTGGTTGGCACCGCGGCGCAGGCGCAGGAAGGCCGCCTCCGCGCGAGGCTCGCGGACGACGACGGTCATGTCGAACACGCGGGTGTAGAAGTCGACGGCACGGTCGACGTCGGTCACGAACAGGACGGCGTGGTTGAGCCGCACGGCGGCGACGGTCGGCTGGTCGGTCATGGCGGTTCCTCGGGTCGGTGACCGGCCCAGCATACCGCGAGATAGTTGAACGCTCAAACAGATGGGCGCGGGGGAAGTTCCGGCCGCACCCGCGGGGGGCGCGTCGCCGGGTCCGGGGGGCGTACGGCGGGGCGCTGCGCCAGCAGCTCCAGCGCCAGCTCGACCGCCCGTTCCAGCTGGGGATCGCGGCCCGTCACCCAGTCCTGCGGGGTCGCCACCACCTCCACGTCCGGCTCGACGCCCCGGTTCTCCACGCCCCAGCCGAGGTCGTCGAACCAGAACGAGTACCGCGGCTGCGTGACCTGCGTGCCGTCCACCAGCCGGTATCCCCGGTCGATGCCGATCACCCCGCCCCAGGTGCGCACCCCGACGACCGGCCCGATCCCCATCCGCTTGAACGCCGCGGTGACCACGTCGCCGTCGGAGGCGGTGAGCTCGTCGGCGACCGCGACGACCGGGCCCCGCGGGGCGTCGGCCGGGTACGCCAGGGGCAGGCGGTGGCGTACCCAGTCCCAGCCGATGACGCGGCGCGCCAGCTTCTCCAGCACGATCGGCGAGATGTAGCCGCCCCGGTTGGCCCGCACGTCGACCACGAGCCCGTCGCGGGCGGTCTCCCGGCTCAGGTCGCGGTGCAGCTGCGCCCAGCCGTCGGCGTCCATGTCCGGGACGTGCAGGTATCCCAGCCGCCCGCCGGAACGTTCCGCGACAACGGCGCGCCGCCCCGCGACCCAGTCCTGATAGCGCAACTCCCCCTCGCCCGCCAGCGGCTTGACCGCGACCCGCCGCACCTCGCCGGAGGCGCTGCGCACGGTGAGCTCGACGGTCCGGTTCGCGGTACCGACCAGCAGCGGCGCGGGCCCCAGCGCGGGATCCATCGGGCGGCCGCCGACCTCGATGATCACGTCGCCCGCGCGCACGTCCACCCCGGGTTCGGACAGCGGGCTGCGTGCGGCGGGCGCCGAGGTCTCCGGTGGGAGCACGCGCACGACGCGCCACCCGTCCTCGGCGGGCTCGAGATCGGCACCGAGCAGGCCGGCTCGCCCGCTCGAGCCGCCACGGGTGTCCCCGCCCGAGACGTAGGCGTGCGAGGCGCCCAGTTCGCCCTGCACCTCCCAGAGCAGGTCGACGAGGTCGTCGACGCTGCCCACGGCGTCCACGAGCGGCCGGTAGCGGGCGAGCTCGCCCGCCCACTCCACGCCCGCCATGTCCTCGACCCAGAACTGGTCGCGCATGAGCCGTCCCGCCTCGTCGAACATCTGGCGCCACTCCGCGCCCGGATCGACCGTGACCGAGATCCGCGATGTGTCGATCTCGAACTCGTCCCCGGGGCCCTCCGCGCTGTCGGTGGGCGCGCTCGACCCGGAACGGTCCGTGCGCAGCACCCGCAGCGCGTACCCGTCGCGAACGACGAGCCGGGTGCCGTCCCCGGACACGTCGTAGGCGTCCGCGGCGTCGGCGATGACGTCGAGCTTGCGGCGGACGAGGTCGTAACGCAGCAGGACGGGCCGCTCGGGGCGCTCGCCCTCGACACGCCCGTCGCCGAGCATCCCCGCGACGGGGCTGGAGAACCACAGCAGGCAGTCCTTGGCCGACGCCATCCCCGAGTAGCGGCCCTCGGTGACCGGGACCGGCACGATCCGCGCCGCGAGCCCCTCGGCGTCGACGACCACCTCGCGGGCGTCGCCGCTCCGTTCGCCGGGTTCGCTCCCCGACGCCTCCCCCGCCACCTCCTCGGGTTCGGCCGCCTCGCCGTCCGCGGGCCTGCCCTCGTTCTCGGCGGGGGGTGCGGGCGGGTCCTGCAGGGTCTCGTCGGAGGCGGAGGTCGGCCGCCCGTCGGGGCCCGCCCCGAACGGCGAGGCCGTGCGCGCCGCGAGCGGTACCAGGAACGGGCGCCACGACGCCGGGAACGTGAGGTCCTGGGAATGCTCGTCGTGGATCGGATCGAAGCTGCGCCGGGAGAGGAACGCGAGGTAGCGACCGTCGCGGGTGAACACCGGGGAGCGGTCCACGAACCGCGGCTCGGTGACGACGACCCGCTCGTCGGCCGGCCCGCCGTCCCCGCCGGCCGCACCGTCTCCGGGCCGCACGATCATGATCCGGGAGATCCCGGGCTCGACGGGATCGCAGTAGGCGAGCCAGGCGCCGTCCGGCGACCAGTCCAGCCCGGAGATCTCACCGTCCGCGCCGCGGGCGAGCTCGCGCAGCGACCCCGACCCGACGTCGAGCAGCAGCAGGCGCCCGTCGTGGACGGTGAGCGCGACCCGCGACGCATCGGGGGCGACGACGATCTCCTGCACCCGCCCGACCTCACCCGCGCCGAGCCGCCGCCGGGGCGGGGCACCCTCGGCACGGTCGTCGAGCGGGGCGATGCAGATCGCGTCCTCGCCGTCGAGGTCGTCGACCCAGATCGCGCGGTCCTCGCCGAGCGGCGCGGCCAGCCGCGCGCGTGCTCCGGGCTCGGCGAAAAGCGTCCGGGCCGGACCGTCGCGGTGGGTGAGGCGGTGGACGGTCCCCCGGACGAGGGCGATGCTCGCCCGGCCGGTGCGGTCGGGCACCGCCGAACGCAGCCACGCGGCCGCGGACACGCGGTGCGGGTCGCGGCGGGTGCGCGGCCCGGACAGGCGCACGTCGACCCGGCGGGGCCGGGCATCGGCGGCAGGCGCGTCGACGATCCACAGCTCGCCAGCGGACTCGTAGACGATCCGCTCGCCGTCCGTGGTGGCGTGGCGGACGTAGAAGGCGGGGCTGCCGGGCGCGCCGTGGTCGGTGTGGCGGCGCAGGTCCGTGCCGTCGAGGGCGAGGGAGTAGAGGTTCCCCCAGCCCTCGTGGTCGGAGACGAACGCCACCCGGCCCCCCACGAGCATCGGCGAGTCGATCTGCCCGTCGAGATCCGCCGCGAAGCGCTCGAACTTCCCCGAGCCGGTGGCGTCCCACCAGAGCGTCCCCGCGAGGCCGCCGCGGTAACGCTTCCAGCGGGCCATGTCGTGCGCGCCGGCGCTGGCCGCGAGTACCTCGCCCGCCGGGCCGAGCGCGACGGCGGACACCGGCCCGTACGGCAGCCTCCGCGGTACGCCACCGCCCGCGGGCAGGGCGTGCGCCCAGGTGCGGCGCGTGGGCTCGCCCGTGCTGCTGACCGCCAGCACCTCGCCGTCGGCCGTCCAGCCGGCGCAGCGCGTGTTCGTCGTGTTCCACCAGGTCAGCCGGGTCGCGCTACCCCCGTCCAGGGGAGCGACGAACACCTCAGGGACACCGGTGCGCCACGAGGCCCAGACCACCCGTGTGCCGTCGGGTGCGAGCCGGGGCGTCGCTGCGGGCACATCGTCGGCGGTGAGCCGGTAGGCCCGGCCGCCGCGGACCGGTGCGGTCCAGACGTCGTTCTCGGCGACGAAGACCAGGTCCTCGCCGTGCAGGTGCGGATATCGGAGGTACGCGGGCACAGGGGCAGACGGTATCGGCACACGGTGCGTTGACCTCGGCGGCGGAAGGATGGCGGCATGCCGCCCGCGCGCTGCATCGCCACCGCCGCAACCGCCGTCACCGCCGCCCTGCTCGTCGCCCTCACCGGATGCGCCACCCCCGAGCCCGCCACCGGCACCGGATCGGGCCCGTCGGCCACGCCGGTGCCGCGGTCGGGCACTCCGGGGCTGCAGGTCACGACGGTCGCCGCCGGGTTGGAGAACCCCTGGGACGTCGGGTTCCTGCCGGACGGCCGGGTACTCGTCACCGAGCGCCCCGGGCGGATCTCGCTGCTGTCCTCCACCCGGCCCGGCGCGACCCTCACCCCGGTGCGGGCCGATCTCGCCGACGTCTACGCGCGCGGCGAGGGCGGGCTCATGGGCCTGGTCGTGCACCCGGACTTCGCGACGAGCGGGCGCTTCACCACCTGCCAGACCCACGCCGAGAACGGCCGCCCCGTCGACGTGCGGCTGGTGACCTGGCAGCTGGCCGGCACGACCGCCCGGCGGGTCGCGGACCCGCTGGTGGCGGGCCTGCCGATCGCCTCGTCGGGCCGCCACTCCGGCTGCCGTCCCACGATCGACGCCGACGGGCTGCTCGTGGTGGGCACCGGCGACAGCGCGAACGGCTCGGTGGCACAGGACCTGACCTCGCTGGGCGGCAAGACGCTGCGCCTGACCCTCGACGGCGATCCCGCCCCCGGCAACCCGTTCGCGGACGCCCCGAACCCGGCGCAGCGGCTCGTCCAGACCTACGGGCACCGCAACGTGCAGGGGGTGGCCCTGAGGCCGGGAACGGGCGAGGTCTACACGGCCGAGCACGGGCCGTCCACCGACGACGAGGTCAACCTGCTGCGCTCCGGCGGCAACTACGGCTGGGATCCGTCCCAGGGCGGCACGGTCGGTGGCTACGACGAGTCCGTGCCGATGACGGACCGGGAGCGCTTCCCCGACGCCGTCCCCGCGGTCTGGAGCTCCGGGCGCCCGGTGGAGGCCGTGTCCGGCGCCGCGTTCGTGTCGGGGCCGCAGTGGGGAACGCTCGACGGGGCGCTGGCCGTGGGGGCGCTGCGCGGCGAGAAGCTGCTGCTGATGACCCTCGGCCCGGACGGCGCGGTGGCATCGGTGGGCGTGCCGGCGGAGCTGGACGCGACGTTCGGGCGGCTGCGGGCGGTGCGCGCGGCGCCGGACGGCTCCCTGTTCGTGACGACGTCGAACGGCTCCGACGACCGGGTGCTGCGGATCGACCCCCGGTGACCCCGGCGCGCGGTGACGTCGCATCGCCGACGGAGCCGTCCGGCTCGCTACGCGACGTCACCGGCTGACGCTGCGTCGCCGACCTTCTGCCCGATCGAGTGATCAGCTCCCTCGTACCCCGATCACCCGCCGTCCGTTTCCTCTTGTGGGCGGGCCTCGCGTCCCCCGCCCGTACGGGAGACGCACATGAGGCTCCGCACGGCGCACTCGGACACCGGGTGCCCCTTCGGCGTGGACACCGTCGCGGAGCGGCTCCTCGCGGGGCACCCGCCGCTGCTGCTCCCGGCCGACCCTGCCGACCCCGCCGAGGAGGGCACGCCGTGATCCGGACGTCCCGGTCCGCAGCCGTCGCCACCGCACTGGCCGCAGCCACCGCGGCCGTCCTCGTGACGAGTCCCGCCGCCTCCGCAGAGGAACTCGGGGGCCTGCGGGCCGTCGGCCTCGCGGGCGGTGGCACCGAGCTCGTCGCGTTCCGCACGGACGAGCCGGAGCGCGCCCGCATGCTCGGGCCGTTCTCCGGCCTCGACGGCGACGAGTTCCTCATCGGGATCGACTTCCGCCCCGCCACGGGGCGCCTCTACGGCGTGGGTGACGCGGGCGGGGTGTATCTCGTCGACGACCGCACCGCGGACGCGACGAAGGTCGGGGCGCTGTCCGTCGCGCTGGACGGCGAGCACTTCGGTCTCGACGTCGACCCGGTGGCGGACGGGCTGCGCATCGTGAGCGACACCGGCCAGAACCTCGCCCAGGCGTTCGGGGACGGCGCCGGCCCCGCCGGGCCGACGGTCACGGACGCGCCACTGCACCGGGCGGGCACGCTCGCCCTCACGCCCGTCACCGCCACCGGCATCGTGGGCCTCGCCTACACCAACAACGACACCGACCCGGCCACCGGCACGACCCCGGGCGTCATCGACACCCGCGACGAGCGCCTTGGGGTGCTCGACCCCCAGGAGGAGGGCACGGTCCGCGGCATCGGCAGCCCGGGCACGCTCAGCGCCCTCACCGGCGACGCGGGCCTCGACGTCTACTCCCGGGGCGGCCTCGAGGACGCCCGCGACGACGACGCGTACGCGGTGGTCGCGACGGGTGATGCGTACCGGCTGCTCGTGGTGTCCCTCGGCGAGGGCACGTTCACCGACCGCGGC
Organism: Pseudonocardia sp.; assembly: GCA_050248815.1. GTDB lineage: Bacteria > Actinomycetota > Actinomycetes > Mycobacteriales > Pseudonocardiaceae > Pseudonocardia. The sequence goes on along the minus strand of JBFWRR010000046.1, from coordinate 10,953 downwards.
GCGTTCCCGATCGACGTGCTGGACCTGGCGATCGCCCCGGACCAGTAGGGGCTCGCCGCCCCGTCAGTCCGGGTCGATGCCGGGCAGGGGTGCCACGCCGAGGACGAACGTCCCCACGTGGAAGGCCTCGGCGTAGCGGGCGTGGCACTGCAGGCCGCGCATCCGGGCGAGCCCGCCGAACACCTCGCCGTCGAACCAGCTCCGGTCGCGCTGCGAGCCGTAGTGCTCGTGCAGTTTCGCGATCTTCTCCCGCAGCACCGGCTCCGACATGGGCAGGTGCAGCGCCGGCCTGCCGAGGTCGCCGTCGCCGGTGACTACCTCGTAGCCGAGCAGCAGGTGGTCGCGGAACACCGTGGGGACGAGCGCGGCGAGCGCCTGGTGGTCCTGCAGGCCGCCGCGCGGGGTCGGCAGCAGGACGAGATCGGGGTCGCCCCGGGTGCGCAGCTCCTCCAGCGCGACCTTGGCTCGTTCCCAGCGGGAGGGCAGGCGACCGTCGGGCAGGTCCAGGACCGAGACCTCCAGGCGCGCACCCGGGCAGAACGCGGTGAGCGCGGAGCGCTCCTCCTCCTCCCGCAGTGAGCCGCCGCCGGTGACGACGAGCGCCTGCACCGCGACCCCGGGGTGGGCGCGGCAGAGTTCGAGGAGGGCACCACCGGCGCCCGCGGCGATGTCCACGGTGTGCGCACCGACCAGCAGCAACCGGTCCAGGCGCTCGGGCAGCAGGCTCAGCACCGGCGCTCCGCGTCGAGCGGCATCACAGCGAGCACGACGGACAGTGTGCACGATCAGCCGAGGCGGCGGGGCGATAAGCCCGAAGGAGTGAACCAGCCTGGCGGCAGATAACCGAGCGTCAGGCGTCCACTGCCAGCTTCGCGAGCCGCTGGGACGTGGGCCAGCGCACGTCGTAGGCCCAACCGAGCCGCTCGAAGACCCAGATGACCCGGGCGGACACGTCGATCTGGCCCGGCAGCACACCGTGGCGCGCGCAGGTCGGGTCGGCGTGGTGCAGGTTGTGCCAGGCCTCCCCCATCGACACCAGAGCCAGGGGCCAGAAGTTGCGCGACCGGTCCCGCGAGCGGAACGGCCGCGCCCCCACCATGTGACAGATCGAGTTGATCGACCAGGTCACGTGGTTCGAGACCGCGAGCCGCACGAGGCCGCCCCAGAAGAACCCGCTCACCGCGCCCCACCAGGACATCGTCACCAGCCCGCCGATGACCGCCGGCAGCAGGAGGCTCACCGTCACCCACAACCCGAACGTGCGCGCCACACCCAGCACCGCGCGGTCGGCGAGCAGATCCGGGATGAACCGGCGGTGGTTGGTCTCGGCCCGGTCGAAGAACCAGCCCATGTGCGCGTGCAGGAAGCCCCTCGCCACCGCCAGCGGCGAGGTCCCGAAGAGCCACGGCGAGTGCGGGTCGCCATCCCGGTCGGAGAACGCGTGGTGGCGGCGGTGATCGGCCACCCAGTTCAGGACGTTGCCCTGCACGGCGAGCGACCCGGTGATCGCCATCGCCACCCGCAACCACTGCTTGGCCTTGAACGACTTGTGCGTGAAGTGGCGGTGGAAGCCGACGGTGATCCCCAGGACGCTGATCACGTAGAAGACCGCGAGCAGCGCCAGGTCGTGCCAGTTCACCCCCCAGCCCCACACGAGCGGCACAGCGGCGACGAGCGCGATCATCGGTGTCGCGACGAACACGTAGATCAGGAGGTGCTGCACCCCGGTACGCCGTCCGTCGACGATCGGGAGCGGGGCGTTGGGCCTCGGCGTCCGGACCGGGTCGGGAAGGGTGGGATCTGGCACGGCATATGCCTCTGCGGACACGGATCTCCTCGGGGTCGGGTGACGGCCTCGATGCGCGGCGTGACCGCTTCGTATGCTGAGAGTAGCCGACCCGTTGCGGGTCGGACACCGCGACCGCCGCAACATCGGGCGAACGACGCGCTGCCCGGAGTGGCCCAGAAGGGGCGTGCCAGGATGGAAGCCTGTCCGCCGTGGTGTAACGGCAGCACCTCGGATTTTGGTTCCGATGGTCCAGGTTCGAATCCTGGCGGCGGAGCAGCAGGTCGGGCCGCTCGGACGCATCTCCCGTTCATGATCGATGACGCATCCGTGACGCAATGATCGTGAGCGGGGCGGACTCGGGGCACCCGCTCACGGGGTCCGGACACGCCTGAGGGGTGGCCCCGGACACGGGCACCACCCCTCTGACGATCGTCGCTCTCGCGAACCTTCAGCGACCCGGCGGCGGTGGCGGCGGCGGCTCAGGCCGTCCGTTGCCCGTGCACCTCATTGTGAACCCCCGTTCCGTGGTGCCGACCGACTTACCTCGTGCGACCGTTCAACCCGGTGCGCACGCCGGAGTATCCCAGTTCCCGCAACGGTGCGTTGATCGGTCGGACAGCCGCGACGAGCGGGACCTGGAACCGGTGAGCGGCAGCGGACACAGGGCCCTGATCAGCGGACCTGGACGTCGTCACCGGTGTTCAGCGCGTTGAAGAAGGCCTCGGCGTCCTGGGCGCCCAGCCGGATGCAGCCGTGGGAGGCGGACTTGAGGTCGCCCTGGTGGAAGGCGATGCCGCTGTCGGTGAAGAACACCGCCCACGGCATCGGGGCGTTGTCGAACTCGGCGCTGCGGTGGTCCTTGTTCTTCCACTGGACCTTGAAGTCGCCACGCGGGGTCTCGTAGCCCGGGCCGCCGGAGGACAGCGGCACCGGCCCGCGCGTCACCTTGCCGTCCTTGATCAGCCACGCCTTCCTGGCCTTGAGGTCGGCACAGGCCTCGGCCGCCTTCGTGCACGGGGTGCCGGCGACGAGATTCGGGTCCTTGGGCGCAGCGGTCTTGCCTTTCTTGTCCCCGTCCTTCTTGTCGCCCTTGCCGTCGTCCTTCTTGCCGACCTTATCGCCGTCCTTCTTGTCGCTGTCCTTCTTGTCGCCGTCCTTCTTGTCGCCGTCCTTCTTGTCGCTCTTCGACTCCTCGTCGCGGGCGCAGACCCCGTCGGCGGGGTTGGTGTCGCGGCGGCCGTCGGCGCAGACCGTGCCGCCGTCCTTGCCGCCACCGCCCCCCGCTGCCTGCGCCACCCCGACCGAGCCGAGGACGCCGAGGAGGATCAGGACGGCGACGATGACGGTGCGCGTCCGGGGACGGGCGGACCTGCTCTGGGGGCGCATCGAAACCCTTCAACGGGTCGGTTCGTGAGAGACGCTCAGGCCAACGACGCGCGACTACTAGTGGTTACTGCCCCGAGCGGTGGAGACCCTCACGTCACCCGATCACGGACCGCACGCGGAAATCATCACAACGGGGTGGAACCAGGGCCGCTCGGCAGACGTACAGCGAGGACGTACGATCGCGTCGTCCCCCCGACGCGCGACAGTCGGTCCGCCGGCGCGGGCCCCCGGCACGCGTCGAGCCGCACGGGCGCCGCGGCGCCGCGAACCAGGGAGCGAAAGTCCATGCCCGACCGCCTCGGGCGGGAACCCGTCCCGGCCACGGCCCGCAACCCGGCGGCAGCCGTCATCCTCGCCGCAGGCGAGGGCACCCGGATGCGCTCGGCGAGGCCGAAGGTCCTGCACCCGATCGCCGGGCGAACCCTTCTCGGCCACGCCGTCCACGCGGCCGCCGCCACCGGGCCGGAGCAGCTCGTCGCGGTCATCGGGCACGGACGCGAGCTGGTGGCCGCCGAGGTGGCCGCGCTCGCCGAGCGCCTGGAGCGACCCGTGCTCACCGCCGTCCAGGACAAGCAGCTCGGAACCGGCCACGCCGTACGCTGCGGCCTGGACGCCCTGCCCACCACCCCCGACGGCCCCGTCCTGGTGAGCTACGGCGACGTGCCGCTGCTGGAGCCGGACACGCTGCGCGCGCTGCTCGCCGCGCATCACGCCGCACAGGCCGATGTCACCGTCCTCACCTTCACCGCCGAGGACCCCACCGGCTACGGGCGGATCCTGCGCGACGCGGACGGCGCTGCGGACGGGACGGTCACCGGGATCGTCGAGCAGGCGGACGCCACGACCGAGCAGCAGGCCGTCTGCGAGGTCAACTCCGGGGTCTACGTCTTCGACGGCGCCTACCTCGCCGCCGCCCTGGACCGCCTCGACACCGCCAACAGCCAGGGCGAGTTCTACCTCACCGACCTGATCGCGATGGCCGGGCGCGCGATCGCCGTGCACTGCGACGATGCCTGGCAGGCGCAGGGGATCAACGACCGGGTACAGCTCGCCGACGTCCGGGCCGAGCTCAACCGGCGGATCGTGCGGCGCTGGATGCTCGCCGGGGTGACGGTCGTCGATCCCGCCACCACCTGGCTGGACTCGGACGTCGTGCTCGAACCGGACGTCGTGCTGCATCCGGGGGTCCAGCTGCACGGCACGACCTACGTCGCCACCGGTGCCGCCGTCGGGCCGGACACCACGCTCACCGGCGTCACCGTCGGGCCGGACGCCGTGGTCGTGCGCACCCACGGAAGCGACGCCGAGATCGGGCCCGGGGCCTCCGTCGGCCCGTACGCCTTCCTGCGGCCCGGCGCGCGCCTCGGCGAGCGCGGGAAGATCGGGACGTTCGTCGAGGTGAAGAACGCCGACATCGGCGCCGGCAGCAAGGTCCCCCACCTCACCTACGTCGGGGACGCCACGATCGGCGAGGGGACGAACATCGGCGCGTCGTCGGTGTTCGTCAACTACGACGGCGTCCGCAAGCACCGCACCGAGATCGGCTCCCAGGTCCGCTCCGGCTCGGACACGATGTTCGTCGCACCCGTGCGGGTCGGTGACGGGGCGTACGTGGGCGCGGGAACCGTCCTGCGCGAGGACGTGCCGCCCGGGGCGCTCGCGGTGTCCGCCGGACCGCAGCGCACGATCGAGGGCTGGGTGGAGCGCAGGCGGCCCGGTACGGCCGCCGCGGACGCGGCCCGCACCGCCCGGGAACGCGCCGCCACCGATCCCGACACAGACCCAGACCGTACGGACGGAGCACGACCGTGAGTGCCATGTCGGCCACGCCCAAGAAGAACCTCATGCTCTTCTCCGGCCGGGCTCACCCCGAACTCGCCGACGAGGTCGCGAAGCACCTCGACGTCACCATCACCCCGCAGTCCACGTACTCCTTCGCCAACGGCGAGATCTTCGTCCGGTTCGAGGAGTCGGTCCGCGGCTGCGACGCGTTCGTCATCCAGGCCCACTCCGCCCCGATCAACGACGCCATCATGGAGCACCTGATCATGGTGGACGCGCTCAAGCGCGCGTCGGCGAAGCGGATCACCGTGGTGATGCCGTTCTGGGGCTACTCGCGTCAGGACAAGAAGCACCGGGGTCGCGAACCGATCTCCGCCCGTCTCGTCGCGGACATGTTCAAGACCGCGGGCGCGGACCGCATCATGACCGTGGACCTGCACACCGCCCAGATCCAGGGCTTCTTCGACGGGCCGGTGGACCACCTGTTCGCCCTGCCCGTGCTGGCCGAGCACATCCGCGAGACCTACGCGGACCACCAGCTGTGCGTCGTGTCCCCGGACTCGGGGCGCGTCCGCCTGGCCGAGCGCTGGGCCGACACCCTCGGCGGCACGCCACTGGCGTTCATCCACAAGACCCGCGACCCGCGCCGCCCCAACGAGGCGGTCGCGAACCGCGTCGTCGGCGACGTGGAGGGAAGGCTCTGCGTCGTCATCGACGACATGATCGACACCGGTGGCACGGTCGCGAAGACCGTCGAGGTGCTGCTGCGCTCGGGCGCGTCGGACGTCATCGTCGCGGCCACCCACGGCGTGCTCTCGGGCCCGGCATCGCAGCGCCTCGCCGAGTGCGGCGCCCGTGAGGTGATCTTCACCGACACGCTGCCGATCCCCGACGACAAGCGCTTCCCGACCATGCGGGTGCTGCCCATCGCCGCGCTGCTCGCCCGCGCCATCCACGAGGTGTTCGACGACGGCTCGGTCACGTCGCTGTTCGACGGCAACGCCTGACCCACCCCCCCGCGAGTTCCGCATCTCATCAGTCCGAGTTCGGCATCCCATCGGGCCGACCACCTACGCGAGTTCCGCATCTCACCCGCGCGAGTTGCGGATCCTGCCGGACTGCAGTCCGTGCGAGTTCCGCATCCCGCCTGCGCGAGTTCCGCATTTCATCGGCCGGGCGGCCCGCCCGGCCCGACGCGAGGCCGCTGACGTAGAGTCGTCGCCAGTTCCGCGGCGAGGGCGGACCCATCCCGATGAGGTCCGCCGTCATCGACGTGGCCGCCAGGCCCCTCGTCGCGTCCTGCCCGAGACACGATCGAGGAGAGACGCAAGTGGCCGAGGTCCGCATCGACGCAGAGACCCGCACGGAGTTCGGCAAGGGCGCCGCCCGCCGCACCCGTCGCGCGGGCAAGATCCCCGCCGTCCTTTACGGACACGGCACCGACCCCCAGCACCTGGCGCTGCCGTCGCTGGAATTCTCCCGGGTGGTCCGCGAGCAGGGCCGCAACGCCGTGCTCACCCTGAACATCGGCGGCAAGCCCCAGCTCGCGCTGACCAAGACGGTGGTCAACCACCCGATCCGGCCCTACATCGAGCACGTCGACCTGCTGGTCATCCGGCGCGGCGAGAAGGTCACGGTCGAGGTCTCGGTCGTGGTCACCGGCGAGGCGGCACCCGGCACCTTCATCACCCAGGAGCTCAACACGGTCGAGGTCGAGGCCGATGTGCTGAGCATTCCCGAGCACATCGAGGTCTCGGTCGAGGGCGCCGAGGTCGGGACCCAGTTCCTCGCCGGCGACCTGCAGCTGCCCGAGGGTGTCATCCTGCGCGCGGACGCCGAGGCGCTCGTCGTCAACGTGATCACCGCGCCGACCGCGGAAGACCTCGAGGGCGAGGTCGACGTCGAGGGCGCCGGTGTGGTGGAGGACGCACCCACCAGCCCCGAGAAGACCGACACGGACTCGGCGGACTGACGGGAGGACGACGGATGCCGGGCCCCGCCCTGGTGGTCGGGCTCGGCAATCCCGGGCCGGACTACGCCGCCACGCGCCACAACATCGGTTTCCGCGTCGTCGAACTGCTCGCGGCGCGGGCGGGTGGCGGCCGTTTCGCCAAGCACAGGACGAACGCGGACGTCCTCGAAGGGCGGCTCGGCGGAAGGCGCGTCGTCCTGGCGAAGCCGCGCACGTACATGAACCTCTCCGGCGGGCCGGTCGCCGGGCTGCTGCGCTACTACTCCGTGCCGGTCGAGGAGCTCGTCGTCGTACACGACGAGCTCGATCTCGGGTTCGGCGTCATCCGCCTCAAGCGCGGCGGCGGCGAGGGCGGGCACAACGGGCTGCGGTCGGTCAGCCGCTCGATCGGTACGCGGGACTACCTGCGCGTCCGTTTCGGAATCGGCCGTCCCCCCGGTAGGCAGGACCCGGCCGACTACGTCCTGCGGCGCTTCTCCGCCGTCGAATCCAAGGATCTCGACCTCGGAATCGACCTGGCCGCGGATGCGACCGAGGCGCTGCTGGCCGACGGGCTCGAGGCGGCGCAGAACCGGTTCCACGCGCTCTCGGGCTGACCGATCCCGCAACTCGCGCCGGCCGAACCCGCAACTCGCCGAGCCCGCGCGAGTTGCGCATCCCACCCCCGCGAGTTGCGTATCTCATCAGGCCGACATGTGCTCCTCGCCGGGCCTCGGGCGCCCGGCGGCGTGCTCCCGGTCGGAGGCGGCCGACGCCCGGACCGTCAGGCCCGCGCCAGCAGCAACGCCGCCGTCGCCGCTCGCCGCAGCTTGCCCGACGGAGTCTTCGGCAGGCTCCCCGGCGTGAGGACGACGACCTCGGCAGGCCGCACCCCCACCGCCGACACCACCCGGCTCGTCACGTCGGTGCGGATCCGTTGCTCGTCCTCCGTGCCCGCCTGCCGCGACTCGACCGCGACGGCGAAGGACTCCCGGTGCCGCCCGTCCGCCACATCCAGCCGGACGGCGACGGCGTTGCCCGCCCGCACGCCGTCCGCGCCCGCGGCGGCGCGCTCGATGTCGGTCGGGTAGATGTTGCGCCCGGCCATGATGATCACGTCCTTGCGCCTGCCGCACACCACGACGGAGCCCTCGGCCAGGTAGCCCTCGTCGCCGGTGTCGAACCAGCCGTCCGCGTCCTGGGTCGCGACGGGGCCGTCCACGGTCAGGTAACCGGGCGTCACGGATTCCCCGCGCAGCTGCAGCACCCCGACCTCCCGCTCGCCGAGCACCCGGCCGCCGTCGCCGACGACACGCACCTCGATGCCCGGCAGCGGTGGCCCGAGCTTCGGGAAGCGGCGCGCCGGGCCGTACATCGCGGGAAGTGCGCGCCGCTGCGACTCCAGCGCGTGCGCGTCGACATGATCGACCTGCAGGCCCATGTCGACCGGCGCGAACGACACGCCGAGCGCCGTCTCCGCCATCCCGTACGCGGCGACGACGCAGTCGGGGCTCAGGCCGAACCGGGCACCCGCGGAGGTGAACGCCTCCACGACGCCCGGGTCGATCGGCTCGGCCCCGTTGAGTGCGAACCGCATGCTCGACAGGTCCAACGATCCCTCGTCGGCGCGCGCGAGCCTGCGGGCGAGCACGGAGTAGGCGAAGTTCGGAGCGGCCGTCACCGAGCCCCGGTACTTCGAGATCAGCTCGGCCCAGAGGGTGGGGCGCGACAGGAAGTCCATCGGCGTGACCGTGACCAGCTCCAGCCCGCGCACCATCGGCGTGGTGAGGAACCCGACCATCCCCATGTCGTGGAACAGCGGGAGCCAGGAGACGAGGACGTCGCGCGCCTGGTCCAGCTGCGCCGCGGCGGTCATCGCGGTGATGTTGGCGTGCAGGTTGCCGTGGGTGATGCGGACGGCCTTCGGCTTCGCCGTGGACCCGCTGGTGAGCTGCAGGAGCGCCGTGTCGCCCTCGCCGGCGACGTCCACGTCGGGCTCGACGGGATCGCCGTCCAGCTCGCGCAGGACGCGGAACGGGATGCCGCGCTCGGTGAGCACCGGGGCCAGGCCGTCGAACGGAGCGCCGAGCAGCACCAGCCTGGCGTCGACCATTCGCAGCACGGCGACCGTGTCCTCCGCCCACGCGACGAGGTCGGTGCGCGCGGTGGGCTGGTGCAGCATCGTGACGCTGCCACCGCACAGCCACACGCCCTGCGCCGCCGGAGCGATGAGGGCGGGCTCGCCCGCGAGGATTCCGACGGCCGCGCCGGGCACGACACCGGTCGCCCGCAGCGCGCCTGCCATCCCGCGCGCCCGGGAGTGCACCTCGGGCCACGGTGTGCGCACGGGGGTGGTCGGCTCGCCGGTGGTCATCCCGCGGTCGGAGTGCGCGGCGGTGTCGAGCATCGTCGCGAGAAACCGGGACATGGCGCAGAGCGTACGGCCCCGGCATGTCAACGCGTCGTGAGCGATCGGTGACGGTGGGGCGGCCGTCGGGCAACGGCGACGAGCGGACTGCGGCGACCCGTGTCGTGGCTGACGGGACGCTCAACCTGCGCCCGCAACTGGCGGACGAAACGCGCAGTCCGGCCCGGCAAGAGGCGCAACACGCTCCGGCAAAATTCGCAACCCACGCAAGAAAGAAACGCAACTCGTGCCGGCAGGACCCGCAACTCGCCCCGGCAGGACGCGCAACTCGCCGGGATCGGACGGGTGTAGCGTCGTCGGGTGGCTGACCTGCATGAATCCGCCGTCCCGCCCGCTTCCGACCCGGCCGCTGAGAGCCTCGCCGCCGCCGTCGAGGAGGTGCTCCCCGGAGCGCTCGCCGACCTGCGCGACCTCGTGCGCATCCCCTCGATCTGGGCCGACCCGGCGCACCGGGACGACACCCGCCGCAGCGCCGAGGCGGTCGCCGCGCTGGCCCGGGCGGACGGCGCCGCCGCCGTGCGGGTCGTGGCCGCCGGCGAGGGCGCGCCCGCGGTGATCGCTCACTGGCCGGCCACGGACCCCGGCGCGCCGACCGTGCTGCTCTACGCCCACCACGACGTCCAGCCCACCGGCGGGGACGCGCTGTGGACAAGCCCGCCGTTCGAGCCCGCCGAGCGCGACGGTCGGCTCTACGGGCGCGGCGCCGCCGACGACAAGGCCGGGATCATGACCCATCTCGCCGTGTTGCGCGCGTTCGGCGGGCGACCGCCGGTGAACGTCGTGCTGTTCGTCGAGGGCGAGGAGGAGTCCGGCTCCCCGACGCTCGTCGAGCTGTTGGCGGAGCACCGCGACGCCCTGGCCTGCGACGTCATCGTCATCGCGGACTCCGCCAACCCCGCGGTGGACGTCCCGGCGCTGACGACGAGCCTGCGTGGGCTGGTCGACTGCACCGTCGAGGTGGCGATGCTCGAGCGCCCGGTGCACTCCGGGCTCTACGGCGGCCCGGTCGGCGACGCCCTGACGGCGCTGTGCCGCACGCTCGCGAGCCTGCACGACGACGCCGGCCGGGTGGCCGTCCCCGGCCGCCTGCACCATCACAGCGACGCCCCCGACCCCGACCCCGCGACCTTCCGCGCCGACGCGGGCCTCCTCGATGGCGTCGAGCTGCTCGGCGAGGGCACGATCCCGGAGCGCGCGTGGCAGGGCCCCGCCGTGGCCGTGCTCGGGATCGACGCACCGTCGGTCGCGGAGGCGTCGAACGTGCTGCTGCCGCGGGCGCGCGCGATGGTGAGCATGCGCCTGGCTCCGGGCGACGATCCGGCGGCCGCGCAGGATGCGCTCGCCGCCCACCTGACGGCGCACGTCCCGTGGGGCGCGCACGTCACCGTGACGCCGGGGGCGGCGGCGGCCCCGTACGAGCTGAAGGCCGTCGGCGACGTCTACGACCTGGCGCGACGGACGTTCGCCCGGGCCTACGGCAGCGAGGTCGTGGAGACCGGCATCGGCGGCTCGATCCCGTTCATCGCGGAGTTCGCGCGGGCGTTCCCGGGAGCGGCGGTGCTGGTGACGGGCGTGGGCGACCCGGCGAGCCGGTGGCACGGGATCGACGAGAGCCTG
>JBFWRR010000045.1:0-46165 GCA_050248815.1 Pseudonocardia sp. | reverse complement strand
CCGCGGCGCGGCGCACTGGATCAAGGGCCCGGACGAGGACGCGAAGGCGCTCGGCATCACGCCGGTGCTGAGCGGGGTGAAGGTCGAGGACGAGGGGCTCTACCCCGTCATGCACGGCTACTGGGTGCGGGCGATGCAGCACGCCGTCGACGTCGAGTCCAAGGCACAGGGCCACTAGCGGGAACGGGAGGACCGATGACCATCACCGTCGACGAGGTCGAGCAGTTCCTCTACGCCGAGGCGCGGATGCTCGACGACCGTGACTTCGAGGGCTGGCTGGACTGCTACGCCCCCGACGCCGAGTTCTGGATGCCGGCGTGGGACGACGACGACACGCTCGTCACCGACCCGCAGCGGGAGATCTCGCTGATCTGGTACGGCAACCGGGGCGGGCTCGAGGACCGGGTGTTCCGGATCCGCACCGAGCGCTCCAGCGCGACGAGCCTGCCCGAGCCGCGGACCGGCCACAACATCACCAACGTGGAGATCCTCACGCAGGAGGGCGGCACCGCGGAGATCCGCTTCAACTGGTTCACCCTCTACTACCGCTACGAGACGGTGGACACCTACTTCGGGACGTCGTTCTACACGCTGGACACCTCGGGGCCGCGCCCCCTGATCAAGCGGAAGAAGGTCGTCCTCAAGAACGACTACATCCACCACGTCGTCGACATCTACCACGTGTAGGAGGCGGCGATGGCCTACCAGATCGCACTGACCTTCGAGGACGGGGTCACCCGGTTCGTCGAGGGCCGCGAGGGCGAGACGGTCGCCGACGCGTCGTACCGCTCGCGCATCAACATCCCGCTGGACTGCCGCGACGGCGTCTGCGGGACGTGCAAGAGCTTCTGCGAGTCGGGCACCTACGAGCTGGGCGAGTACGTCCCGGACGAGGCGATGACCGAGGACGAGGAGGCGGCCGGTTACGTCCTGACCTGCCAGCTGTTCCCGAAGTCGGACCTCGTGATCAACATCCCGGTGACGTCGGACATCGCGAAGGCCGGGGTGTCGGCGCACACCGGGGAGATCACCACGATCGACCACGTCTCCGACACCTGCACCTACTTCGCCATCCGGCTGGACAACCGGTCGGCGCTGGGCTTCCTGCCCGGCCAGTACGTCAACATCGTGGTGCCGGGGACGGACCAGACGCGGTCGTACTCGTTCAGCTCCGGCCCGCAGGCCGACGAGGTGGGTTTCCTGCTGCGCAACACCGACACCGGTGCGCTGCCGACCTACCTGCGCGAGCGGGCCAGGTCCGGTGACCGCATCGAGTTCACCGGGCCGCTGGGCAGCTTCTACCTGCGCGAGGTCAAGCGGCCCCTGCTGCTGCTCGCGGGCGGCACCGGGCTCGCCCCGTTCCTCTCGATGCTGGAGAAGATCGCCGGCGCCGGGGTGGACTCGCCGGTGCACCTGGTCTACGGCGTCACCAACGACGCCGACCTGGTGCGGGTCGAGGCGCTCGAGGACTTCGCGAAGCAGCTGCCGAACTTCACGTTCACCTGTTGCGTCGCCGACGAGGCGAGCAGCTACCCGAACAAGGGGTACGTGACGCGCTACATCGAGCCCGGGCACGTCAACGGCGGGGACGTCGACGTGTACCTGTGCGGTCCGCCACCGATGGTCGACGCGGTCCGGCAGTGGCTGGAGGGCAACGGGATCGCGCCGCTGAACTTCTACTACGAGAAGTTCAGCGGGACCGGCCTGGTCACCGAGACGGGCTCGATCCACATCAAGGCCGCGGACGTCGACGAGGCGTTCGACGCCCGGATGGCCCTCGAGCTGGGTGCCGCGCAGCTGACGGTCGGCAGGCTCACCGACGAGCAGGTCGCCGAGTACCGCAGGCGGGCCGAAGCCGCGGAGCAGCACCTCGGGGACGGCCAGTTCACCGACGTCGCGGGCTTCCGCGAGACGAACGCGGCGTTCCACCTGTTCCCGATCGAGGCGACGGGCAACGCCACCATGATCGAGACCTACCGGCGCCTGCAGGTGCAGGAGTACATGGCCCAGGCGCTGACACCGTCGGTCGCGCTCGCCGGCGACATCGCGCAGGACCACCGCGACATGGTCGAGGCGTGGGCCGGCGGCGACATCGACGCGGCCCGCGCGGCGATCGTGGCGCACACCGAGCACGCCAAGGAGACCATGCACGCCGGGATCGAGGCACAGTCCGGAGGCAGCGGATGAGCCCGCCGGGCGGCCGCGTGCCACGGAAGGGCAGGCCGAGATGATCTTCTCCGGTCGCTTCGAGGGCAAGGTGCTCGTCGTCACCGGCGCCGCCCAGGGTCTCGGCGAGGCCGTGGCCACCAGGGCGGCCCGGGAAGGGGGTGCGGTCGCGCTGGTGGACCGCTCCGAGCTCGTCTACGAGGTCGCGGAGAAGCTCGCGAGCGAGGGGGCGCAGACCGTCGCCTTCGTCTCGGACCTCGAGCGCTACCTCGGCGCCTCGACGGCGATGGTGGCCGCCCGCAACCACTTCGGGCGCATCGACATCCTGGTCAACAACGTGGGCGGCACGATCTGGGCCAAGCCCTACGCCCACTACGCCGAGGACGAGATCGAGGCCGAGATCCGGCGTTCGCTGTTCCCGACGATGTGGTGCTGCCGGGCCGTGCTGCCGTTCATGGTCGAGCAGGGCAGGGGCACGATCGTCAACGTCTCGTCGGTCGCCACCCGGGGCCTCAACCGGGTCCCGTACGCGGCCGCGAAGGGCGGGGTCAACGCGCTCACCGCGTCGCTCGCGTGGGAGTACGCCGAGCACGGCATCCGGGTCGTCGCCACCGCACCCGGGGGGATCGACGCCCCGCCGCGCCGGATCGCCCGCGGTCCGGCTGCGGAACGCAGCGATCAGGAAGCGCAGTGGTACCGGACGATCGTCGACCAGACGATCGGGTCCTCGTTCCTGGGCCGCTACGGGAGCCTCGACGAGGAGACCGCCCCGATCCTCTTCCTCGCCTCGGACGAGGCGTCCTACATCACCGGGACCCGCCTCCCGGTCGCAGGCGGTGACCTCGGCTGAGGCCGGGCAGCGCGCATCGCAGGTTCTCCCTGCGGGAGGTTCACATGACTCGACGTTCACACGCCGGTGCCCGCTCCACACCGGGCGGCCCGCCGCGGCGCGGAGCCCGGCGCACGGAGCAGGGGGAGGCGCGGGACTGCGACCCGCAGGCCGGCGCCGACTTCATCATGGCGCCCACCGCGACGCTCGCCGCGGCCCAGCGCGCCGTCACCGCGGCCCTGGAGGAGGCCGAGCAGCTCTCGGTGGACGTCTGCATCGCCGCCTGCGACAGCGCCGGGCACCTGCTGGCCTTCGCGCGCATGGACCGCGCCCCGCTGCTCTGCGTCCAGATCGCCCAGGACAAGGCCTACTCGGTCGCGAGCTTCGGAGGCCTGCCCACCGCCGAATGGTGGCGGTTGCTGGAGTCCGAGCCCGCGCTGCTGCACGGGATCGTCAAGACCGACCGGCTGGTGGTCTTCGGCGGCGGGGTCCCGCTCGTGTCGGAGGGCCGCACGATCGGTGGGATCGGGGTCTCCGGCGGATCCAGCGAGCAGGACGTGCAGATCGCGCAGGCAGGAGCGGGCGTGCTCACGCCGAGCACCCCCTGACCCATCCCTCACCTCACGACGGAGGACCCATGTCCGGCTACTACCAGGCCTTCGACCTCGACGAGCTCGAGCGCAAGCACGCCGCGACGGACCAGGCCTACGTCGAGTTCCTGAGACGGCGGGCCATGTCGGTCGGCCTCTACTCGCTGCCCGCCGGCGGGCAGGACCGCCAGCATCCGCACGTCTCCGACGAGATGTACCTGGTGCTGCGCGGCCGCGCGACCCTGCGCGTCGGCGACGAGGAGCTGCCCGTGCAGCCGGGCACCGTCGTATCCGTCGACCACGGCGAGGACCACCGCTTCACCGACATCACCGAGGACCTGCACCTGCTCGTGGTCTTCGCACCTCCGGAGGAGCCGGAGGACTAGCGCAGGACCAGCCCACTCCACGCCTCGAAGGGAACGACGATGACCGCGGTCACGGAACAGGATCCGCAACGGGACGCCCGGCGCCGCCGCACGGTGGCCTGGGTGGTCTCGATCGCCACGCTCGGGCTGATCTTCGACGGCTACGACCTCGTGGTCTACGGGACGGTCCTGCCCCTCTTTCTCAAGGACCCGAGCCAGATCGGACCGGTGACGCCGGCGCTGGGCGGTGCGCTGGGCAGCTACGCGCTCGTCGGCGTGCTCGTCGGCGCCCTGCTCGCCGGCAGCGTCGGCGACATCATCGGCAGGCGAAAGGTCATGCTCACCGCCTACGCGTGGTTCGCGGTCGGCATGGGCCTGACGGCGATGCTGTCCAGCACCGGCATGTTCGGCCTGCTGCGGTTCATCACCGGCCTCGGCGTCGGCGCCCTCGTGGCGACCACCGGTGCGCTCGTCGCCGAGTTCGCGCCCGCGGGGAAGAAGAACCTGTGCAACGCGATCACCTACTCCGGGGTGCCCATCGGCAGCCTGCTGGCCGCGCTGCTGGCGATCATCCTGCTCGACCTGATCGGCTGGCGGGGCATGTTCTGGATCGGGGCGCTCCCGCTCGTCACGCTGCTCCCGCTGGCCTTCTTCAAGATGCCGGAGTCGCCAGCGTGGCTCGCCTCGCGGGGCAGGCTCGACGAGGCACGGGAGATCGCCGAACGCACCGGCATGCCGGTGCCCGCAGCGCCCGCCGCCGCGCAGGCCGCGCCCGATGCCGAGCAGGCCACGGCCGCGCCGACGCTCGCGGGCCAGGGCGCCGCCGGGTTCGCGGGCCTGTTCGGGCGCGACTACTGGTTCGCGACGATCGTGCTCGGCCTGATGAGCGCCGTCGGGCTGATCCTCGTCTACGCGCTGAACACCTGGTTGCCGGAGCTGATGGGCCGAGCAGGCTACTCCACGAAGGGATCCCTCGCGTTCCTGCTCGTGCTCAACGGCGGGGCGGTGATCGGTGCGCTGATCGCATCCAGGGTCGCCGACCGGTTCGGGCCCAAGCCGGTGGTCGCGACGAGCTTCCTGATCGGCGCGGTCGCGATCGTGCTGCTGACCGTCAGCCTGCCCATCGCGATCCTGCTGTTGTTCGTCGCGATCGTGGGGCTGGGCACGAGCGGGACCCAGATCCTGATCTACGGCTTCGTGGCCAACTACTACCGGACGAACGTCCGCGGCGCGGGCGTCGCGTGGTGTGCGGGGTTCGGCAGGCTCGGCGGCGTGGCGGGACCGCTGATCGGCGGCCTGCTCGTGGCCTCCGGGCTCGCCCTGAACGCGATCTTCCTCGTCCTGGCCGGCATGGCGATCATCGGCACCCTGCTCACCCTGCTCGTGCCGGTCGCCCGCCGCCGCGACCTGCATCCCACCCTCATCGAGCCGACGGCCGCGGTGGCACCCGGATCCCAGGCCGCGCCCACCCGCTGACCCCGGAGGTAGCAGATGTACCAGCGGATCCTCGTGGCGATCGACGCCACGCCGACCGAGGAGAACCGGTCCGCGATCGAGCGGACCGAGCAGATCGGCAAGCTCACGGGCGCCACCGTCCACGTGCTGCACGTCGCCCGGGGCCACATCGTCCCCGAGGACATCACCGGCGGTGCGGGCCTGGGCGTGTGGTCCGCGGAGGACGACGTCGAGACCGTGGACCGCCGGGTGGTGCAGCAGCTCGTCGACAAGCTCAGCGCCGCGGGTGTCGACGCCCACGGGGAGATCGTCAGCGCCACCGAGCACGACCTCCCCGACGTCATCCTGCAGCGCGCCGCTGAGCTCGACGTCGACCTGCTCGTCCTCGGCCACCAGCACCACCGTGGCTCGCGGACCGCCGAACGCGTCATCCACCAGCATCCGCCGTACTCCGTCCTGCTCGCGCGCCCGCCGCGCTGACGGGACAGGATGCGAGGCGAGCTGACGGAGCTCGCCAGGAATCGACGGGACGGGAGCACCCCATGGCCGACCACACCTACGTGATGAACGAGATCGTCGGGACCTCACCCGAGAGCGTCGACGACGCGATCCGCAACGGGGTCCGGCGCGCGTCGCGCACCCTGCGCAACCTCGACTGGTTCCAGATCGTCGAGGTGCGCGGCGCGATCGCCGACGGCGAGATCGCGCACTACCAGGTGACGATGAAGGTCGGCTTCCGCCTCGACGAGCCGGAGCAGGGGTAGCAGCGGGCCGGCCCGCGCGGTCCGCGGCGAGATGACGCGCAGCAGGCGGCTGGGGGACGGCCCGGCGAGCCCGCTCGTCGAGCGGCCGGTGTGGCCGCCGCCCGGACCGCGCAGGCTGCTGCGCGACTTCGGTCCGGTCTACGCGGCGAACGGGTTCGTCGGCCTCGTCTTCGCGGCGACGGGGCCCGTCGCGGTGATCCTGGCCGTCGGCGAGCAGGGCGGGCTCTCCGCCGAGCAGCTCGCCTCGTGGATCTTCGGGGTGTTCTTCCTCAACGGGATCCTCACGGTGCTCGCCTGCTGGCTCTACCGCGAGCCGCTGGCGTTCTTCTGGACGATCCCCGGCACAGTCCTGGTCGGCCCGGCCCTGGCCCACCTGGCCTGGCCGCAGGTCGTCGGGGCGTTCTTCGCCACCGGCCTGCTGATCATCGCCCTCGCGGCGACCGGCTGGGTGCGCGCGGCGATGGCGGCCGTCCCCATGCCGATCGTCATGGCGATGGTCGCGGGGGTGTTCCTGCGGTTCGGGATCGACCTCGTGCACTCCCTGCGCGAGGACGTGGCCGTCGCCGCGCCGATGGTCGCGGCGTTCCTGCTGCTCAGTGCGCTGCCCGCGCTCGGGCGTCGGATTCCGCCGATCATCGGCGCGCTCGGTGTGGGCGCGGTCGCCGTCGCCCTGTCGGGCCGGTTCACCCCCTCGGCGGACGGGGGGTGGATCGCCGCGCCGGTGTTCGTCGCCCCGCAGTGGTCGCTGCAGGCCTGCCTCGAACTGGTCGTACCGCTGGCGATCACCGTCCTCGTCGTGCAGAACGGGCAGGGCATCGCGGTGCTGCGCACCACCGGCCACGACCCGCCCGTCAACATGATCACCTTCGCCTGCGGGGTGTGGTCGCTCTTCGCGGCCGCCGTCGGTGCGGTGTCGACGTGCCTGACCGGCCCGACGAACGCGCTGCTCGCGGCGTCCGGCGAGCGCGCCCGCCACTACACGGCCGGGATCACCTGCGGCCTGCTGGCGATCGTGTTCGGGCTGTTCGCGACGCTGTTCACGCAGATCATGCTCGCGACACCCGCGGCGTTCGTCGCCACCCTCGGCGGGCTCGCGATGCTGCGGGTCCTGCAGGCGTCGTTCGTCGCCGCCTTCGCCGGGCGCTTCACCCTCGGCGCGCTCGTGACGTTCGTGGTGACGGTCGCCGACGTCAAGGTGCTCAACATCGGCGCGGCCTTCTGGGGGCTGGTCGCCGGGTTCGCCGTCTCCTGGCTGCTCGAGCGCGGCGACTTCGCCTCCGGGCGGGCACCCGCAGGTAGCTAGGTGTTCTCCCGGCGCGAAGGTTGCGGCGCCGGGCCATGCTGTATCCGCCGCTCCATCGCCGGTCCGGCCCCGGGCCGCGGCGCGCGGCGGCGAGGGGTGCCGAGCGGAGGAGGTCCATCAGCCGATGGCGGGCGGTTCGAACCAGCGGGGACGCACGGTGATCAGCAAGGTCGGCATGATGCTGCTGGCGATCTCCGAGGGATGTCACAGGCTCACCGAGATCGCGGCGCGGACCGGGCTGCCGCTCTCGACGGTGCACCGGCTCGCGACGGACCTCGCCGCGTGGCGCGTGCTGGAGCGCGGCTCCGACGGCCGATTCCGGGTGGGGCCTGCCCTGCGGGGCACCGGGGCCGCGACGGAGGGCTTCGATCCCGGGCAGCCCGGCCTGCGCGAGCCCGCGGTCCCGGTGATGGAGGACCTCTACCGCACGCTGGAGGTCCGCGTGCGGGTGGGCGTGCTGAGCGAGCCCACCGAGGTGGCGTACGTGCAGAAGGACTCGCTGCACCGGCCCGTCTCCCCCGACTGCGCGGCCGCCCGGCTGCCCGCCCACGCCACGGCCCTTGGCAAGGCGCTGCTCGCGTTCTCGCCGCCCGCCGTCGTCACGATGGCGACCGCGCAGCGGCTGCGGGCCTTCACGCCGCTCACCCTGACGCGGGCCGACGAGCTCAACGCGGCCCTGCGGACCGTCCGGGCCACCCGGTTCGCCGTCTCCGACCGCGAGCTCGACCGTGAGTCCTGCGCCGTGGCCGTCCCCGTCTTCGGGACCGACGGCCACGCCGTGGCCGCGATCGAACTGCAGGCCCAGGACCTCGCCCGCGACGTCGCGGCGTGGCGCGCCACCCTGACCGTCGCCGCCGGTTCCCTGGCGCGGGAGCTCGCCGCGCACCGCCGGTCCGCGCACGTGGACCGGCGGATGGACGGCGACGACTGGGCGGCGCCGCGGCTCGTGGTCGGCGGCCGCGTGGAGGTGTGAGGGTCGCGCGCCGGGCCCGGTCGCGATCGTCGTCGCCACACGCCTGACTCGGCCCGGACACCCCGGCTACCGTCACCCCATGCCGACGCAGGCGTCCGATCCGGTGCTCGTCCACGACCGCGCCGGGTCCGGCCCGCCCGTCCTGCTGCTGCACGGCTGGCCCGGCGACCGCACCGACTTCGCCGAGGTCGCCCGGCTGCTGAGCGACGGTGGCGTCGCCGAGACGGTCGTCCCGGATCTCCTCGGCTTCGGGCTCTCCCCCGCTCCGGAGGGCACCCTGGTCGGCCGAGACGAGCAGGTCCGCGCCGTCCTCGGCCTGATGGACGCCCTGGGCCTGCGATCGGCGGTCGTCGCCGGCTACGACGTGGGCAGCAGGGTCGCCCAGGCCCTCGCCGCCGCCCACCCGGACCGCGTGGACGCGCTGGTCGTCGCCCCACCACTGCCCGGCGCCGGCCGTCGCGTCCTCGACGCCGAGGCCCAGCCCGAGTTCTGGTACCAGAGCTTCCACCGCCTCCCCCTGGCCACCGAGCTCGTCGACGGCCGGGCCGAGGCGGTGCGCGCCTACCTCACCCACTTCTGGACCCACTGGTCCGGCCCGGACTTCACCCCGCAGCTCGAGCGGATCGATCACCTCACGGCCCGCTACGCCGTCCCCGGCGCCTTCACCGCGTCGATCTCCTGGTACCGGTCGGGCTCGGCGATGATCGCCCGCTCCCTGGCCGAGCGCCCGCCCGCCGAGCGCATCACCACCCCCACCACCGTCCTGTGGCCCGAGCACGACCCGCTCTTCCCCAGGGCCTGGTCGGACCGCCTCGACGAGTGGTTCGCCGACGTCCGGCTGCGCCTGCTCGACGGGGTCGGGCACTTCGTCCCGGTCGAGGCACCGGCGGCGTTCGCCGAGGCGGTCACAGCGGCGATCCGCGGAACGGCGACGAGGTGACGCTCAGGGCTGCGAGGTCCGCAGACCGCGGGGTCGGAGAGTCGCGCAGGCGGAGCACTCGTCCGGGTGATTCTCGGCTAGGTTGCACGCCCATGGACGCCCGCAACGAAGCGCCGTTCCGAGCCGAGCACGTCGGCAGCCTGCTGCGCCCCCGGGCGCTGGTCCAGGCCCGTCACGACTTCACCGCCGGACGCATCGACGCCGCCCGTCTCCGCAAGGTCGAGGACGACGCGATCCGCGACGTCGTCGCCCTGCAGGAGGACATCGGCCTGCGCGTAGCCACGGACGGCGAGTTCCGCCGCACGTCCTGGCACATGGATTTCATCTACCAGTTGGGCGGCGTCGCCCGCACCGACGACGAGATCGTCGTGAGCTTCCGCAACGACGAGGGCACCGGCGAGTTCATCGCCGCGGGCCTCGCGGTGCGCGAGCGGCTCCACCTCGCCGAGCCGATCTTCACCGACGACTTCGCCTTCCTGGCCGGGCAGGTCCGCACGGCGACGCCGAAGATGACGCTGCCCTCGCCGAGCATGGTCACCTTCCGCCCCGGCACCGCCGCCGTCGACCGCGGCGTCTATCCCGACCTCGACGGGTTCTGGACCGACCTCGCCGCCACCTACGCCGCGGAGATCCGCGCACTGGCCGCGGCGGGCTGCCGCTACCTGCAACTGGACGACACCAGCTTCGCCTGCCTCAACGACCCCGCCCAGCGGGACCTGCTCGCCGCCCGCGGCGAGGACGCCGACCGGGCCCACCTGCGCAACATCGCCACCTTCAACGTCGCGATCGCCGACCGTCCCGAGGGGATGCGGATCGCCGCCCACATGTGCCGGGGCAACTTCCGCTCCTCCTGGGCGGCCGAGGGCAGCTACGACTACGTCGCGGAAGCGCTGTTCGGCGAGCTGGACGTGGACGCCTTCTTCTGCGAGTTCGACGACGAGCGCTCCGGCGGGTTCGCACCGCTGCGCTTCGTGCCGCCCGGGAAGACGGTCGTCCTCGGGCTGGTGACCACGAAGCGTGGGCGCCTGGAGGACGCCGAGCTGCTCAAGCGGCGCATCGACGAGGCGGCGAAGTACGTCCCGCTCGACCAGCTCGCCCTCTCCCCGCAGTGCGGCTTCTCCTCCAACGTCGAGGGCAACGCGCTCAACCCCTACCAGGAGGTCGACAAGCTGCGGCTGGTCGTCTCGGTGGCGCAGGACGTGTGGGGGGCCGCGTAGCGCTCGGCGGGGGCGCGAGGCAGCCACCTCGACGGCAACGAGCAGGGGCGGATCCCGTAGACGGCGTTCACCGGGCTCTCCGCCGCGCGGCGGAAGCGGCTGAACCCGGCCACCCGCGGCCTGGTTGCACAGCCACTCCTGCAGGTAGCGCTGCGCGTACCCGGTGCGCTGCGCGAACTCCGCAGTCGTCGCCGGGCCCTCCGCGAGGGCCCGGTAGAGGCCCGGCCGGTTGCCGATCACGACGAGACCGGCCGACCCGGTCGCACCCGCGTCGGCCATGATCCGGCCGATCAGCTCCGTCAGCTTGTCGTGGTCCATCTCTGCTCCTTCACGGCGTCGGTCGCCGGCTGTGCCCGACGTTCGGCGGTCACGCTGTCTCGGCTGTCGCAGGTGCTGTCTCGCCGCTCACAGCTGCGGATCTCGGGCATGCTGTGCGCCGTGGACGTGCGGGCCGAGCTGCTCGGGTCACTGCGGCTGCTGGTCGACGGCGCGCCGGCGGACGTCCGCGGGCCGAAGCGGCGCGCCGTGCTCGCTCTGCTCGCGTTCGCCGAGGGCCGCGCCGTCTCCGTCGAGCACCTGCTGGACGCGCTCTACCCGGCCGAGGTCCCCGACTCGGGGCGCCAGGCCCTGCACACGCACGTCTCGCGGCTGCGCGCGCCGCTCGGGGCGGCCGCGGACCGGCTCACCACGCTCCCGGACGGCTACCGGCTCGACCTGGACGCCCTCGACGTCACCCGGGCGCGCGCGCTGCTGGCCGGGGCGCGGACCGGGGACGCGCTCGACCGGCTGCGCGAGGCGCACGAGCTGTGGCGCGGGCCGGTGCTGGCCGACCTGCTCGACGTCGGCCCGATCGCCGCAGCGGTGGAAGGCTGCGCGCAGCTGCACCGCGACGTCACGGACGCGCTGGTGGAAGCGTCGGTCGCGGCGGGGGCGGCGGGCACCGTGCTGGACCTCGCCACCGCCTCGTCCGCCGCCGACCTGCGCGAGCCCGCCGTGCTGCTGCTCATGCGGACCCTCGCCGGGACGGGGCGGGCACCGGAGGCGTTGCGGGTCGGGCGGCAGTACCGGCGTGCCCTGGCCGACGAGACGGGCTGGACCCGTCACCGGCACCGGACGCCCTGGAGCGCGACATCGCGGGAGGTACGGTCCCTTCCGCCGCCGGATCCGGCCGGCCCCCCGTGCCGGCGCCGCCCACCCGCCCGGCGACCCGGCTGGTCGGGCGCGAGGAGAAGGTCGCCGCGCTGCACCGGCTGCTCGCGGCCGAGCGGCAGGTGACGCTCGTCGGCCCGGGCGGGGTGGGCAAGACGCAGGTGGCGCTGGAGGTCGCACGGCGCAGTGACACGGCGACGGTGCTGATGCTCGCGCCCGTCACCGATCCCGCGGCCGTTCCGCACGCGCAGGCGGCGGCGCTCAACCTCACCGTCACGCGCGGCGACGTGCTCGCGGCCTGCCTGGCCCTGCTCGGTGAGCGGCCCGCCCTGCTGGTGCTGGACAACTGCGAACACCTGCCCGCCGCCGTTCGCGTCACCGTGGAGGCTGTGCCGGCCGCGTGCCCCGCGCTGACCGTGCTCGCCACCAGCCGCGAGCCGCTGGGGCTCGCCGCGGAGCACCGCTCGCGACTGGCCCCCTGCCCCTTCCGCGCAGGGGTGACGATCTCGCGGAGGTGCCGTCCGTCCAGGTCTTCGTCGACCGCGCCCGCCGCGTCGGGGCCGCGCCGGGCGACCTGCACCTGGTGGCCGACATCGTCCGCAGGCTCGATGGCATGCCGCCGGCGATCGAGCTCGCGGCCGGCAGGCTCTCCACGTTCTCGCTGACCGACCTGCACGGCCGCCTCGACTCCGCGCTCGACCTGCTCGGCGGCGTCCGCAGCGAGGACCGGCACCGGACGCTGCGCGCGACCGTCGAGTGGTCCTACCAGCTGCTCTCGGCCGAGGAGCAGCGCCTGTTCCGCCACCTCGCGGTGTTCCCCGACGGAGTCGACCTGGCCACGGCCGAGCGGGTGGGGGCCGATCTCGGCCTGTCCGGGGACCCGGGGAGCCTGCTCGCCCGGCTCGTCGACGCGTCCATGGTGGAGGCCGACCTCGACGGGCCCGCGCGCTACCGGATGCTGGAGACGCTGCGCGCGTTCGGCGTGGACCGGCTCGCCGCGGCGGGCGAGCAGGACGCGGCGGAGCTGCGGCTGGTGCGGTGGGCCGTCGAGGTGACCGGCTGGATCGGCGCGACCCTGCTCACCGAGGACGAGGCGGGCGCGTCCCTGCGCCGGGAGCTGCCGAACCTGCGGGCGGCGTGGCGCACTGCCCGGACGCGCGGCCTCCTCGACGAGGCGGTGGCGATCGTGACGACGCTGTTCGAGGTGGTGGTCAACCGCGACCTCGTCGAGATCCGGGGCTGGGCGGAGGAGCTGGCCGCGGACCCGGCCCTCGACGGGCTGGCCCGCGACGGGTCGAGTTCCTGCCTGCATGCGGCGGCGGTTGTCGCGCTGGCCCGCGGGGCGTACGCCGAGGTGGCGCAGCTGTGCCTGCGCGCGGACGAGGACACGAACCGGCGCCACTACCTGCTCGGGATCGCCGCGCTGGCGCAGGCCTACACCGGCGACCCCGACGCCGCGCGGGCGCTGAACGAGCGCGGGCTCACCGACGGCCTGCCGCCCGGGACCCGGTCCTGGAGCACGTACTTCGCCGGCGAGATCGAGAACGTGGCGGGCGGTCGGGAGCTCGCCGAGCGGCACTACGTCCGGGCGATCGCGGCCGGCCGGGCGGCGGGCGCGACGTTCCTCGTCGGCGTCGCGACGGTCGGCCTGCTCTCGGTGCACGCGGCCTCGGGCCGGGTGGACGACGCGCTGAGCGGCTACCGCGACGTCATCGACTACTTCGCCCGCACCGGCAACTGGACGCACCTGTGGGTGGCGCTGCGCAACCTCGCCGTGCTGCTCGACGGTCTGGGCGGGGACGGGGGCGGCGACCTGGGCGCCCACGAGGCGGCTGCGCTGATCCGTGCCGCAGCCGACGCCGCCCCGGACGCGCCCCCCGACCCGGCCGGACCGCCCGCCGGGACGTCCGTCATCCCCCGGGCACAGGTGCTCGACGTGGCCCGGGCGGCGATCGATCGGCAGCTCGCCGGTCGACCCTGTCGCGGTCGTTGACGCGAGGTTCCGGACGCGCCGTTCCCCGGTGCGGCGCCCGCGTCACCCCGCGACGGTCGCACGCCCCGCCGTGGTCGCACCCGTATCCGCACACACCCCGCGGCGCGCGCACACACCGCCGACGCTGTGTGCCACCACCCCCAGATCGGTGCCACCGCTCGCACACATGTGCCACCGCCCGCAGCGGCGGCCCACACGTCCCCGCCCGCGAAAAAAGAACCCCCGCGCATCCCCGCCGCACACACCCCGCCGTGGTCGCACACACCCCGCCGCGCCCACACACACCGCCGACGCTGTGTGCCACCACCCCCAGATCGGTGCCACCGCTCGCACACATGTGCCACCGCCCGCAGCGGCGGCCCACACGTCCCCGCCCGCGAAAAAAGAACCCCCGCGCATCCCCGCCGCACACACCCCGCCGTGGTCGCACACACCCCGCCGCGCCCACACACACCGCCGACGCTGTGTGCCACCACCCCCAGATCGGTGCCACCGCTCGCACACATGTGCCACCGCCCGGAGCGGCGGCGATCCGCCTAGCTCGCCGGGCCCGCCAGCACCCGCGCGATGGTCTGCGTGTCGATCCCCGGGACGATCTCCCGGACCAGCGACCCGTCCTCCGGGTCCACCACCTGAACGGACTCACCGGTCTCGTCGACGTACTCGTTGATGGCCGTCGCCAGCTCGACGGCCGCCCCCGCGCCCTTGAGGATGACGGTCACGAGAATGGCACCACCGATGACCTTCTTCATCCCGTCCGGGACGATGGCCTCCAGTTCGAGATCCGAGGCGCGCTCCGCCGACTGCAGCTCGACGGCCCCGCCGAGCCGGTGCGGAAGTCGTTCGACGAGATCGGCGGGCAACTGGAGGGTGACGGTCTTCTCAGCCATTCTCGACCTTCCGGAAATGCATATCGACGACGACCCGACCTCTGATCATGCCGTGATGGCGTCGCGAGCGCCGCTCCGATCATGTCCGGAACCGCCGGACATCGCGAACCATAGGCCATACGGACGAGACAGAGTCTCCAGAGCAGCGCCGTCGGCGGATTGACCGCTTCGGCTCCGCACTGGGACCGTCCATGCTCACGTCGACCTGCTCGTCGTCGTGATCCGCGGCGCCGGGCGGAAACTTGGGGGGATGACATGGCGACGGCGGAAAACACAACACGATTCGGCACGGCCCTGCGCACCGCATTCGGAGCGGCGCTCTTCATAGCGTGGGCGGTATTGACGGCCCTGTGGATCTATGACGCCGTCTACGTCCTCATCGAGGGTGACGCGCTGCCCGCGGTGACGGCGGTCGGCGCGATCCTGCTCATGAGCCTGCTCGCCGGGATGGAGGGCCTGGAGGTGGCCGTCATCGACCGGTGGCGGACGCTCTACCCGGAGCGGACGGTCTCCGACCTCGCGGCCTGGCTCGCCGCCCGCCAGCTCTTCGTGGCGCTCATCGTCACGGCGGCCACCCTGCTCGCCGAGCGGGAGTCGATCGCGATACCCGGCACCTCGACGAAGATCGAGGACCCGGTCACGCTGAAGGTCTTCCTGCTCCTCTGGACCACCTTCACCGTGCTGTGGTTCGCGCAGATCTTCCCGAAGTTCCTCGCGGCGACGAACGCCGACCGCTACCTGCACGTGACGCAGGCCGCGCTCTTCCCGATCGTCGAGCTCGTCCGCAAGATCGGCGTATCGCAGCCGGGCGAGTGGACCGCGGCGGCCGTCGGAAAGAGGTTGGACTGGCACGGCGAGCCGGAGCCGGAGCTCGAGAGTCGGTCCGAGTCCCTCGCCGACGCCTGGGCCGCCCTCGTCCCGAGGCGGGCCCCGGCGGGTCCCCGATCGGCACCGCCCGAGGACCGGACCACCGATTCCACCGAATCCTGACCAGGTGGGCGACGGGGTCGTCACGGTGCCTCGAGGGCAGCCTCGATCGCCGCCGCGACGGCCCCGGGCCGGCCGATGTGCGCGACGCTCGTGAGCGGCGACGCCGCGATCGCGGCCGCGCGGTCGTCGCCCCCGCGTCCCGCTCGCACGTCCGCGATGGCATCGGCGGCGCGCCCGCTCCCGGCGAGCACCACGACCCGGCGTCGGGCGGTCAGGCTGGCGTCGACGTCGTCGTAGGCGATCGGGCCACCGTTGACCAGCAGGGTGACCGACGGACGGTCACCCGCCACCACCCCGGCGACCTCGGCGATCCACGCCGTTTCGTCGCCCCAGTTCGCTCCCGGAACGAGGAGGAAGAGCGTGTGGTTCGGCTCCAGCGCGGCCGCGTCGGGCGCGGACGTCCGCGCCTCCGGTGCGACGACCGTGCCCTCGGCCGCGACTCCGACCAGCGGGAACCCGCCGCCTGCGGCTGCCCGCGCCCGTCCGATGAGCCGCATGACGCCCGAGTCGGTGCCGCCGTCGACCACGACGGCCTTGCGCTGCTCGGCCACCGGCACGACCTCGTCGCGCAGCACGTCGGCCAGCGCGGCGAGCATCTCCTCGCCCAGCCCGCCGGCACCGCCGACGAGCACGATGACGGTCCGTTCCCGACCCGGCCCCGATCCGTCGAGCGCGGCGGCGACGTCCTCGGTCGACGCGACCTGGATCCGTGGCGCCCGCAGGGCGCCGACGCGCTCGTCCATGCTGCTCCCCGCTGCTCCGCCGCCGCGTCGGCGGCAGGGCCTGCCACCCTCGCGTCGGGAGGGCTCGGGCGAGGGTAGCGGCCGACCGCCCGGCTCGCGGCAGCAGAGGCGGTTGCGGGTGGTGGGCCCGTGAGCCGACGCAACTGGCCGCGCGAGTTCCGCGCCGCGGCGTCCACGTTCGACGCGACGGCGCTGGACCGGCTGGCCCACGAGTACGCCGCCCACCTCTACGACACGGCGGACCTTCCCGGCGACGTCGCGCCGGTCCTGCAGGTGCTGCGGCAGTCGCGACGGTACGAGGCGCTCGAGTCGGTCGCCGACGCCGCGCTCGCGCACGGGCTGGACTCCCCGGTCGTCCGGCGTCAGTACGCGCAGGCGCTGGTGGACGGCGGCAACCCGGCGGTCGCCCTGCGCCTCTACGCGAGCCTCGCGGCCGACGACGCGGCGCCGCGGGTCGAGCGCGTGGAGGGCCGCGGCGGTGTCGGGCGCTGCTACAAGGCGATGTTCCTCGCGTGCACCGAGCCGTCCCGCCGCCGGCGCTACCTCACCCGGTCGTCCGAGGCGTACCTGTCGGCCTATCGGGACGACCCCGACGCGAACACCTGGCACGGCATCAACGCCGTGGCGCTCCTCGATCGCGCGATCCGGGACGGGATCGACGTCGCGCCGGGCGCGCCCGCTCCTCGGTCGTTGGCGGGCGAGATCCTGCGCACCGTCGACGCGGTGGCGGAACCGAACGCGTGGACCGACGTGACGGCCTGCGAGGCCGCGCTCGCGCTCGGCCGGCACGAGGAGGCCGTCCAGCGCGCCGAGGCGTTCCTCGAGACGAAGCCGCACGCGTTCACGATCGCGACGTTCCTCCGCCAGGTCGTCGAGATCTGGCAGCTCGACACGGGCCACCCGCCCGGCGATGCCCTGCTGCCGCTGCTGCGCTCCGCGCTGCTCGACGCGGACGGCGGTGCGGTCACGGTGGGCACCGCCGACGTCCGCGCATCACGGCTGGAGGACGACTTCGACCGGCTGGAGCGGATCCTCGGCACCGACCGGTACCTGCCGCTGCGCTGGTACCGCACCGGGCTCGTCCGCTGCCGGGCCGTCGCGCGCATCGAGACGGAGCTCTCCACGGGCGTCGGCACGGGGTTCCTCGTCGCCGGTCCCGACCTGCATCAGGACCTTCCACCGCTCGTGGTCGTCACCAACGGCCACGTCGTCCCCGAGCGGCTGCGGCTCGCCGAGGCGTACATCGCCTTCCACGGCCTCGACGAGGATCCCGGCAGGCGGGCGCGGTTCCGCCCGACGCGGCAGTGGTGGTACCGCCCCTCGGCACGGAAGGGCCTCGACACGACGATCCTCGAGCTCGACGGCTACCCGGTCGACGTCGTCCCCCTCCCGCCTGCGGTCGCCCTCCCGGTGAAACCGCTGCGTGACCGGCGGGCGTACGTCATCGGGCACCCCCTCGGGATGCCGGAGCCGCAGTTCTCGCTGCAGGACAACCTCCTGCTCGACTACGACAGCCGGGTCCTGCACTACCGGTCGCCGACCGAATCGGGGAGTTCCGGCAGCCCGGTGTTCGACGAGGATTGGCACATGATCGGGCTGCATCACGCAGGGGGCACCCAATTGCCGCAGCTCAACAACGCCGGTGGTACGTACGCCGCGAACGAGGGGATCACGATCGACGCCATCCGGGGCGGCCTGTCGGAACACCCTCCCGGTCGTTCGCCATAGCGCAGCAGCCGATGTAGCACGGGTATGTGATGGCGCTGGGACGGTTATGCCTTACGGCCCATCAGGAGAGTCCACAAGGGTGCCGTCGGCGGATTGACCGGATACCCGACCGCTGGGAGCGTTCTGGGCGGACGCCGGTTCCGTCGTTCTCGCACGTGTCGGGGCCGCAGTCGGGGGGGTACACGATGGGGGCGCGATGCGTACGGCACGGTGTGCCGCCGATCGAAGGGCCCGTTCTGCGGGCAGTCGCGCCTTCTGCCGCCAGCAATGTTTCCCCAGATGACCATCTGATTTCGGTCGATATCTCGGCCGACGTCCGCCCAGGCGCATTCGCTGCTACCGATATTTGATTCTCGACAACTGCCGAGGAGGCCGCGATGACCGACAAGTCCGGCACGTGTACCGCGACACCGAGCGGAACGATCGCCAGTTCCTCCCGATCCCGACCATCGGATCGGTCGGCCGCCGAGTCGGCTGCCTCGTTCCTCACCGGCGAGCTGCTGCTGCGCGCCGAGGCGCGCGCAGGTGACGGCCTGCTCGTGCCGTCGGACCTGCATCCGGGCCTGGAACCGGTTCGGGCCGCAAGCTGGCTTCCCATCCTCTGCTTCACCCCGGGTTGCTTCCCCGCGACGGACGGGTTCATGCGTAGGCAGTGCCGCCCTGATCAGCCGGTACCGACGGACCCGGACACCCGCCCGCGGCAGCCGGACAAGCCCGACATGCCTGGGGGACCCGACGCCCCGGACCAGTAGAGGACCGACGCGTGACGGCTCGACGGCGCGGACCGATACCGACCGGTGTCGAGGCGGAGACGGTGCACCGGCTGCTCGCCGCCGGCCTGCTGTCGACCCGCACGGTGATCGACGGCTCGCTGCGCGTCTCGCAGTTGTCCGGCCGGAACCTGAACCTCGCCGTGACGACCCGCGACGGCCCGTCCTATGTGGTCAAGTACAACTGTGTCGGCGGGAGCTGCCGCGAGGCCGCCGCGTACGAGCTCCTCGCCGCGGTCGCTGGTCCCGAGGTGCGAGCCGTACTGCCCTCGGTCGTCGCCGACACCCCGCAGGACGCGATGCTGGTGCTCGAGCACGTCGGCGGATCGGACCTGCGGCACCATCACGCCAGGATCGGCCGCTGCCCGTCGTCCTGGGCACGGCGGTCCGGCACGCTGCTCGCCGCCGTCCATGACGTCCCGATCAGCGCGGTGCCCGCAACCCTCCGCAGGGGATATGTCCCGGCAGTTCATCGTCCGGACGAATCGCTCTTCGCGACCCGCAGCCGTGCCGCGATCGAGCTCACGGTGTTGATCCAGTCCGATCCCGCGCTGTGCGCTGCGCTCGACGAGCTGGCCGCCGACCACACGGCCGACGCGTTCGTCCACGGAGACATCCGGTGGCCCAATCTCCTCGTCGCCCGCGATCCTGGCGGGCGGCCGACCGGGCTGCGGCTGGTCGACTGGGAATCGGCCGGCGTCGGCGATCCCGACTGGGACATCGGCTGCCTGCTCGCCGAGTACGTGAGCCATTGGATCGACTCCGTTCCGCTGACCTCCGCCGCGACGGCAGCGGCGGACGCCGCGCTCGCGCGTGTCCCGCTGGCTGCGACCCAGGCAGCGATCGCGGCAGCATGGTCGGGTTACCTCGCGCGCCGCGGCGCCGAACGCGTGGACGGATCCACGCTGCAGCGCGTGACCCGCCATGCTGCCCACCGCCTCCTGCACCGCGCACTGGAGATCGACCAGGTCTCGCCGGACGTCTCCCTCGCGGCGGTATGCCATGTGCAGGTCGGTGCGCGGATGCTGGCCGACCCGGACGCCGCGTCGACGCAGCTGCTCGGCCTCCGCAACGCCGGGATCGCCGATGGCTGAACACCTGGAGGGGCTCCGCGCGGCGGTCGCCGCGGTGCGCATCACCTCCGCGAGCTCCTTCACCTGGTTCGGCGCACCGGCCTACCGGCTCGCGTCCCGCTGGACCTCCACGCTCTCCGCCCAGGCCGTGGCGATCCGGCTGGCGGCGGCACTAGCCGACCAGCTCTACTGCGGCTACTACACCCGGGGCGCGGCGGCGCCCGCCGACCCGGCCGAGCTCGGGTGGCTACCGGATCCGCACCGCGCCGTCACCGACCCCGGATCGTCACGTCGGGTGTGGCGGCCGGGCTGGACCGTCCGTGAGGTCGTCGGCGACGAGGTGGCCGTGACCAGCGGCGATCTGGTGCTGTGGGTACCCAGATCCAGCTGCGCGCCCGGGCGTGGCGAGCCGAGACCCGGCGGGGACGTGTCGGTCCTGCTACCCAGGACTTCCGGGACCATCTCACCGGGATTCCGCCTCGTGGAGGGCGCCCGGCCACCGACCACCGCCGGGAGCGGGACCGTCGTTCGCGTCTACTGGAACGTGCATCCCCGGGCCACGGGGGCCTTCCTCGACCGCGTCACCAGCGCGCTCGACGCCGCGGGCGTCGGCCATGTCGTCAAGGCCCTCGACGGTCCGGTCGGCCGCCACCGCTGCGACACCGGTGTGCTCTACCTCGCCGCGTCGGAGTTCGCCGATGCCGCACCGACGCTGCGGGCGCTGGTGGACCGGATGGCCGCCGACCTGCGTGTCGGAACCCCGGCACTCACCTCACCGCTCGCCCGTGGCGTCGCCGTGGCGGAGAGCCCGCGAGGCGACGGAAGCTTCGGGCGCAACCGGTGCCGCGCTGTCGCGGACGCCATCCTCGCGACGCATGCGGATGCTCCGGGCGCGACCGACCAGCAGCGGTTCACCGCCGTCCTCGCCCGGCTCGCTGCCTCGGGCGTCCGCCCGGAGGAACCACACCTCAACCCCGGCTCGGCTGCCAAGTACATCCTCCCTCCCGGGTTCACGACGGTGCAGCGCCGGACAGCACCGAGTGCACGGCCACTACCCCTCGACGTCGACGTCGACATCGCGAACCGACTGTGTGCCGACGCGATCTGGGCCGGGCGGCGATGCAGCTGGCTGGGCTTCGACGATGCGGAGCCGGGCTCTTCGACGCTTCGGGCAATCGGTGCCGATCTCTTCGACGGAACCGCCGGGATCGCGCTATTTCTTGCTCACGTGGCGGTGGAGACCGCAGTCGGGAATGCGGGTCGGACCGCCATCGGCGCCGCCCGCCAGGCCTTGGCCCTCGCGGCCGACGAGCCGGGGGGATCCACGGCGCCGATCGGCCTCTACAGCGGTGCGGCGGGAGTGGCGTTCGCGGTCGCGCAGGTCGGGGCATTGCTCGGCCGGCCGGACCTGCTCTCCGGGGCGGCGCGCCTGATCCGGCGGACCCGCCGCGCCGACGAGCGCTCCGAGGCCACCGACCTGATCGCCGGGCACGCGGGTCGGATCGTGGCGCTGCTCTGCCTCGCTCCGCTCCTGGACGACCCGGGTCCCGCGCGCGACTCGGCCGTCCGTTCGGGTGCGCGGCTGCTTGATCTGGCGGTGCGCCGCGACCGCGGCGGCTGGTCGTGGCGTACACCGCACGAGATGCGGCGACACCTACACCTGACCGGGTTGTCCCACGGCGCCGCCGGGATCGGTCATGCACTCGCCGAGCTGTACGCGGCGACAGGAGACGCGACCTATCGGCACGCCGCGCTCAGCTCCTTCGAGTACGAGAGGACGTGGTTCCGCGCCGAGGAGGGGAACTGGCCCGACCTGCGCAGGACGGATCGCCGCTCGGTGGCTGAGCAGCCCGTGTTCGGTCATGCCTGGTGCCACGGGGCGCCCGGCATCGCGCTCTCCCGCCTACGGGCCCATGACACCCTGGGCGAGCCCGTGTTGCTCCGGGAGGCACGGATCGCACTCGCGACTACGGGGCGCGCGGTGCGGCGTGCCATCACGGCGGGCCCGGCCGACTACTCGCTGTGCCATGGTGTGCTCGGGCAGCTCGACGTCCTCCTGCAGGGACGACATCATGCCCCCGGGGGTACTGCAGCGACCCGCCAGCTCGTCCAGGACGCGGTGGCGAGCATGTCCGCGTACGCGTCCGAGCAGCGGCCCTGGCCATGCGGGAGCCCGTCGGGGGACGAGACACCAGGGCTCATGCTCGGGCTCGCCGGGATCGGCCTCCAGTACCTGCGGATGCGACGGCGGGACGTGATCGGGTCACCGCTGCTGCCAGTTCCGGCACAATTGCGGTACGGCCAGGCCGCGGGTGGCCCATGAGCCTCTCCCCGCTCGCCCAGGACCGGCCCGCACGGACCTACGACGTGTTCATCAGCTACCGCCGCGTGGAGGCGAACTACCTGGCCGGCTGGCTGCACCACTACTTCGCCTCACGGCTCGGGTACGGCCGGGTGTTCCTGGATATCGACGCCATTAGGCCCGGCTTCGAGTTCATGAGCGTGATCCACGCCGCGATCGCCGAGGCCAAGGTGATGTTGGTGCTGATCGGCCCGCACTGGGCGACCCGCCCGGACGGTACGTCACGCCTCACCGATCCGTCGGACCCGGTGCGGATCGAGGTCGAGGCGGCCTTCGCCCGCGACCTTCTCGTCATCCCGCTTCTGCTCGACGGCGCGTCCCTTCCCGGACCGGCTCAGCTGCCCCCGTCGATGACCCGCTTGCTCGATCTCCACGCCGTCCCGATCAGCCGCGACATGTTCCGTGAGCGGCTCGACGACCTGGTGCAGGTCATCGCCGACGTACTTCCGACGGCAGGCGAGCTCCTCCCGCCACCGGAGGACGCACCGCCGGGCCCCGCACCGAAGGCGCACCCGACCGCGGTACGTCGGGACGCGGAGCAGCGATCACGGCTGCTGACCAAGCTGTCGCAGATCTACGGCGACTACCTGCGCCAGGCACTGCACGACGACCGCATTCTCCGGATGTCGCTGCGGCTGCAGGCGCACCCGGAGAAGGTCCGCAGGCCGGCGGACGTCCTGCTACCGCTCGGCGGGCGTACCGGCGACCGAGCCCCGCAGGAGGGGCGTCTGCTCACCAAGCTGGACGAGGCCGGCGGGATGGACGGGGACGGGCTGCTCGTGCTGGGCGGGCCGGGCGCCGGCAAGAGCACAGCCCTTGTCGAGTTGGCGGTTGAGCTCCTGCAACAGGCGGTCGAGGATCCCGATCACCCGGTTCCCGTCTACCTGCCACTCAAGCACTGGGCCACGCGGCGCCTGCCCGTCGCGACATGGGTGGTGCACGAACTCGTCGAGCTGTACGAGGTACCGGGCCCGATCGCGGAACGCTGGACAAGGGGACGGCAGCTGCTGTTCCTTCTCGACGGGCTCGACGAGCTACCCCGGCGGGAGCAGCGTGCGGCCTGCGTGGCGGGCATCAACGGGTTCCAGCGATTCGGCCGCCAGTACCGGCTGCCGCTGGTGGTGACGACGCGCCAGTACGAGTACGACACACTGCCCGAACCGCTCGAACTCGAGAACGCCGTCGAGATCCTGCCGCTGTCACCGGACGTCGTCGAGCGCAGGCTCACCGAGGCCGGGCCGACGATGCAGGGTGTGCTGCAGGCACTCGACAACGATCCCGGAATGCGCCCGATGCTGGCCTCCCCACTGATGTTGGGCATGATCACGCGTACGTACGCGGACGAGGGCCCGGCCACGGATGTCGCTGCCGACGGCGGTGCGGACCGGTTGTTCACCGACTACGTGAGCGAGCGCTTCGCGCTCGAACGGCGTACAGGGCGAACCCGCTCGAACGCGTACCCACCCGAGCGGACCACTCGCTGGCTCTCGGCACTCGCCCAGGTCATGACCGCGCAGCAGCAAGCGGTCTTCGTCCTCGGCAAGCTGCCGTCGGACTGGCTACCGGGCCGGGGCGGCCGCTGGATCGTGGACGTGGTACCCGGCCTGGTCGTCGGCGTCGCGTGTCTGGCTCCGTGGGGGATCTTCCCGGACTTCCGCTCGGCGCTGTACGCCTGCCTGATCGTCGTCCTGGCCGCCGCGGTGACGGCCCCGGCGCTGGAGACGCTGCGGCTGCCCGGGCCGACGGCCTGGACCTGGTCGCTGCGGGCCGTGTCGTCCCGGCTGCGCAGCTCGATGGTCGTCGCCGTCACGCTCTCGGTCGCGTTCGCGCTCGTCGACGTCGTCGCGGTGGCCCACGACGGGGTTGTCCCCTCGCTCGTGACGGCGTCTCTGGGAGAGCGGCTTGCGGGGATCGGTGTCGCGGTCGTCCTGCTGAGCGGTGTCGTCCACCGCACTGGAGCGCGCCGTGGCCAATGGGTCGGCAGGCGGCGGGCCTTCCGATGGGCGGTCTTCGTGGGGATCACGCTCGCGCTGAGCTCAGGCGCCGCGCGCACGATCACCGGCGGGCCCGCCGCGGGCGCGATGCTGGCGATGTCCTGGGTGTTGCTGAGCGGCATCGGCGCATGGCTCGTCGGTATGTCCGGGCCCGCGGAGCGGGTGTCGTGGTCGTGGCGACTCGCCCTGCGACCGGCGACACCGATCGTCCTGGCGGTCGTGGCTGGGACGGTCGCTTTCGGCGTGTACGCCGCCTCCGGGCCGTGGGACGCCGCGATCGAGGCGGCTTTCACGCTCGCGGCGTGCACCGCAGCGGTCGCCGTGCTGGTCGCCGGATTCACGCGTGCCGGCATCCCGGTCTACGCCACGCCGAACGAAGCGACGTGGCGATCGTTCCGTTCCGGAGTACTGGTCGGCATCGGAGTGTTCGTCCTTCTCGGATGCGTGGCCGGCGGTCTCGTCCTACTGTTCGTCCCCGGGCCCTTCACCATCGCCGACGTCATCGCCGTCGCTGTGGCATTCGGCTTCCAACTCGCCATTGTCATCGCGATGTCGTACGGACTCGGGTCCGTGGCACAGCACTGGACTTTGCGCGTCCTGTTGTGGCGGGCGGGAATCGCCCCGATCCGTTACGGGCGATGGCTCGACTACGCCGTATCGCTCAAGTTGCTCTATCGCAGCGGCGGGGGCGGGTACCTCTTCGTCCACGGCCTACTGCAGGACCACCTCGCCCAGGCGGACGGTCGCGCCAACGGTGGGTTCGGCACCGCCGGGTAGGTCTCCAGAGCCTCGGCGCAGTTGATCTGCCGGTCACCTGCGGCCCGGGTCGACGGACTGCCCTATCAGGACGGCTGCCGGCCCGGATGAGGTGCTCGCGCCGGCGAGCCGCCGTCTGTCCCGCCGAGAGCCGTCGTTCGCGGGATTGACCAGGACATTCCGCCTGCCACCATTGAACCGGGGGTGGCCACATCGTGGTCGCTGGGGAGGGGGCTCCGCCATGCCGTCGATCCGTGCCGTCCTGCGATCAGCCCCGCGCGCCCACACGCGCCGGTGACGACCCAGCGCGGCGCCGACGAGGACCACCAGTCTCCCGAACGCCTCGCCGGTCACCGGTTCGACGTGTTCCTCTCCTACCACTCCGCGGACAGGCCGTCGGTCGAGCGCATCGCGCGGCGGCTGCGGCAGCTCGGTGTCGAGCCCTGGTTCGACCGCTGGGCGCTCACCCCGGGCGGAGGCTGGCAGGACGAGATCGTCGCGGGGCTGCACGGGTCGTCGGCGTGCGCGATCTTCGTCGGCGACCGGGACATGGGCGACTGGGAGCGGCTCGAACTCGAGGTCGCCCTGGTGCGGGCCGCATCGGACCGTGAGTTCCGGCTGTTCCCGGTGCTGCTGCCCGGCTTGGAACGGTTCGACCCGTCCACGCTGCCGCCGTTCCTCGCCACCCGCACCTGGGTCGACATGCGGTCGGGCGTGGAGTCCGACCGCGCGCTGCGCGAGTTCGCCAACGCGGTGCACGGGATCCCCTTCGGCACGGGCGAGGCGGTCGACCCGCAGGACGACGTGTGCCCCTACCGCGGCCTCGAAGCGTTCGACGAGGAGCACGCCGAGTTCTACTTCGGCCGGGAGAACCACGTGCAGCGGCTGCTGGAACGGC
The DNA here is from genome assembly GCA_050248815.1 of Pseudonocardia sp. Lineage (GTDB taxonomy): Bacteria > Actinomycetota > Actinomycetes > Mycobacteriales > Pseudonocardiaceae > Pseudonocardia. Next base: position 20,217 of record JBFWRR010000045.1, on the reverse strand, counting down.
TGCGGCAGGGCAGGTTCGTCGCGGTGCTCGGCCCGTCGGGCAGCGGCAAGTCCTCGCTCGTACGAGCGGGCCTACTGCCGCGGCTGCGCGACGGTGCCGTGCCGGGCAGCGAGGGATGGGAGATCCGGGTCCTCCGGCCCGGAGGTCACCCGCTCGCCGCGCTCGCGGCACCGCTGCTGAGCATGCAGCCCGGGCCCGGCATGCAGTCGACCGTCGACCGCCTGGAGACCGACGAGCGCACCGTGCACCTCGCCACGGCGAGCACGCTGGTCGACGCGCCGCCGTCGCAGCGGGTCCTGCTGGTCGTCGACCAGGGCGAGGAGATCTTCAGTCTCTGCCGCGACGAGCCGGCCCGCCGCGCCTTCCTGCGAAACCTCCACCACGCGAGCGTCATCCCCGGCGGTCGCACGGTCGTCGTGCTCGTTCTGCGCGCCGACTTCTACCCCCGCCTGGCCCGGTTCCCGGCCGTCGCACAGCTGGTCCAATCCCACCAGATGCTGATCGGCGGACCGGCCGAGGACGAGATCCGGCAGATGATCGAGGAGCCCGCCCGGATCGTGGGGCTGCAGGTCGAGCCCGGCCTCGTCGAGACCATCCGCAACGACGTCGTCCGCGAGGCGGGCTCGCTGCCGCTGCTCCAGCACGCCCTCCTGCAGACCTGGCACCACCGCCGCGCGGGGATGCTGACGCTCGCCGGCTACCACGCGACCGGCGGGGTACGGCTCAGCCTCGCCGAGCGCGCGGAGGCCCTGTACGGGGAGCTGTCGAAGCCGGCCCGGGTCGTCGCCCGCGACCTGCTGCTGCGCCTCACCCAGCCCGGCGACGGCACGGAGGACACCCGGCGGCGGATCAGCATGGCCGAGGTGACCGCCGATCCCGATGGTGAGCTCGCCGAGGAGGTCGTGGCCCGGTTCGTGGACGAACGGCTGCTGACCACCGGCACGGACGAGTCCACCGACGAGACGTGGGTCGAGATCTCCCACGAGGCGCTGATCCGAGGCTGGCCGCGGCTGCGTGAGTGGATCGATTCCGACCGCAGCGGCCTGCGCCTGCACCGGCAGCTCACCGTCGCGGCACAGGAATGGCAGCGCCTGGGCCGCGACGACGGCGCGCTCTACCGTGGCGAGCGGCTGCGGGAGGTCCGCCCGTGGCTGGACTGGGGCACCCGCAGGCTCAACGCGCTCGAAGCCCGGTTCCTCGCGGCGAGCATCGCCGCCGACCGGGCCGCCCGGACGGCCCGCCGGCGCAGGCTCCGGAGGAGCTTCGCCGCGCTGGTGGCCGCGCTCGTCGCCGTCAGCGCCGTCGCCGTGGTGGCGGTCGAACGGGGACGGGAGGCCGCGCGGCAACGCGACGTCGCCCTCTCCCGCCAGCTGGCCGCCGATGCGTCGGACTCGCTCCCGATCGACTCGTCCCGGAGCCTGGCGCTGGCGATGCGGGCGTTCACGACCGCGCCGACGCTGCAGGCGGAGCAGATCCTGCGCCGCGCCACCGCCGAGTCGCGGAGCGTCGCCACCTTGCGCGACGACCACGGATCCGTCTACAGCGCCCGCTTCCTCGACGGCGGTCACGTGATCGGGACCGGCGGAGACGGGATGGTGCGGATCTGGGACGTCGGGACGGGGCTGGTCACGGACACGATCGCGGGCCACACCGGGATCGTCACGAGCGTGCGGGTCAGCACCGACGGGCGGTGGCTCGCCAGCACGGCCGTCGACGGGACGGTCGCCCTGACGAGCCTTCCCGACCACGTCCGACGGGTGGTCGCCCAGGCCCCCGCCGGGGGCTACACGACCACCGCGGACTTCAGCCCGGACGGCCGCCTGCTCGCAGCCGCGATGTCGGACGGGACGGTGCGGCTCGTGGACGTCGCCACCGGAACCGAGACGGCCCGGCTGCAGACCGGTGACCTTCCCGTCTACTGGGTCGCGTTCAGCCCCGACGGGCGCGACGTCGTCAGTGCGGGCGAGGACGCCACGGCCCAGATCTGGTCGGTGGCGAACGAAACCCGCACCGCGACGCTGACCGGGCACACCGGTGCGGTGCTGGCCGCGACGTTCCACCCGTCCGGGGCGACGGTGCTCACGACGGGTTCCGACGGGACGCTGCGGACCTGGGACCGCACCACCGGCGCGCTGCTGTCCACCGTCCGGGTCGACGAGCAGGCCGTCAACTCCGTCGCCGTCAGCCCGGACGGGGAGCGCATCGCGACCGCAGGCGCCGAGGGGCTGGTCGGCATCCGGACCAGGGACGGCGTCGAGCTCGCCCGGCTGCCGGGCCACGCCGGCTTCGTGCTCGACGTCTCCTTCTCCCCCGACGGACGGCAGGTCGTCAGCTCCGGCAAGGACGGCACCATCCGGATCTGGGATCCGGGGCCCGACGGTGCCCGCTCGCTCCCGGCGACGGCCGCCGCCTACAGCCCGGACGGCCGTCGCATCGTCGTCGGGGGCGCCGACGGGCACGTCCGGGTGCTCGAGGCGGACGGCCTTCAGGTGCAGCTCGACCTGCCCGGGCACGACGGGCGCTCGTGGCCGGTCTTCTCCGCCGACGGCACGCGCATCGCCAGTGCCGGCGAGGACGGCACCGTGCGCGTCTGGGACGCCGTCGACGGGCACGAGATCGCCGTACTGCGGCCCCACCAGGACAGCAGTGTGTGGTCGGTGGCCTTCGATCCCGACGGAACCCGCCTCGTCAGCGGCGCGGACGACGGCACCGTTGTGATCAGCAGCCTCGTCGGCGACGCACCTCTGGCGCTGCCCCGACACGACGGGCCGGTCAACTATGTGCTCTTCAGCCCGGACGGATCGACGATCGCGACCGCGGGGCGGTCGGGAACGATCCGGCGGTGGCGCGGCGGGGAGGAGCTCCCCCCGCTCGTGGGACACGAGAACGGGATCGGGACGCTCGCGTTCAGCACCGACGGCTCCCTGCTCGCCAGCGGCGGCGACGACGGCGCCGTCCGGGTCTGGCACGCCGACGGGACACTCGCCGAGGCGTTCCTCGGCCATCAGGGTCCCGTCAACGGCGTCGACTTCACCCCCGACGGCCGGCTCACCAGCGTGGGCGACGACGGGACGATGCGGGTCTGGGACGTCGCGGCGGCCCGGCTGCTGGTCACGCTCCCCCTGCACCGCGGCCCGGCGACCACCGTCGACGTCAGCCCGGACGGTCGCGCCACGCTCACGGTGAGCGAGGAGGACAAGGTCCTGCGGCAGACGTTCTGCGAGGTGTGCGGGGCGGTCGGCCAGGTGGTGGATCTCGCGCGGGCCCGCGGAGCCCGGCCGCTGAGCCCGGAGGAAGAGCGGCAGTACCTGTCGATGTCGACGACGGAGGGGACGACATGACCGGCGAGGAGACGTACGAACACCCGCTCGTGAAGGCATTGAAGATCGACCCTGTGCAGCCGCCCGACCTGAACCCCGTGCAGGGCTTCATCGGTCGCAGCGACGATGACACGCTCACCCGCGTCTACCGCGATGCGGCGATGAACGTGTGGATCGACATCCCGACCGACCAGATCCTCCACCAGGAGCACCAGGTGGCACCGAACCCGCTGACCGACGACGGTGCGGACGTGGTCTGGGTGACGGCCAGGAACATCCGGAAGCTGCCCGTGGAGACGTCGGCCGCCGGTGCCCACCCCGAGCTGGTCGGCCAGCCGCTCGTGGGCCTGCGAGGCGCGGGCGGGGAGGCCTCCGCGCCGCAGGTCTCCGGCGCATGCCCCTGCTGCGGAGCTCGGCCACCGCTGGCCGGGCTGCCACCCATGGGTGGTGACGGCGGCAAGTGGCCGGCCAGGTGACGCGGCACCGGAGGATCAGATGCCGCTGAGGAACTCGAGCAGGCAGCGAGTGCAGGTTCAGGCCTTGGCCGCCCCGAACCCGCTCCCCGTTCCGGTGCTCGAGCAGGAGCAGGACGAGTGGTGCTGGGCGGCCTGCATCGTCATGGTCCTGCGCTACCGCGGGGATCCCGCCACCCAGCAGTGCCAGCTGGCCGCGGAGCGGACCGGGTACGCCCAGTGCTGCCAGGATCCCCTGGGCTGCGACTGTCCGTGCCCGGTCCCGATGGCCGGCCAGCTGTACAACCAGGTGGGTCTGCCCGCGACGCTGACACTCGGAGCCCCGCCGTTCGCCACCTTCACCTCGGAGTTCGCCGCGGCCCGGCCGGTGCACGTCGCCACGTCGGCGGACGGGACCGGCCACGCGCTGCTGGTGACATGGGCCGGACAGCAGAACGCCGTGCCGCACCTGCGCCTCATCGACCCGCTCATTCCCGCGCTCGTGCTCAAGCGCTACTCGCACGTTCAGAACGAAGCCATGGCGGCCTGGACCGGGCTCTAGGACGACGAGGAGGTCCGACGACATGTCTCACACCGACCAGGTCCCTCCCGGCCTGCTCGACGACGTCGCCGCCCAGATCGGTGCCCGTATCCCGCTGCTCCTCGCGGAGCGTCCACCCGCGCCCGGCGCGCTGGTCGAGATCACCGAGACCTTCGAGGTGGTCGCGCTGAGCCCGGACCGGGTGCAGGCGGGCTCCACAGACGACCTCCGCACCCTGGTCGAGCCGACGGACCGCCGCCACCACCAGGTCGCGGTCGGCGGGACGCCGACCTTGTACGCCTGGTCGGCCCCGCGGGACGGCGGTGCCCCGGGATCGGAGATCGTCGAGATGGCCGCCTCGCCGCTCGCCGCCGAGCTCGATCGCGCGATCACCGTCATCGATGCGCTTCCGGGGGACTACCTCGTCAGGCTCCTGGTCGCCCCGGCCTACCACCTCTACGCGTTCCTGCTGCTCGGCGACCAGGGGGAGACGCGGGTCGTGGTGGTGCGCACCGCACGGAGGCTCGCCGGCCTCCAGAGGTTCCAACCCCACGACGGCCGCGAGTTCCTCACGGCTCTGCGTCAGGTGCGTCCGGTCGTGGGGATGACACCGAACTGATCCGCTTCAGCCGCGCTGTTCGGCCAGGCCGGTCGGTGCGACGATGCCGGCCCCCACGGTGAAGTACTCGGTCCGGACGGGGGTGAAGCGGATCTTCTCCTCGGCGTTGAGCGGGATCGCTCTCCCGACCGTTCCCGCGGCCTCGCTGCTTTCTGCGCTGGTGGTCAGGGTGAGCAGACATGGTTCGCGGGTGTCGGGCTGGAAGAAGGCGATCATTCGTACGACGCCGTCGACGGCGAGCACGGCGGGGGCGAAGCGTTCCCGGCGCAGCTGGGCGCCCCTGGCGGCCTCCTGTTCGCTCATCGGCCCTGACCAGAACCTCATCGTGGCGTGGGTCGGCGCATCGGCGGCGGCGACGCCTGCGAGGTCGTCGCGTACCTGGTAGATCAGGTCGGTGGCTGGGTCCACCGACGGCGGACCGAGGCGTTCGGGGGTGTGGTCGGCGGAGGCGCGGGCCTCCTCCTCCGTGGTCCACATGGATATGACGCGTCGCCCCGTGCCGTCGGTCTGGCGCAGGTCGTACGACCCGGCGAAGCCGGGCAGGGCGGCGATCGCGTCGGCTGGTCGGTGGTGCTCGGGCCGGTCGGGCATCTGGTGTGTGGTGTGAATACGGGCGTACATGGCAGCCTCCTCGGTCGCGTGGATTCCGAGAGGAAGCGTGTCGTTGCGGGGTGCCCGGGCACACGCGTAGCCGATACCCGGAAACCGCCGGCCGGCGGTACTCGGCGGGTCAGTCGGCGCGCAGCAGCGCGGAGAACTGACGGCGATCGCTGGTACCCAACTTGGCGCCCGCCCGGTACAGGTGACCCTCCACGGTGCGCACCGACACCACGAGGCGGTCAGCGATCGCCTGGTTGGACCACCCCGCGGCGGCCAGGGCGACGACCTCGCGCTCCCGCGCGGTCAGCGCGGCCGGCGCGGTCAGGGCGGCGAGCGCCGGCGTCCGGGGGCCTTCGCAGGCGTCGGCGAGCCGGTGTGCCCGGGCGGCGGCGCGTTCGGCGGCGCCGGGGCGACCGTGCGCGAGCTCGCACGCGGCGGCCTGGGCGGCGGCGTCCGCGGCCAACAGCAACGCCCCCATCTGTTCCAGCCGCGCAGACACGTCGAGCAGGCCGACCGAGTCCGCGGCGGCGAGCGCGGCCGCGTGGGCAGCGGCCGCCGGGGCACGGGGCCCCTGCACGACGGTCGCGAGGTCGGCGAGCCGGGCCGCGACGGTCCGGTCACCGAAGCACACCGCGGTGTGCAGGGCCGTCACCTCGACCGCCGGTTGCTGCTGGTCGGCGGCCTGGTGGGCAAGCGTGGTGGCGTCGCTGCGTGCGCCCTCGGCGGCCGCGCACCAGGCCCCGCGTCGACACGGCCTGTGCGGCCGCGACGACGCCGGCCCCGTTCACCACGTCCTGAGCCGGAGGACCTCCGATGCGCGTCCGCGCGAACCGGGTCAGGCCGTCGCGGCGGCTCCCGCGGTCACCGCGTCGCGCTCGATGTCCTCGACGTCCGCCTTCAGCTCCCGCTTCTCGATCTTCTCGGCGCGGCGCATCTCCTTCTCGATCTTCGATCCCATGTCGGATACCGCCACGACGACCAGCCCGGCCTGCCCGCGGTCGAGGTGCTCGCCCAGCTCCTTGAGATCGTGTCGGCTCATCCCGCCCGCCGCGTGTCCGGCAACCGCGCCCAGTACGGCCCCGCCCGCCGTCGTGGCCGCGAGGAGACCTCCACCGATCGCGGCGAAGGGGAACAACGCCACCACGAGGCCGGTTGCCAGCCCGAAACCCCCGCCCAGCACACCGCCGACGCGCGTCGGTGTCTCGTGCTTGCGCACGATCTTGACCTTGCCGTCCGGGCGCCGCTCGACGACGGCGGCGTCGTACGCGTCGATCAGCCCCGCCTTGTACTGCAGGTCCTTGACCAGGTCGTAGTCGGCCTCGGCGCTGTCGACGTCCGGGTACACACCGACGTAGGCCATGAACGTGTCGAACCCCATGGTCATCCTCCTCATCCGGTACGTGCCGACGATGACGGCGGGAGACCACGGGCGCTTCACCCGTTGCAGGCGGGATGGGCGACCCCCTCGGCTCCGGCCCGGAACGAACGGGCCCGGCGGCTTCCGCGCGCCACGATCTCGTCGAGGGTCAGGGTGGCACCGCTCTCCCACGCCTCCCGGTGGACGTCGGCGTCGAGGCCGTCGCGGGCCCGGTCGAGGAACTCCCGGGTCAGGGTCCGGGCGGGCCACACCATCCCGTTGCGCCGGGTCTGCACGTAGGCCCAGGAGTAGAGGCGCACGGCCTCGATCAGCTCACCACGCATGACGAGGAAGTTCGCCAGGGCCTCGACGTAGACGCCGGTCCCGCCGGCGTCCAGCCGGCGGGTCGACGCGATCACCCGCTCGGTCCAGAGCACGCCCGCGACGGGGTCCCGCGTGATGAGGGCGATGATGTTGCGGACCGCGCAGAGCATCCAGGTGGCACAGATGTTGTCGGTGGCCACGGCCTGCGTGTGGATCGCGGTGGCGCGCTCGGCGAGATCCGCCAGCTCCACGGGGTCGGTCGAGCCGAGCCCGGGAACGCAGCGCATCGCCTCGGCGACCAGCTCCAGGTCAGGATCGCCGAGCGCGGCCACCAGCGGGGCCGCCCGGTCGTTCAGGGTCGCGCAGAGCTCCCAGCTGTTGGTGGTCCAGCAGGCCGCCGCGGCGGTGACGAGGCACTCGGCCAGCGGCGCGAGATGCTCGTCCCCCGAAGGGAGCTCCTCCGCCAGCGCCGCGGCGAAGCGCGAGCGCGCCTCGTCCACCCGCCCGAGGATCATCGTCGTCGCGGCGCAGACGAACCGGGCGACGAGGCCGTCGGGCCCCGGGAGGCGGGCGGCGGCCGCCTCCACCCAGCGGGCCCCTTCATGAATGCGGCCGCGGTAGTACCAGAACCACATCAGCCCGGTGCACTGCGCCGCGAGCCCGGGGTCCGGCGTACCGGTGAGCGCGTCTTCGAGGGTGGCTCGGACGGTGGCGTAGGAGTCGTCGAGGGCGTCGTACCAGGTGGCTTCCTCGGGACGCCCGAGCGGAGGCCTGCGGCCGAGCAGCCCGCGGACCCACCCGTCACGTCTGCCGAGGGTCGACCCGAGCTCGTCGCGTTCCCGCAGGGCGTTGCGCGCGTGCGCGCGGACGGTCTCGAGCTGGTGGAACGTCGACGGGTGGCCCGGACGGCTCGAGGGGGTCACGGCGAGCAGCGAGCGGTGGACGAGCCGGGCGAGCACCGTCGGCACCTCGGCGACGTCCAGGTCCGACCCGACCAGGGCCGCCACCACCGGCAGGGTGAAGGGTCCGGGCAGGACCGAGATGCGCCGGTGCACGAGCTGCTCGGCGGGGGTCAGGAGCCGGTGGCTCCACTCGATGGCGGAGCGCAGGGTGCGGCGGTGGTCGGCCGGGCCGCGCCCCACGCGGCCCAGGGCACCCGGGTCGTCGTCGACCTGGTCGAGGATCTCGGCGAGCCCGAACGAGCGGGTCCGGGCGGCGGCGAGCTCGATGGCCAGGGGCAGGCCGTCGACCGCCGCGCAGATCCGCTCGACGGTCTGCCCGTCGGCGGCACCCACAGCGGCACCGGCGCGCAGCCGGAAGAGCTCGGCGGCCGGGGACGAGCCACACCGGCCGGGGACGAGCGAGAGCGGCGCCAACGGTCGCACGGTCTCGCCGTCGACGTCGATCGGCTCGCGGCTGGTGGCGAGGACCGCGGAGCGCGATCCGGTGTCCAGGAGCTCCTCGACGAGTGCGGCGACCCCGTCGAGGACGTGCTCGCAGTTGTCGAGCAGCAGCAGGACGCGCCGGTCCCGCACGAACGACCGCAGGACCGTCAGCGCGTCGGCGCCCTCGCCGGTGTGCAGGCCCATCCGGGAGACGGCGACGTCCACGACCAGCCGCGCGTCGGCCACCTCGGTGAGGTCGACGAACCAGACGCCGTCGGGGAACCGGTCCGCGCGACCGCGGGCGACCTGCAGGGCCAGGCTCGTCTTGCCGCAGCCGCCGGGGCCCGTGATCGTGGTGAGCGGACCGGCGTCGATCAGGTCGGCGATCTCCCGGGACTCGTCGTCGCGGCCGATGAGGACGGTGGGACGGCCGGGCAGCCGCACGACCTGTTCGGGGCGCGCCGGGGCCGCCGGCTTCTCGGCCCGCGTGAGCAGCGCCCGTTGCAGCTGCTGGAGCTCGGTGCCGGGCTCCAGCCCGAGCTCGTCGCGCAGGAGGGCGCGCACCCGGTGGTAGCTCTGCAGCGCGTCGTCGGCTCGCCCGCTGCGGTCCAGTGCGGTCATCCGCAGTGCCCAGAGCCGCTCCCGGAACGGGAACTCGGCGAGCAGGGGTTCGAGATCGACCAGGGCGCGGGCCGGGTCACCGGCCTCGATCAGGGCGCTCAGGCGCCATTCGATCAGCTGTCCGCGCAGCTCCTCCAGCCGCGCCGTCGCGGCGGCCGTCCAGGTCGCGTGGGCGACCGCCTCGTACGGTGCGCCCCGCCACAGGGCGAGCGCCTCGTCGCAGGCCCGCAGCCTCTCCGCGGGGGAGTCCGCCCCGCGGGCGCCGCCGGCGAGACGGGCGAAGCGGTGCGAGTCCAGCTCATCGGGCTCGACGGAGAGCCGGTAGCCACCGCCGGCGCTCACCAGGCGGGAACCCCCGCGGGGACGTTCCGGTTCGAGCAACCGTCGCAACCGCCACACGTGCGTCTCGACGCTGGCGGTGGTGACGCCCGCGTCGTAGCCCCACCCGGCGACGACCAGGTCCCCCAGTGGCACGCGTTCGTTGGCACGCATCGCCAACGTGGACAGCAGTGCGGCCTGCTTCGCGCCCCCACACGTCCGCTCGGTCCCCGCGATCTCGACCACGAGCGGCCCGAGATCACGGATCCGCACGAACGGAGCCTAGGCCGCCGAACGCCCGCGCCGCACCCGCCGCGTGCGATCTCACCTCGCTCACAAGGCCGTGAGAGCGGTACGTGAGCGGGCGGCCCCACGCTCTGCATCATGAGCACCGCAGCCGCCCGGCACGTCGGGCTCCGCGTGCTCCCGACGACCCGCCTCACCTGACCGCACAGGAGGTTCCCGTGCCGACGTTCATCGACGATCCCGCCTTCGACGCCCAGTTCGGCCGCACACTCAACGCCACCATGCGGGGCTGCGGCGACCTCGGCGAAGCCCTCGCCGTGGCCGCCCGCATCACCCCGCACGACTTCGCCTCCTGGGCGACGGAGTGGACCGCCGCCGCCGAGGACACGATGGCGGACGCCACGACCGCCGAGCAGGCGGGAGATCTCGCGGGCGCCCGCCGCGCCTACCTGCGCGCCAACGAGTACTACCGGCAGGCGTTCTTCTTCGCCCGCACCGATCTCGACGACCCGGTCCTGAAGGCCACCTACCCCGCGCACGTGGACGCCTTCCGCCGTGCCGTCCCGTTGCTGGGCTGCGCCACCACGGTGCTCGAGCAGGAGCGGGACGGCGTCGTGCTCAACGGCTACCTGTTCCGCCCGGACGACTCCGGCCGTCCCCGCCCCACGGTGATCGCCCCCGCCGGGTACGACTCCACCGCCGAGAACGGCTACTCCCTCAACGCGGCGTCCGCCCTCGACCGGGGCATGAACTGCCTGGTCGTCGAGGGGCCGGGGCAGGGTGGGGTGCTCTACACCCGCCGTCTGACGCTGCGTCACGACTACGAGGCGGTGCTGACCCCGGCCGTCGACTGGCTGCTGACCCAGGACGGGGTGGACCCCGACGCGCTGATCCTGTTCGGGCGCAGCTTCGCCGGCTACCTCGCGCCGCGCGCGGCGACGGCCGACCACAGGTACGCGGCACTGGTCTGCGATCCCGCCCAGTACGACTTCGGGCAGGGCATCCGCCACCAGGTCGGCGACGAGAAGTGGCAGCGGCTGCAGGACCACGACCCCACCCTCGACGCCGATCTCGCCCCGATGCTCGCCGACCCGGCGGCGCGCAACGGGTGGCAGTGGCGGATGACCGCACACGGCGTGGACTCCCTCAGCGACTACATGCGGGAGCTGAGCCGCTACACCGTCGCCGGGCTCGCCGACCGCATCACCTGCCCGACGCTCGCCCTCGCGGGTGAGGGCGACTTCGCGGGGCAGGGGCAGCTGCAGACCTTCGCCGACGCCCTCACCGCGCCCGTCACCACCCACGAGTTCACCGTCGCCGAGGGCGCAGGCGGCCACTGCGAGGGCCTCGGGCAGGACCTGCTCGACCAGTACGCCTTCGGGTGGCTCGCCCGCACGCTCAATGCCCGGGGTGGTGCGGCCTGATCCCGTGGGGCCGGTCCGGGGGCACCCGGCCGCCGGTCGAGACCAGGCCGTTCTCACGCCTGGCGCGCGACGTGCGCGGCCAGCACCTCGTCCATCACCCGCTCCTCGTGCACCACCCTGCGGTGCTCGCCGAACAGCAGCGCGAGCGCGTCGTCCCACGGGGTCTGCGGCACGGGTGCGGTGTCCTGCGGCAGCTCGACGCCGCTCGCGGAGGCGGCCGTCAGCGCCCCGCGGTAGTCCGCCGCGGCCATGAGGAACGGGACGCAGCCCATCGCGGCGGCACGCGCGGCCATCGCCAAGCCGGCGGTGTCGAAGTCGCCGTGGTAGCGCAGCCGGGCGCCCGCGCCCCGGAGGGCGGCGATCGCCTCGGTGGGCGCGGTGGTCGGGTTGCCGTTGGTGCACAACACCGCACCGGCGAGGTTGCGCTGCGCGGCGGCCTCGACCAGCCGCGGGTTCTCGACGACCAGCACCGGCGTGCCGGTCGGCACGAGCAACGGCTCGGCGCGCAGCGCGACCGTCGTCACGTGCAACGGGAGCCCCGCTGCGGTCATCGCCCGCGCCGCCCGCGCGACGGCGCCGTCGCCGAGCAGCGGCAGTGCCCAGGTCAGCACGGGCGCGGAGACCAGGTCGAGCGGCATCCCCGCCCGTTCCCAGACGACCCGCTCGGACTCCGGGCCGTCCCGCGCGACCAGCGCCCGGGTCACGAGCACCGCGAGACGGGTGGAGGAGTCCAACGCGTGGGCATGGCCGAGCAGGACGGCGGCGATCTCGCTGCGGCTGCGCCCCGTGCCTCCGAGGGCGAGCACTCGCGAGGTGTCGGTGACCAGGGTTCGGATCTCCTCGGGAGACATGCGGGCGAACAGCCCGTCGGTCCAGGCGGTGTCTCCCCACCCCGGTGCCCACGTCTCGTCGGAGAGCTCGGCGTCGATCGCGGAGCCGAGGGCGGCTCGTCGCAGCCGGGTGGCTTCCTGGCGGGCGAGCCTGGCCTCTCGGCGTCCCATCGGCGGGTGGCCCAGGTCGGCAAGGGCGTCGACCAGGTCCGCCCGGGTGAGCCGTTCGACCGCCGCGGCGAGCTCATCGAGGGGGACGGAGCGGCGCAGTGCGGGGACCGGCCGATCGAGGAGCACCCCCAGACGCCGCCGACCCTCGGGAGGCAACGCGGGCAGGGTCAGGCGCCCGCGCCACTCCAGGCCGTTGCGGTCGAGTGCGGCCCGGACCGCCACCCACAGCGGCTCCAGCTCCGGTGCGGCGAGGAAGCTCGTCACAGCGCCAGCATCGGCGGGTCGTCGTCGGTGCCCGCGACGACGACGTCGGGTGTGAAGCGGGCAGCTGCCGGCCGGGGCCGGACGCACCCGGCGGGATCGACCGCGACGAGCCGCATCGACCGGAGGAGCTCCACCGCCTCGCGGCACAGGCCGGAAGGATCGGCGATCGCGTCCTTGCGCCAGAACCTGCCGTAGCGCTCGATCAGCTGCCCGATCTCGTGGTCCAGATCGGCGGGGTCCGCGCCGTCCCGATGACGCTCGGTGAGCACGGCGAGCAGCAGCAGGGCGAGGTGCGAAACGGTGCCCGAACGCGGGAAGGGGACGTCGCTGAGGCCGCCGTCGACGTCGATCGCCGCGACCCCCTCGGCCCTGGCCTCGATGCGGAGCCCGAACATCTCGTCCAGGAAGCGGACCTCCTCGCCGGTGCGGCGGCGCAGCTCGGCCCACTCCTCGGCGGTGACGTCCTCGGCGTAGAGCACCGGGTCCTCCACCAGCCTGCGCCGCAGCGCCGCCCGCCCGGCGGGCTCGGTGCTGCGCTCGACGAGCTCCTCCGCCGACTCGGCGCCGACCAGCGCAGGTGTGTGGAGCATCGTCAGCCGGTCGTTGCGGATCTCCAGCAGGGCATCGGCGCGGCCGTCCGTCTCGTAGCCCGCCACCGAGCGGTCCAGCTCCCGCACCACGCCCCGCCCGATGAGCCATCGCAGCGCGGTGACCAGGGACCGCCGCTCCGCGGGGCCCCCGTCGAGGGTGATCCCGGCGTCGGCGGCCGCCGAACGGACCTGCAGCACGAGGTCTCGCAGACTGATCCGGTCTGGGCCTGCCGCGGTGGCGGCCAGCACCAGGGCGAGCGCGACGTACTCCCGGCCGGTGAACGCGCGGCCGGTGTGCGTACGCAACGGTCGGTCGGACGGCACATGCCCGCTCTTCGTCAGCCGCGCGGTGTCGACGTTGACGACGAGGCGGTACCCGAGGCGCTGGGTGAACCAGCGGTCGAGCACCTCCGCGTGTCGGCGGATCAGCGCGAACAGGGACGGGTCGGCCTCGGCGGGGCGCCAGGGATCGGCGAGAAGCGCGCGGGCGGCAGCGGTGCGTTCCGCGGGCCGGTGCGGGTCGTCACGCATCCTCGCCGCCCGCCTCGTTCGTCACGGTGATCACGAGCTCGCGCAGCACCAGCGTGCCCGCGGGAGTGCGGACCGCGGTGGACTCGCCCGGCCTGCGCTCGACGATGCACCGCATCCCGTCCGCCTCCGACTCACCCTTCTCCCCGATCGGCCCCATCGCTGCGACGGCCGGGCCGAGCAGCCGCTGCAACGCCCGCAGCGCTGTCGTGGACATCGCGGTGCCGTCCGCGAGCGCGCCGTCCATCGCCACCGCGGCGAGCAGCTCCGAACGCGCGGCCGCGATCGTCTCCTCCTCGGCACGGCGGCGGGCCAGGAGATGCTCCCGTTCGGTGGACCGGTCGACGATCCGGGCCGACCGTCCGCGGTTCGTGGTGTCACCCCGTTCCCGCAGGCTCACCGGCACCCGGGCGGGCGGGGCGTCCCACCAGGACGTGGCCGACGGCACCGGATCGTCCTCGTCGCCGGACGCGGATCCGAGATGGCGGCAGCCGAACATCCCGAACGCCGCGGCGGTGAGCCGAGGCAGCTCGTGTGGCCGCTCCCGGGCCGCCGCGTCGTACCAGGTGGCGAGCCGCAGGTAGTCGGCACGCCGCGACGAACCACCGAGCCCCGAGCGCGACAGGCGGGTGAGGTTCTGGGTGAGCGTGCGGACCGCGTTGACGGCATCGCGGCCGAGCGTCGCGACCCTGCTCGCGGTGCCCGGACGTCCGCGGAACCACGCGCCGAGGTTCTCCCAGTCCGCGAGCGTGCCGCCGTGACCGGGGCGTACCTGCACGTCGGTGAGACCCGCCTCGGCGACCCGGGCGGCCAGGCCGTCCTGCGCCCTGGCGACGAGGACGGGGATGCGCGGAGCGAGCTCGTCGAGCAGCCGGGCGATCGGGCGGGCCTTGCGTTCCAGCGACTCCAGCCGCTCACCGACGTACCCGACGAGCACCTCGGAGAAGAAGGCGAACTCGGTCTCGTCGAGATCGAACCGCGCCTGCCACTGGTTGATGGCGGCGAAGAACTGGGTGATCTCCGCGGAGAAGGCGCGGTGCGGGTCGAACACCGCGCGCACCGCGTCGGCCAGCACCGCCGGCCCGGCCGACTCGACCTCCAGCCGCAGCAGCGCCTCCAATGCCGCCGCCAGCACGTCGAGCCTGCCGAGCGACACGTCCCGCACCTCGTCGACCTGGGCGAGCACGCCCTCGACGAGCTCGTGCACCTCCTGCCCGACGCGGGTGATGAGGTAGCGGTTGCGACGCCGGTAGTAGTCCGCGACGGTGCTCACCGCGCCGACCGACGCCGACACCTCCAGGTTCCCCCAGCCACGCAGGCTCTCCAGACGCTGCGCGACCGTCTCGACGGGGAGCGCGACACCCGTGTCGGCGAGCCGGGCCGTCACGTCGTCCGGGGTGAGCTCGGCGAAGAAGGTGCCTGCGAAGACACCGAGGATCGAGCGGTACTCGGGGCTCTCCGTGACGTAGGCGAAGACCTCGGTGCGGCTCATGCTGACGCCAGCTCCGTTCGCCGTCGGCCGTCCCAGTGGTAGTGCACCAGCGCGATGGTGCGCAGGTCCGCATCCCGCAGGACCTCGGTGATCGCGAGCTCGGGAACACTGGCGTGGGTGCCGAACAGCCGCTCGCTGGTGACCACGAAGTCCAGGTCCAGGCCCACGAGCAGGCCGAAGAGCCGCTCGTGGTTGTCCTCCGACACCTTGGCGAACGCGTCGTCGAGCAGGATCAGCCGCGGCGCGCCGACCCCGTGCGGATCGTGGGCGGTGGCGGACGCGGACGCCGCCGCGGCCATGGGCAGGTAGGTGACGAGTTTCTTCTCCCCCTCCGAGAGCCGGGAGCGTCTGCTGAGCAGTTCGTCCGGGCGACCGGGACGGCGCAGGTAGACCTTGAGCTCGTGCCAGCTCCGGTAGTCGAGAACCCGCGCGATGACGTCCCGGTAGGACGCCTCCGGGTCGGCGGCGCGGGCATCCTCGACCAGGCTGGACACCGCGGTGCGCACGGCGGTGTCCTCCTCGTCGCTGCGGGCGTCGGGGTCCTTGGCCATCAACCGCAGCGCCGTGGCGGTGTCCGGGTCGAGATCCCCGCGGTGGCGCCAGTCCAGCCGCACGCCGATGCCCTGGCTCGTCGTGACGCCGCGCAGGACGTCGTTCATGCCGGTGACCAGCTCGCGGGCGTCGAACAGCGCCCGGGCCACCTCGCGGGCGACCCGGCCGTGCAGGAGGTTGCGCAGGGCCTGGTCCTGCTGGGCGGTGAGCAACCCGCGAGCGCGCCGCAGGTCGGCCGCCACCTGCTCGGTCGCGGCGAGCAGCGCCCGCCGTCCGTACGGCCCGGACACCTCGACGGCCACGGGTGCGCCATCGCCGGACCGGCGGGAGCCCGCGTCCCAGCCCGCACCGAGTGAGTCGCGCACGGCGCGCAGCGAGCGGTCCAGCGCGTCCTCGTCGACCGCCCGCTGCGGTTCGGGAACGGCCGCCCGCACGGCCGCCACCAGCTGGGCGGTGCCCTCGACGGTGTCCGGTAGGTCCGGCAGCTCCTCGGCATCGTCCGCGCGCGCAGCGGGGAGGAGCCCCGGCACCCGCGTAACCGCCAGGAGCGCTGCCCGCTCCTGCCGGCATTCCTGTTCGGCCCGCGCGACCTCGTGCTCGGCGCCCGCGGCCGCGGTACGAGCGGTGGCCGCGGCACCGACGGCCTCCGTGTACGCGGCCCGACGCGCCTTGAGGTCCTCGGCGAGCCCGTTTCGGTGGGCCCTCGCCTCCTCGACCTGTTCGGCGACCTGCTCCGGCTCCTCACCCAGGGCGGCCTCGGTGGCCGAGAGCTCGGTACGCGCAGCCCTGGCCCGGTCGCGGATCCCGACGGCCTGTTCCTGCGCGGCCTCCAGTGCGGCCACCTCGGCCGCCCAGGCCGCGACCGCCGCGGCCCAGTCCCCCAGCGAGCGCCGGGCCGCATCGACCCGGTCGGGGATCCTGCGCAGGAGCAGGTCCGTCTCCCCGAGCGCGGCGGCGACCTCGTCCAGCGCGTCGGCCTCCAGCCGCAGGCCCGCTTCCGCCGCCCCGGTCTCGGCGAGGGCCCACGCGCGCTCGGCCTCCTGCTCGGCGAGTACCGCGCGAGCGCGGGCGGCCGATGCACGTTCGGCGGCGCGCTGGGCGTCCCGCACGGCACCGACGGCGGCGGCCGCGAAGTCGTCGACCGCGCTCGTGCCGGGGATCTCCGCGCCCAGCCGCCGCAGCGCGCGGCGCCAGTCGACCAACGCGTCGTGCACGTGCTGGTGGGCGGCTCGCTCGCCGTCCGCTGCCGCGCGCTGCTCCTCCAGCACCTCGATCCGCCTGCGGCGCGCAGCGGCGCGGGCTCCGGCCCCGATCAGCTCCGCGGTCGGCTTCCCGTGCCGCCCACGCAGCGGCCCCGCACCGAACCGGCCGTCCTCGGCCACCCACAGCGCGGCGGCGGACGTCGCCCCGAGGCCGATCCTGGTCAGTGCCGCCGCCACCGATGCCGGGTCGACCCCGTCCGCAGGCATCGCGCCCAGGACCGACGCGAGGTTGGGCTCGACCGGCGACCCGGGCCCGAGGAGCAGCTCGCCGCCCGTCGCGACGACCGTGCCGTCGGTGCGGACCGTCGCGGTGAGCAGGCCGGCGGCTTCGCAGGCCGCCTCGATCCCGGCCCGGGTGGTGTCGTCGAGGCCGGGAAGGAAGTCGACCAGGGAGGCGAACAGGACGGCGTCGGGCGGGTCGCCGTGCTGCCACGCGGGCCGGGGGAGCGGAAGCTCCTGGGTCTCGCGCACCTCCCGGAGCTCCCGGTCGAGTGCAGCGACCTGGTCGCCGGCCCGGGCCAGCCGCACCGACGCCTCCGCCAGTGCCGGCTCCAGAGCGCCCTCGGCCTCGGTGACGGCCGCGGTCGCCGACGCGACCCGCAGGCGCGCCAACTCGCGCACCTCCGCACCTCCCGGGTCCTCGATCGCGGGCACCGCCAGCCACGACCCGCTCCCGCCCGGCTGGATCGGCGGGACCACGCGGACGTGCTCGGCCAGCCGTCCACCCCAGGCCGCGACGGCCCTCCGGTGCTCGGTGTCCGCCTCGTCGGCCGCGGCCCGCGCCTCCGCGGCCGCGAGGCGGGTGTCCTCGGCCGCCTGCTCCGCGTCACGCGCCAGCGTGTTCGCCCGAGACGCCGCCTCGGAACTGCGCTCCGACTCCGCGAGCAGCCCGCGCACCCGTGCGACGTCCGCGCGCCGGGCCCGTACCGCGTTCGCCACCGCCGTCGTCGTCACGTGTCCGACCGGATCGGCGTCCGGCCCGGGTCCCTCGACGCCACCGGCGTGGATCTGCACACGGAGCACGGGCGGCTCGGGGAGCGCAACCGTCACTCCGGCCGCCCGGCCGTGCCGGGCGGCCGCGGCGAGGTCGTCCGCCACGGCGGCGAGGTCGGCGTCCACCCGACCCCGCAGGGACCGCACGGACTCGACCGCATCCCGCGCTCGACGGCCCGCCTCGTCCCGCGCCCGCTCCGCCCTGCCCGCCTCGGACTCGAGGCTCGCCACCTGCTCGCGGCGCGCGATCAGTGCCGCGAGCTGCTTGTACGCGTCGGAGTTGAGCAGCCCGGTGAGCGTGGACTCCGCGCCGGCGAGCCCGCGCTCCAACTCGCCCACCTCGGCGCGCAACCGGGACTCGGTCGCCGCGGCCGCCTCGCTCGCGCCGCGCAGCCTGCCCCGCTGCTGCAGCGCCGAGCGCGCGGCCGTGACCGCTGCGGCCGCGCGCTCGTCCGCACCGCGCAGCACCCGGCGCGCGTAGTTGCGGTAGGTCTCGAGCACGCTCGCCAGTGCCCGGTCGGTCTGGGAGAGGGCGAGGACATTGCGCCGATGTCCCTCGAGGTCCTCCAGCGGCTGCGCGGCGTCGGCGACGGCATCCTCCGGGACGGGGGGCAGCGCCTCGAGCAGCCTGCGCGGCAGGTCGGCGTCGATCCGGTCGCCCACTCTGGGGTTGCGCACCTGGTGCAGCAACGCGAAGTACCCGGACGGCTCGGCGCCGCCGAAGAACTGCCTGGCCACCTCCGCCCGGTAGTCCGTGACCTGCGTGAACACCGCCTCCGGGCCCAGCTCGGCACGCAGCGCGTCGACCGCGAGCGGCACCCGGCCGTTCGTCAACGCGAAGTCGATCCGCGCCCGCCGGGGCGTGGAGAACCACCACGTCGAGGCCCGGTCCGTGCTGCGGTTCGCGCGGATCCCGCAGCCGACCGTGTGGTGGCGTACCCCGCCCGGCACCTCGGCGTCCGGCCGGGAGAACTCGATCCACAGGTAGCCGGTGCGCTGAGTCTCGTCGTTGTCGGCGAGCATCCACGACTTGAGCACCCCGGTCTGCTCGCCCGCCGCGTCGATCCGCCGGGTGTCCGCCTCCAGCAGGAACGGCAACAGCATGTTCATCGCGGTCGACTTGCCCGACCCGTTGACCCCGCGCAGCAGCAGCCGGCCACCGGCGAAGTGCAGTGTCTCGTCCTCGTACTGGTAGACGTTGAGGATCCCGGCGCGTGAGGGACGCCACCGGCCGCCGGTCGCTTCCGTCATCCAGACCTCCTCGGATCTCCCGAGAGGGTGGCACACGGCACCGACAGCGAAGTGGAGGCCACGAGGCGCGACGCCGAGGCGGGCCGACCGGGTCCGGGCCGACCACCGGCCGAGCGGAGCACCAGCGGGGTTCCCCGGGCCGCAGACCCCGCTGGTGTTCCACTCGCGGGAGGTGGGCGGCCCGTCCGTCGTGGAGCCGCCTACAGCGCGAGCATCGCCGCGGCGACCTCGTCGGCGGCCGCGTCGGGGATTGCGGTCGCGGCCTGTTCGAGCACGAGCAGCCGCGCGCCGGGGATCTCGCGCGCGAGCGCCTCGCCGTTGCCGACCGGGAAGAACGGATCCCGTCGACCGTGCACCACGAGCGCCGGTACCGCGAGCTCGGGCAGGCGCTCGCGCCAGCGCGGCGCGCAGTCCAGCCGGGCGAAGACCATGCCCAGCTGGTTGGCCATCTGGACCGCGGGCTCCGTACCCGGTGTGCGGTCGAAGACGCGCTCGGCGGCCGCACGTGCCGTGGCGGGGTCGTCGCCGAGGATCTCGGCACCGGCGGCGACGAACTCCGCTACGGCAGCGCGATCGGACCAGTCCGGCATCCGGCGCGCGAACAGCCGGTTCATCGTCGCCGCGTCGTGGTCGGGCAGGTCCTCGTCGACCCGGCCCGGCGCGACCGGCCGCGTCCCGACGAGCGTGAGCGCCGAGAACGCATCCGGATGGTCGAGCGCGGCGACCTGGGCGACCATCCGCCGACGCCGATGCCGGCCAGGTGCGCCGGGTGGTCGCCGATCCCGCGGGCGAGGGCGGCGGCGTCGGCCGCGAGGTCGCGCAGCGTGTACGCCGGCGCCTCGGGATCGCCGGTGCTCGACGCCCCGGCGTCGCGCAGGTCGTAGCGCACGACGTGACGTCCGCCGCGCGCGAGTGCGGCGCACAGCGCGTCGGGCCAGGAGAGCATCGTCGGGCCACCCGCGAGCAGCACCAGCGGCGCTGCCGCATCGCCGAAGTGCTCGATCCCGAGACCGACGCCGTCGGGCGTGCGGAACGACCGGACCGTGGACTGCATCGACTCTCCTCTGTTCACCGGGG
>JBFWRR010000044.1:0-47361 GCA_050248815.1 Pseudonocardia sp. | reverse complement strand
CCCCCGTCAGTCGACGAACCGGTAGGCGGGACGCAGCTCCAGCGACGCCGCGACGCTGCCCGCGGCGGTGACGAGCAGCTGGCGGACCCGGTCGGAGAGTGCGGCGCGGAACAGCGCGCCGCGGTAGCGGGCGATCATGGCCTCGTCGAAGGTGAGCTGCTGCATGGGCACGAAGAGCGCCCGCTCGGCCCGCTCGGTCCGCACCTCGGTGCGGTAGACCTGGACCACCTCGTAGTACTGGACCGACAGCGCGTGCATGTGGTTGTAGTTCGTCACGGAGCGGGTGGAGAGCGACTCGCGCTCCTCCTGCGAGGCTTCGGTGACGACCGCGGCCTTGCGGTTGCGCTGCACGAAGGCGCTCTGCTGGGTGCTGCTGCTGATCTTCTGCTGGTTCTTGGCGGACAGGTCCCGCTCGCCCTTGGACGTCGTGAAGGAGGTGGCCGTCGACGCGGTGCGGGAGGCGCCGGCCGCACCGCCGAACAGGACGGGGGACACGAACCCGCCCGCCGCGAGCCCGATGCTCTCGGTGTGGCTCGAGGTGGTGCTCTCCGACGCGCCGCTCTGCAGCTCGGTCGCGACCGCCTGCGCCACCTCGGAGATCGATCGGCTCTGCACGAGCGTGTTGCTGAGGTCCTCGGTCTGGGCGATCTCCTCCTCGGAGCCGCTGCGGGTGCGCCGGGTGTAGTCGATGACCGCGATCCTGGTGCTCTCACCCGGGGCGAGCGGAAGGCTGTAGAGCAGGTTGCCCAGGGTGACGGCGACCGGGTACCAGCTCTGCGAGTACGTCAGCACCGCGCCCTGGGCCGGCGCGGTGAAGCCGGGGGACGTGGCGGTCAGGTCGACCGGTCCGCTGGAGCCGAGATCGAGTTCGGCCTTGCCGGGTGCGTCGATCAGCACGACGGACCGGTAGAACACCCGATCCGTGGCGTGCCCGCCGAACCGTGGCACGAGCTCCGGCGGTGCCTCCTCGTCGGCGGGCACGGTGGCGCCCAGGGCCTCGTCGACGAGGCGGCGTGCCGTCACGAACGGCGGCCAGAGGGCGAGCTCGCGCACCGTGCTGATGCCGAGCACCTCGCGCAGCCGCGTGGCCGTCGCCGCACCGATGGTGGCGAGCACGTGCGGGCCGGCGTCGAGCAGGTCGTGTGGCGGCGTGTCCCGGTGCGCGTCGTCGACGACGTCGCTGGGCAACCGCCCGAAGCGGCCGACGACGCTGTCCGGCTGCTGCGCCGCCTCGCGGACGCCGGCCGCCGTCCGGAACGGGCCGGACATCGCGAGGTCGAAGATCCGGACCAGGCGGAGGTCGCGCAGCAGCGCGGCGGCGTCCGCGGAGACGCCGAGCAGCACCTCGGGGGAGGACTGCAGCACCTCGCGGAGATCGAGCTGGGCGAACTCCGACTTGATCGAGTCCTGGAATCCGGTCATCGTCGGTGGCCGCGCTCAGCCTGCGGCGCGCTTCGCCGGGTCCGACGGGGCGCCGTCCGCGGCGATGAGCGCGGTCGACCAGGCGTCGAGCTGCTTCACGTACACGTCCAGGTCCGGGCCGATCGCGTCGACGACGGTCTGCTGCATGCGGTCCGTCCGGTCCTCCAGCTCGCCGCGGTAGCGCAGGCCCTCCGCGGAGAGCGCGTCGCCCTCGACGAGCCCGCGCCCGCGCAGCCGCTCCACCGCGGCGAGCTGGGCCTCCTCGGGCCAGCTGCGGGTGCCGACGTAGGTGAGCAGCGGGTAGCCGCAGTAGAGGCCGGTGAGGATGTTCATCTCGACGCCGTCCAGACCCTCGACCGCGCAGACGGCGAGATGGCATTCGAACCGGTGCTCGCGCAGCAGGTTGCACGCGTGCACGAGCTGGGCGAGGTGGTCGTCGGGCCAGGGATCGGCGAGCATCCCGGAGAACATCGGGCGCGCCCCGGTCCGTGCCGCCCCGATGCCGCGGCGGAGCGCGGTGACCACGCGGGCCGCGTCGGCGTCGATGTCGCCCAGGCGGCGGCGCAGGGTCAGACCGCCGCCCGTGATCCGGGTGGCGACCACGTCGTCGCGGGAGATCACCGCCGACGCCGCCTCGTACAGCGGCCCGATCACCTCGGCGGGCCACACCCCCATGGCGGTGACGGCGAGCGGGGTGGGCGGCGTGCCGAGGGCGGCGACACGCTGCCACACGTACGCGGCGAACCAGTCGTCGAGGCCCAGCTCCGTGTAGCGGGCCGCGGCCTCGTCGGACCAGATCGCGACGCAGGCGAGCGGTTCGATCGCGTCGCGCAGGCGCCGGGCGGGCGAGGGCGTTCCGGTGAAGGGCGTGGGTACGGGCGCGCCCTCGGCGGGCGGGGCGAAGAAGAACGCGCGGGCGGTCGCGAAGTCCATGTCGGCCTCCTCGGTGGGTGCGTCCTGACGGCGGGCAGCCGACGCTAGGAGCGCCCCGCCCGGGGTGGCGTCCGGACCCGACCCTGAGCTTTACCCCGAGATTGCCGATGTTTGGCGTTGCCGACAGCGCCGCCCGTCCGCGAGGGTGGGGTCGTGGGGGTCCGGGGCCGGGACGGCGGCGTGCTGCGGGGCCGGGACCGGGAGATCGCGACACTGGACGAGCTGCTCGGCGCGGCCTGCGCCGGCAGCGGTGGTGCGGTCGTCCTGGAGGGCGAGGCGGGGATCGGCAAGACGGCGCTGGTGTCGCGGGCGCGGCGGATCGGCGCCGAGCGGGGCATGCGGGTCCTGCACGCCCGCGGATCCGAGCTGGAGGACGGGCTGGCGTTCGGCGTGACCCGCGAGCTGTACGGGCCCGTCGACGCCGATCTCGACTTCACCGGTGCCGCCGCGTTGGCCGAGCCCGCGCTCCGGGTGGCGTCCGGGAGCGCCGCCGGTGGCGACCTCTTCGCGGTGCTGCACGGGCTCTACTGGCTCACCGCCGACCTCGCCACGACGGCGCCGGTGCTCGTCGCCGTCGACGACGCCCACTGGTGCGACGAGCCGTCGCTGCGCCATCTCGCGTACCTCGCCCACCGGCTCGACGGGCTCGCCGTGGCGCTGCTGCTGGCGGCCCGGCCCGCCGATGCGGGACGGGCCCGGATGCTCGACGCGGTCGGTGCCGAGCCGTGGTCGGTGGTCCACCGGCTCGCTCGGCTCCCGGAGGCGGCGGTGCACGCCGTCGTCGCCTCGACGCTCGGCGGCGAGCCCGACGCCGAGTTCGCCGCGGCGTGCGACGCCGCGACCGGCGGCAACCCGTTCCTGCTCACCGAGCTGCTCTCGGAGGCCGACCTCGCGGGGCTCGCGCCGACGGCGCGGGACGTCGGGCGGCTGCGCGCGCTGACGCCGCCCGGCGTGCAGCGCGCGGTCGAGGCCCGGCTCGCGCGGCTGCCCGCGGCGGCCACGACGCTGGCCCGGGCGGCGGCCGTGCTCGGCGACGGGACGTCGTTGCACCGCGCGGCGCGGCTCGCCGGCCTGACCGCCGCCGACGCCGGCCCGCTCGCCGACGCGCTCGTGGCGGCGCGGGTCCTCCAGCCCCGGGTGGCGCTCTCGTTCGTCCACCCGCTGGTCCGGTCGGCGGTCTCCGCCGGGATGGGCCCGTCCGTGGCGGGCCGGTGGCACCGCCGCGCCGCCGACCTGCTCGCCGCGGACGGCGTCCCGGGCGACGAGCTCGTGCCCCACCTGCTGGCCTCCCCGCCTGCGGGCGACCCCCGGGTCGTCGCGGCCCTGCGCGACGCCGCGCAGCGGGCGGGGGCCCGCGGCGCACCCGACGTCGCGGCCCGCCACCTGCGGCGCGCCCTGGCCGAGCCGCCGGACGCGTGCCTGCGTGCCGGTCTGCTGCACGAGCTGGGTGTCGCGGAGGCCCGGGCACTGCGTCCGGAAGCGCCCGACACCCTCGCGGAGGCGCTCGCCGCGACCACCGATCCGGCCTCCCGGGGCCGGATCGCCTTGTCGCTGCTGCGGAGCCACTTCGTCACCGGGCGGATCGCCGAGGCGGTCGGGACCTGCGAGCGCGTCCTCGACGAGCTCGGCCGGCTCGACGACGCCGACCCCGACCTCACCCTCGACATCGAGGCGGACCTGATGGTCGCGGGGCTGCAGGAGCTCCGGACGCGGCCGTCTACGAGCGCGCGGCTGCGCCGGCGCACGGCCCCCGAACCCGAGGGTCCGTCGCAGTGCCGGATGCTGGCCGCCCTCGCGATGGAGGAGGTGCTCCTCGCCGGTGACCCCGACCGGGCCGCCGAGCTCGCCGAGAAGGCGCTCGTCGATGGCCACCTGGTCGTCGGGGACGCGATCGCGATCCTGCCGTGCGCGGTCGCCGCCCTGACGTTCTCGGGCCGGATCCGCCGGTCCGTCCAGGTCTGGGACGACCTCCTGCCGGCCCTGCGGCGGCGCGGCGACGTCTGGGGGACGGCGTTGGCCCTGTCCTTCCGCGGGTACGCCGCCCATCACGCGGGCGACCTGCCCCGCGCCGTCGCCGACCTCCGGCTCGCCCTCGCCATCGGCGAGGGGACGGGCGGCGCGATGCAGGTCTACTCGACCGGGTGGCTCGCCGCTGCGCTGATCGACGCCGACGAGCTCGCCGAGGTGGACGAGCTGCTCGCGACCCTGCCCTCCGCGGTGGACGAGACGATGTTCGCCCGGAACTTCGTGCTGTCCGCCAGGGGCCTGCTGCGCCTGGCCCGGCGCCGCGCCGCCGACGCCGCCGCCGACCTGCGGGAATGCGGTCGCCGGATGCACGCCTGGCAGATGCCCGGCCCGGCGTTGTGCCCGTGGCGGCCGGGGCTCGCGCGCGCCCTGCACGCCTGCGGTGACCTGGCCGGCGCGCGGGCGGCCGCGGACGACGCCCTCGACGCCGCCCGCCACTGGGCCACGCCGCACGTCCTCGGTGACGCACTGCGCGCCGCGGGCCTCGTCACCGGGGACGTCGAGCTCCTGGAGGAGGCCGTCGCGGTCGCGGCCGAGGGGGAATCGCCGCTGGATCACGCCCGCGCGCTCGCCGATCTCGGTGGTGCGCTGCGCCACGCCGGCTCGGTCCGGGCGGCGCGCGAGCCGCTGCGGAAGGCCGTGGACCTGGCCGAGCGCTGCGGTGCGACGGCCGTGGCCCGCCGCGCCCGCGACGAGCTCCTCGCGACCGGCGCCCGGCCCCGGACGCTGCGCTCGACCGGGGCGGGCGCGCTGACCGCCACCCAGCGCCGCGTCGCGGCCATGGCCGCCGAGGGCCAGACGAGCCGGGAGATCGCGCAGGCGCTGTTCGTCTCCCGGAAGACCGTGGAGACCCACCTCACGCAGGCGTTCCGCAAGCTCGGGATCTCGGCGCGCTCCCAGCTCGCGGAGGCGCTCGGCGCGGGCGGGCCCGTCCGGTGACGGGCACCGCGCCCGCCGGTCACAGCAGGCCGAGACGCGCCAGCCCCGGTGTCGCGGCCCGGACCCACCAGGCGAGATCGGCCCGGTTCGCCTCCCGTGTGGCCGGGTCGGGATCGTCCGCGGCGTCGAGGGCCTTGTTCCAGCCCAGCTCCAGCAGGCCCGCGACCAGGCCGAGCCGCAGCGCGTCGGGCTCGGTGCGGGCGACGGCCCGGTGGGCGGCGAGGATCGCGTCGTGACCGCCCTCGACCTGGCTCGCGGCGCCGGTGAGGAACGTCGCCAGCTCCAGCACCGGGGGCGCCCATGTGGCCACCGACCAGTCCAGCAGCGTGACGCGGTCGGGCTCCAGGGCGAGGTTCACCGGCCAGAGATCGCCGTGCAGCAGGGTGTGCGGGTGCGCAGCCAGCGCCACGACCAGCGGCGCCGGGTCCGACTGCAGCGCGCGTACCGCCGCGACGACCCGCGGCTCAGCCAGGATGGCAAACCGGTCCCAGCCGCGCAGGACCAGCCCCGGCAGCGGGTTCGTCCCCCCGGTGAGCGGGGCCAGGCGGTGCGGCCACAGCAGCGTGAGCCGGTCGGCGAGGTCGCACAGCCCGGGCGGGCGGTCGCCGCGGAAGGCGTCGTGCAGCGCCGTGGCGGCCTGCAGGATCGTGCGGCAGTCGGTGCGGGTGAGCCGCCGCGTCCAGCCGGGGATGTGCGCGCCGACGTCGCGCATGAGCACGAGCGTGTCCGGACCGTCCGCCCAGGCGTCGACGATCGCGTGCCCGACGCCGTCGGGCAGCGCGTCGAGCACGCCGGAGGCGACGAGCTGGAACTCGCGGTCGCCCCCGCCGGTGAGGGTCCCGACCAGGTCGAGCCCTGGCGTCGAGCGCTTGAGCACCAGCCGGGTGCCGTCGGCCAGCCGGACCCGTTCCAGCGTGCTGCCGGAACGGCCGTCGTGGTCGGGGAACGGGGTGCGCTCGGCGGTGTCGAGCAGCGCGCGCGTCACGGCGCGCCCACCGGGGTGTCCGGGGCCTGCGCCGCGTACCGGGCGACGGTGGCCGGGTCCCAGTGCCCCGTGCACCAGACGGAGTGGGCCGTGATCGTCGAGCCGTCGAGGGTGAGGACGTGCGCATCGCGCCACAGGCCCTCACCGCCGTCGGCGGCGAATCGGACTTCGGTCTCGACGAGCACCCCGTCGGCGGTGTCGGTGCGGCGCAGCCACGCCAGCCGCCTGCCGGGCACGTCGAACTCGCTCGCGAGGGCCTGCGCGATCGCCGCGCGGCCGGTGACGCGCAACCGCCACTGCGGGACGTCGGCCGCCACGACGGCGCCGGGCGCGTAGTGGGCCAGCAGGCCGTGCAGGTCGGCGCGGTCGATGTGGTCGACGACCGCCGCGGCGGGGTCGGCCGGATCCGGCTCGAACGTGACGCGGTCCCGGGAGCGGGGGTCCGAACCGAGCAGCAGCAGCTCGCGGGCCCCGCCGGAGTCCGCCCGCTGGCGGTGCACGTCGTGGGGTGGCGGGCCGAACGCCAGGACGTCCCCGGGGCCCAGCGCGCGGACCTCGGCGAGGCGGGCCGTGCCCGGTCCGACCGGGCGCCACCGCTCGTACCGGTCGGTGCCGTCCAGCAGCAGCCCGCCCCCCCACGTGCCGTGCCCGTGGACGTCGGTGGCCAGCTCGCCGACGAAGTGCGCGAGGTAGAGCCCCGGCCCGTCCGCGTTTCCGGCCAGCACCACACGGTCGCCGGGCGCGGTGTCCGGGAGATCGACGTCGGCGGCCGCCGCGCGCAGCCAGCGCGCGACCGCCCCGACGTCGTCCGGGGCCGTGCCGAACCGGTCGAGCGCCCGGGCGAGCAGGACTTCGGGGGAGTGCGGGCCGGTGATGGTCATCGGTACCTCCAGGGGGTGGCGGGTCCTCACCCCGGCAGTCGGGAGGCGCCGCCTCCCGACGGGAGGCACGGTGCCTCACAGGCGCCAGCGCACCGGCGTCTCCGGCGAGTAGCGGCAGAACGCGCCGGTGTGGACGCTCGCGCGCAGGTGGCGGGCGAGCTCGGGGAGCACGGCCTCGATCCGGCGCAGGGCGTCGCGGATCCGCCAGCCCACCGCCGAGCGGGCGCGTTCGGCGGGATCGCCCGTGCGCCGCGGCCGGCCGCCGATGCCGTACGCGGCCGACAGCTGCGCGAGCAGCGCGTCGCGTTCCGCGCTCGCCCTCCGCGACCGCCGGGCGTCCCCGGCGAGGTCGGCGGCGGCCAGCTCGTCGTCGAGCACGGCCAGCCGGGCCCGGTAGGCGTCGCGGGCCGTGGCATCGACCAGCACGCCGGTGTCCCCGCCGTCCACCAGCGCCCCGGCGAGCTCGACGGCGGCGACGTCGGCGCCCGGCCGGGCCAGCAGCTGGGCCAGATCGCGCATGCCCTTGGTGTCTCGGACCGTCGCTTCCCGCCCGCGCCAGGACACCGACCAGGTTTCGCCGGTACGCCGGAACTCCCCGTCCGCGGGGGCGGGTTGCGGGACCGGGGCGCCGCCGAGCAGCGCGTCCACCTCGGCGACCCGGTGCCGGACGTCGAGGCGCCGGTAGGCCTCCCGGGCCCGGCCCAGCAGCGTCCGGTCGCCGAGTGCCGCGCCCGCGTCCCGCAGGGTGCGGGCCACCAGCAGGTTCGCTCCCGCGCGCTCGTTGGCCGCCAGCGCCGCTTCGAGGTGCGCACGGGCGGTATCGCTGTGGCCGAGTGCGGCCGCGAGCAGGCCGAGGGGGCGTTCCAGGATGCCGTAGCCGTACGCGCCGATGCCGTCGACCCCGTGCCGGCCGCGGTGCGGCAGCAGGGCGGCGTAGGCCCACTCGGCGACCGGGTGCCCACCGACCAGCGTGACCAGCTCCGCGACCTGCACGAGGACCGGCGGCCACTCCGACCCGACGGGAAGGCCCGGAAGCAGCGGTGCCACCGCGTCCAGGCGGCCGCGGGCGGCGTCACAGCGCCCGGCCTGCGCCTGCGCCAGTGCGATGCCGACCTCCATGTCCGGGGTGAGCGGGCCCAGCCGCTCGGCGAACGCGGCGAGCACGGCGTGTCCCTCCGCGAACCGGCCCGCCTCGGCGAGGGCGATCCAGCGTGACGACACCGCCAGGATGGCCGCGTTGAAGCTGTCGACGCGCGCCCCGGCGGCCTCGGCAAGCGCCCGGTGCCGCTCGGCCTCGTCGAGGCGGCCCACCATCGTCAGGCGCATCGACCGCCACAGCGGCGGGTACCAGGCGTACAGCGGATGGCCGATGGTGACCACCCGCATTGCGAACGCCTCCGCCTCCCGGTCCGCGCCCCCGTAGTCGCCGCGTTCGAGCAGCGCCACCAGGCGCAGACGCCTGCCCAGGAGCTCGGTCTCGACGTCGCGGGTCTCCGCGGCCAGCGCGACGATCTCGGCGGCCTGGCCCTCCCGGCGCTCGACGTCGGCGGGCCCGGCGATCGCGTCGCAGTGCGCGGCGAGCGCGGCGGTGAGCACCTCCGGATCGGCGGCCGCGCGGGCGGCGGCGAGCGCCCGGTCGGCGAGGGCGCGGCGGCGCTCCTGCTCGTTCTCGGGCAGCGCGACCGAGAGCCGGGCCGTGACCCGGGTGTGCAGGGGATCGCCGTCCGGCAGCAGCGCCGAGGCCTCCTCCAGCAGGGCGATCTGCTCGGCGTCCGCGCGCGGCACCTCGAATCCCGCCGGACCGCCGCCGAGGCCCAGCGCGGCCCGGGCAAGGTGCTCGGCGGCGTCGGCGGCGCAGTCCAGCCGCGCCTGGCGGGCGGCGGCGAGGTACGTGGCCCGCGCACCGGGGCCGTCGCCCGCGGCGAGCCGTGCGGCGGCGAGATCGAGCAGCAGCTCGCCGCGGTCGGCTGCGCCCGGCGCGGCGTCGAGCAGGTCGACGGCTGCCGCGAGGTGGCGGGCGGCGTCGGCGTGGGCGAGGACGGCGGAGGCCGCACGGGCCGCCGCGCGATGCTGGGCGACCGCCTCGTCCGCCCGGTCCGTGGCGTGCCCGAGGTGATGGGCGAGGGTCGCCGGGTCGGCGGTGCCCGCCGCCAGCAACGCGTCCGCCACGCGGCCGTGCAGCCGGGCGCGCTCGGGCGCCGGGACGGCGGCGTGCACGGCGTCGCGGACCAGACCGTGTGCGAACGCCGCCCGGCCCGGCCCGAGGCGGCGGACCAGCCCGGCGCGCTCCGCGAGGGCCAGCGCCTCCTCGACGTCGGCCCTCTGTCCGGCGGCGCCGACCAGGTCGGTCCGGAACTCCTCACCGACGACGGCGGCGACGGCCAGCACGGCCCGGGTCGCCGGCGGGAGCGTGAGGAGGCGGTGGTCGAGGGCCACCCGCACCGAGCCCGGCACGCCGGCCCGCGCGACGTCCGATCCGCGGTCGCGGGCCAGGCGGGCCAGCTCGATGGCGAAGAACGGGTTGCCGCCGGTGCGGCCGGCGAGGGTGCGCGCATCGGTGGGAGCGAGGTCCAGCCCGAGCGGGCGGACCAGCTCGGCCAGCTCGTCCGCGGCCAGCCCGGGTAGCTCGATCCGGGCCGCCCGGGGCGATCCGGCGGTGGCCTCCCGCGTGGTCGCCACCACGGCGATCCGCAGCCCGTCGAGCTGCGGGGCGAGAAACTCCAGCAGCCGGGCCGACGTCTCGTCGGCCCACTGCAGGTCGTCCAGCACGAGCAGCCACGGGCGGCGGGCGGCAGCGGCCCTCAGCGCCTGCTCGGCGGCGTCGAAGAGCTGGAACGGGCTCGGAGAGGTGTCCGCCTCCGCGACGCCGTCACGCAGCCGGGCCACGAGCCCGGCCACCCCGGGTACGTCCGGGTCGGCGGCGGCGATCGCCCGGGCGAGCTGCGTCCACGGCCACAGCGCGGGCGCAACCCCGCCCTCGACGCAGGTGGCCCACGCGGCTGTCGTGCCGAGCGCCGCGGCACGGTCGGCGGCCTCGCGTACGAGCCGCGTCTTGCCGAGCCCCGGCTCGCCCGTCACGAGCGTGAGGCACCCGCGACCGTCGCGGGCCGCGTCGAGCAGGGCGCCGAGTTCGGCGAGCTGCGCCGTGCGCCCGACGAGAGACACGGCTGGGATGATCCTCCGGCCGGGGCGTCGGGCGCCACGCCTCCCGGCTCAGTGCTGGTGGCCCGGCTCGTTGATCTCCAACACGGCCCAGGGGGCCGGGAAGATCCGCCACCGGCCCTGCAGGTACACGAGCCCGTCCACACGGGTGCCGAGGGCGCTCCCGGGGGCGTGGAACACCAGCTGGTAGATCGTGATGCCCGGGTTGAGCTGCGGTGCGACGGTGCGGTACCCGCTCGGGAACTCGGCCGACGCCCCGGTGCCCGCGATGAGCTCCTCGGTGGTGACGGCGTCGACCCGGACCTCCGTCTGCCCCGGGGCGGGGCCGAGCAGCTGGGGATGCTGCCAGTAGCCCTCGTAGTGGGTGCGGGCGTCCTTCGCGATATCCAGCCGGAACACCTCGGCGTAGTCCGGGGGTTCGGGACGCAGCTGCGTGAGCAGCGCCGTCACGTCCGCGCCGGGGGCGAGCAGCGCGGCCGCGATCCTCTCGGGCCCCTCCGGCGGAGCGGGGGCGTTGGCCAGGCCGTCGGCGGCGACGGGCTCCGTACCGCAGGCCACGAGCGCGAGGAGGGCGGCGAGCACGGTCAGCACGACCCGGGGGATCCCCGCGGCGTGCACCCGTCGCGGTGGCCCACCTGTCACGCGCGCAGCCTGACCGCCCGGCCCGCCGGACGTCAACACGACCGACGCGCCGGGCCGCGACGTGTCAGGCTTTCGTGATGGCTCCCCTCCTCGTGCTCGCCAACGACGCCGCGGGTGGACTGGACGCCGACGTCCGCGACGCCGTGCTGGTCACCCTGCGGGCGGGGGCGGAGGTGGACACGGCCTCCCCGGACGGTCCCGACGAGCTCGACGCCGTCCTCGCCGCCCATCCGCACCACCGCCCCGTCGCCGTCGGCGGCGACGGCACCCTGCATCTGCTGGTGGCGGCCCTGCACGCCCGCGGCGAGCTCGGCGACCGGGTCGTCGGGCTGGTCCCGCAGGGGACCGGCAACGACTTCGCGGGCACCCTCGGCCTGCCAGGGGACCCGGTGGCTGCCGCGCGGACCGTCCTGCACGGCCGGGAACGCGCGCTCGACCTGCTCGTCGACGACACCGGCGCCGTCGTCGTGAACGTCGTGCATCTCGGGATCGGGGCGCGGGCCAACCGCGAGGGCACGCCGCTCAAACCCGTCCTCGGACCGCTGGCCTACCCGCTCGGGGCCCTGATCGCCGGTCTGCGCAGCTCAGGCTGGCGGCTGCGGGTGGACGTCGACGGCCGCAGGCTGGCCGACGGTGTCGTCCTGCAGGTCGGGATCGGCAACGGTCGCACGTTCGGCGGCGGGACCCCGATCGTCCCCGGGGCGGTGCCCGACGACGGGCTCGCCGACGTCGTCGTCAGCACCGCGACCGGCCCGCTCGCCCGGCTGGGCTACGGCAGGCTCCTGCAGGCGGGGCGGCAGGGCGAGCATCCGCAGGTCGTGACGGCGCGGGGCACGCAGATCGAGGTGAGCGGCGGGCCCGTACCGGTGAACGCCGACGGCGAGCCGGGCGAACCCGTCACGCGGCGCCGGTGGACCCTGCACCCGGGGGCGTGGCGGGTCACGGTGCCGGGCTGATCGGCTGCGGGTCCAGCACCCGCAGCACGGCCGGGCCGAGCCGCAGCACGCCGTCGTCGAGGGCCTCGCAGCGCATCCCCGACCGGCCGCGCAACGCCCGGAACGCGCCTGGGCCGAGCACGACGTCCATCCACCGGCACGGGTGGGCGGGGCGGTGGGCCCGCAGCCGCACCGGCCCGTCGCCCGAGTCCAGTGAGAACACGGCGCCGCGGGCGAGGGTGTCCACGGCGAACCCGGTGACGACGACGTTGCGGCGCGCCCGCAGGGGATCGACGTCGGGCAGTCCGATCGCGCGGGTGGCCTCGCGCAGCGCCCCGGCGTCGAGCACCGTGACCGCGGCGTGGCGGTGGGCGGGACGGCCGAAGTAACGGTCCCCGACCAGGCCGAGACCTGCGCGGACCTCGATCTTGTCGGCCGGGGCGGCCGGGTCGGGCAGCGGACCGTCCGCGGGCCTCCCGGCGAAGGCGTGCACGCGGGACACGAGCAGGCCGGTGATCTCGACGCGGACGGCGGTCCCCTCCTCTGCCATCTCCGCAGCCTACGGTCGTGGCAGGAGTCCGGTGCTCAAGCCATGATCGTCGGAACCGTGACCAGCACTGCACCGGCGCAGCTCATGTCACGCGTTCGTCGATCCTGCCCGGCCCGCTCGCCGAACGAGGCTCAGCCCTGGGCGAACGCCCGGCGCGCGGCGGCCAGGCGCACCGCCTCCAGGCGGTCGCGCTGGTCGCGGGCGCGGTCCGCGAGCGCGGCGAGGTCGGGGAAGCCTGCGCAGGCCAGCCGGTCCCGGTCGGCCGCGTCGACGGCGTCGGACAGCGCCGTCCAGAGCGCGAGCTTGCCCTCGACGCCGAGCGCGAGGCTCTCCGCGGCGAGCATCCGCGACAGGTGCGGCCCACCCGAACCCGAGACGGCCACCGCGACACGGTGCGCCTTCTCCGCCACCCAGCCCGTGGCCTGCTTGACCGGGTTGCGCCGCACCCCGAACTGCTCCATCACCCGCCGCAGCGTCTCGACGTCCGCGGCCACGTCGTCGCCGATCGGTCCGAGCAGCTCGGCGTCCGGCTCGCCCGCCACGTCGCGCTGCAGCGTGCGGGCCATCTCGACGCCGGAGTGCGCACCCGCGAGATGGTCGTTGAGGTAGACGCCGAGGTTGCCGGAGACGGACATGGCTGCACGCTACGTCCGACCGGGCCGTCCGGCAGGGTGGGGCGCGGCGTGCCGACGCGGCCGCGACCCGGCCCACCGGTAGCCTCCTCGGGTCGAACGGGTGTTCGCGGGGAAGGGGAGCGGGTGCGGGTGCTGGGCGTCGACCCGGGCTTGACCCGGTGCGGCCTGGGCGTGGTGGACGGGGGCGCAGGCCGCTCGGTCGCCTGTGTCGCCGTCGGCGTCGTCCGTACGTCCGCGGCTACCCCCGTGGAGCAGCGCCTGCTCGCGGTCGGCGACGCCGTCGAGGAATGGATCCGCACGCACCGGCCGGACGTGGTCGCGGTCGAGCGGGTGTTCAGCCAGCAGAACGTGCGCACGGTGATGGGCACGGCGCAGGCCGCCGGCGTGGTGGCGCTGCTGGCCGCCCGCGCCCGGTTGCCGGTGGCGTTCCACACCCCCAGCGAGGTGAAGGCGGCGGTCACCGGCGAGGGCCGGGCGGACAAGGCGCAGGTCACGACCATGGTGACCCGCCTGCTCGGGCTCGCCGAGCGCCCCCGGCCCGCGGACGCGGCGGACGCGCTGGCCCTGGCGATCTGCCACTGCTGGCGGGCACCGATGCTGGACCGGATGGCGTCGGCGCAGGCCCGGGCCGCGGAGCTGGCGCGGGCGCACCGGCGGCGGTTGGCGGAGGCGGCGAAGGGACGTACATGATCAGTTCGGTACGCGGCGAGGTGCTGGAGATCGGGCTGGACCACGCCGTCGTCGAGATGGGCGGGGTGGGCCTCGCGGTGCAGGCCACGCCGACGACGCTCGCGGGGCTGCGCCGCGGGGAACCGGCGCGGCTGGCCACGACGCTGGTGGTGCGGGAGGACTCGCTCACGCTCTACGGCTTCGCGAGCGCCGAGGAGCGCGAGCTGTTCACCCTGCTGATGTCCGTGAGCGGGGTCGGCCCGCGGATCGCGATGGCCACGCTCGCGGTGCTGGACCCGGACACGCTGCGCACCGCGCTCGCCGACGGTGATCTCGCCGTCCTGACCCGGGTGCCCGGGATCGGGCGCAAGGGGGCGGAGCGGCTCGTCGTGGAGCTGCGCGACAAGGTCACCCGGCCGGTGCCCGCCGCGGCCCCGGCGGTCCTGCCGGGCGTGTCGTCGCCGGGCCGCGACCAGGTCGTCGAGGCGCTGCTCGGGCTCGGGTTCCCGGTGAAGCCTGCCGAGCAGGCGGTGGACGCCGTGATCGCCGAGAACGGCGACGGGAACACCGGGACCGACGTGGCCGTCCTGCTGCGGGCCGCGTTGACCCGGCTCGGGCGGTCCCGGTGAGGTGGTCGCACACATCGGCTGCTGCTCGCACACATCCGCCGGTGCTCGCACACATCCGCCGGTGCTCGCACATACCGCCTGCGATGTGTGCCGGTATCCCGCGGTGTGTGCACGGCTGGAACGTGTGTACGGGCGCGTCGGACACGCGGGTGGGTCGCGGTGACGCCCGGTGCGCGCATGCCGGGCTTGGAGCGGTCCGGGGCGGCCGGTTCGCACACATCCGCCGGTGCTCGCACATACCGCCTGCGGTGTGTGTCGGCACCCCGCGGTGTGTGCGGGCGTTGGCACGTGTGTGCGGGCGCCCCGATCACGGGCGGCGATCGTTGGCGCATGTGTGTGACCGCGCCGAACACCTGCGGCGATCGCTCGCACATATGTGCGAGCGGGCCCGCCCGGCCCGCCACGACGGGTGCGCGGCCAGAGGAGCCGGGCCGTGACCGGTGACCTCTCCGCCGACCTGGAGCCCGAGGACCTCGACGTCGAGGCGACCCTGCGCCCCCGCACCCTCGCCGAGTTCATCGGACAGCCCCGGGTCCGGGAGCAGCTCGAGCTCGTCCTGGAGGGGGCGCGGCGCCGCGGCGACCCGCCCGACCACATCCTGCTGTCGGGTCCGCCGGGGCTGGGCAAGACGAGCCTCGCGCTCATCGTCGCCGCCGAGCTGGGTGCGGCGATCCGGCTCACCAGCGGCCCGGCGCTGGAACGGGCCGGCGACCTCGCCGCGATGCTGTCCAACCTCGCCCCCGGCGACGTTCTGTTCATCGACGAGATCCACCGCATCGCCCGGCCCGCCGAGGAGATGCTCTACCTCGCGATGGAGGACTTCCGGGTGGACGTCGTCGTCGGCAAGGGGCCGGGGGCGACCTCGATCCCGCTGGACATCGCGCCGTTCACGCTGGTCGGGGCGACGACGCGGTCGGGCGCGCTCACCGGGCCGCTGCGCGACCGGTTCGGTTTCACCGCGCACATGGAGTTCTACGAGCCGCCCGAGCTGCAACGGGTGCTCCGCCGCGCCGCCGGCATCCTCGGCGTCACCCTGCGCCCCGAGGGTGCCGCCGAGATCGCCCGGCGCTCCCGCGGCACGCCGCGCATCGCGAACCGGCTGCTGCGCCGGGTCCGGGACTTCGCCGAGGTGCGCGCGGACGGGGCCGTCACCCGTCAGGTCGCCCGCGACGCACTCGCCGTCTACGACGTGGACGAGCTGGGGCTGGATCGACTGGACCGCGCGGTACTCGGGGCACTCGTTCGCTCGTTCGGCGGAGGACCGGTCGGAATCTCCACGCTGGCGGTAGCGGTGGGTGAGGAGCCCGGTACGGTCGAGGAGGTCTGCGAGCCCTATCTGGTCCGCGCCGGGATGCTGGCCCGCACGCCGCGGGGACGTGTCGCCACACCCGCGGCGTGGGCGCACCTGGGGCTGGCTCCGCCCGACGGCGGACCGGCCAACCCTGCGGCGTTGTTCTGAACCGGGGCTGGCAGACTCGATGGCCCACGACGTGCGGAGTACCAGATGGAGAGTTACGGCTCGCTGATCTTCCTGCTGTTCATCGCGCTGCTGTTCATCCCGATCTTCCTGAACAGCAGGCGGCAGAAGAAGGCGATCGCGGACATGCAGGCGCTGCAGGCCGCGCTGGAGGTGGGCGACGTCGTCATCACCACCTCGGGCCTGCGGGGCACCGTGGTCGACGCGTCCTACGAGGACACGATCGACCTGGAGATCGCCGACGGCGTCATCACGACGTGGGTGCGGGCCGCGGTCCGCGAGAAGATCACCGAGGGCACCACGGACTCCGCGGCGCCCGGAACCACTTCCACCGACACGGACGCCACGCACTCCTAGCGCGGCGCCGAACTGAGCCCAACGGGACGCCGGAGGGGCACCGGCGGA
This sequence comes from Pseudonocardia sp., assembly GCA_050248815.1. Taxonomy (GTDB): domain Bacteria; phylum Actinomycetota; class Actinomycetes; order Mycobacteriales; family Pseudonocardiaceae; genus Pseudonocardia. Next base: position 31,072 of record JBFWRR010000044.1, on the reverse strand, counting down.
CCGAGAGAGACGAGAACTGTGGCACCCACCCCGGGGCAGATCAGCCCCTGGCGGTACCTGGCGTCGTTCGCCGTGGTCGTCGCCATCCTGTATGCGCTGGTCTTCTTCACCGGCGACGGCAAGGCCACCCCGAAGCTGGGTATCGACCTGCAGGGTGGCACCCGCGTCACCCTCCAGGCCCGTACGGAGAGCGGTGCCGAGCCGCCACGCGAGCAGTTGCTCCAGGCGCAGCAGATCATCGAGCAACGGGTCAACGGCCTCGGCGTGAGCGGTGCCGAGGTCGTCCTGGACGGCTCGAACCTCGTGATCACCGTCCCGGGCGAGGAGGGCGACCAGGCCCGTTCGCTGGGGCAGACGGCGCAGCTGCGCTTCCGTGAGGTGGTGGCCGGGCCGTTCCCCGCCACACCGGCCGCAGCGCCGGGCGCCCCCGGTGAGGGGTCGGCACCGGCCGCCCCCGGCGACGGATCGGCGCCCGCCGTCATGCCCGGGCAGCCGGGCACCTCCCCGGCCCCGTCGCCGACCCCGGAGCAGCCGCAGGGAGCCGGTGCGGCCCCGGCCGTCGCGCCCGTCTCGTACGCGACGCCGCTGGACCCGCAGGCCCCGCCTCCGAGCACGCCCGCCCCGCCCGCTCCGCCCACTCCGCCAACTACGGGGGACGAGCCCGCGGACCCGGAGGTCGCCGCCCAGATCACGCAGGCTCGCGAGGTCCGTCAGAACCCGGATCTGCTCTCCACGGACCAGAACGTGCAGCAGGCGGCGGCCCTCGCCGCCGTCACGGCCCTGGACTGCGGGACGAACGACCCGCTGCGCGGCTACGACGTCCCGACGCTGCCGCTCGTCGCCTGCAACCAGGACGGCACCGAGAAGTACGTGCTCAGCCCGGTCATCACCGACTCACAGGGCCGCCCGTTGGAGGGCACCCATATCGAGTCCGCGCAGGCCAACTTCGACACGAACGGTCTCGGTTACGTCATCGACCTGACCTTCGACAGCACCGGCGCGGCGATCTGGGGGGACTACACCAGTACCCACGTCGGCACCCGCACCGCGTTCGTGCTCGACGGTGAGGTGGTCTCGGCCCCGGAGATCCGCCAGGCCATCTACGGCCCCACCCAGATCTCCGGCACGTTCAGCCAGGCCGAGGCGCAGAACCTGGCCGGGGTGCTGCGCTACGGCTCCCTGCCGCTGTCGTTCGCCTCCTCCGAGGCGCAGACGGTGTCGGCGACGCTCGGTCTCGCCTCGTTGGAGGCCGGGCTGATCGCCGGTGGTGTGGGCCTCGTCCTCGTGTTCGTGTACTGCCTGTTCTACTACCGCGTCCTCGGGGTGCTGACGATCCTGTCGCTGGTGCTCTCCGGCGTGATCGTCTACGCGGTCCTGGTGCTGCTCGGGCGCTGGATCGGCTTCACCCTCGACCTCGCGGGTGTCGCCGGGTTCATCGTCGCCATCGGCATCACGGCGGACTCGTTCGTCATCTATTTCGAACGGTTGAAGGACGAGGTGCGCGAGGGGCGCTCCTTCCGGTCGGCGGTGCCGCGTGGCTGGGTACGGGCCCGGCGCACGATCCTGTCCGCGGACGCGGTCAGCTTCCTCGCCTCGGCGGTGCTCTACATCCTCGCCGTCGGCCAGGTGAAGGGCTTCGCCTTCACCCTCGGCCTCGCCACTGTGCTCGACCTGGTCGTGGTGTTCCTCGTGACGCACCCACTGGTCGAGCTGGCCGCCAGGTCCAAGACCCTGAGCAGCCCGGCCCTGTCCGGTCTCGGCTCGGTCGCCCGCATCGGGGCCGAGCAACGCCGGGCCCGATCACTGGCCGGCGCCGGAAAGGGGGCCTGACATGGCACGCGGTACGGCTTTCCTCGGCCCCCGGCCCAGCGTCTTCCAGCGCCTCTACACCGGCACCGGCGCCTTCGACATCGTCGGCAGGCGCATGACGTGGTACGCCGTCTTCGGCATCATCGTCGCGATCTGCCTCGGCTCGATCCTCTTGCGCGGGTTCCACCTCGGCATCGACTTCGAGGGCGGCACCCAGATCCAGTTCCCGGCGAGCGGCACCGCCGTCCCCGCCGACGTCGAGACCGTGAAGCACGTGGTGGAGCAGGCCGCGGGCGAGGAGCCGTCGTCGGTGCAGACCGCGGGCACCGGCGCGGCGCAGACCGTCCAGATCCGGACGGAGACGCTGACGCCCGCCCAGCTCGTGGCGGTCAAACAGGCGCTCTACGACACCTTCCGGCCGGTCGGGGTGGACGGCGCGCCCTCCCCGTCGGTGATCAGCGACTCGGACGTCAGCGGTACCTGGGGCGGGGAGATCACCCGCCAGGCGATCATCGCGCTGGCGGTCTTCCTCGTGCTGGTGACGATCTTCCTGGGGTTCTACTTCGAGCGCGCCATGGCGATCGCGGCGCTCATCGCGCTCGTCCACGACGTGGTGGTCACCGCAGGCATCTACTCGATCGTCGGGTTCGAGGTCACCCCGGCCACCGTCATCGGCCTGCTGACGATCCTCGGGTTCTCGCTGTACGACACGGTCGTCGTGTTCGACAAGGTCACCGAGAACACCCGCGGGATCCTCGGGCTCACCCGCCGCACCTACGCGGAGGCCGCGAACCTGGCGCTGAACCAGACGCTCATGCGCTCGATCAACACCTCGCTCATCGCGGTGCTTCCGGTCATCGGCCTGCTCGTGATCGGGGTCGGCCTGCTCGGTGTCGGCACGCTCGCGGACCTCGCGCTCGTGCAGATGGTCGGCATCCTGGCGGGAGCGGCGTCGTCGATCATGCTCGCGACCCCGGTGCTCGTCGATCTCAAGCTGCGCGACAAGCGCTACCGGGACCAGGCCGCCCGGGTGTACGCCCGCCGGACGAAGCGCGGCCGCGCGGCCGACGACGAGACGGCGACACCGGACGGCGACGACGAGGCCCTCGCGACGCAGCGGCGGGAGAAGGCGCTGTCCGCCGCGGCCGCGACGCCTGCTCGGCACGCCTCGCCGCGCCGCACCGCGACGCGGGGTGGACGGCCCACCGGCAAGTCCGCGCGGCCCACGGGCAAGCGGCACCGGTGAGCGAAGCGGATCCCCTGGAACGGGTGCTCGGGCTCGTCAGGGCGGTCCCGGACTTCCCGAGCCCCGGCGTCCTGTTCCGCGACATCACTCCGGTGCTGGCGGACGCCGAGGCGCTCGCCACCGTGGCCACCGAGCTCGCCGCGCTGGTGGGCGACGCGGACCTCGTCGCGGGCATCGAGGCCCGCGGGTTCCTGCTCGGCACGGCGGCCGCGCTGGTCGGTGGCACGGGCGTCGTCCCGGTGCGCAAGGCGGGCAAGCTCCCGCGGGTCGCGGCGTCGCGCAGCTACGCCCTGGAGTACGGCACGGCCACGCTCGAGCTGCCCGAGGGCGTCGTCGAACCGGGTGCGCGGGTGCTCGTCGTCGACGACGTGCTCGCCACCGGCGGCACCGGCGCCGCGACGGTGGACCTGCTCGGCGCGGCCGGCGCGGAGGTCGTCGGGTTCGCCGTTCTCGCCGAGCTCACCGGGTTCGGCGGGCGGGGGCGGCTCGCACCGTTGCCCGTCCACGCGCTGCTGGCGTTCTGACCGGGTCGCCGATCGGCCCTGTTCGGCTGCGTCAGGCGGAGGACTATCCTCGGCACCGTGGAGCGGGGCGTGACCGACGTGCAGTCCGGTGCCCCGCGCGGCACGACGCGCCCTGCCGCTCAGGAGCGATCCGCCCCGGCGCCGCCCGCGGCGGACACACCCCCGGTGGGCGCCCGGTTCGACGGGCGCGCCGACGGGCGTTCGGATGCGCGCCCGTCCGCGACGCGCCGCGTGCGTGCCCGGATCGCGCGGCGGATGACCCCGCAGCGCGTCGCCGCCGTCAAGCCGGTGCTCGAACCACTCGCGAGCGTCCACCGCCAGCTGCACCCGAAGGCCGATCTCGCGCTGCTGCAGCGCGCCTACGATGTGGCGGAGGTGCGCCACGAGGGCCAGAAGCGCAAGTCCGGCGACCCCTACATCACCCATCCGCTGGCCGTCTCGACGATCCTCGCCGAGCTCGGCATGGACACCACGACGCTGGTCGCGGCCCTGCTGCACGACACGGTGGAGGACACCGGCTACTCGCTGGACGACCTGCGCGCCGAGTTCGGTGACGAGGTCGCCCACCTGGTCGACGGCGTGACGAAGCTCGACAAGGTCGAGTTCGGGCCCACCGCGGAGGCCGAGACGATCCGCAAGATGGTCGTCGCGATGGCGCGCGACCCGCGGGTGCTCGTGATCAAGCTGTCGGACCGGCTGCACAACATGCGCACGATGCGCTTCCTGCCGCCGGAGAAGCAGAAGAAGAAGGCCCGCGAGACCCTCGAGGTGATGGCGCCGCTCGCGCACCGCCTCGGCATGGCGACGGTGAAGTGGGAGCTGGAGGACCAGGCGTTCGCCATCCTCTACCCGAAGAAGTACGCCGAGATCGTGCGACTGGTCGCCACCCGGGCACCGTCGCGCGACACGTACCTCAAGCAGGTCATCGACGAGGTCAACCAGCAGCTCGACACCGCGCGGATCACCGCCACGGTCGAGGGCAGGCCCAAGCACTACTACTCGATCTACCGCAAGATGATCGTCAAGGGTCGGGACTTCGACGACATCCACGACCTGGTGGGCGTGCGCGTGCTGGTGGAGGAGGTGCGCGACTGCTACGCGGCGATGGGCATGGTGCACGCGCTCTGGCAGCCGATGCCCGGCCGGTTCAAGGACTACATCGCCCAGCCCCGGTTCGGGGTCTACCAGTCGCTGCACACCACCGTGATCGGCCCGGACGGCAAGCCGCTCGAGGTGCAGATCCGCACGCACGCGATGCACCGCACCGCGGAGTACGGCATCGCGGCGCACTGGCGCTACAAGGAGACCCGCGGCGCGAACGGGTCGGACGGGGCCGTCGAGGTCGACGACATGTCGTGGATGCGCCAGCTGCTGGACTGGCAGCGGGAGGCCGCGGACCCCGGGGACTTCCTGGAGTCGCTGCGCTACGACCTCGCCTCGGCCGAGATCTTCGTCTTCACCCCCAAGGGCGACGTCATCGTACTGCCGTCCGGATCCACGCCCGTGGACCTCGCGTACGCGGTGCACACCGAGGTCGGGCACCGCTGCATCGGGTCCCGGGTCAACGGCAAGCTCGTGGCGCTGGAGCGGCGGCTGGAGTCCGGCGACGTCGTCGAGATCTTCACCTCGAAGGCCGAGGGGGCGGGCCCGAGCCGGGACTGGCTGTCCTTCGTCGCCTCGCCGCGCGCGAAGAACAAGATCAAGGGCTGGTTCGCCAAGGAGCGGCGCGAGGAGGCCATCGAAGCGGGCAAGGAGGCGATCACCCGCGAGGCGCGGCGCACCGGGATGCCGTTGCAGCGCCTGGTGTCCGCGGACGCGATGGTGGCCCTGTCGCGCGAGCTGCACTTCCCGGACCTGTCGGGGCTCTACGCCGCGGTGGGGGAGGGCCACGTCAGCGCGCGGCACGTCGTGCAGCGGCTGGTGGCACTCATCGGCGGGGTGGAGGACGCCGAGGAGGAGCTCGCCGAGCGCGCGACGCCGTCCACGGTGCGCCTGCGGCGGCCGGCCGGAGACGCGGGTGTGGTCGTGGCGGGCAGCGGCGGCAGCCTCACCGATCTCTACACCAAGCTCGCCCGCTGCTGCACGCCCGTGCCGGGCGACGACATCTTGGGCTTCGTGACCCGTGGCGGCGGGGTCAGCGTGCACCGCGCGGACTGCACCAACGCCTCCGACCTGCGCTCCCGCGCCGAGCGGCTCGTCGACGTGCAGTGGTCCGTGTCGCCGGGATCGGTGTTCCTCGTGGCGATCCAGGTCGAGGCGCTGGACCGCCACCGGCTGCTCTCGGACATCACGAAGGTGCTCGCCGACGAGAAGGTGAACATCCTCTCGGCGTCCGTGACGACCTCACGCGACCGGGTGGCGGTCTCCCGGTTCAGCTTCGAGATGGGCGACCCCAAGCACCTCGGGCACCTGCTACGCGCGGTGCGCAACGTCGAGGGTGTCTACGACGTGTACCGCGTCACCTCGGCGAGCTAGGTGTGTCGTCGACCGCGACGTGCAGGTAGTCGTAGCCGGTCCCGCGCCCGCGGACCTGCTCATGGCGCCCGTGTGGGCGCCAGCCGCCGCCATCGGGGATCCGGCCCAGCTTCTTGACATCGACGTGCAGCAGCTCGCCCGGCTGCGGCGTTCGTAGCGCACCCCGCTGCGGCGGCGGCGCACCGGCAGGCCGGTGATCGGGTCGACCGCGGCCGGTGCCGGTACGCGGTGGCGGCGCAGGACGCGCCCGACGGTGGAGGCGAGCAGGCCCAGCTCGCCGGCGAGGAACACCGGGCCGCGCCGTTTCTTGCGGCGCAGCGCGAGGATCGCCGTCTCGACCTCGGGTGCGGTGCGGGTCGGGCTGGTGTGCGGGCGCGAGGGGCGGTCGGCAAGGCCGTCCCAGCCCTCGTCGCGGTGGCGGCGGACCCACTTGTGCACCGTGGCCCGAGAGACCCCGAGCTGCTCGGCGATCCGGGCCGCCGGCCATCCGGTCAGGAAGCGTTCAACGATGAGCCGACGAGCGTAGACAGTCGTGCGGGCGTTACGGTGCGCCACGAGGACCTCCCAGCTGGAGCGAGTGCGCCAGACATACCCACTCCGCCCGGAGGTCCTCCCACGATCAAGCCGACACGCTGCAGCACCTGTCAACAACGTCCCGGGTCACGACAGCTAGGAGACCGTCACCTTCGTGATCGTCACGGGTTGGGCGGGGGCGCCGTCGCCCTGCGCGCCGTCGGCGAGACCTGCCGCCGCGATCTGGTCCAGCACCGCCAGGCCGGGCTCGCCGATCGTGCCGAACACCGTGTAGTTCGGCGGCAGCGGGCTGTCGCCGTAGACCATGAAGAACTGGCTGCCGTTGGTGTCGGGGCCGGCGTTCGCCATCGCGAGGGTCCCGCGCGGGTAGCTCAGGTCCGGCGTGGTCTCGTCGGGGAACGAGTACCCCGGCCCACCGCTTCCGCTGCCCGTCGGGTCGCCGCACTGCAGGACCTTGATGCCCTCGGTCGTGAGCCGGTGGCAGGTGGTGGCGTCGAAGTACCCGGCCTGCGCCAGATGCAGGAAGCTCTCGACGGTGCACGGTGCCTTCGCGCGGTCCAGCGTGAGCGGGATGGCGCCGCGGTCGGTGTCCAGCGTCACGGAGACCGTGCCGGTGCGCTGCGGATCCGTGACGGTGGGCGCCTCGACGGGCTTGGCGGGCTGCCCCTCCGGGACCCATGTACAGCCGCCCGGGGCGGGCGGCTGCGCCGCGGCGCTGGTCTGCGGGGAGTCCGCCGGCGCGTCCGTCCCAGTACCCACGAACGAGAAGGCCACGACGCCCACGACGACCAGCACCGCGACCACCGCCGCCGTGATCACCGTGACCCGCTTGCGCCGTGCGGCCTGCTGCGCCCGCCGCTCCTGCTGCCGCGCCAGCTTGCGCTTGGCCGCCTCGCGCCGCATCTGGTTCGTGGCCACCGCCGCCGACCTCCAGGTCATCCCGCTCGCCGTTCGGGGCCGACGATAGCGAGGCCCGTGCCCACGCCGTCCACGGGATCGCAGATGGCCCGGGTGACCGGTCGTCGTGACCCGTGATCTCCGCCTTGCTTCGCGGCGGCGTTGATCCACAGGACCCGCGTTAGGCTGGTCGCGTGCTCGTCGCAGGATTCCCGGCAGGGGCGTTCCAGACCAACTGCTTCGTCGCGGCCACCGGCCCCGGTGAGGCGTGCATCGTCGTCGACCCGGGGCAGGATGCCGTCGACCCCCTCGAGGAGCTGCTCGCCGAGCACCGCCTGACGCCGGTGGCCGTCCTGCTCACGCACGGCCACTTCGATCACACCTTCTCCGTGGCCCCGGTGTGCGACGGGCACGACGTCCCGGCCTGGATCCACCCGGACGACCGGGAGATGCTCGCGGACCCGCTCAAGGGCCTGTCCCGGGACGCGGTCGCGTTCTTCGGCGGGCGGATCGAGATGCGCGAGCCGCGGGAGGTCCGCGAGCTCACCGACGGGAGCGACCTGGAGCTGGCGGGGCTGACGCTGCGCGTGGACCACACGCCGGGCCACACGCCCGGCTCGGTCATCTTCACCACGCCCACCCCGGAGGGCGTCGAGGTGATCATCGCCGGGGACACGCTGTTCGCCGGTTCCATCGGCCGCACGGACCTGCCGGGCGGCGACCACGCGCAGATGATGGCGAGCCTGCGCGACAAGCTGCTCGTCCGTCCGGACACCGCGGTCGTGCTGCCGGGACACGGGTCGACCACCACTATCGGGCGGGAGCGGCACTCCAACCCCTTCCTGCAGGGGCTCGCGCCGGCGCCGGGGCGCGGACTGTGAGTGCGGTGGTCGAGCGCGTCCAGCCGTTCGCGGCGCCGAAGGGCGTTCCGGAGTACACCCCGCCGGCGTCGGCCGGGTTCGAGCACGTCCGCGACATCCTCGTCGCGGCCGCGGACCGGGCCGGGTACGGGCTCATCGAGCTGCCCGTGTTCGAGGACACGGGCCTGTACGCGCGGGGCGTCGGCGAGTCCACGGACGTCGTCAGCAAGGAGATGTACACCTTCGCCGACCGCGGCGACCGCTCCGTCACGCTGCGACCCGAGGGCACCGCGGGCGTCGTGCGCGCGGTGATCGAGCACGGCCTGGATCGGGCGGGGCTGCCCGTCAAGCTGCGGTACGCGGGCCCGTTCTTCCGCTACGAGCGCCCCCAGGCCGGGCGGTACCGGCAGCTGCAGCAGGTGGGCGTCGAGGCGATCGGGGTGGACGACCCCGCGCTGGACGCCGAGGTCATCGCCGTCGCGGACGAGGGGTTCCGGGCGCTCGGGCTCACCGGCTACCGGCTGGAGCTCACCTCGCTCGGAGACGACGACTGCCGCCCCGCCTACCGCGCCGTGCTGCAGGAGTTCCTCGCGGGCCTTCCGCTGGACGACGCCACCCGGGAGCGGGCCCGGATCAACCCGCTGCGGGTGCTCGACGACAAGCGCCCCGAGGTACGGGCGCTCCTGGCGGGCGCACCGCTGCTCGTGGACCACCTGTCGGCGGCGTCGGCCGAGCACCACGCCGCCGTGCTGGCGCACCTGGACGACCTCGGTGTGGCCTACGTGCAGAACCCCCGGATGGTGCGCGGGCTGGACTACTACACGAAGACCACCTTCGAGTTCGTGCACGACGGCCTCGGTGCCCAGTCCGGGATCGGTGGCGGCGGTCGTTACGACGGGCTCATGGCGCTGCTGGGCGGGCCTCCGCTCACCGGCGTCGGCTACGGCATCGGCGTGGACCGTACCCTGCTCGCCTGCCGGGCCGAGGGTGTCGCGCCCTGGTCGGAGGCGCGCTGCGAGGTGTACGGCGTGCCGCTCGGCGACGCCGCCCGCTCCCGGCTCGTCGCGCTCGCCGGGGCGCTGCGCCGGGCGGGGGTGCGGGTCGACCTCGCCTACGGCGGGCGCGGACTCAAGGGGGCGATGAAGGCCGCGGACCGCTCCGGCGCCCGGTACGCGCTCGTGCTGGGGGAGCGCGACCTCGCCGAGGGCGCAGTCGGCGTCAAGGACCTGGTGTCCGGCGAGCAGCGGGCCGTGCCGCTCGACGACGTGGTCGACGAGCTGGTCGGTCTGGTCGGCGCGCTCGCGTGAGCGGGCGGGGCTGCGGCGGGCACTCCCGGCGGGGGCACCCGTGAGCGCTGCGGACCGGGAACGCTGGGACGCCCGCTACGCGACCACGGCATCCGTCGAGACCGCGGTGCCCCTGCCGCCGGACCTGCTCGCCGGGCGTGAGGAGCTGCTGCCCGCATCGGGCCGGGCGCTGGACGTGGCCTGCGGCTGCGGCGCCTCGGCCGTCTGGCTCGCCCTGCACGGCCTGGCCGTGGATGCCGTCGACGCCTCGCCGGTCGCGATCGCCGCGGGTGCGGCGCTCGCCCACCGGCTGGGGGCCGATGGTGACCCGGGCGCGGCCGGTCCGAGCGCCGGTGCGGCCGGTGGCCCGGGGAGCGGTGGAGCTGACGGCGGCGCCGGTGATAGGGCGGCGGGCGCCGGTGGCGGGGCGGCGGGCCGGGTCCGGTGGCGGGTCCACGACCTCGACCAGGGCCTCCCGCCCGGCTGGACCGGGCCCTACGACGTGGTGGTCTGCCAGCGCTTCCGCGATCCAGCGCTCTACCCGGCTCTCCGGTCCGTCGTCGCCCCGGACGGCCTGCTCGTCCTCACGGTGCTCTCCGTCGTCGGTGGCCGTGCGGGTCCCTACCGGGCCGAACCGGGCGAGTTGCTCGCGGCCTTCCCCGGCTGGCGCGTCCTGGACCGGACGGAGGGCGGCGGCGAGGCGCACCTGCTCGCCCGCCCGCCGGGGTAGGGCCACCTAGGGAGACGGCGCTCACCGGAGCGCGGGGAACACCAGCCGTCCCCGTCCGGTTGCGCGGAACATGACAGACATCGAACTGGAGCTGAGCCCGACCGGATGGGTCCGCGACCAGACGGAGCGCATCCTCTCGACCGGGACGACCGACGGCGTCGAGATCCTGGGCAAGCCCGTCGTCCTGGTGACGATGAAGGGTGCGAAGTCCGGCAAGACCCGGCTCGTCCCCCTGATGCGCGTCGAGCGGGACGGCGTGTACGCGATCGTCGCGTCCAAGGGCGGCGCCCCGCAGCACCCCGTCTGGTACGGCAACGTGAAGGCGCACCCGGACGTCACGCTCCAGGACGGGACCGTGACCCGCTCCTACCGCGCTCGCGAGGTCAGCGGCGACGAGCGCACCCGGTGGTGGAGCCGGGCTGTCGCCGCGTACCCGCCCTACCGGGACTACCAGCAGAAGACCGATCGGCTCATCCCCGTGCTGGTGCTGGAGCCCGTCGGCTGACCGACGCGGTCGATCACAGCGGTGGCGCCCGTGTGGATCATCGCTGCGGCGTGGGTTCCTGAACGGCCACCGCCGCCGCGAGCGCCGTGGTGATCGGCACGGACGCCACGAGTCCGATGCTGCCCACCAGCGTCCGCACGATCTCCGTCGCGACGTCCTGGCTGGTCAGCACCGCACCGAATCCGCGACCCGAGATCTCGAACAGCAGCAGGAGCGGAAGGGCAGCCCCGGCGTAGGCCAGCACGAGGGTGTTCACGGCGGAGGCCACGTGATCGCTCCCGATCCGCATGGCCGCGGTGAACAGTGCTCGCGCACCCATCGTCGGGTCGGCGTGGCGCAGTTCCCAGACGGCGCTCGTCTGGGTGACCGTGACGTCGTCGAGGACGCCGAGCGCCCCGATGATCACGCCGGCGAGCAGCAGGCCGCGGGCGTCCACGCCGGTGCCGAGCGTCGCGATGAGGTTGCCGGTCTGGTCGTCCAGACCGGTGAGCGCCGCTGCCGCAGAGAACGCGGCGCTGAGTGCGCCGATCAGCCCGAGCGACAGCAGGGTGCCCAGCACGGCCGTCGACGTGCGCGCGGACGGGCCGTGGGTCAGGTACAGCACCGCGAACATGATCAGGCACGAGCCGACGACGGCGACCGCCAGCGGGTTGCGCCCCGACAGGATCGCCGGCAGCACGAACACCATCAGCACCACGAAGCTCAGTCCGAGGGCACCCAGCGCCGCGAGCCCTCGCCACCGGCCCAGCACCAGCACCGCGGCGGCGAACAGCCCGGCGAGCCACACCAGCGACGCCCCGCGCTGGAAGTCGACGATCCGGTAGGTGGCCGGATCCACCGGGTCCGACCCGGACCACTCGACGACCACCTCGTCGCCCACCGCGAAACGCGGCGTGGCCGGCTCGACGCTCACCAGCAGGGTGAGCTGGCGTCCCGGGAGCGGGCCGCCGCTCATCAGGATCGTGATCCCGTCGCAGCCCCCCGCTCCGGAGCCCTCGACGCAGTCCGCCGGGCGGGCTGCGGCCACCGTCGCGTCGAACAGCACCGCCCCCGGCGTCGCGAGCGTCCCCGCCGGGGCGCCCGACGGCCATAGCAGCAGCAGGCCGACCAGCGTCGCGAGTGCGCACGGGACGAGCAGCGCGGCGATGAACGTCCGGACGCGGGGGCTGGCCGGCGGTGCGGGGGCGTGGCCATGGCCGTGGGTGCTGCCGTGCCCGTGGGTGCTGCCGTGGCCGCGCTGGTCTTCGCTCCCGCGGTCGCTCCGGTCGTCGTCGTGCAGGGCGCGCCCGGTGGTGGCGCGTCCACCCGACCGGGTGGAGGGCGGGCCCAGCGACCGGCCGCGGCCGTCCGGGGGAGCCGCCGTTGCACGCGCGGCCCGGCGGCCCGTGGTGGGGTCGGCGGCCGGGGCGTCCGGGGGAGCCGCCGTTGCGCCTCCGTAGCTGTCGGGGAAGCTGCCGGGGAGCGGCTCGGGTACAGGCGCGCGGCGCGCGCCGCGGGAGCGTCCGGCGGATGAGCCGACGCGCACCGCCGGCCGGCTGTCGACGTGTCGTCCGCGTTCGGCGGGTCCGCCGGGGCCCGCACGGTGCGCTGCCGGCTCACCGGCGGTGGGGTGGTGACCGTGCTGGCCGGATCCCGCGGCATGACCGGGATGTAGCTCGCGCCCGGCGGCGGGGCGCCCGCCCACCCGGGCGGGTGGCCGGGCGGAACCGCCGGGCACCGCCGACCTCTCGCCGGTGTGCGCCACGGGGCGCACCCGGGCACCCGGTGGCCGTCCGTCGATGGCCAACGGGGCGGACGGGTCGCGGCCCGCAACGCCGTGCCTTCCGTCGGGAGGGGCGTCGGCCCGCTCCGGCGCGTTCGACCGGGCCCGGGGGGCGGACCGTGGCGGCGGCCCGGACGTCGCGGGTCGGTCCGGGCGGCGGGGATCCACCGGGGCATGGTGTCAGGCGTAGGGTCAGGGGCCTCGCAGGAGGCGCGGGAGTTGCGCGCGAGTCGAACATGTGTTCGACTCTACGACATGCGGTGGCGCGGGCAGCAGGTCCTCGACGACGGCGTGGGTGACGCGGCGGCGCTGCCGGGCCTGCGCGGCCTGCTGCGCTCGGTCCGGCCGCCGGAGTTCGCCGGCACGGTGTTCCACGAGGTGGAGGCGCGGTCCGCGCTGAACCGGGTACCGGATGCCTCGCCGCTCCCGTTCCGCTGGACGGTCAACCCGTACCGCGGCTGCGGGCACGCCTGCACGTACTGCACGGTCGGCAGCACGCCGGTCCTCTGCGGGGACGGGCGCCTGCGGCCGATCGCCGAGCTGCGGGCGGGGGACGTCGTCATCGGCACGGAGGTCGTCGGCGGGCAGCGGCGCTACGTCCGCACACCGGTGCTCGCTCACTGGGCGACCGTGCGGCCCGCGCACCGGATCACGCTCGCGGACGGCACGCGCCTCGTGACCAGCGGCGAGCACCGGTTCCTCACCGAGCGCGGCTGGCGACACGTCACACCGGGTTGGTGCGCCGCGGGGCGGCGACCGTGGCTGAAGCCGGGTACCGGCCTCGTCGGACCGGGCGGGCCGCCACCGTTCCCGACCGCCGAGGACGGGCTCGCCGCCGAGGAGTCCGTCGACGGCCCGGCCTACCGGGCGGGCTATCTCACCGGCCTGGTCCGTGCGGACGAAGACGGTCGGGAACGGCGGTGCCCGGGAGCCTCCGACGGCGGCGGGATCCGGTACGGCGGGCACGACCCGGGAGCAGGGGGTACCCACCGCTGCGGCGAGGACCGTCCCGATCGCTGTTTCCCGTCGGAGCACCTGGAGTTGGAGGTGCTCGGCCGGGCTCATCACTACCTGGCCGCCCGGGCCGTCCCCACGCCGGGAGTGAGGACGGAGATCGCCGTGGCGGACCCGTTCCACCCGCTGCGCACGTCCGTGGCTCCCGGCAGCGGCGGCGCGGCCCGCGTCGGCCCGCCCGACGTCGCCTGGCCCCTGCACCCGGACGACGGCTGGTGCGCGGGCTTCCTGGCAGGGGTGGTGGACGCGCGCGGCGCCGTCAGCGAGGGGATCCTGCGGATCGAACTGGTCGATGAGGAGATCATCGGCCGAGTTGCGGGGGCGCTGCACCGGCTGGGGTTCCCGTTCGCGCTGCGGCGCCGACCCGCCCGACCCGGGGGTGCCCTCCGGCGCAGCGTCTGCGTCGTGGAAGTGTGCGGCGGCCCGTCGGTGCTGCTCTCCTTCCTGCATCGGGTGGACCCGGCGAGCGGCACCAGACGCGACCTGTCGGGTGCACCGGTCGAGGGCGGTCCGGGCCTGCGCGTCGCCGCGGTCGAGGCGCTCGGGGTCGACCTGCCGATGTTCGACATCACCACCGGCACGGGCGACTTCGTCGCGGGCGGTGTGGTGCACCACAACTGCTTCGCCCGCAACACCCACACCTACCTCGACCTGGACGCCGGTGCGGACTTCGACCGGCAGATCGTCGTGAAGGTCAACATCGCCCGCGTGCTGGGGTGCGAGCTGCGCTCCCGACGGTGGCGGGGCGAGCCCGTGGCGATGGGCACGAACACCGATCCCTACCAGCGGGCGGAAGGCCGCTACCGGCTGATGCCGGACGTGATCGGGGCGCTGGCCCGATCCGGCACGCCGTTCTCGCTGCTCACGAAGGGCACGGTGCTGAGCCGCGACCTGCCACAGCTCGCGGCGGCTGCGGCGGACGTCCCGGTCGGGCTCGGGGTGTCGATCGCGCTGGTGGATCGGGCGTTGCAGGCGCGGCTGGAGCCCGGGACCCCGTCGCCGCAGGCCCGGCTGGACCTGGTCCGCAGGATCGTGGATTCCGGACTGGAGTGCGGCGTGATGGTGGCGCCGGTGCTGCCGCTGCTCACGGACTCCGCGGAGGCCCTGGACGTGCTCCTGGCGCGCATCGCCGCCGCGGGTGCCAGCGGGGTATCGGTGCTCGCACTGCACCTGCGCCCCGGCACCCGCGAGTGGTTCCTGGCCTGGCTGGCCCGGGAGCACCCCGGGCTGGTGGAGCCGTACCGGCGGCTCTACCGGCGTGGCGCATACGTCGACCCGGAGTACCGGCGGGCGCTCGCGCAGCGCGTGGCGCCCCTGGTCCGCCGCCACGGCCTCGACGCGGGGGTGGCGACGCTGCGGGACCGGACCGCAGCACCCGATCCGCCGCCGCGGTCGCCGGAGCAGCTCAGCCTGCTGTGATCCCGTGTGGCGGGGCGGTGATGCTGACCGCGCCGTGGCCCGGTGTGCCCCGACCGGGACATGCGACCGGTCGACCGAGCGGCCCGTGTCCTGCGGCAGGTCCCGAGCGGGCCGTGTCTTCGGGGTGGCCTCGACCGGGCCGTGTCCTCGGGCCCGGCCGGGCCGTGTCTTCGGGGTGGCCTCGACCGGGCCGTGTCCTCGGGCCCGGCCGGGCCGTGTCTTCGGGGGGCCTCGACCGGGCCGTGTCCTCGGGCCCGGCCGGGCCGTGTCTTCGGGGGGCCTCGACGGGCCCACCCGCCGGCCAGCGAGCGTCCCGACCGCGGGCCGTGTTCGCCAGCGGGCTGACCGTTCCGTGTACCGGCCGGTTGGCGGGTTGCCCGGGCCCGACTCCGATCGGCAGGGTTCTCGCTCCGCCGCGCAGAGGCCCGACGCGCCTCGCAGAGGCTGCAGCCTCTGCGAGGCGCGTCGGAGCCCTGCGAGGCGTGTCGGGGTCCTGCGAGGAGGGGGCGGGGCTCTGCGAAGCGCGCCGAGAGCCCTGCGAGGAGGCGGCGAGGTCAGGCCTGGACCGCGGGCCCGGGCCCCGCGGACGCCGTCACCGCGACGGTGCTGTCGACCACGTCGACCCGCACCCGCAGCCCAGCCGAGTCACCGTTGGCGCCGGACCCGCCGCCCGACCCGGTCGCGGGCCTCGCCCGGTGCCGTACCAGTTCCTCGGCCGCGGGCACCACCACGCTCGCGCGGACGACCCGGGCCAGCCCGCGCGCCCCGAGCACGGGGTCGAACCCCTCGCGGACCAGGTACTCCACCACGCCGGGGCCGAGGTCGAGCCCGGCCCCGCGGCGACGGAAGAGCGCAGCCACGTCCCGCAGCTGCAACGTCACGATCGCCTCGGCGACGTCGGGCAGGATCTCGGTGAAGTACACGACCTCGTCGAGGCGGTTGAGGAACTCGGGGTCGAAGAAGTCGCGCACGGCCCCGTCGACGGTGCTCCGCTCCTGGCCGCGCAGGCCCGCTGCCAGGCGCGCAGCGGGCGGCCCGAGCACCGGCGCCGCCGCGGCGGCGTCCACGATCCGGCGCCAGCGCCGGGAGCGGCGGTGGGCCAGGTCGCGCGAGCCGAGGTTGGACGTGAGGAAGACGAAGGCGTTGCGGAAGGAGATCGTCCGCTCGCCGTTGGCCAGGGTGAGCACACCACGGTCGAGCACGCCGAGCAGGGCGCGCAGCACCACCGGGTGCGCCTTCTCGATCTCGTCGAACAGCACGATGCCGGGGCGGTACGGCGTGCCCTCGACGGTGTCGCGGTCGAACATGCTGTGGCTCTCGCGGCTGCCCGCGTACCCGGGCGGGGAGCCGGACAGCGACGCGGCGTAGTGCTCCTGCGCGAGCTGGCCCATGTCGATGCGGCACAGGTCGTCGGGCCCGCCGCGGATCTCCGCGGCGAGCCTGCGCACCATCTCGGTCTTGCCGACGCCGGTCGGCCCGACCAGCAGCATGCTGGCCAGGGGACGTTCCCGGTCCTGGAAACCCGCCTGCGCGACCACGAGCGCCCGGCGCAGCGCCCGTACGGCCGGCTGCTGGCCGAGGACGCGGTCACCGACCGCCGACGCCACCGCGGCGGCATCGAACGCGCCGGTGCGGTTGGCCTGCGCGGGCGGGCCGGACGGACCGGTGGGCTCCGTCCGGCCCGAGTGCCGGTTCTGGTCGTGGAAGCGGTCGCTGAGAAACGGCATCCCGGGACGGTCAGGCGTTCTTCGTCTGCTCGTACGGCAGGTCGTAGACGGGGCAGTCGGCGACGCCGATGGTCGAGCGGGTGATCGTCTCGACGGCCTCCTGGGCCTTCTGGGCGTCGGTGACCCACATCTTGTAGAAGTCGAAGGGGCAGTCGGCCACGCCCTTGTCCCCGTCGCCCGCGGCGTGCACCCCGGTGTAGCCGCGGTGCAGCAGCTTGAACAGGTGGTTCTGGGACTGGTCGTTGGCGCGGGCGTCGCGGATGGTCGACAGCGACAGCTGGGCGTACTGGATGCCCATCTCCTCCTCGCCGCACTCGCCGAGGCTGCGGCCGTCGAAGCCGATGATCGCGGAGTGCCCGAAGTAGGAGTAGACGCCGTCGAAGCCCGCGGCGTTGGCGACGGCGACGTAGCAGTTGTTGGCCCATGCCATGGCCTTGGCCATGAGGACCTGCTGCTCCTTCGCCGGGTACATGTACCCCTGCGGCCGGACGACGAGCTCGGCGCCCTTCATGGCGCAGTCGCGCCAGATCTCGGGGTAGTTGCCGTCGTCGCAGATGATCAGCGAGATCTTGAGGCCCTTGGGGCCCTCGGTGACGTAGGTGGTCTCGCCCGGGTACCAGCCCTCGATCGGCGTCCAGGGGAGCACCTTGCGGTACTTCTGCACGATGTCGCCCGCGGAGTTGATGAGTACGAGGGTGTTGTACGGCGGCTTGTTCGGGTGGTCCTCGTGGCGCTCGCCGGTGATCGAGAAGACGCCCCAGGTGCCCGCGCGGCGGCAGGCGTCGGAGAAGATCTCGGTCTCCTCGCCCGGCACCGTGGCGGCGGTCGCGTACATCTCGTCCTGGTCGTACATGATCCCCATCGTCGAGTACTCGGGGAAGACGACGAGGTCCATGCCGGGCAGGCCCGCCTTCATCCCGACGAGCATGTCGGCGATCCTGCGCGCGTTGTCCAGCACCTCGGCCTTGGTGTGCAGCCTCGGCATCGTGTAGTTGACGACCGCGACGCCGACCGTGTCGGGGCTCGACGAGATGTCACCGTGACGCACTGCGGCCTCCTGAGGCAAGTTGCTGTACATATGAGATATTCCAAGTGAAGATATTCAACCTGGTAGGGTGCCGTCAAGCTCACCGGCCGGCGGCGCAGGTTCACTCGAAGTGCGCAACCGCCGTCAACGCGGTCGCAACAGGTTCGAGGAAGACTTGACAGCTCTGAGCTACCTCCGGGAGGAGGCTGCATGGCATCGGACCTGATGGAGATCGCCTTCGTCATTCCGACCAGCGGCACGTCGGGTATCTACGGTCCGTCGTGCAAGGCGAGCGGCCGGCTCGCCGTCTCGGAGATCAACGCCGCAGGCGGCATCCTCGGTCGCGAAGTGGGCCTTGTCGCGGTCGACGGTGGTCGCGCGCCGCACTCCGTCGCGGCCGAGGTCGGTGCGCTGGTGGAGACGGGGCGGGTCCAGGCGGTGGCCGGCTGGCACAACTCGGCGGTGCGCCAGGCGGTGGCCGCCCGGGTCGCCGGACGGGTCCCGTACGTCTACACGGCGGTGTACGAGGGCGGCGAGCACTCGCCCGGGGTGTACCTCACGGGCGAGACCCCCGGCTACCAGCTCCTGCCCGCGATGCACTGGATGGCCCGCGAGCTGGGCGTGCGCCGGTGGGCGGTCGTGGGCAACGACTACGTGTGGCCGCGGACCTCGGCCCGGGCCGCCCGGCGCTTCGCCCACATCGTCGGCGCCGAGATCGTGCACGAGGAGTTCGTCCCGATGGGGACCGAGGAGTACGGCCCGATGCTGCGTCGCGTCGAGCGGGCGCGCGTGCAGGGCGTCCTGATGTTCCTGCTCGGCTCCGACGCGGTGCGGTTCAACCGGTCGTTCACGCAGATGCTCCTTCCGGAGCGCTGTCTGCGGCTCAGCCCGCTGATGGACGAGAACATGCTGCTCGCCACGGGCGCGGCCAACGCCCACGAGCTCTACTCGGCGGCCGGATTCTTCGAGGCGCTGGGCACGCAGTACAGCCTGGACTTCGAGAGCCGCTACATCGAGCAGATGGGCCCGACCGCTCCGGCGATCACCTCACCGGGGGAGTCCTGCTTCGAGGGCCTCACGCTCCTGGCCCGCCTGACGACGACGGCGCGCAGCGTCGAGGTGGCGGCGATCAACGCGGTGGCGGACTCGGTGGCCTACGAAGGGCCACGGGGAAGCGTGCGCGTCCGCAACCGTCACCTCGAGCAGCGGATCTACCTCGCCCGCGCGGACGGCCTGGAGTTCGACGTGTTGGCGGAGATCCACAGCGGCGGGTGAGCCCCGTCGGCCGGCGGGGTCAGCGCGCGCGGGCCGACGTCGCGGGCTCGCGGGCGAGGGGCTCGCGGGCGAGATGGTCGAGCACGTCGAGCAGGCCCGGTGCGCCGTCGGGGAGGGTGGCGAGGGCGGCCTGCTCGATGTCGGCGACGCGCGGGGCGAGTTCGGTGTGCAGCGCCCGGCCGTCGTCGGAGAGGAAGGCGAGCACGCGCCTGCGGTCCCGGGAGTCGACGAGCCGGTAGACGGTCGCCGCGTCGACGAGCCGGTCCACGATCTTCGTGAGGGTGGGGCCGGGAACGACGATCGCGGCGGCGATCTCGGACATCGGGTGCCCCTCGCCGTCGGCGAGCAGGTCGACGACGCGCCACTGGTCGATGGTCATGCCGCGGCTGCTCAGGACCGCCTCGATGCGGCGGGTCAGCAGCCGCTCAACCTGCGCGAGGACTCGGTTGAGAGCCGGGCCGCCGTTGTCGTGCACCGGTTCGCCGGATCGTGTCACGGATGGGTCCCCCCGTCGTCGACAGTCGTTCGGGTGTTGCTGTCAGTTCGAACAGTGTCAGCCTAAGCCGTCAGTGGGCCGTGCGCCGCTCGTGGTGGTCCGACCCACAGGAGTTACTTTACAATGGAGGTATTGCCGCCAGACACTATTCCCGTATGTTGCAACATCATCCGCGCCCACCACCGCGGTACCGCCCGCCGAAGGAGAGAGCACCAGACATGGCGACCGATCACGAGCACGACCACGGCGACCACGGGCACGGCCACGGTCACGAGACCGCGCTCGCCCGGATCGAGGCCCTGAGCAAGGAGAAGGTGCATCACGCCGGCGACCACGAAGGCCCCTTCTCGGTGCACGTCCTGGGTCTCGGGCCCACCGGAACGTCGCTGGTGGCCGCGATGCAGTCGGAGGCGCCCGAGGGGTTCACCGCCCTCGCCGTCGACATCGGCGCCGGCGAGCGCCTCGCGGCGGTCGCCGGAGGCAACGTCAGCACCGTCGACCTGCCGATCCCGACGCGCGAGGACCTCCTGTCCGCGCTCAACCGCTACCGCGAGTTCCTCAAGATGGAGTACCCGCGGTACTACTGGAACCCCAACTACGAGCCCTGGCTGCCCGCTGACCTCGAGCTCCCCGGCGCCGGCGAGCCGATGAAGCGCGCGCTGGCCAAGGCCATCTACGGTTCGGAGTACTACCAGAACCGCGAGATCGCCCAGGCGCTCGACACGTTCGCCGCCGGCGTGCTCGCGAGCGACCGCACCCCGCTGGTCGTCGTCGCGTTCTCCCTCGCGGAGCCGGTCGGCAGCGGGATCGTCGTCGAGATCGCGCGCCACCTGTCCTCGATCAAGCTGGGCCGCCGGCCGTGGGTCGTGGGCGTCGGCTTCCTGCCCGAGTCGCCCGAGCCCGCCTTCTTCCCGGTGATCAACGAGCTCGACTGCATGATCGACACCGAGAAGAACAACGGCGTCATGGCGGTCTGGGGCGACCTCTACAAGAACCCGTTCACCGGCGGGTTCTTCGCCGTCCCGGCCGAGGCGGGCACCGACCCGGTCCCGGGCGTCGCGAAATTCCTGAGCGCCGGCGGCAGCCGTCACCTCTACGAGACCCTCAAGGCCCTCAACTGGCTCGCCGTTCCGGGCGATCAGTGGCACCCCGCCATCCGCGGCCAGCAGAGCGACCGCTGGATCAACCTGCTGACGACCCGCCCGCTCGACGATGCGGGCTCGCTGTCGTCGCTCGGCCTCAAGCAGGGCTTCGCCACCGAGTACGTCGAGGCGCGCGTACTCGGCCCGGGCAAGGAGGCCGAGGAGGCGGCGGCCGCCATGGCCAAGGTCCTGCCGGGGGTCGCGGCGACCCGGGTCGACCCGGTCGTCGAGACCGCCGACGACGCGGCCGGCATCGTCAGCGTGGTCGTCCCCCGGGCGTCGAAGCTCGACCTGGAGCTGTTCGTCCCCTCGCGCGACCTCTACGACCCGCTCGAGTGGGACGACAAGCTGATGCTCCACTCCTGGTTGCTCGACCTCGGTGTGCTCCTGTGCGAGCCGTCCATCCGCTTCGACGGCATGGGTGGCGAGTGCATCTGGGGCTGCGCCTGCTGGGTGGTCGTCCCGCACGCGGCGATCCGTGGGGAGGAGGCGCCCGCCGAGCCCACCGCCACGATCGAGGCCCCGAAGCCCGCACCCGTGTCGGGGGGCAGCTGATGGCCACCGAGTGGGCCGAGATCGTCGCCCGCTACAAGGACGGCGCCGAGCTCCCGTCGATGCCCGGCGCGCGGACGCTCAAGGTGACCGGAGCCGACGACGAGTACATCTACGTCTCCCACCGGCTCTGGAGCGACAAGATCACGCGAGCGCATCTGGAGAAGGCGATGCGCCTGCTCGACGAGGGCCGGATGACGCGCAACTACGGCGACGTCATCGACCACTACCGCACCTACATCGCCGACGAACGCCCCACCACGGCGGCGACGATCCTCAAGGACCTCGGCTACCTGGACTAGCTCCACCGGACGGAAACACGCGCACGACCAACAACCGGGACGCGCGGCGCTGCCGCACCCCCGGGATCAAGGAGGACACCGCAAATGGCTCTGTCGATGTACCACAGTGCGACCGGCGGTCAGTCGCCGCACTGCATCCACGCGATCGGCATCGGCAAGACCGGTGCGTACATGGTCGAGGCGCTCCTGCGCACCGGTGAGATCGAGGACATGCTGGAGGACCCCCGGGCGCGGTTCACCGGCCTCTCGATCGACATCGGCGACCAGGACCAGGGCGAGCTCAAGGAGTACATGGGCGGCTTCGAGCAGCGCCTCACCGATCGCGGCATCCCCACCGAGCGCGCCCAGGTGCGTGCGGTCTCGCTCGACGTTCCGGAGAAGAAGGAGCTCCTGACCAGCCTGAACCGCTGGCGCGAGTTCCTGAAGATGGAGTACCCGCGCTACTACTGGAACCCGAACTACGAGCCGTGGCTACCCGCCGACATGGAGATGCCCAAGGCGGGCGACTCCATCCCGCGCGCGGTGTCGAAGGCGATCTACGGGCACTACTACTACGGCGAGGACAAGTCGCTCGAGAAGGAGCTCGACGACTTCGTCGCCTCCATCAACGCCACCAGGCTGCCGTCACTGGTGCTGGTGTTCTTCTCGCTGGCGGGCGGCACCGGGTCGGGCATCGTCGTCGACCTCGCCCGCCACCTGTCCAACGTCAAGCTCGGCAGGCGGATCCCGGTCATCGGGGTCGCGGCGATGCCGTTCTCCGGGGACGAGGAGCACGCGGGCGGGCAGGCGGCGCTCTTCCCGACCATCAACGAGCTGGACTGCATGCTCGACGACGCCAAGAACCAGGGCGTCATGGCCGTGTGGGGCGACCTCTACAAGAACCCGTTCACCGGCGGCTTCTTCGCCCTGCCGCAGGAGCACTCCTGGCAGCGCCTGGGCCAGTACACCAAGACCGGCCAGCCGGCGATCCGCGACGCCCTGCGCAAGGGTGTGACCCGGAAGTTCATCAACGACTCGTTCACCCGCTTCGTCGTGCAGGACTACGGACGGCTGCTGTTCAAGATGCTGCGGCCGGCCGGCTTCACCGGGGCGCCCCACGAGCGCAACACCTCCGGGGACCGGGCCTGGACGATCTTCGACGTCGCCAAGTACACCCACCCCGGCGTCGAGGTGCTGCCGGGCGAGCCGCGCAGCAAGTGGCGCGAGGTCGTCAGCAAGTGGATCGGCTACATCCCGCAGTGGTCGGGGCTCAAGGAGGGCTTCAAGACCGACTACATCGAGGCCCACACGGTGGCCCCGCGCGAGCTGTGGAACGAGACGCTGGAGAAGAAGCTGCGCGACACGCTCCAGCCCTTCGTCCTCGACGGTGAGGACGGGACGATCAACACGACGCTCGGCGAGTTCTTCGACGAGCTCACCGCGTACTCCAACGTCGTCATCCCCGGCGTGGCGAAGACCGACCTCACGGCCTTCTACGCCGCCCGGGACGCCTACGACGCGGTCGAGTCGTGGGACGACAAGTTGATGATGCACTCGTGGCTGCTCGACCTCGGCGTGATGCTCTCCGAGCAGTCCATCCGGTTCGACGGGATGGCCGGGGAGTGCATCTGGGGCTGCGCGTGCTGGGTGGTCGTCCCGCACGAGGCGATCCGCGGCGACGCGCCTGCCTCGAAGGACCTCAGCGAGGTCCAGGGCGCGCACATCGCCGGGATGGTCAAGACGGTCGTCCAGACGCCGTGACCGGCCGGGCCGGCGGCCGGGCCCGGAGGACCCCGCCGCCGGCCGTCCGTGCCCCCGAGTGCGGCGGCGCAGCACCTCGTCAGGCACCGACCGGGTGGACACCAAGACCGTGACCGGGGTGGACCCGCTCGACGCCGAGTGGGACGAGTGGGTCGAGCGGGTGCGCCTGACCTACCAGGCCGTCGAGTACACGTGCGCGCACCGGCTGGCCGACGCGCGGCTGGCCGGGCCGGTGGCCGTGCAGGTGGCCGCGGGCCTGGTGGCGCGGCCCGCGGTGTTCCGCTACTGGGGCCTGCCCTACTCGGGGCGGATAGCGCGCCTCGCCGAGGCCCGCATCGCGGAGGCGGACGCCGGGACGCTCGCCCCCGTGTGCGACTGGACGGAGCTGCGGGCGCGGATCGCGGGGTTGTCGCGCGCCCACCGCCACGCCCTGGTCGTGACGTGCGTGCGCGGCGAGGGCGACCCGGCGCTCGCCGCGGCCCTCGGCTGCGACGAGGCGGGGGCCGTGGTGGTCCGGGCGGAGATGCTCGCGGCGGTGGCGGAGGCCGTCGCGCCGGGGCTCGCCACCGCCGACCCGGACGGGACCACCTGAGATGGCGCTGGACTGGGACTTCGTCGTGGACCGGTACGCGGCGGGGGCGCGGATCCCGACCGTCGCGGGCGGGAAGTCGCTGGAGGTCACCGGGGCGGACGCGACCGGCGTCCACATCCGGCACCGGTTGTGGCGCGACACGCTCGCCCGCGAGCACCTCGAACGGGCGGTGGAGCTGGTGGAGTCCGATCGCATGACCCGCCACGCGGGGCTGTTCGTGGAGGAGTACCGCGCGCTGGTCGTCGATGCCCGGGCGACGTCGGCCGCGCACGTGCTCAAGGACCTCGGCGTCCTCGAATGAGTGCCGGTCCGGCGGGCCCGTCCGACGCCGGCCTGCGCTACGAGCTTGCGGGCATTCTCGGCTCGCCGGGCGCGTTGCTGCTCGTCGTCCGCGCCCTCCCACAGGCGCGGCCGGTCGGGCTGGACGCGCCCGCCATCGCGCTGGTGCCGGTCACGGCGGCGACGGCCGCGGGCGTCACGCCGGCCGCGCTGTGCGCGATGGGCCTTCGCCGGCTGGCCGGCGGCACCCGGCACGCCGCGGACCGTCGCGCGCTGCTCTCCGGTCCCGAGTCGGGCTTCCAGATCCTCGTCCCGGGCCTGGTGGCACTGATCGAGGCGGCCTCCCTCGCCGGGCCGGTGGCCTACGTGGAGGCCGACTACCTCGGCCGCGAGGGCCGCCAGTGCGCCGCGGTGTGGCGTTCCGGACAGCTCGTCGTGGGGCCACTTCTGCTGGGCCGCGAGGAGCCGTTCCCCGGGGCCGCGGCGCCGGTGTCGGTGGCGTTGCGGGCGCTCGGGGTCCGGGCCCGCGGGCGCCGTGACGAGTTCGTCGTCGCGGGGCTGGGCCGCCACCGGCGCACCGAGGACTGGGTGAGAGGGAGTATCGGATGACCGTGACCTGGGCCGACGTCACCGCCCGCTACGAGCCGGGAATGGCGCTGCCGCCGCTGGTCGGCTCGTCGAGGCTCGTCGTCGACCACGTCGACGCCGACCAGCTCTGCGTCCGGCAGCGGCTGTGGCGGGCCTGCCTGACCCGCGAGGAGTTCGAGAATGCCGCCCGGATCCTGGACGGGGCGGGCGCGGTGACCCCCATCGAGTTCGGCGAGCTGTTGCGGGTGCACCACGCGACGACCTTCCACGTGACGACGGACTGCTCGCGGGTGCCCAACCTGTCGGCGATCGTGCTGCGCGATCTGGGCGCGTTCGCGGCCCGACCGCCCGAGCCGTCGGCTGTCGCGCCGTCCGTCCCGCCGTCTGTACAGCCCGAACCGACCTCGACGCGGTGAGCCGGCCCGCCCCGCCGCTGCCGGCGCTGGTCGCCGCGCGGTTCGCGGCGGCGACGGTGGCGGTGGGGACGCCCGGGTGGTGGCCTGCGGCCGAGCTGCTGTGCCGCGATGGACGGCTGGCTGCGGCGATCGCGGCCGAGCGGGCCGCGCGCGGCGCCCCGTCCGACGCCGTCGCGGGCTCGCTGCTCGTGCTGGAGTACTCCCGGATGCTCGGCTGGCCGGTGCTCGGGGGCGCCGTTCGCGAGGGCCGCTGGCCCGATCCGGACCCCGCCGGGGTGTTGCTCTGCGGGGAGCGCGGCCGGGTGGTCCGGGTCGGGTTCCCGGATGCGCGACCGCGCGACGGTGACGTGGGGCAGGCCTTGGCCGACGTGCTCGACGGGCATCTGGACGAGCTGGTCGCGGCCGTGCACGCGGGCACCCGGTCTCCGCTGCGGACCCTCTGGTCGAACGTCGCAGCCGCGCTGGCGGGCGCGTTGCTCGCGCTGTCGTGGACGCTGCCGCAGCGCGCCGGGCTGGCCGCCACGACCCGGTCGCTGCTCGACGCCGAGCCGAGGCTGCGCGGGCTCGTCACCGTCGCGGTCTCGGCGCAGGGTGACGAGGACTGGATGCGGGTGGTGCGCAACGGCTGCTGCCTCGCCTTCCGCTGCGCCGCGCCGCACGGTCACTGGTGCGGCACGTGCCCGGTGCTCGACGACGCGGAGCGCGAGCGGCGGTTCCAGGAGGCGGCCGCCCGCTACCGGGTGCTGGAGGCGTGGGCGTGACCGACGGGCGGCCCGTCGAGGAGGTCCAGGACCTCGCGGATCCGGTCGTCGACGAGGCGGTAGTAGACGACCCGGCCGGCTCGGCGCGGCTCCACGACCTCGTGGACGCGCAGCAGGCGCAGCGCCTGGGAGACGGTCGTGTCGCGCACCTGTGCCGCCGCCGCGAGGTCGGTCACGCAGATCTCGCCGGCCCGGCGGATGCACAGCAGCAGGGTGAGCCGCGTCGGGTCGGCCATCAGCGCGAAGCGCTTGACCCAGTCGTGCATCACCTCGAACGCGGGCAGGTGGGCGACGGTGTCGCAGACGAGCGGGGCGTCGATGACGTTCACCGGCTCCTCGGGGCCGACGAGGCGCATGGCCACCACCTTCCGATGCTGTCGTTTGGAATAATCTAGCACGGAAGTATCCGTCACCTGCATACCCGTGAAGCCTTGGCGCGGACCGGTCGCGGGAGGGAAACCTGCTGGCCGGACCGCACCGGCGCCCGGATAGCCTCGACACCGTGATGCGCACCCACTCCGCCGGCACGCTGCGTGCCGGGCACGCAGGCCAGACCGTGACCCTCGCCGGGTGGGTGGCGCGGCGCCGCGATCACGGCGGCGTGATCTTCATCGATCTGCGGGACGCGTCCGGGTCGGTCCAGGTCGTGTTCCGCGAGGGCGAGATGGCCGAGCGGGCGCACCGGCTGCGCGCCGAGTTCTGCGTCCAGGTCACCGGCGAGACCGCCCGCCGCCCCGCGGGCAACGAGAACCCGGAGTTGCCCACCGGCGAGGTCGAGGTGCTCGCCACCGCACTCACCGTGCTGTCGGAGTCGGCCCCGCTGCCGTTCCCGCTGGACGAGCACGTCGAGGTCGGCGAGGAGGTCCGCCTCAAGCACCGCTATCTGGACCTTCGCCGCAGCGGGCCTGCAGCGGCCGTGCGGCTGCGCAGCGAGGTCAGCCGGACGGCCCGCGAGGTGCTGCACCGCCACGGGTTCGTCGAGGTCGAGACCCCCACGCTCACCCGCTCCACCCCCGAGGGCGCGCGCGACTTCCTGGTCCCCGCGCGGCTGCGGCCGGGCAGCTGGTACGCCCTGCCGCAGAGCCCGCAGCTGTTCAAGCAGCTGCTCATGGTCGGCGGGCTGGAGCGCTACTACCAGATCGCGCGCTGCTACCGGGACGAGGACTTCCGGGCCGACCGCCAGCCCGAGTTCACCCAGCTCGACATCGAGATGAGCTTCGTCGAGCAGGACGACGTCATCGCGCTCACCGAGGAGCTGCTCGCGGCGCTGTGGTCGCTCGTCGGCCACGAGATCGCGCTGCCGATCCGACGGATGAGCTACGCCGAGGCCATGGACCGCTTCGGCTCGGACAAGCCGGACCTGCGCTTCGGCATCGAGCTCACCGACCTCACGGCCTACTTCGCCGACACCACGTTCCGGGTCTTCCAGAACCCCTACGTCGGCGCCGTCGTCATGCCCGGCGGGGCGTCGCAGGCGCGCCGCCAGCTCGACGCCTGGCAGGAATGGGCCAAGCAGCGCGGCGCCCGCGGCCTCGCCTACGTCCTGGTCGGCGAGGACGGCACCCTCGACGAGCGTGGGCCCGTCGTCAAGAACCTCTCGGAGGCCGAGCGGGCGGGGCTCGCCGCCGCCGTCGGCGCCGGGCCGGGGGACTGCGTGTTCTTCGCGGCGGGCAGGCCGAACGAGGCCCGCGCCCTGCTGGGTGCGGCCCGCGGCGAGATCGCCCGGCGCACCGGGGCGCTCGACGAGTCGGCCTGGTCGTTCGTCTGGATCGTCGACGCGCCGATGTTCGAGGCCACGGCCGACACCGAGGACGTCGCCGTCGGCAGCGGCCAGTGGACGGCGCTGCACCACGCGTTCACCTCGCCGAACGCCGAGTGGATCGACAAGTTCGACGCCGATCCCGGCAACGCCCTGGCCTACGCCTACGACATCGTCTGCAACGGCAACGAGATCGGCGGCGGCTCGATCCGTATCCACCGCGCCGACGTGCAGCGGCGGGTCTTCGAGATCATGGGGATCGGCGCCGACGAGGCGCAGGAGAAGTTCGGCTTCCTGCTCGACGCGTTCGCCTACGGCCCGCCCCCGCACGGCGGGATCGCCTTCGGCTGGGACCGGATCTGCGCGCTCCTGTCCAGGGTGGACTCGATCCGTGAGGTCATCGCGTTCCCGAAGACCGGCGGCGGCTACGACCCGCTCACCGCCGCCCCGGCTCCGATCACGGCCGAGCAGCGCCGCGAGGCAGGGGTGGACGCGAAGCCGGCGGGTCCCGACCCCGCGCGCGGCTGATCCGGATCGCGGGCGCACCCGCCCGTCGCGGTAGGGTTGCCTTCGATGGATCGCGACCTGGCCAGCTTCCCCAGGCCGGTACTCACCGCGCTTTCCGCGGCCGAGCGTCTGCTCACCCGCCGCGCCGGGGCGACGGTGGTGCTGGCCGATCCCGAGGACCTCGGAGGGAGCGGGCGATCCGTCGTCGCGCGGGCGCGGGTGGCCCGCAACCCCTTCTCGCTGCCGCGCTCGCTGGTCGTGAAGCAGTACCTGGAGGAGCCGGCGCCGGACCGCCCCGACCCGTTCCGTTCGGAGGTGGCGAGCTGCCAGCTGTTCACCGCCCTGCCCGCGGACGCACGGCACAGCCCGGTGATCATCGCCCACGACCCGCAGGCCAGGCTGCTCGTCCTGGAGGACCTCGGACGCAGCTCGACCCTCGCCGACAAGCTGTTCGGCCCCGACCCCGCGGCCGCCCAGCAGTGCCTGCTCGGCTGGGCCCGGGGTCTCGGCCGGATGCAGGCGGCCACCGCCGCGCGGGAGCACGACTTCGGCGCGCTGCTGCGGCGCCTGGGCGAGCGCTCCTGGCGCGACCCGATGGCCGAGCAGGCCCGCAACGCCCTCGCGGCCGTCCCGGACCTGCTCGCCGAGGAGCTCGGCGTCAAGGTGCCGCAGGCCGCCGCGCAGGAGGCCCACGAGACCGCCCGGCTGCTCGGCGGCACCCGCTACCGGGCCTTCAGCCCGTCCGACACCTGCCCCGACAACAACCTGGTGACGAGCCGCGGCGTCCGGTTCGTGGACTTCGAGTGGGGCTGCTTCCGCGACGTCGCGCTGGACGCCGCGTACTTCCGGGTGCCGTTCCCGGCCTGCGCGGCGAGCTTCGCGCTGCCCGCAGGCATGGCGGACGCGCTGCTCGGCGCGTGGCGTGCCGAGATCGCCGCCGTCTGGCCCGACCTGGACGAGCCCGAGCTGCTCGAGGCGCGGCTGCTGCACGCCCAGCTGCTGTGGGTGTGGTTGTGCACCTGGTGGCTGCTGCCGCGGATCGAGGATCGCGACATGCCGATCGGACCGGACGCCACCCGCTCGCCGCGGATCAGCACGGCGTTGTGCCACTACTGGAGCCAGACCGCCGAGGCGGCCGACCGCGCCGGTCTGCTGGCGAGTGCCGAGCTGGGCCGCGCGGTCGTCGAGGCGTTGCAGGAGCGGTTCCCGGACGCGCCCGCGGCGCTGCCGGTGTTCCCGGCGTTCCGCTCGGCGCCGTGAGACGCGGCGGCTGACGCCCATCCGGCGCCTGCCCGATGTTCCATGGCTCTCCCGGCTCTCCCGGCTCTCCCGGCTCTCCCGGCTCTCCCGGCTCTCCCGGCTCTCCCGGCGCTCGGGGCGAGTCTTCCCGAGCCGGACCCCGGCGCGTCACCTCGCGCACACCGTCGGTGAGCCGCCGTCGGCGATGGTGCCCGCATGACGATCAGCGCCGCCCCGTCCGCGCTCGCCGTCCGCACGCTCGTCACCCTGGGCGACTCGACGCCCGCGGGGTTCGGGGACCCGCTTCCCGACGGCCGGTGGCGCGGATTCCCGGCCCTGCTCGGTGCCGCCCTCGGCGCCCAGGTGGTCAACACGGCGCGGGCGGGTGCGCGGATGGGTTGTGTGCGGCGCGAGCAGCTGCCGGTGGCGCTGCGCGCGCTGGGTGCGGGGGAGCCGTCGGTGGCCGTGGTGTTCGCGGGGATGAACGACACGCTGCGCTCGGACTTCGACCCGGCGGCGCTGCGGGCGGACTGCGCTGCGGTGGTGGCGGCGTTGCGCGCGGTGGGTGCCCACGTCCTGCTCGTGCGCTACCACGACCACACGCGGGTGTTCCGGCTGCCCGGACCGCTACGGAGGGCGTTGCGTCGGCGGATCGCGGCGCTCAACGAGTCCGTCGACCGGGTTGTCGGCTCGGTGGTGGGCTCGGCGGTCGATCCGCCGGTCGGCGTGGTCGACCCGGTGAGGCCCGCGCCCGGGATCGGCGTGCTGGACCTGGACACCGTTCCCGGCTGCTACGACCGGGCGGCCTGGAGCGTGGACCGGCTGCACCCGTCCGAGCTCGGGCATCGGCTGCTCGCCGCGGGTCTCGCCGGGCTCGTCGTGGAGGCCGGATACGACATGGCCCGACCGGTGAGCCTCGCCTGCGGCGGTGGGCGGCCGGTCACCCGTACGGACCGGGCGGCCTGGCTGGTCGCCCGGGGCGTGCCGTGGCTGCTGCGCCGCGGCCGGGATCTCGGGCCCGTGATCGTCCAGGGCATGCTGGACGGCGTGCGGCGCCCGTCCGGGTGGCCCGCCCCGGGCCCGAGCCTCGGTGGGGGCGTAGGTGCGGGCGGCGATCCGGTGGCGGCGCCGCGACGGGCTTGACCGGCGATCCGCTGGCGCCGCCCCGGTGGGCTTGACCGCGGATCCGCCGGCGACGGCGTGCTCGGGTCAGGCCGCGCGGCGTGGCGAGCGCGGCAGGGTGTCGACCTGCTCCACCGGCAGCCCGGCTTCGATGGCGAACAGCTGCGCGCGGGTGCAGGCAGGGCAGATCCAGGACACGGACCCGTCGGAGCCGTGCTGGCTGGTCCAGGTGAGTGCGCGGAGATCGGCGATGGTCCGGTGAAGCCCGCAGAGCGGGCAACGGGGTGTCTCCATGCCCGCTCACGGTGTCAGGAGGGGGTTGCCGCCCGGTTGCGCACGGGGGTGTGGCGTGTTAATGCGGTGCCCTCTCTGTCAACCTTGGGTGAGTCACCGATCTTGACCTGATCACTGTCCCCGAGGGCGGGGAAGGAAGACTGCCCCGCGATGACCATGACCGTGACGTCGACGGCGTCGACCCCGCAGACTG
>JBFWRR010000043.1:0-47378 GCA_050248815.1 Pseudonocardia sp. | reverse complement strand
AGAACACCGAGGTGGCGCCCTGGTCCATGCCGACCAGGTAGAGCAGCATCAGCAGCACCACGCCGCCGAACAGGGCCCACGGGGCGATCTCGCGCAGCGGGATCGGGGCGGGGACGGCGAGGGTGCCAGGATGAGCGGCGGCCTGGGACATGTGGCAACTCCTGATCGTCTGAACGTATGCTCAGATGTGAGTATTTGTCGGCGGCCGGGAGGTGTCAAGCCCTGCGTCCGACCAGGCCCGAGGACGTGCGCCCGGGGGCCGTGCGCGCGGTAACAGCGGTGCTGATCGACACGAGTCCGTCGACGTGGAGCCGGGCACAGGTGCGCGCGGACGGCCCGGCCCGGGCCGACCCGCCACCGGGCTGCGGGGACCGGGATGACGACCCCCGGTGAGCGGGAGCCGTCCCGGCTGTCGCCACCGGCGATCTCCCTTCCCAAGGGCGGCGGGGCCATCCGCGGGATGACCGAGAAGTTCACGGCCAACCCGGTGAACGGCACCGGTGCCCTGACGGTGCCGATCGCCCTGAGCCCGGGTCGTTCGGGGTTCGGTCCCGAACTGGCGCTGTCCTACGACTCCGGCTCCGGCAACGGGCCCTTCGGCTTCGGCTGGAGCCTGGGCCTGGCCGCCATCACCCGCAAGACCGACAAGGGGCTGCCGCGCTACGACGACGACGGCGAGTCGGACGTCTTCCTCCTGTCCGGCGCCGAGGACCTGGTGCCGGTCCTGCGCGACGACGGCACCCTCGACGACTCCGCCACCGATCCGCGTTTCCGGATCCGCCGCTACCGGCCCCGCGTCGAGGGCCTGTTCGCGTGCGTCGAGCGGTGGACCCTGCGCTCGGACCCCGCCGACGTGCACTGGCGAACGCTCTCCCGGGACAACGTGCTGACCCTCTACGGCCGCACGGCCGGGTCGCGGATCACCGACCCGGCGGACCCGACGCGCATCTTCAGCTGGCTGATCTGCGAGTCCCGCGACACCCTGGGAAACGCGGTCGTGTACGGCTACCTCGACGAGGACGACGTCGAGGTGGACCGCAGCGCGGTCCACGAGCGCAACCGCGGGGACGGGGCACGCCGGGCCGCCCGCTACCTCGGCGGCATCAGGTACGGCAACCGGCGCTCCCTGCTCGACGCCGCGGGCGAGCGGCCCCGCTTCGTCGACCCGCACGACATCGAGCACGCGGACTGGTGCTTCGAGGTCGTGCTCGACTACGGCGCGCACGACCTCGACGCGCCGACACCGCGACCGGTGAGGGCGTGGCCGGTGCGCGCCGACCCGTTCTCCGACCACCGGGCCGGCTTCGAGGTCCGGACCTACCGGCTGTGCCGGCGCATTCTCGTGTTCCACCACTTCGACAACGATCCGGACGTTCGGGAGCACCCCCTCGTCCGGTCGACGGAGCTGGCCTACCGGGAGACGCCGGTCGCGTCCTTCGTCCGCTCGGTCACCCAGCACGGCCACCGCCGCGACGGCGACGGCTACCTGCGACGGTCGTTGCCCCGGCTGGACCTCACCTACAGCGAGGCCCGGCTGGACCCGACGGTGCACGTCGCCGATGCCGAGAACCTGCCCGCCGGAGTGGACGGCTCGGTCTACCGCTTCGCCGACCTGGACGGTGAGGGGATCTCCGGCGTGCTGGTCGAGGAGGCCGGCACCTGGCTCTACCTCGCGCCCGAGGGCGGTGGCCGGTTCGGCCCGGTGCGCCCGGTGGCGCGACGCCCGGCGATCGCGGCGTTGAGCGGGGGCCGCCAGCAGCTGCTCGACCTCGCCGGGGACGGGTCGCTCGACCTCGTCGAGCTTGACGGTCCCACGCCCGGGGTCACCGAGCGCACCACCGTCGGCGGCTGGAGCGGGCTGCGTCCCTTCCGGTCCCGGCCGGTCATCGACTGGGACGGCCCGGACGTCCGGTTCGTCGATCTCGACGGCAACGGTCTGGCCGACGTGCTGCGCGGCGGCGATCAGGAACTGCTGTGGCATCGCGCGCTCGGCGAGGACGGCTTCGGCGCGGCGAATCGCGTCCGGCTGCCGCACGACGAGCTCCGGGGCCCGCGCACGGTGTGTTCCGACGGCGTCGAGCAGCTCCATCTCGCGGACATGTGCGGCGACGGGCTCGCCGATCTCGTCCGGATCCGCAACGGCGAGGTCTGCTACTGGCCCAACCTCGGCCACGGCCGGTTCGGGCCGATGGTCACGATGGACCGGGCGCCCCGGTTCGACCGTCCCGACCAGTTCACCTCGAGCCGGCTCCGGCTGGCCGACATCGACGGCTCCGGCACCACCGACCTGATCTATCTCGGCCGCGGCGGCGTGGACGTCTACCTCAACCAGGCCGGGAACGGATGGAGCGGGCCGCACCGGCTCGCCGGTCTCCCCCCGGTCGACGACGTCGCGGCCGTGACGGTGACCGACCTGCTCGGCAACGGCACGGCCTGCCTCGTCTGGTCCTCGCCGCTGCCGAACGACCGGGAGCGGCCGCTGCGGTACGTCGACCTCATGGGCGGGGTCAAGCCGCATCTGCTGACCCGCGTGGTCAACAACCT
Organism: Pseudonocardia sp.; assembly: GCA_050248815.1. GTDB lineage: Bacteria > Actinomycetota > Actinomycetes > Mycobacteriales > Pseudonocardiaceae > Pseudonocardia. The sequence continues at coordinate 44,834 of JBFWRR010000043.1, read as the reverse complement.
GGGGGCGCAGACCCACATCCGCTACCGGTCGTCGACGGAGTACCACCTCGACGACAAGGCCGCCGGGCGGCCGTGGCGCACCCGTCTGCCCTTCCCGGTGCACGTGGTGGAGCGGGTCGAGACCCAGGATCAGGTCGGCCGCAGCAGGTTCGTCAGCTCCTACGCCTACCACGACGGCTACTTCGACGGGCACGAGCGGGAGTTCCGCGGGTTCGCGATGGTCGAGCAGCGCGACACCGAGACCTTCGGCGCGCTGTCCGCGAGCGGGGCGGCGCCCGCGGGCAACATCGATGCCGCGACGCACGTGCCACCCGTGCTCACGAGGACGTGGTTCCACACCGGCGCGCCACCCGACGTGCGCCCGCTCGACAACGCGATTGCGGGCGGGCTGACCGCGGCGGAGGAGCGGGAGGCGCACCGGGCGCTCAAAGGATCGATGCTGCGCCGGGAGGTGTACGCGCTCGACGGGCACCCGCAGCGCGCTGCGCACCCCTATGTCGTCACCGAGCAGAGCTTCGCGGTCCGGCAGCTGCAGCCCCGCGGCGACCGCCGGCACGGGGTGTTCCTCGCCTTTCCCGCCGAGTCGGTCACCTCGCACTACGAGCGCAACCCGGCGGATCCGCGAGTGGTACACACCCTCACGCTGGAGGTGGACGAATACGGCAACGTCGTGCGGGAGGCCACCGCGGCCTACGCCCGGCGCACCGACGACGCCACCCTGCCGCACGACGAGGACCGCGAGCGCCAGCGCACCCCCCTGGTCACCTGTACCCGCCGCCGCTTCACCGATCCGGTGCAGCGGCCGGACGACCACCACACGCCACTGCCCGCCGAGGTACTGACCTACGAGCTGACCGGGCTCGTCCCGCCCGACCGGCGGCTGCGGCCCGACGACCTGCTCGACCTCGGCGAGGAGATCGGCTACGAGGAGCGCCCCACTGCCGGGCGGCAGCACCGGCTCGTCCACCAGGTGCGCACGCTCTACCGCAGCGACGATCTCGAACAGCTCGGTGGCCTGGAGTCGCGCGCCCTGCCCGGCGAGACCTACACCCTCGCGTTCACCCCGGAGCTGCTCGCCGCGGTGTTCCGGCGGGAGGGGGAGGACCTCGTTCCGGACGCGGCAGCGCTGCTCGGAGCGGAGGGCGGCTACGTCGACCTGGACGGGGACGGCCGCTGGTGGGTGCCGTCAGGGCGGGAGTTCCTGTCCCCGGACGACGCCGACACGGCCGCAGACGAGCTGGCCTACGCACGGACGCACTTCTTCCGCACCTGCCGCTTCCGCGACCCGTTCGGATCCACGACCACGGTCCGCCACGACGACCACGACCTCCTCGTCCTGGAGACCAGAGACCCCGTCGGCAACCGGACGACGGCCGGTGAGCGCGCCGCCGACGGCACCGTCACGCCCGCGATCGACTACCGGGTCCTCCAGCCCTCGCTGGTGACCGACCCGAACGGCAACCGCAGCGAGGTCGCCTTCGACGCGCTCGGGCTGGTGGCCGGCACGGCCGTGCTCGACGCAGGGGACAGCCTCGAGGGGTTCGTCGCCGACCTGGAGCCCGACGTACTCCAGGAGCAGCTCGACGACCCGCTCGCCGACCCGCACGCCGTCCTCGGGTCGGCCCGCACGCGCCTGCTCTACGACGTCCTCGCTCACCAGCGCACCGGTGGCGCCCGGCCCGCGGTCGCCGCGACGCTCGCCCGCGAGGTCCACGGCGACGTGGCCGGCCCGGTGCAGCGGGCGTTCGCCTACTCCGACGGGTTCGGCCGCGAGATCCAGAAGAAGATCCGGGCCGAGCCCGGGCCGGTGCCCGTGCGCGGCCCGGACGGACGGATCGTCCTGGACGCCGAGGGCCGGCCGACCATGACCGACGACGACGTCGAACCGCGGTGGGTGGGCAGCGGCTGGACGGTCGTCAACAACAAGGGCGAGCCGGTGCGGCGCTTCGAGCCGTTCTTCACCGACACCCACCGTCACGAGTTCGACGTGCGGATCGGGGTGGGCCCGATCCTGTTCTACGACCCGGTGGGGCGGGTGGTGGTCACGCTGCAACCGGACCGCACCTACGAGAAGGTCGTCGTCGACGCCTGGCGGCGGGTCGCCTTCGACCGCAACGACACCGTCGCCCCGGATGGCGGCCACCCGGAGCACACCGGTGACCCGCGCACCGACCCCGACACCGCCGGCTACGTGCAACGCTGGTTCGCCACCCGACCCGACGACTGGCAGACCTGGTGGCAACGCCGCGACGGCGTCGCCGGCGCCGAGGGGCAGGCCGCCGTACGGGCCGCCGTGCACACCAACACCCCGACCTCCGAGCACCTCGACGTCCTGGGCCGGCCGTTCCTGACGGTGCGACGCAACCGGCTGCAGCGCGACGGCCCCGTCGACGAGGTCCCCAACCGGGTCGAGCTGGACATCGAGGACAACCAGCGTGCGGTGCGCGACGCGCTCGTGCCCGGCGGCCGCACGGTCCTGCGCCAGGACCACGACCTGGCCGGTGGCCTCGTGCGCACCCGGGGCATGGACACCGGCCGGCGGTGGATGCTGAACGACGTCGGTGGACGGCCCGTCCGGTCCTGGGACGAGCGCGGCCACGCCTTCCGCACCGGGTACGACCCGGCCCGCCGCCCGGTGCGGACCTACGTGAACGACCGGCTCACCGAGCGGATCGTCTACGGCGAGCAGCACCCGGACGGGGCGGCCCACAACCTTCGTGGGCGGTCCTGGCTGCAGCTGGACCAGGCAGGCGCGGCGACGACCGACCGCTGCGACGCCAAGGGCAACGTCACGGCCACGACGCGGCGGGTGACGACGGGCTACGCCGACGAGCCGGACTGGTCGGCCGTCGACGCCCTCGTCCCGGCGGACGCCACCGTCGTGGTCGACGGGGCCGACCTGGACGACGCGCTCGGCGCCGTCCTGGAGGCCGAGGCGTTCACGACCACCACGGCCTACGACGCGCTCGACCGCGTGACGGCCCTGACCGCGCCGGACACCAGCGTGGTCCGGCCCGGCTACAACGCGGCCAACCTGCTCGAACGGGTCGACGTCGACCTGCCCGCGCTCGATGGTGGGGCCCCGGTGCGCACGCCGTTCGTCACCGACATCGACTACGACGCGAACGGGCGCCGGGAGCGGATCGTCTACGCCGCCGGGGCAGGCGTGACCACCACCTACACCTACGACTGGTTCACCAAGCGCCTGTCCCGGCTGACGACCCGCCGTGAGGCGGCCGCCTTTCCCGAGGACTGCCCCGAGCCGTCGCGGGCGGGGTGGCCGGGCTGCGGCCTGCAGGACCTGCGCTACACCTACGACCCGGTCGGCAACCTCACCCACATCGTCGACGCCGCGCAGCAGGCGATCTTCTTCCGCAACGCGCGCGTGGAGCCCAGCAGCGACTACACCTACGACGCGCTCTACCGGCTGGTGGAGGCCACCGGGCGCGAGCATCTCGGCCAGGGGGGCGCGCCGATCCCGCACTCGGCACACGACGCCGCGCGCATCGGGCTCCCGCACCCCGGCGACGGCACCGCGCTCGGCACCTACACGGAGAGCTACGCCTACGACGCCGTCGACAACCTGCTCCTGATGCGCCACGACCGCACGGGCGCTGCGGCCACGGGCTGGACCCGGGCGTTCACCCGCGACGAGCCCAGCCGGCTCGGCGACGGGCAGGTCGGCAACCGGCTGAGCACGACGACCCTCGCCGCGGCGGCCCCGCAGCCGTGCCACCACGACGCACACGGCAACATGACCCGGCTGCCGCACCTGGGTGGGGTCGATCCCGAGGAGAACGCGTTCTGGGACCACCGTGACCGGCTCCGCCGGGTCGAGCTGGGCGGCGGCGGCACGGCCCACTACACCTACGACGGCGCCGGGCAGCGGGTGCGCAAGGTCTGGGAGAAGGCGCCCGGCCTCGTCGAGGAACGCGTGTACGTCGGCGGGTTCGAAGTCTTCCGGCGCCGCAACGGAGACGGTCACGTCCGGTTCCGGCGCACCACCCTGCACGTCACCGACGGCGGGTCGCGCCTCGCGCTCGTGGAGACCCGCACGCTCGACGAGGCGGGCACCGACCAGGGCCCGCAGCGACTCACCCGCCTCCAGCTCGGCAACCACCTCGGCTCCGCCGTCCTGGAACTCGACGACCGTGCCGCCGTCATCTCCTACGAGGAGTACTCGCCCTACGGCAGTACCACCTACCAGGCGGTGCGTTCCCAGACCGAGGCGCCCAGGCGCTACCGCTACACCGGCAAGGAACGCGACGAGGAGAGCGGCCTGTGCTACCACGGCGCCCGCTACTACGCGCCCTGGCTCGCGCGCTGGGTCAGCCCCGACCCGGCAGGCCTCGTCGACGGGCCGAACCTGTACGCCTACGTGCGGGACAACCCGATCCGGCTCCGCGATCCGAGCGGGCGTCAGGCCATGCCGGCCGCGGTGGCCGAGGCGTGGGCCGCCGCGGAGAAGTCCGGCTACGACAGCGCCGGCGTCGAGCGGTTGATCCTGGCCTACGAAGGGGCACGAGGTACCTCCGGCCAGCAGCTCGTCACCAGTCAGTCGGCCTTGGAGTACGCCACTGTGCGAGCCTCTGCGGCGGTCGCGAACTGGGACGCGGGCAACTACGGTACGGCCGTCGCCCACGGCGGGCTGGCGGTCGTCGAGAGCTTCGGTCACGCGATCTTCGGAACGACGCATCGGGAGACCGCGCGGAATGCGGTGATCATGGCCGTTGTGGGACGTGTCCTCGGAAAGATCGCCCAGGCCGGGCGAACGGCGCAGCTGGAGGTACAGGCTTCGAGGACTGCTCTGGAGGCCAGGGTTGCCGCACGGGGTGCACAGGCGCGTATCGCCACCCAGCCACAGGCGCAACCCGCTGCATCCGCGAAACCGGCTCCCGAGGATCCGCCGCCGGCACCCGCCCCCGCCGAGAGGCCGAGCATCCTCCGCCCATCTCCCGAGAAGGGCGCCGCTTCAGCTTCGCAGCAGCCGACGGCCGACCCGGCTCCACCGACGGCGGAGCCGCCGATCGAGGCGGGCAGGCAGCTGTATCGAATCGGCGAGGGTGTACGGCGTTCCGTCGCTGCGCAGGAGGCCGGCCAGGCCGACATCCTCGCTGAGGTCATGGGCACCCCGGGGCGGGTGCGGATTCCGTTGGCGGACCTCCTCTCGCCGAAGGCATCGATTCCGCGGGACACCAGGTTCCTCAACGCCCTTCGCGGAATGATGACCCGCGATCCCGCCGTACCACCGATCGAGGTCACTCCGGTACGACCCGGCGCGCCGACGCCGGGCTTGACTCCGGTCCCCCGCGTCCGGCTGACCAGGTGGCGCCCGGAGTGATCCGTCGCAGGTGGCTCAGCCGGCCGCGGCGTAGGCGAGAGCCATCGACACCTGTGCGGCCCGGTGCTTCTTCAGGAACGCGAACACCGGTGCCGCCGTCGTCTCGTCCACCTCCAGCGTCCAGCCGTCGCTCGCGGTACCGACGAGCGGGACGGCGGCCGGGGCAACCACCAGCGTCGAACGCTCACGGTCGACGACGAAGAACGACGCCGACAGCGCGTCGTCCATGCCGGTGCGGTCCAGCCAGTACGGGAAGTGGTCGCGGGTGACGGTGAGCGTGAGCGTGCGGGAGGCGTCGTCGGCCGCGCCGCCGAACGCCGCCCACTCCCGGGCGAAGTCGTGGGGCAGGCTGAACAGCTGCAGCAGGCCCGCCGGTGCGGCGAGCACCTCCTCGGTGAGCGCGGTGACGGCCGGCTCCCGCAGGTGGCCCGCCTCGCGGGCGGTGTAGCGGACGTGCAGGACGACGTCGGAGATCGTGTCCACGTCGAACAGCGGGACGGCGGCGGGCAGCTCCAGGCGCCAGGTGCTGATCGCGCCCGCGCCCTCGAACGGCAGGCGGCGCTCGTCGCGCAGGTTGACCTCGAACAGGCCGCTGTCCTCCCGGCCGCTGCTGGTGACCACCGACTGGATCGCGCCGGCGTAGTCGCGGAACCGGCCGTCGTCACCGCCGGTGCGGGCGTAGCCCTCGCCGAGCAGGGCGGAGGTGCGCAGGCTGCTGCGCACCAGCGACAGCTTCGCGTGCACCCCGGTGTAGTCGCCCACCACGCAGGGGATCGACACCGCGACCGTCTTGATCCGGCGCATGAACTGCCCGGGGCTCTCCAGGTCGTAGAGCCACTCCGGCACGTCGATCTCGCAGGCGCCGGTGGCGCGCAGCCGCAGCAGCGCGACCGGGTCGAGACGGGCGAGCGAGACGCGGGTGGTGAGCTCGTACTCGCGGCGGTCGTGCTCCAGGTGGGCGAGCTCCAGGCGTTTGAGGTCCAGGCCGAGGCGTTCACCGGCGAGCAGCCCGCGGTGCCCGCCGTCCCAGTGGCCGAACCGGACGAAGTCCTGCGCGTCGAACTCAGGGCGCATCAGCTCGTGCTTCAACGTCTGCTCGGCGCGGCGCGCCACGTCGAAGGCGAGCGTGTAGAACTCGTGATGCAGCGCCGACAGCTCGCCGTGCATCCACGTGTACAGCGCCTCGGTCGTGAACTTGTCGCGCAGGAACTCCTCGGTCTCGGTGTTGAGCTCGGTCTGGCGGACGTGGTTCTCGTACTCGCGTCTGACGATCTGCTCGCGCAGCAACGAGGACACGATCTGGCGGCCGTACTGCTCCAGCTCGCTGGTCGCGAGGTTGGCCTGCAGCACGTAGTCCTCCGCGCGCCGGTAGTAGCCGGCCAGCCGGGACGCCCGGTCGGCACTCGCCCGGAACGCGTCGGCGATCCACTTCGCGCCGTCGGACCCGTACTTCGCCCCCTTGGACAGCTGCACCCCTCCGAATCCGGCGGCCACCCCCACGCCGAGGGGTGTGCCGTGCGCGTCGAACTGGGGGATGAGCGCGAGCACCGGAGCCAGGATGTCGAGGGCGGTGGCGATGGTTGCGGCTGTGTCCGAGGCGGGCAGGAAGATGTTGAGCTCGGCGTCCTCGTTCTTGTTCAACGGCAGCGTCTCGCCGAGCTTGCCACCGAAGAGGCCGGTGACGACCCCGGCGGCGAACTCGGCGGGACCGCCCACCGTGGTCTCCTTGCGATAGTCCTCACGGCCGAGCTCGACGGTGTGTGCCTCGACGAGCGCCGTGTACGCGGCGTCGAACGTCGCCTCGGTGAGCTCCGACCGCACGAGCGTGACGACGCGCTGCGCGTCGATGTCGGGGTCGCTCGCCCCGAGGATCCGCTTGTAGTGGCGGTAGCGCTCGAACACCGTCGTCCGGCTGGCGAGCAGCGCGTCGGTGGCCGCCTCGGCCTCCTTCCACTGCAGGAACCGGACCTCGCGCCCGAGCGTCGCGAGCTCGCTCTCGTGTCGCTGCCGCAGCGCTGCCAGGTGCTCGGCCTCACCCTTCTCGACGGCGGCGAGCACGGCCGCCCCGAGGGCCTTCACCTCGGCGCACAGCTCCTGGGCCTTGGCCAGCAGCAGGGGGCCGCGGACCGTCGAGACGGGCTGGTTGAGCCCCGCGGCGACGGCGGCGATGTCGAGGCCCGCCGCGGCGGCCTTCACCAGGGCGCCCGGGTCGATCGGTGGGTCGAACAGCGCCAGCTGGCGGACGACGCCCTCGATGTTCATGCAGTGGCGGATCTTGAACAGGCGGTCGGCGACCGTGTCCCAGTAGGCGAGCAGCGTCTGGTTGGGCGGAATGCAGAAGTACAGCGACGAGACGATGCCGAACGCCGAGGCCGGGCCGTCCCCGGTACCGGCGCCGCCGGCGCTGGGCACCGTGTTGAACGGGAACTCGTTCTCCAGCTCGACGAGCGCGTTGCCGAACTCGTCGACGCCCGCCTCCTTCAGCTGGGCGTAGGTGAGGCTGCGGTGCCGGGTGCGCGGCGGGACGCGTTGCGGCCGCGGACCGAGGAGGTTCGCCGCGAGGACGTAGAGCTGGGTCGCCTCGTTGATCGTCTCGACGGTGTCCTGGCGGAACAGGCTGTCGCCCCACGCGATCAGGTTGTCGAGGTACTTCATCACGACCGACATCTGGTAGGCCAGGTACCGCGTGCGCGCGATCACGTGCGGTTGGAAGGGCTTGTCACGCCACGCCTGAACGGCCTGCGTCATGCGCTCGCGGGCCGACCCGTCGTCGAGATCGGCGAGCTGCGCGAGGAGGTCGTCGACGAACCGGGGCGAGGCTTCGGTGCGGAACCGCAGGAACTTCCAGAACCGCCAACTGCCGTCGACCTCCCCTGCCCGCGTGAACCCGTCCCAGGTCGAACCGGCGGGCAGGGTCGCTTCCCAGGCGATGTCGTCGGCCGTCGTGACGACCAGGTGCAGATCGCCGTCGTGGTTCGTGCAGGCGATGGACCCGACGTCGCCGGGGTCGGTCGCCGCCGCTGCCGTGATCTCGCTGAATGCTCCTGACCAGGTGCCGTCGGATCGTCTGGCCGCGTGCCAGGCCGAGCCGTCGGCCGTCGCCGGGCACACGTGGACGTTGTTGTCGGTGTCGGTCGTGCAGGCGATCGCCGTGGCGGGGCCGGGGTCGCTGGTCCGGCTCTTCACGTTGCCGAAGAAGGGCTGCCAGGAGCCGTTGGCGAATCGGATGGTGTGGAAGATGCCGCCGTCGGCGGTGGTCACGCAGACGTGCACGTTGTTGTCGGTGTCGGTCGTGCAGGCGATCGCCGTGGCGGGGCCGGGGTCGCCGGTCTGGCTCTTCACGTTGCCGAAGAAGGGCTGCCAGGAGCCGTTGGCGAATCGGATGGTGTGGAAGATGCCGCCGTCGGCGGTGGTCACGCAGACGTGCACGTTGTTGTCGGTGTCGGTCGTGCAGGCGATCGCCGTGGCGGGGCCGGGGTCGCCGGTCTGGCTCTTCACGTTGCCGAAGAAGGGCTGCCAGGAGCCGTTGGCGAATCGGATGGTGTGGAAGATGCCGCCGTCGGCGGTGGTCACACACACATGCACGTTGTTGCTGCGATCTGTCGCGCACGCGATCGAGGTCGCCGCCGAGGGTGGGCCGGTGGACGAGGCCTCGACGTTGCCGAACCGTGGCTGCCAGACACCGTCGAGCGGTCGGCGCGCCTCCAGGACGGCGCCGTCGACGGTGGTGGCGAAGAAGCGGAGGTTGCCGCCGGCGTCGACTGCGCAGGCACCCTTCTCGAGGTCTCGGCGAGCCCGTTCGTCCGTCGTCGGATCGAAGATCAGGTGGAACCAGCGACGGGCCTGTGCGAACCGCTGGTTCTTGCTGAGGTGCACCGCGACGGCCAGCGGGGCGTGGAAGAACAGCTCCCAGTTGTAGCCCGCGTACGGGCCCTCGTCGCTGACGTCGATCTCCTGCCGCGGGAAGTCGCCGAGCAGGTACGGGCCGGGTCGGTAGAAGCCGGGGTCCAGGCGCCGGGCCAGGTCCGCGTGATGGTTCGGGTCGAGCAACGCCGCGAGGCCGTCCGTGGTCAGCCGCTCGATGAGCTCGTCGGTGTAGGGGTGGTAATGGGCCTCGAAGCGGAACCGCACCGTGCGGTGCGTGCCGCGGATCGCCCAGCTCAGCCCCGGGTCGATCACCAGCTTTCCCTGCTGCCCGGCGGTGTGGAAGGAGTAGGTCACGTCGTTCACCTGCCGCCGCGGCCGTCGACACGGCCCCGCGAGTCGAAGGGGACCCCGTCGAACACGAACGGGGTCTCGTCGGGGATCCGCACGGAGATGTGTGGATTGACGAGCGGGCCGAGGGGATCGATCAGAGGGTCGCGCGGGAACGTGAGGACGGGATCCTCGATCACGACGGGGATCTCGATCCGGCCGGGGTCGATCACGATCCCGCCGATGTCGTAGTAGCCGTCGAACAGGTCGAACCGGTCGATGGTCTCCTCGGCCCGGACGTGCAGGATGGCGTGCTCGTCGGCGTAGAAGAACGGCGACTCGTGGAGGTTCTCGACCGGATGCATCAGCGGATGCACCCGCAGGCCGCCGGCGGCGCCGTCCGCCCTGGTGAGGACGAGCTCGGTGACGTGGCCCGGCCGGACCGACCCGGGCTGCAGGACGGCGAGCTGCAACGCGAGGCCGTCGATGCGGGCGCCGTTGGCCTCGACGGCACCGGCGGAGTCGGCGGCGAAGTACGGGTTGAGCCGCAACTCGGTCAGGAGCTCCGCCGTCGTCGTGCCCTGCAGGGTGCGCTTGCGTACCGCCGGCGGCCTGTGCGTGCTCGCGAGGCTCACCTCGTGGACGGTGACGATGCCGGCGAACCAGTCGAGGTAGTACACGTCGAAGATCAGCTTCTCGGGGCGGTGGTCCGGCTTCTCCGTCCGGGACTGGACCATGAGCCGGGCGGGGTCGAACCGCTGCATACCGGTCAGCCTGATCGGGTCGGACATCTCCGAGGACTTGGGCGAGGTCCACCTCCCCTGGTGGTACTCGCCCCAGCAGAGCGAGACCTCTGCGCCCTCCGAGATGTTGTTCCCCCAGGCCTCGCCGCCCATCTCCTCGGGGTTCTTCGAGCGGGCGCCCCCGTGCGGCTTGGTCAGGATCCGCAGCCAGAACACGCACAGCCGCCCACGCCACACGACCGGCACGACGACGTCGCCCTCGATGGGCAACGACACCTTCTCCCACGGCGTCCAGTAGCCGTACTCGTGGCGGCGCAGGTAGTGCTCCCGGGTGGTGCCGTTGGTGCGGCCGACGACGTGGAGCACGTCGTCCTCGGGGTTGCCGGGCCGGCGCTGGTCCAGGTAGGCGCCGACGATCTCCAGCTTCGCGATGTCGTCGAGCTTCCTGAGATAGCCCAGGTACGCGGCCTCCGCGAGCTCGTCGGTGATGTCGGCCTTGAGCAGGTCGGTCTCCAGCTCGCGGAAGAACGGCGACTTGTCGTCGCGCAGCTCGGGCTCCAGCCAGTTCTCCGGGTAGAGGAAGACCTTGCGGTTGGCCTCCCACAGCCGGTAGCGCTGCATCCACTGCCAGTGGTCGGCGTCGATCGATCCGGGGGAGACGTCGGGTTCGAGGTTCAGCAGGCAGCGGGTCACGAACAGCTGCACGGTCGAGAGCGCCAGCCGGATCCGTGACGTGCGCGCGCAGGAGTCCATCTGGACGTCGACCAGGAAGTGCTCGTAGAGCTTCTCGGCGGTGGTGATCTCCGGTACCGGCGGCGCGTGGTGCAGGACGTAGGCCACGAGGGCGTCGCGGCGGCGGTTGCGCAGCTGGTCGTTGACGCTGGTCATCGTCTCGCGCCAGGCATCGTCGCTCAGCCGGGCGCGCAGGCTCGTCCGGATGACGCGGACGAGCTCGGGACTCGGCGCCGTGGTCACCCAGCGCCGCAGGTCCTCGGCCCGCTGCTGGGTGGCCGCGACGAGGGCGAGCGTGCGTGTCACCGTGTCGAGGGCCGCGAGCGAGCCCAGCTCGGCGAGCGCGTACCCGTGATGCGCGAGGACGTCGTCGAGATCGGCGGACACCCAGCCCATCAGCTCGGCGAGCTGCCCGGTGCCCTGCGGGGTCGTCCGGTCCGGACGCGCGAGGATGCCGGCGAGGACGTCCGGCTCGGACTCGTGGGCCTTCTTCTGCGCGGCGAACCACGCCAGCCACCGCACCCGCTCGGCCTGCCGGTGCAGCTCGTCGTCGTCGATCGTCCCGTCCGGATCGAGGCGCGTGAAGACGTCGGCCGTCTCGGGTGTCCTCGCCCCGAGCTGGACGACCTCGGCGGACGTGAGCCCGAGGATCCGGGCGAGGGCTGCGGCCTTGGTCAGGCGGACGAGGGAGGAGGCGGCCCGCGCCACCACCTCGGCGTCGTGGATCCGCCCGGCGGGTACGGGCCCGCGGGCGGTCGTCCGGGTCCGCCACACCAGCGCGACCTCGCCGTCGGCGGGCAGGCCCGCGACGGTGACGTCCAGCGGGGTGAGCCGTCCGCCGACGAGCGGGACGAGGTCGTCCCCGCCGATCTCGCCGGTGGGCCCGACCTCGACGTCGTCGAGCAGCACCGTGCCGTCGACGGAGAGGGTGATCCTGGTGTGTTCGGGGGCGGTGGCCCAGAGCCGGTGGTCGTCGGTGGCGGCCGCCTCCAGCAGGAGCGTGCGCGGACCGTCCGCCTGCAGCCGGACGGGATCCTGCAGCGCACGGAAGTCGGCGAGCAACTCGCCCGCGGCTCCCGGCAGCAGCGCCGCGAGGGCCTCGACGAGCAGCGGATCGGTGCCGGTGAGCTGCGCGAGCACGGTCCGGAGCGCCGCGGCCTTCCGGGCCTCGCGCAGCTCCGGCAGGGTCGCCGCGAGCACCACCCCGGGTCGGGCGGCCGGGTCGGCGGCACTCGCCTCGGCGTACACCGCGGCCAGCTCGGGGTACTCGGCGCCGAGCGCGTCGAGATCGGCGCGTCCCGCCTGGTGGAGCAGCGCGACGGCAGCCTTGACGGCGTCGCGGAACGCGTCGAGCTCGCCCTGGCCGGACACGACGGCCGGGTCGAGATCGCCGAGTTGGAGGGCGTCCGTCGCGGTGTCCAGCGCGGTCCTCGCCGCATCGGACATCACGCCGCTGTACACGAGCGCCTCGGCGAAGCCGTCGAGCTCCAGCCCGGCGCGGGTCAACGACGTGGGAAGGACCTCCAACGCCGTCCCGAACATCGCCGTGTCGAACGCCGTCGCGTACCGGATGCCCCCGCCGAGCAGGGCGAAGAACCGCTGCACGGCGTCGGCGGAGTAGGCCTGGGCCATCCGCGCCTGGGCCAGGGTGAGGTCCGGGTTCTCCGGGGCGACGTCGAGCTCGGCGTCCACGGCCGCGAGCGTCGCCCGTACCACGGCCACGTCGCGGCGGAGGTCCTCGACACTCCTCGTGAGGTCGCCCGCGCCGTCGTGGTGGCGCAGCAGCCAGTCGAGGTCGGCGACCTTGACCGATACGGCCTTGAGCTGCAGCCACATGTCGACGAAACGGTGCAGGGACGGCTCGTCGTCGTCGAGGTCGTCGGCGAACGGGTCGATACCGCTGAGCTCGGACAGGTGCACCAGGTCGGTCACCCCGGCGCGCAGTACCAGCGCCAGAGCCTCGGTGCGCTCGCGGGCAGCCCGCGACCGCGACCACAGTCCCAGCCAGGCCTCCCGGGCGCGGGCGCCCACGTCGAGCCGGACGAAGAGGCGTTCGAGGTTCGCGATGCGGGACAGCGCGGCGGCGAAGGCGTCGTCCAGGTTCGCGTCGGTGAGCTCCGCCCCCAGGAAGGTGTGCAGGAGCTGGTCGGTCCACTCGATGCTCCGGTCGAGCCGGCGCGACAGGCGGACGAGGCGGTGCATCGCGTGGAACGTCAGCGCGTCGAGCCGGTCGGCCGGCGCGTCGGGGTGCGCGAAGCGGACCTCCAGTTCCGCGAAGCCCGCCTCCGGTGGGCCGGTGAGCAGGACGAGGCGCAGCAGCCGCGCCCCGTGCTCCGTCAGCCAGGCCGGCACGTCTGCGCCGTACGGCGTCGCGTCGAGCGCGGGCGGCAGCGCGGCGACGAGGTCGGCCTCGCTGAGCGTGCCGTCGAGGAAGTCCCGGACCTGCGCGAAGGTCAGGTCGAGGCGGTCGAAGGAGGGAACGAGCGGCGCCGCGGGGCTGACGACCCGCGCCCGCAGCAGCGTCGTGAGCTCCTCGTAGGTGATCCCGAGCGCCCTCGCCAGGGCCCCCGCACTGGACAGGACCTCGCGCAGCTGGTCGAGGGTGTGGCCCGCGGGCAGCCCGAAGTACTCCGGCAGTGCGCGGTATGCGGTGTCGGTGAGCGCCTCGTACTCGCCGGGGCGCAGGCCGAGCAGCGCGTGGCGGGCTCCTTCGAGATCGCCGAAAACCTCGCGCGCGTGCGCCGTGGTGGTGTCCCAGACCTGCAGCAGCAGGTCGACCGTGGCCGCGGACAGGTCGAACGGCAGCTCGTAGGGGTGCATCCGGTCCCGCGTCCGCTCGTAGGCCGCGTCGGCGACGAACTGCGGGTCGGCCAGCAGGTCGGCGGAGGAGGTGCCGGGCTCGACGTCGTGGCCCCGCAGGTCGTCGAGGTCGCCGTGCACCACGTAGTGCTCGAGGATCTCGTTGACGACGTCGACGTACGGCAGCGCCACCTCGACGTTCTCGCAGCTCAGCTCGATGTGCGGCAGGTCGGGTCGGCGCGCGAAGAGCACCGTGAGCGGGTTCTCGCCCGCGGCCACGCCCGGCTTGTCCAGGAACTCGAACAGGTCGACGAGGTAGGCCGACGGCCCGTGCACCGAGCGGCAGTGGTCGCACGTGGTGACGTCGAAGGCCTCGAACAGTGTCTCCAGCGTCGCCGCTGCCGGTCCCGCCTGCGGCGCGAGCAGCGGGCGTGCCCCGTCGGGGTCGCCCGTCAGGCCGTAGACGTTGGGGGTCCCGCGATAGCTCAGGTACGTCGTCGCGACGTGCACGGTCGCCGCGTGCACGTCGACAGCTCTGCGGTGCACGGCCCGGGCCTGCTGCGGATCCCCGATCGCCGCACCGAAGGTCGTGACGAACCCGTCCGCGGGTTGGCGGGCGATCTCGGCGGCCGAGCCGATCCCCAGGTCCACGAGCGCGGCCAGCGCCGTGTGCGACGGGCTGACCTGGTAGAGCCGTTCGAGACGCTGCACGCCGGACCGTCCCTCGGCGCTCAGCGCGGCGAATCCCGCCCACATCCGTACCGGCCGCTCGCCGAGCCGCTCGCCGTCCGCCGCCTCCAGGAACGCGACGACCTCGTCGCGCCCGCCGAGATCCACCCGGTTCCGGCGCACCAGGTCCGCGGCCACCACGGTCGGGAACGCGAGATCGACCTGGGCGGCCAGGCCCTCCGCGTAGCCCTGCCTCGTCAGGCCCACGGGGACGTCGTCGCCGATGACCTCCGCCCATCGCCCGGCGTCGTAGAGCCCCGCCCTCGCGAGCGCCGCCGGGTCGTCGATGCCGTGCCGGTCGGTGAGGCGCCCGATCAGCGGCGCGTTCTGCCGGGTGAGCCGCCCGAGCACGCCGTCGGTGCGCAGCCGGGCGACGGTGGGCTCGTCGAAGCCGCGGGCCGCGAGCTCCGTCCACAGAGCGCCCGACCGCTCGGCGGTTGCCCGGTAGGCCTCGACGAACTGCGCCTGCTGGGCCTCGTCCAGGCGCAGCCCGAGCATCGAGCCCAGGCTGGTGGTGGCGCCCGGTGCGGTGACGGTGCGCAGCCGCTCCGCCGCCGCGGCCCGGTGCTGCAGCACGGTCTCCTCGATCGGCTGCCCGTCCGAGATGACGCCCGCCGCGACGGCACCGGCCAGCGTCCGCTCCACGACACCGTCGCTGACCTGCGCCAACGCGTCCGGGTCGGTCGGCAGACCCGCCCGCATCAGCGCGTAGCCGTGCTCGACCGGTATCCCGCTCGCCTCGCGGAGCCGCTCGGCCTGTACGGCCATCGCGACCGTCCGCGCATCCCATCCG
Source organism: Pseudonocardia sp. (assembly GCA_050248815.1). Lineage (GTDB taxonomy): Bacteria > Actinomycetota > Actinomycetes > Mycobacteriales > Pseudonocardiaceae > Pseudonocardia. The sequence goes on along the minus strand of JBFWRR010000043.1, from coordinate 29,503 downwards.
GCCCGCTCGGCGAGGTAGAGCACCCCGTCGGGGTCGAGCGAGCCGACCTCGCGGCCGGCCAACACCGGTTCGGCGGCGGCGAGCAGCCGGTCGAGCTCCGGAACGGGGGCCAGTGCGGTCGCGTCGACGGCGACATCCACGGTGGCGGCCTCCGGGGCGTCGAACACGGTGGCCGCCCGGGCGACCTCCCGCCGCTCGCCGCGCGGGTCGACGACGCGGATCTCCAGGTCCGCGGCGGCCTTCCCGGGAACGACGGCGATGTCGTAGGTCAGGTCGTAGCGCCCGGTCCGGTCGGTGAGCCCGACGGCCAGGCGCATCGATCCGCCGAGATCGCGGTCCCACGCCTCCACGCGCAGGCCCGCCCGCGCCACCCCGGCGAGATCGGCGACGAGGCCCGTGACGCGGCGGATCGTCGCCGGCACCTCGCCGGTCGGAACGGCCAGGAGAAGGTGCCGCTCGGGCTCGCGGGGCGACCAGCGGGGTAGCTCCGGTGTCCGGATGACTGCCCCGTCGGGGGAGAACACGCGGAACTCCACGTCGGCGCCCTGCACGAGCAGCGCCCGGACACCCCGGTCGTCGATCTCGACCGCGAACGCCCCTTCGCCGTCCGTGACGTCGGACCCGAGGACGTCGGCGCCGCCGGTCGTGGGCCACGCCTCGACCCGGAAGCCCTCGACCGGCTGACGCGTGGCAGCCGAGATCAGCCTGCCGACGATGACGCCCATGAACACCCCTTCGTGTTCGCTGCTCGTCATCCGCAGAGCGGGGAGCGCAGCCGATTCACGTGGCAGGGGTTGACTCGCTGGTACCGGGCACCTTCGTTACGCGGCGTCACGCACGTGGGGAACTCGCTCAGCGCGCCGTGTAGCCGCCGTCGATGACGAGCTCGGAACCGGTGACCCACCTCGCCTGGTCGGAGGCGAGGTAGACCGCGCCCCAGGCGATGTCGTCGGGGTGCCCCGTGCCACCGAGGGGGTGCAGGGCGTCGAGCACGGTGCGGGCGTCGGCCTCGGTGAGGCCGGCGTCGTCGGCGTAGCGGCGCACCATCGAGGTGAAGATGAAACCGGGGTGGATGGAGTTGACCCGGATCCGGTCGGGCGCATAGATGAGGGCGTCGTTCTTGGTCATCGTGCGCACCGCGCCCTTGGAGGCGTGGTAGGGCGGGACGTCGCCGCCGCCGAGGATCCCGTAGATGGACGAGATGTTGATGATGCTGCCACCGCCCGCCGCGCGCAGGTGCGGGACGGCGTGCTTGGTGCAGAGGAAGACGGCCGTCGTGTTGACCGCCATCACCCGGTTCCACTCCTCGAGCGGCAGCTCGTGGGTCGGCTTGTTCACACCCTCGATGCCCGCGTTGTTGACCAGCACGTCGAGACGCCCGTGCTGGGCGACGACCGCGTCGAGGGTCGTCCGGACCGCGTCCTCGTCGGTAACGTCGCATCCGTGGAAGGCGGCGCCGGGAAGCGCCGCGGCCACCCGGTCGCCGCCCGCCTTGTCGACGTCGAGGACGGCGACCGTGGCGCCCTCCTCGGTCATCCGGGTGGCGATGGCCTCGCCGAGCCCGTTCGCGCCGCCGGTGACGACGGCGACCTTCCCGCTGAGCCTGCTCATGGTTCGCGGTCCCTTCAGACGGCTTCAGACGGCTTCAGACGGAGGTGGCGAGCAGCTCGGCCAGGTGCTGGTCGATCTGCGGCAGGTAGGTCGGTGCCACGCCGAACAGGGCGAGGTGGCCCAGGATGTCCTGGACGACCCGCAGCTCGCTGCCCTTGATCCGCTCCTGCTCGGCGCGGCAGTCGCGGACGGGGAAGAACATGTCCTCGTCGACGGGCATGACGAAGGTCTTCGCGGTGATGCGGCCCAGCGCGGCGTCCAGGTCGCCGCCGGTGTGCCGCGCGACGTCACCGTGCTGCCACTTCCAGGCCATGCAGAGCAGGTCGTTGGGGTCCATGACGGTGAAGTAGGGCTCCAGGAAGCCGACCAGGAAGGCCTCCTTGGAGTCGAACTCCAGCGCGCGCCAGACCTCCTGCTTCCAGAACTCGGTCGAGAAGCCCATGACCGCCCAGATCCCCGCGTGCCGCGTCAGCCCGGCCTCGACCTCGGTGTTCGAGGTGTACTCGCCGCCTGCGAAGCCCGGGTCGGAGGTGATGGCTTCCACCAGGGCCTTCGTGAAGAGGAAGTCGTGCGGGGTGTTCTGCGCGGTGCCGGCGATGGGTGCGGCGCGCAGGACCTTCTCCGGGAACCGCACCGCCCACTCGTAGGTCTGCTGGGCCCCCATCGAACCGCCGACGACGAGTTGCAGCGTCTCGATCCCGAACTGCTCGCGCAGCAGCCGTTCCTGGGCGACGACGTCGTCGCCGATGCGGACGTGCGGGAACCGCGACATCGCGATCTCGGCGTTCGCCCCGTCGGCGTTGTGGGGTGAGGTCGACAGGCCCGAGCCGATCTGGTCGATGCAGACGATGAAGTACCGCTCCGGGTTCAGCGCGTGGTCGGGGCCGACATAGACGTCGCGCCAGATCTGATGGGTGCCCGAGTACCAGGTGGGGATCAGGATCGCGTTGTCGCGTGCCTCGTTCAGCTCACCCCACGTGGTGTAGGCCAGGCGGCAGTCGGGGATGACCCCGCCCTCCTCCAGCTCCAGCCGACCGATCGAGGCGATCTCGTACTCGCCGTGGAACTCGTGGCTGTAGAAGGGGTTGTCGACCATGACGGACTCCTGTCGAAGCGCTCGGGCGGCGGATGGGCCCAGCGTGTCCGGCGTCCCGCTGCGCGAGATGTCCCAAAGTCGGACATCGCGCGCACCCGCCCGGGGACGCAGGATGTGACGGGGAGCACGAGGAGGTGACGTGGACGACCTCACCGATCGCCGGTTCCTGCTCGCCGCAGCCCGTGCCGAGTTCCTCGACGGTGCTGAGACCGGCCTGCACGGCGTGCCCGAGCACGTGGCCGCGTCGTGGCGGCGCAGCGTGTCCAGCGGTGTCCAGCCCGGCGTCGTGACCAGCGGATATCACACCGATCTCGACTTCGACTCCCGCCTCGTGCGCTGCGCGCGACCGGTGATGGACCGGCTCGTGGAGCAGCTCGCCGATCTCCCCGTCTGCGTCGCGTTGACCGACGACCGTGCCCGGCTGCTGGCCCGCCGCGACAGCAGTTCCTGGTTCGGGCGGATCGCCGACCGGGTGTACTTCGCCCGGGGCTTCGACTACGCCGAGGGTGCCGTCGGCACCAACGGGGTGGGGACGGTGCTGGAGTTCGGCGAGTCGGTGCACATCGTCGGGGCCGAGCACTTCGTGGACGCGCTGCAGCCCTTCGCGTGCGCGGGTGCCCCCGTGCGGGATCCGCTCACCGGCCGGATCGCGGGCGTGCTGGACATCAGCTGTCTGAGCGACCACTCGACTCCCCTCATGCGTTCGCTGGTCCGCTCGGCGGCGGCGCAGGTCGAGCACAACCTCCTGACGGACCGCGATCTTGCGCAGCGAGCGCTGTTCGACCTCTACGCGCGGCTGGACGCGCGCGGCAGGCAGGCCGTGCTGGCCGTCGGGCAGCGCGCCGTGGTGTCGAACGCGCCGCTGCAGAACCTGCTGGTCCCCGACGACCGGGAGGCGCTGGAGGACCACGTGCGGTTCCTGATGGGGCACCGGCCGACCGTGGACGACCGGGTCGATCTCCCGTCCGGCGCCCGGGTGCGGCTGCGCGGCTCGACGGTCACGGTCGGCGCCGACGTCGCCGGGATGGTCGGGGTGGTCACCATCCTCGACCAGGTGGACCGGGCCGACCAGGTGGACCGTGCCGACCAGGGCCGCACGGCCGACCGGGCCGACCAGGTCGGCACGGCCGGTCCGCCCCACCGCGCGCGGGGCGCGCAGGGGCTGCCGGACCGCGCCGTCGACCCGGCACCGTCGCCGGTCCCGGGCAGCGCATGCCCCGCCCTGCGGGCCGCCGCCGCCACGGTCGGGAAGGCCCTGCGGGCCGGTTCGTCGGTCCTCGTCATCGGGGAGCCGGGATCGGGCCGGTTCACCCTGCTCGCGCAGGTGCAGCGGCTCGTCCACGACGGTGGCCGTGCGGTCGCCCTCGACGCCGAGCAGGTCGAGGCCGCGCCGGCGGACGCGGTCGAGCGGCTGCGGCGCGGCGGCCCCGGCCCGACGCTGCCCGTCCTGCGCGACATCGACCGGCTCTCCGCCGGCACGGTCGAGGCGCTGCTGGAGGCGCTCGCCGACGGACCCGTCGCCCCGGTCCTCGGGGCGACCGCGGGGGAGCTGCACCGCGTCGGGCCCGAGCACAACGCCCTGCTGTCCTGGTTCGGGGCCTCGACCGCGGTGCCCGCGCTGCGCAACCGGTCGACCGACCTGCCTGCGCTCGTGGTGCGTGTGCTGGCCGAGCTGGCCCCGCACCGCGAGGTGCGGCTGTCCGCGCAGGCCATGCGCCTGGTCGCGCGCTACGGGTGGCCCGGCAACGTGCGCCAGCTCCGCGAGGCGCTCGCCGCAGCGCTGCGCCGGCGGCCGGTGGGCTGCATCGAGCCCGGCGACCTGCCCGAGTACTGCCAGAGCATGCCCCGCGGCGAGCTGCGAACGGTCGACCGGGTCGAGCGCGACGCCATCGTGGCGGCGCTGCGCGAGGCCAGCGGCAACCGGGTCACCGCGGCTGCGGCGCTCGGTCTCGCCCGCTCGACGCTGTACCGCAAGATCCGGCGCTACGGCATCACCGACTGAGCCGCCCCGCCGCCGGAACGTCCGATCCTGGGACATCCGCACCCCCTGGGACACCGCTCACTCTGGACCCCGTTCGTGAGGCAGATCCCGACGGAGGTGCACGACGATGACGTCCGCGACCGAGACCCGGGCAGCGAGCCCGGGTGGTGTCCTCGAGCTGGATGCGGTGGTGCTCGGAGCCGGTGTGGCCGGGCTGTACCAGCTCCACCAGCTGCGCGAGCAGGGCCTGCGGGTCCGCGCCTACGACGCCGCGTCCGACGTCGGCGGGACCTGGTACTGGAACCGCTACCCGGGCGCGCGCTTCGACAGCGAGTCCTACTGCTACCAGTACCTGTTCGACGAGAAGCTCTACAAGGACTGGAGCTGGAGCGAGAAGTACCCGGGACAGCCGGAGATCGAGCGCTGGCTGCAGTACGTCACCGAGCGGCTGGACCTTCGCCGCGACATCCAGTTCGGCACCCGGATCGTGAGCGCGCAGTTCGACGAAGGCCGCGGCCGCTGGACCGTGCGCACGGACGGCGGCGAGACGATCGACACCCAGTTCTTCATCACCTGCGCCGGCATGCTGTCCGCCCCGATGGAGCGCGTCTTCGAGGGCCAGGACAGCTTCCGCGGGCCGATCTTCCACACGTCCCGCTGGCCGAAGGAGAAGGTCGAGCTCGCAGGCAGGTCGGTCGGCGTGGTGGGCATCGGAGCCACCGGCATCCAGGTCATCCAGACCGTCGCCTCACAGGTCGGGCACCTGACGGTGTTCGCCCGCACCCCGCAGTACGTGCTGCCGATGAAGAACCCGAGCTACGGCGAGGCGGAGCACGCCTGGTACAAGAGCCGCTACGAGGAGATCAAGGCCGTCATCCCGCACACTTTCGCGGGCTTCGACTACGAGTTCGAGCACACCTGGGCGGACTGCACCCCGCAGCAGCGGCGGGAGATCTTCGAGGAGTGCTACGACTCCGGCTCGTTCCGGCTCTGGCTCGCCGGCTTCGCCGAGATGTTCTTCTCCGAGGAGGTCAGCGACGAGGTCTCCGAGTTCGTCCGGGAGAAGATGCGCGCCCGGCTGAAGGACCAGCGGCTGATCGACATCCTGGTACCCACCAAGAACGACTACGGCTTCGGCACCCACCGGGTCCCGCTGGAGCGCAACTACCTCGAGGTCTACCACCGGGACAACGTCGACCTGGTCGGCGTGCGCAACAACCCGATCACCCGGATCGTCCCGGAGGGCATCGAGCTCGCCGACGGCACCGTGCACGAGCTGGACGTGATCATCCTGGCCACCGGGTTCGACGCCGGCACCGGCGCGTTGGCCGCGATCGACATCCGGGGTCGCGAGGGTCGCGCGCTGGCCGACGACTGGGGCCGCGACATCCGCACCACGATGGGGCTGATGGTCGAGGGCTACCCGAACATGCTCACCACCGCGGTGCCCCTGGCCCCGTCCGCGGCGCTGTGCAACATGACCACCTGCCTGCAACAGCAGACCGAGTGGATCAGCGACGCGATCGGCGCGCTGCGGGCCGACGGCAAGACCGTGATCGAACCCACCGTGGAGGGCCAGGACGCCTGGGTGGCCCACCACGACGAGCTCGCCAACGCCACGCTCGTGCCCAGGACCGACTCCTGGTACATGGGCTCCAACGTTCCCGGCAAGCCGCGCCGGCTGCTGTCCTACATCGGCGGGGTGGGCACGTACCGGAACAAGTGCGACGAGGAGGCTGCCGCTGGGTACCCGGCCTTCCGAAGGAGCTAGTGGCTCGACGCGCCGGTCGACCAGCTCCCGATCGGGCCGTTCGCGCGGACGGTGTGCGGTGCGCCGAGCAGGACCGGCAGCTCGGTGAGCCCCCGCAGCACCAGCCCGTCGCCGTGTCCCCAGCGCAGCTCCTGCGCCTGGACGGCCAGCCGCATCCGGGGGAACCGGCCGTGCAGCGCACCCAGCGCGATCCGCGCCTGCATCCGGGCCAGCGGCGCGCCCAGGCAGTGGTGGATGCCGTGGCCCATGGCGATGTGGTTGCGCTCGGCGCGGCGGATGTCGAGGTCATGCGCCTCGGGGAACCGCGCCGGGTCCCGGTTCGCCGCCGCGATCGACACGACGACCTGCGCGAAGGCGGGGATGACGGTCCCGCCGATGTCGACGTCCTCGGTCGCGTAGCGGAAGGTCGAGTGCGGCACGGGCGGGTCGAAGCGCAGGCACTCCTCGATCGCGCCGGGCAGCAGTCCCGGATCGGCGACCAGCGCGTCCCGCTGTCCGGGATGGCGCAGCAGCGCGACCGTCGCGTTGCCGAGCAGGCTCGTCGTCGTGTCGTGCCCGGCCACGACCAGCTGGAAGATCGTGGAGAGCATCTCCTGCTCGGTGAGCGTGCCGTCGCGGTCGGCGGCGACCACGAGATCGGTCACCATGTCCTCGCCCGGCCGCTCGCGCTTGCGGGCGAGCAGCGCGGTCAGGTAGCCGACGATGGCGTCCGACGCCGCGACGGCCCCGGCCGGCGGCTGCGGCCCCGGGTACGGGGCGAGCAGGGTGCGGAACCTTCGTCCGAGGTCCGCCCGGTCGGGCTCGGGGACGCCGAGCAGCTCGCAGATCACCGTGAACGGCAGCGGGAACGCGAAACCGGAGACCAGGTCCACCGGCCGGTCGGTGCCCCCGCGGTCCTGCAGGACGGCGAGCAGGTCGTCGACGAGCGCGCGCACCCGGGGCTCCAGCGCCGCCACCCGCCGCTTCGAGAACGCCGGCATCGCCAGGCGGCGCAGCCGGGTGTGGTCGGGCGGGTCGACGGCGAGCATGTGGCGGGCCAGCGCCGGGCCCGGCAGGCCCTCGGCGACGACCTCGCCGCTGCGGGCCAGGGCCGCGTTCATGTCCTTGGACAGCCGCGGGTCGTTGAGCGCGGCCCTGGCCTCCTCGTAGCCGAGGACCAGCCAGGCGGCGTGGCCGTCGGCGAGCCGCACCTCGTGCACGGGTGCGGCGGAGCGCACCTGCGCGAACAGCGGAAACGGGTCGTCCCGGTCGTACTGACCAGGGTCACCCCACGAGTCGAGCGCCGGATGGCGCGGGCACGTCGGCATCATTCTCGATCTCCCGGAAGCCGGAGCAGAGCAGGTCGACCACCGCCAGGCGGTCCTCGACGACCCGGCAGACCGCGGTCTGGGTGCAGACCCAGCGGACCGGTGCCCGGCGCAGGAGGAGGCGGTAGTGGATCAGGTGACGGTCGGCGACGGGTTCGCCGCTCGCCGCCACGACCTCGACGCTGTCGAAGTCGGCGAACATCGCGTGCAGGCAGGCCGCGACGTTCTCCCGGCCGTGCGCCTCGACGGGGCCGCCGGGCAGCAGGGCGCGCAGCCGTGCGGTCGGGGTGAGGGCCGCGGCGAGTCGCTGCGGGTCGCGCCGGGCCACCCTGGCGGCCATGTCGGCGGCGAGAGCCGCGGCCGAGCGGGCCGTCGGTGGTGTGGGTGTGGGTGTGGGTGGTGTGGGTGATGGTGTCGGCATGGTGGCTCCTCAGCTCGCCCGCCTGCGGGCGAGCGCATCCAGGTGGGTGACGAGGTGTCCGACGAGGTCGCGAGCGTCGCCCGCGGCCCCGTCGATGAGCGTCGAGCGGCGCCGGCGCAGCACGGGCAGGCCCATCAGGTAGAGCCCCGGGGCGGCGGTGACGCCCCCCTCGTGCACGGGGCGCCCCCGCCGGTCGAGCACGCCGGCGTCGAGGAAGGACAGGGCGGGCCGCAGGCCGGTCGCCCAGACGATCGTCTCGATCCCGCCCGCGCCCACCCGCGCCGACAGCGCGGGCCGAGCGGGCAGCCGGGTGGGTGCGAACCGCTGCGGCGGCCCGGCGTCGGTGCCGGTGCGTCGCGCCCACGTGTCGAACGCGTCGAGCAGCCGTCCCAGCTTGAGATCGGCCAGCGCGCAGACGTTGGGCAGCGAACCGGAGAACTGCGCCGTGGCGTCCCGCACGCCGGCGAACCGGCCGACGATCTCCACCCCACGCCTGCCGAGCGCGGTGAGGTCGAGCGTCGCCCGCCGGGGCGAGCCCGCGAGCTGCATCGACGGCAGCCTGCGCGCCCGCACCAGGTCCGGCAGGGCGTCGTAGCGCTCGTCGAGCACACCCGACGCGTCCATCCACCAGAGGACGTCGCGGCCGCGGTAGGTCCGCGGCAGACGCACGTGCTCCCCGACGGCCAGCGTCACCGGCCGTCCCGACGCGGCCAGCTCGTCGGCGATCTGGACGCCGCTGGCCGACGCGCCGACGACCAGCACGCCACCGGGTGGCAGCTCGCCCGGGTTGCGGTAGTCCGCGGCGGTGACCGTATGGACCTGCGCGGGCACCGGCAGGTCCGGCACGACCGGCACGGCGGCGCCACCGGTCGCGACGACGACCGACTCGGCGTCCCAGACACCGCGGTCGGTCCGTACCCGGTAGCCCCGGCCGCCGGGACGCAAATCGGTGACGGTCGTGGCGGCGAGCACCGGCGCGTCGCACCAGGTCGCGTAGTCGGCGAGGAACCGGGCCACGTCCGGGGCGCGGAGGTAGCCGTCCGGGTCGTCACCCGCGTAGGCGAAGCCCGGCAGCCGGGTCATCCAGTTCGGGGTCAGCAACCGCAGCGAGTCCCACCGCTGGGTGCGCCAGGCCTGCGCCACCTCGCCCCGCTCCAGGACGACGTGGTCGACGCCGCGCTCGGTCAGGCAGCGGCTGGCGGCCAGCCCGCACTGCCCGGCCCCGACGACCACGGTGCTCGTCCGGTGCATGACGATCGCCTCCTCGGGTCCTCGGGACCGCGTCAGGCGACCGACACGGTGACGGCCGTGGGGTTGGTCAGGATGTCGTAGACCGCCGAGCGCTTCTGGGACTGCGCGACCAGCGCCGCGATCTCGGCGGGCGTGGCGTCGGCGTCGATCCGGAACCCGACGCGCACCTCGCTGAACCCGTTGCGCACGTCCGGGTCGGCGCCGAGAATGCCGTGCAGGTCCATCTCGGCGCTGACGTCGGCCTGCACCGAACGCAGCTGGATCCCGCGCTGCTGCGCGATGGCGGCGACGCCCGCGGTGAGGCAGCCGCCGAGCGCGACGAGGACGTACTCCACGGGCGTGATCCCGTTGTCGAGCGCGGCGAACTGCACCGGGTGGTCGATGTCGAAGTGGAAGCTCGTGTGGTGGCGCTGCTCCTCGCCGAAGCCGTGGAAGGACTCGACCTCGGCACGGCTGTGCGTGCCGTGGTCCCAGGAGACCTGCGAGCGCCACTGGAAGCGGGCGATCTCCGGGGCGTCGACGAACGCGTCCCGGGCCCCGAGCAGGGCATCGACGTTCACACCGTTGTCGACGACAGACGTGGTCATGGTGCACTCCGTTCTCGTCCGGTCGGGCCATCCGACCTGCGAGAACGGTAGGAGCGCCGGGTCGCGCGCCGCGTCGGTGGAACCTCCTATCCGCGCCGGTGGGTATACCCATCCCTGGCCGGTCGGCGACGGCGCGTCGCGGATGAGCGCCCGGGCCTCAGCTGGTCGACCCAGTGTGTCGGGCCACCAGCGGCGGGCCGGAGGATCCTCACGGCAGGACGATGTCGAAGTCCGGGTCGCCGGGCTGCAGGACGCCGAGCAGCGCCGCCAGCTGGCTCTCGTCCCCGTCCGTGGTCAGCCCGGCGGCCCCGGCCGCCTCCACGTCGCCCGCGGCCAGCGCGGCGAGCGCCGCTGCCGGGACGGTGAGCGTGAGCGCCACCGGGCGGTGGCTGCCCTCGACGTGGGTGAGCACCCCGTTGTGCAGCGTCACCCGGTACGACGTGCCGTGGTCGGGGAAGGTCCAGCCGATGGCGAGGTCGAGGTCCCACGCGCGGGGCCCGTCGACCTTGACCGCCAGGGCGTCGAAGAGCATCGCGGGGCTGAGGTGGGCGACGAGGTCGTCGGACGCCGCCGTCGTCGGGGTGCCGAAGTTGCCGGTCCGCAGCTCCATCGCGGCCGAGAGGTAGGCGCAGCGCCAGGTGCCGTTCTCCGCACCGAAGCCGAGCTGTTCGAGGACCTCGGCCAGCAGCGCCTTGCCCGCGGCATGGTCCGGCTCGGCGAACACCACGTGGTCGAGCACCTCGGCCGCCCAGCGCAGCTCGCCGTCGTCGACGCAGCGGCGGGCCTTGGCCACCACCTCGTCGGCTCCGCCCATGAACTCGACGTACCGCTTGGCCGCGTCCTCGGGCGGGAGCTTCCACAGCCGGGCCGGGTTCCCGTCGTACCAGCCCAGATAGCGCTGATAGACGGCCTTGACGTTGTGGCTGATCGAGCCGTAGTAGCCGTGGGTGTGCCACGCCTTGTCCAGCGCGGGCGGCATCTCGAACATCTCGGCGATCTCGGGCCCGGTGTGGCCGCGGTTGAGCAGGCGCACCGTCTGGTCGTGCAGGTAGGCGTAGAGGTCGCGCTGCACGCCGAGGAACTCGGCGATGTTCTGCGTCCCCCAGGTGGGCCAGTGATGGGAGGCGAACAGCACGTCGGACTCCTCGCCGAACAGCTCGATCGCCTCGGTCAGGTAGTGGGCCCAGATGTGCGGGTCGCGCACGAGCGCACCGCGCAGCGTGAGGATGTTGTGCAACGTGTGGGTGGCGTTCTCGGCCATGCACAGCGCGCGGCGGTCCGGGAAGTGGAAGTGCATCTCGGCGGGGGCCTCGGTGCCCGGCGCCATCTGGAACACCATCCGCACGCCGTCGACGGTGAGCTCCTCGCCGGTGGTCCGGACGGTGACGGTGGGGTCGATCAGCGTGACGGTGCCGGTCGAGGTCGTCTGGCCCAGGCCCGCGCCCACGCCGCCCTCCGGCCCGCGGGGGAGCGCAGCGCCGTACATGTACCCGGCACGGCGGGCCATCGCCGTCCCGGCGTAGACGTTCTCCGAGATCGCGTGCTCCAGGAAGCCCTCCGGGGCGATGATCGCGACCCGGCCTGCGTCGACGTCCGCCTGGGTGGTGATGCCCTTGACCCCGCCGAAGTGGTCGACGTGGCTGTGGGTGTAGATCACCGCGACGACCGGCCGGTCGCCACGGTGCTCCCGGTAGAGCGCCAGCGCGGCGGCGGCGGTCTCGGTCGAGATCAGCGGGTCGATGACGATCACGCCGGTGTCGCCCTCGATGACGCTCATGTTGGACAGGTCGTAGCCGCGGATCTGGTAGATCCCGTCGGTCACCTCGAACAGGCCCTGTCGGGCGCACAGGATCGACTGGCGCCAGAGGCTCGGGTGCACGGTGTCGGGCGCGTCGCCGGTGAGGAAGCTGGTGTACGACCCGTTGTCCCAGACCACCTCGCCGGCATCGTTGCGGATCACCGGTTCGCCCGCCGCGATGAACCCTTGCTCGACGGCGTCGACGTCGGCGGTGTCGTCGAACGGAAGGGCCGTGCGTTCGGTCGTCGACATGCTGCGTGTCTCCCTTGATGAGGTCCGTCGGGTCGTTCGGGTCGTTCGGGTCGCGAGACTCACACTGCCCCACGTGGGCCCGATTCACTCGATGTGGATGAGCTTGTACGGACCGGGTGACGGTCCCTTGGAGACCGCACACACCCGATCCACCACGCGGCACCGAAAGCCCGGGGAGGCCCAGTGGGCGAGCGACCGAACCGTCCTTCCGTGCTCACCCGGGTGCGCGCCCGTCATGCAGGAGTCGACCATCTGGTCCGCGCGGGCGAGCGGTACCTCGAGACGAACGGGAACCACTACGCCGCGGCGATCACCTACTTCAGCATGCTTGCACTGGTTCCGCTGCTGATGATCGCGTTCGCATCGTTCGCCTTGGTGCTGCAGTCCAACCCGGACCTGCTCGCCCGGCTCACGGCCCAGATCGGAAAGATGTTGCCCGCGGGCCTGATCGCGCCCCTGAGCGGCGTGATCGACCAGGCCATCTCCGCTGCCACCACGGTGGGAGTGATCGGATTGGTGTTCGCCCTGGTCGCGGGGCTGGGGTGGATGACGAACTTCCGCGATGCCCTGTCCGTTCAGTGGGGCCATGACCAGCAGCCGTCGGGCTCCTACCTGCGCCGGCTGGGCGGCGACCTGGCTTCGCTGATCGGGCTCGGCCTGGCGTTGGCGCTTTCTCTCGCGCTGACCGTGGTTGCCGGCGGGGGGCTCGCCGGACGGCTCCTCGGGGGTCTCGGGCTGGGTGACGCGGGGTGGGCGGTGTGGTTGCTCACGCTGATCGCCGTGGTGGTCGCCCTGCTGTCCGACTTCCTGGTGTTCCTCTGGGTGTTCGCCCGCCTGCCCCGCGAACCCCTCACGTGGCGCAGCTCGATCACGACCGCGGCCGCTGCGGCGCTCGGCCTCGAGATCATCAAGCGGGTGATGGTCGTCTACCTGGCCGCGGTGACGCAGACGCCCACCGGCCTGGCGTTCGGCCCGATCCTCGGCGTGCTGATCTTCGTCTTCACCGTGTCCCAGTTCCTGCTGTTCCTCACCGCGTGGGCGGCCACGGCCCGAGAGAACGAGGTCGAGCGACCGCCGCCGGTGCCGGCCCCGGCGGTGATCCATCCGGTGGTCACGGTGCGTAGCGGCCCCGGAGCGGTCGCCGTGGCGGGCCTGCTCGGCGCCGGGGTCATCGCGGGCGTGCTCGGGTACCGCGTGCTCGGGCACCGGTCCCACCACGCCGCCCCCTGACTCCGATCACGGCCGAGAAGACGGCATTCCTCCCGCTGGGTGATGGGGACGGTGCCAGCGCCGCGGCGGTGACACCCGTTGTGGGGGATGACCCCGTGTCGGCGGCGCTGGAAGTGTTCGCCTCCAGCGTCTCTGGCGCTGGGCCAGACGACGAACGAGTCACGGGAGCATCGACATGGTCACTTCGTCTCGTCGGACCGACCCGTCACTGGAGGATCTCCCTCGGGGTCTTCTCGCCACCGCCGCACTGCTGATCGGAGTGGGCAGCGCGATCGGACTGGCGGGGGTGGCTGTGGGCGTCGCCGCCTTCGCGACCGCCGGCCGCCGCTGGTACAGCCGCGCCGACCTGACGCCCGGCGAGCTCGCCCGCCTCAAGTGGGAGCAGACCAAGGCAGTGGTCGGGGCGGGCAGCGGCGCCTGGCGGGAGACCGAGCTGGCGAAGTACTCCCCACGGAGCGAACGCGTGAGGTGACGCGCGCGGCGTCACCCTCCGGCTGGGAGCGGGGTAGGGCCGATGACGAGACTCCAGGACATCCTGGGCAAGCTCACGATCATCGATGACGACTCGTCCAGGACGAGGCCGGGCTCGGGCTGGGCCGGCGGGCGCCACGGTGTGCACGCCGAGACCGTCGCATTGCTCCGGGTGGGCGCATCGGTGGCCATCGGGTCGTCGGCGATCTGCCGCGCATGGAGCGCGGGCCTGGCCGTGGCGGCCGGCGCGACGGACGTCGAGATCGTCGAGGTGCTGCTGGCGATCGCGCCCATCGCCGGGCTCGGCCGGGTTTCCCCGCGCCCCCGACATTGCGGCCGCACTCGGCTGGCGCCGGCGGAGTGGGCGACGGTCGAGCCGGGTCCGGTCGCCTGGATCAGCCTGGACGACCACCATCCACATCACCCCCAACACCGCGAGGACGCATGCGGTGGCGATCCGTCGGAAGTTCGGCGTCTCGTCGCGCGGAGCGGCGATCGCCCGGATGCACGAGCTGGGCTGTTCCCGCGCGACGTCGGCGAGGCCTGACCACGGACGGGCCGCCGGTCACGGCGTCGGGTAGAGGTGCAGTTCGAGACGGTCGTCGAGGTCGAACTCGACGAGCGCGCGCCCGGTGGCGTCGGCGGTCACCTCGGCGGTCGCCACGGCGCCGCGGGCGCCGCGGACCTGATAGGTGCGGTGTGGTCGGAGCCGTTGGATCGCGATCGTGGTGCGGGTGCCGCCGTCGCCCGGGCGCAGGACGAGCGCGAGGTCCTCGCCGTCGCTGACCGCACGCGCGACCAGGACGTCCGGGTAGGCGGCGTCGGTGAGCACCGGGCCGGTGCGCCATTCGCGGGGGACGCCGTCGCGCACCAGGCCGCGGAATGCGTCCTCGCCGCCGAAGCGCGTGAACGCCAGCCAGAGGTTGCCCCAGACGGAGATGCCCCGGTAGCGGCGGGCGCCGTGCTGCTCGATCAGGCGATCGGCGAGGGACTCCTCCAGGGCGCGGGCGCTGTCCTCGTCACCGTATTCGCGGGCGTTCGCCGCGAGCGCGGCGCGGGTGAATCCGTCGGTGTTGATTCCGTAGTTGCCGGGGTCGAGCCGGTTCCAGAAGCGGTGGGTGACGTCTCCGGCGCGGCCCCGGGGTCCGAGGTGGAAGGTGTTGACCAGCCACCAGGTCCGTCGCCCGATGTCGGGGAGACCGGGGTTGAGGAACAGCGCCGTGATCGCGTCCGCCATGTTGCCGACCATGGGGTGGCGCATCCCGAGATAGGCGGATCGTGCGGTGGTCAGCCTGCCGTCGGGCTCGCAGAACTCGCCGTCGTCGTAGCCGCGGCGGACGGCGTGCAGGACCGGTCCGGCGTGATCGGTGTGCCGCAGCCGGTCGTACACCAGCAGCGTGTTGAGCGCGAACGTGTTGCACATCGGGTACACCCAGTTCGGCTCACACGGGAACTGGCCGAGGCGGGCGCGGCCGAAGTTGTCGACCAGGGCGTCGGTGATCGTGCCGACGTCGTGGTCGAACGTGCGGCGGGCGTTCCAGCGCAGCTGCAGGCAGCCGGGTTCGTGGTAGCGGCGGTCGCCGGTCACGGTTTCGTAGAGCCCCAGCATGAGCCCGAGATAGCCGGAGTACATGACGTTGTCGTTGACGATCGGATCGGGACTGCGGCGCAGGTTCCCCCAGGCGTTCTCCAGCGCCCAGTAACGCCAGACCGGTCGGCACAGCATCTTCGCGATGGCGTTGCGTTGGGCCTCGGCGGCATAGCCGGTGAACGCCGGCGCGCACGAGTACTGGTACATGGCGGCGGTGTAGGAGACGAAGTTGAGCTGGTAGCGGACCGCGCCCTCGCGGAACTGCTCGGGCCGGACGAAGAAGAAGCCGTCCCAGCTCTCGTGCGGCTGCAGCGCCAGGTCCAGCACGTAACGCAGGGTCTTCAGGTCCTCGGCGCTCGCCTCCCGCGGCGCGGGCGGTCCGGCCGAGACGGGGCGTAGCGGCTGTTCCTGCGCGAGCCGGCGGTTGTAGGCGAGCCCGCGCCTGCGGTGGATCCGAAACCGGACCTGCTGGTGGAGCAGGGATCCGGCGACGGCGACGCCCAGGAGGCACGGCACTGCCCAGAGGCTCCAGGTCGCCGGGCTGTCTCCCGCGGTGGCGGCGGCCAGCGCGGCCGCGGCCAGCCAGACCGCGGGCGGCAGGACCGCGATGCCGCACAACCACCACAGACCCACCGACACCGCGAAGGCCAGCAATGCCACCACCGCCGGCAGGGGGTGGCCGGTGTAGAGCTGACCCCCACCGGGAAGCAGCAGCCCGAGACCGAACGCCCGCACGCCGGTCGAGGAACCGAACGTGCTGAGCGCCGACCCGACCACCCAGCACAGGGCGAGCACCGCAAGGCTGCGACGCAGCAGGAAGCGGGTGACCGGGCCGTGCACCCGGCGGAACCGGGGGATCGGAGGTATCGGCACACGCCCGATCCGGCCCGCCGCCACGTCCGGTCCGATCCGATCAGCGGTCACCGACCGGTCACCGGCCGGGCGCAGGCCGGCGTGCGGGCGGCGCGAACCCGGGCTCCGAGCCGTGCCCGGACCCGGGCCCGGACCTGCGCAGGTACACCCAGGCGGCCCGGCACAGCCCGAGCACCAGGATCAACGCGGCACAGCAGAGCATCGAACGCCCTCCGTCGGCGGTGGATCACTCGTGTGACCTGCACGGCACGGTAGTGAGCCTCTCCGTCGCGGCATACCGTGCGCCCGGGCTCGACGGCCGATCGGTCGCGCCCTCAGAAGGTCCAGGGGGTGGCGCCGCCCGGCGCGACCGTGGCGACGGCGGACGCCGACGTGGCGGTGACGCGGTAGACCGACCCCGGCGGGCGGACTGCTGACGGCGCGCTGAACGGCGCCGTGGAGGCAGTGTCGGACTCGTCGACCTCGCGCCGCCCGCGGCCCATGCCGCGGCCAACCGGGCGACGGTGTCCCGGTCGGTCACGATCTCGGCGGTGCCCTCGACGGCGACCGCGACGGTGCACCGCGGGTCGCGGGCCAGGTTGCGGCCCTTTGCGGGTGGTCCGGCCGGCCTGGAACCAGACGCGGCCGTCGACCGAGAGCGAGCCGGCCACGAAGGCGTGTGGGCGGCCGTCGCGATCGATGGTCGTGAGCCACGTCGTGTGCCGGTCGGGGCCACGCGAGCCGGGCGCCTGGTCGGAGCTGGCGCCGAGCCGGTCGGTGACCGACGACCAGTCGAGGCGGGTAGCTCGTCGAGGTCCGCGAGGTTCCGGGTGTCCATGCCGGTGCAGACCCGGTGGGCGGCCCGAAGCCATCGATGGCCGCCAGGGATGGCGCGAGATCGCAGCACATGGACGGGCGCTCCGGGCCGAGAACTGCCGGGGAGCGAGCCGATGCCGGGTCGGTGAACGGTTGTTGAGCTGCGGCAATCGACACGAGCTCGAACGAACGTTCGAGTATGATCAGGTCATGGATTCCGATCGGCTCGCCGGTGCGGCCCGTCTGCTGGAGCAGGCGGGTGCCGAGCTGGCCGCGATCGGCGCTGCGGGCGCGGGCGAGGATGAGCTGCTCGGCCTGCTCACGGTGTGTGAGGGCGCGGTCCGTGTGTTGGAGCGGGTCTCGATCGGTGCGGTCGCAGACCTGGAGCGTCGTGGGGTGTTCGCCGAGCGCGGCTACCGCTCCACGGTCACGGCCCTGACGGATCTGCTGGGTTGCGACCGCGCGGATGCCCGGCGTCGGCTGGTGGTCGCGGAGCAGGCGTGTGCCCGGGTCGGATTGGACGGGTCGGTGCTGGCCGCGCGGCTGACCGCGACCGCCGAGGTGTTCGCCGCCGGGAACTGCAGCACCCGCCAGGTCGAGGTGATCGCGCGGGTGCTGGACACCGCGGCGGCGCGCCGGCTCACCCCGCAGGTGTGGGCGGCCGCGGAGGCCGAGCTCGCGGCGAAGGCGGGGGACTACTCTCCGGCCGATCTGCAGGCGTGGGGCACCGCGCTGGTGGAGCAGCTGGATCAGGACGGTCCGCAACCCGACGACCGGCCCGACCCGCCCGGGATCAACGAGCTGTTCCTGACCCGCCACCCCGCCGGGGCCGGTGGCCGGATCAAGGGCCGGTTCGACGACCCGGCCATGTTCGACGCCATCGCCACCGTGGTGGACACCCTCGCCCGGCCCGCCGACGCCGCCGATGCCGAACAGCGCCCGTTGGGGCAGCGGCAGGCCGAAGCCCTGGCCGACGCGTGCGGGCACGTCCTCGATCACGGCCCCCTGCCCGCTGCCGGTGGGGAACGCCCGCACCTGACGGTGGTGGTGCGGCTGGAGGACCTGGAGAACCGGGCCCGCGCCGCCTGCCTGGACCTCGGCGGCCCGCTGTCCCCGGAGGGCTTGCGGATGCTGGCCTGTGACGCCCGCGTCGTCCCGGTCGTGCTCAACGGCGCCGGGCAACCACTCGACGTCGGCCGCGCCACCCGCGTGATCCCGGACGGGCTGCGCCGCGCGGTGGCCGCCCGCGACCGCGGCTGCGCCCGCTGCGGACGCCCACCGTCCTGGTGCGAAACCCATCACCTGATCCCCTGGGAACACGGCGGCCCGACATCGATCGACAACCTCGCGCTGGTCTGCCGGGCCTGCCACCGCCTGATCCACCACGCCGGCTGGGACGTCCGACTACGACAGGGCCGACCAGAGTTCCTGCCCCCGCCGTGGATAGATCCGCACCGCAGACCCCGAGCCCGGCCCGACCACCTCCGCAGCCCGAGAGCCGGCGCCGCAACGGGCGACACCGGCACCGCCGGCACCGCCTCCGACGTCACCGTGCGCGGCGGCGCGGCCCAGCGCGTCCCGATGCCGGTGTAGGCCGTGCCCAGCGTGAGCGACGGCCCGCCCTGCTGTGGCGCCCGGCGAGCGGCGCAGCGGCGCCCGGGATCACGGGCCCTCGCCGGGGGCGGGGACGACGGGGCAGACCACGGGATCCGTCGCGTCGACGGCACCGGGTGCGCCTCCGGCCCGCGACGACGCGGTTCGCGATCGCCCCGATCCCCTCGACGCTCATCGTCACGACGTCCCCGACGGCCGGCGGCGGCACCAGCGCACCGGACCAGCCCGCAGCTCGGCCAGGCAGCCACCCCCGCAGGTGCCCGACCCGAGCACGTCCCCCGGCCGGACCCAGGTGCCCCGGCTCGCGTACGCCACGAGTTCGGCGAAGGACCAGGCCATGTGCGCGAGCGAGTCCCCGCTCCAGCAGGGCGAGGGGTCGACGTGGGCGATCCTCATCCGTCCTCCTCGAGGATCGCGACCGCGCGCGTCCAGCCCGCCGACGCCGCGTGGATCTTGACCGGGAAGCAGGACACCTCGAACCCGGTGGCGGGCAGGCGCTCCAGGTTGTGCAGCTTCTCGATGTGGCAGTAGCCGATCTCGCGGCCCGCGCGGTGCCCCTCCCAGATGATCGACGGGTCGTGGTCGCGGGCGTAGCGCTGGGCGGTGTAGAGGAACGGGGCGTCCCAGCTCCAGGCGTCGGTGCCGGTCACCCGGACGCCGCGTTCCAGCAGGAACAGGGTGGCGGCGCGGCCCATCCCGCAGCCGCTGGAGACGTAGTCGTCCTCGCCGTAGCGGGCGCCGGCGCGGGTGTTCACCAGCACGATGTCCAGCGGTGCGAGCGTGTGGCCGATGCGCTCCAGTTCGGCCTCGACGTCCTGCGCGGTCACGACGTAGCCGTCGTCGAAGTGGCGGAGGTCCAGCTTCACCCCACGCTGGAAGCACCACTCCAGCGGGACCTCGTCGATCGTGATCGCCCGCTTCCCGCCATCCATGGTGGACGCGTAGTGGTACGGCGCGTCGAGGTGCGTGCCGGTGTGGGTGATGGCCTCGATCCGCTCGATCGCCCAACCCTCGCCGTCCGGCAGGTCCGCGCGGGTGGCGCCCGGGAAGAAGCGGAGCATCTCGTCGGCGGACTGCTGGTGGTCGACGTAGGTGATCGACGGTTCGTAGCCGGGCGGATCCGAGGCGATCCCGCCCTGCAGGGATACCGAGATGTCGACGAGCCGTCGCATGGTCGACTCCTTCCGCGCGATGGTCTGGTTGCCGACCCCGCCGGCTTGTCCGGCACGGCGGCGTCGAGAGCTGCGGCGGGCCGGCGGGCCGGCGGGCCGGCGGGGCATGGTCGCATCCCGGTCCAGCAGGCTGTTGACGGCGAGGTATCGCAGGATGCAATATTTTGCATATCGCGGGTGCGGTCACCGGTCAGGAGGCGCGGCATGGGCTTCCGGGGGCGGACCGGCTCAGGCATCGGAGTGCAGGCCGAGCGTCAGCCAGTTGCGGCGCGTCTCGAGCGCCGCGCCGTCCGCGTCACCGGCCTCGGCGAGCTCGACGATCCGGGCGTGTTGGGCCACCGACTCGCGGCCGCGGAGCGAGGCGAACCGGATGCGCTCGACCCGGCGCAGCAACGGCGTGTACTGGTCGAGCACCGCCCGGATGGCGGCGTTCCCGGCCCGGTCCACGGCGACCCCGTGGAAGGCGTCGTCGCCCGCGATGGCGGCGACGACGTCGCCCGCGGCCAGCGCCGCCGCGAAGGCGTCGTTCGCCGTCCGCATGCCGGCCACGTCGGCAGCGGTGAGCCGTTCGACCGCGGTGCGCACGGCCAGCTCGTGCATCGCGGCCGTGACCTCCTGGGCGTCGGCCACCGAGCGGGGGTCGATCGGGCTGACGATCGTGTAGCGGCCGGGCTTCGTCTCGACCAGCCCGGCCGCCTCCAGGCGGGCCAGCGCCTCCCGGATCGGCGTCCGGCTGACCCCGAGCCAGCCGCTGAGGTCCCCGTCGAGCAGCCGCTCGCCGGGCTCCAGCGTGCCGTCGATGATCGCCTCACGGATGCGCACGAACACGCTGTCCCGCAGCAGCTGGCGCGGCGCGGACGCGCCCGCGGCGGGAACCGGCATGTCCACATCATGCACCGCCCGCCCGACGCGACCCGCGTCACCGACCGGATCGAGGAGCCCATGTCGTCGCTTCAGGACTTCGACCGCTACCCGCTGATGTTCGGCCCCAGCCCCGTCCACCGCCTCGAACGGCTCACCGCTCATCTCCGCGGTCCGCAGATCTGGGCCCAAGCGTGAGGACTGCAACTCCGGGCTCGCCTTCGGGGGCAACAAGATCCGCAAGCTGGAGTACATCGTGCCGGACGCGCTGGCGAAGGGCGCGGACACGCTCGTTTCGATCGGCGGCTACCAGTCCAACCACACGCGGCAGGTGGCCGCGGTCGCCGCCCGGCTCGGCATGAAGGCCCGGCTCGTGCAGGAACGCTGGGTGGACTGGCCCGACGTCGTCAACGACAAGGTCGGCAACATCCTGCTCTCCCGGATCATGGGTGCGGACGTGCGCCTGGACCCGGCCGGTTTCGGCATCGGGATCAAGAACTCCTGGGAGGCCGCGCTGGAGGAGGTCCGGGCCGCGGGCGGTGTCCCGTACGGCATCCCGGCAGGCGCGTCGGAGCACCCGCTCGGCGGGCTGGGCTTCGCGAACTGGGCCGACGAGGTGGCGGCGCAGGAGCGCGAGCTGGGGGTCTTCTTCGACACGATCGTGGTCTGCACCGTCACGGGCTCGACGCACGCGGGCATGATCGCCGGATTCGCGGGCCAGGACCGTCCGCGTCGCGTGCTCGGCATCGACGCGTCGGCGACGATCGAACAGACCCGCGAGCAGGTCGCGCGCATCGCGCAGCGCACCGCGGACCTCATCGGGGTGGGCCGCGCGCTGCGCGAGGACGAGATCACCGTGCTGGAGGGCTGGGCGGGGGAGCGCTACGGCATCCCGGTCGACTCGACGATCGACGCGATCCGCCTCACGGGGCGGCTCGAAGGGATGATCATCGACTCGGTCTACGAGGGCAAGTCGATGGCCGGGCTCATCGGGCTCGTGCAGGCGGGGGAGATCGGGCCCGGCTCGACCGTCCTCTACGCCCACCTCGGCGGGCAGCCCGCGCTCAACGCCTACGCGGGGGCGTTCGGCTGATCCGGATCACAAGGGTCCAGCGCGCCCTCGACCATCCGCGCCAGCGTCTCGGTGAGGACGTCGAGCCCCCGGCAGAGATCGGCGTCCGCGGTGAACTCGGCCTCGGCGTGTGAGATGCCCTCGACGCTCGGGATGAAGAGCATGACGGTGGGCACGGCGCCCTTGAGGTTGGTGGAGTCGTGGCCCGCCCGCGTCTGCACCGGCATGAACGAGACGCCGAGGTCACGGGCCACCTCCCGGGCCAGCGCGACGCCCGCGGCCGGGTAGTCCTGCCCCGTCCAGGTGTGGGCGACGTGGCGCTCGATCTGCACCCCTGCCTTCACCTCGATCTCCGCGAACGTCGTGCGCAGCGCGGCGTCCGCCTCGGCGAGCAGGGCGTCCGACGGCGAGCGCAGGTCCAGGTGCATCCGCACCTCTCGCGGCACGACGACGGGGCTGTTGGGGATCACCGTGAGCCGCCCGCAGGAGGTGTGCAACTCCTCGCCGAACCGGTCGGCCAGGTCCCGGAGTGCGACGACGACCAGCGCTGCGCCGTAGAGGGCGTCGCGGCGGTCCGCGATCGCGGTGGCACCCGTGTGCGCCTGCTCGCCGAGCACGGAGATCTGGTACTTGTTCGCCGCCCACGTGCGGTGTACGAGCCCGAGGGTGGTGCCGGACTTGTCCAGCTCCCGACCCTGCTCGATGTGGATCTCGACGTATCCGGCGACGGTGTGCGCGCCGTCGCCGAACACGTCCGCCTCGCCGAGGGCGCCGATCGCGGTGAGTGCGTCCGCGACGGTGGTGCCCGCGGCGTCCGTGGTGGCGAGGGCCCGCTCCGGCGCCATCAACCCGGTGAACACGGCACTGCCCATCATGGACGGCTCGAACCGCGAGCCCTCCTCGTTGAACCAGTTGACGACCGCGACGTTGTAGCGGGGCGTCCACCCGGCCGCGGCCGGTCCGGTGCGCAGCCGCTCCGCAGCGTGAGCGGCGGCGAGCACCCCGTACGCGCCGTCGAAACGGCCGCCGCGGGGCTGGCTGTCCAGGTGCGAGCCGGCCAGCACGTAGGGCGCCCCGGGCACCAGCTCCAGGAGGCCGAACTGGTTGCCCACCCGGTCCGTGACGACCGCGAACCCACGGTCGGTGAGCCAGCGGGCGAGCCACGCGCGGGTGGCGCCGTCCTCGGGCGTGGCGGCCTGGCGCTCCACGCCGCCGGCGGGGGTCGCGCCGATCGCGGACAGCGCGGCGAAGTCCGCGAGCAGGTGGGCGTCGGCCGCGACGTCGCGGACGGGGAGGGGGAGGGGGAGGGGGAGGTGGTCGTCGGGCACGACATCTCCTCGCAGGCACGGGGTCCGGGGCACCCATCCTGCCCGCTCGGGCGGTCCGGTGCGCCCCGCGATACCGGGGAAACGACACCGTACGACCTTTTTGCCGACGTGTTGAACTTTCCGGAATCGGTATACGTCACCTTTACCGGACCATGGCTCCGGCAGGTGCCGATAATAATGCACATTCGAACATGTCCGAATCCGCTGTGTTCGGTACCGGCCCCTCCGCATTCTCTTCGGAGACCACATCGGTCGACTTGGAGGGAATGGACATGACGGTGTTTGGGAAGAGGTTCGGTACCGGCGCGGCGGCGGTGCTCATCAGTGGGGCGGGGCTGTTCCTCGGCACCCCGGCGAGCGCACTGGCCGCAGCGCCGGTCACGTGCGGCGGGCTCACGGCCACACAGGCCGCCGCCGCGGGCTACAACGTCATCGACGACAGTGGCCAGCCCGGCCCGGCGGTCGTGAACGGCACGAGCGGCAACGACTGGATCTACGGGACCCCGCTCGCCGACACCCTGAACGGTGCGGGTGGCGACGACATCATCTGCGGCGCCGGCGACGCCGACACCCTCATCGGGGGGACGGGCGACGACCGGCTGCACGGTGACGATGCTGCCGACATCCTCTACGGCGACGAGCTCGGCAGCGGCACCGGCAAGACCGGCGACGGCGACGACAAGCTCTTCGGCGGCAACGGTTCCGACACCCTCTTCGGCAACGGCGGGAGCGACACCCTGCGGGGCGACGCCAACCCGAAGAACGGCCGCGACGCCGGTGACGGCGGGGACGGGTCGGACACGTGCACGACCCTGGAGGGCGCACCGTCGTCGACGACGAGCACCGGACCGGTCAACTGCGAGCTGCCCTGACCGGAGCGCCCGGAGCCGGTGATCGGTGCTCGACCGGGTGGGTGCCCTCGACGGTCCGGTCGACGTCGTAGGCGACGCGGTCCGCACGGAGGTCGGCCATGTGCTCGTCGGGTCGTCGGCCGGGTGTCGGATCGCACCGCACGCACGCGATCGGCCACGGTGGACCGGATGGCCCCTGGTGTCCGGCGCCGCGATCGTGCAGCGTCCGACGGGGGAGGGAGCGGGGATGGCGAGCCGAGACACGCGCACATGGCCGGGCATCCGCGGCGCGGACCGGCGGCTCGCCGCCCGGGGCGCGGCGTGACCGGACCAGCGGCGGCGCGTGACGCGTTCGCCGAGCCCAGCGGCGATCCGCAGCGCGCGGCGCCGCTGGCCGCCGTGCTGCGCGAGCAGGCGCGCCACCACGAGGTGCCGAGCCTGAGCGTGGCGGTCGTGCGGTCCGACCGCCTGCTGTACGCGGTCACGGTCGGTCTCGCCGATCTCCGCTCCCGCACGCCTGCCAGCCCGCGCACGGCGTACCTCTGGTTCTCGATGAGCAAGATCGCGACGGCGACGGCCGCCGTCGCGCTCGCCGAGGCGGGCGGTCTCGACCTCGATGCGCCCGTCACGGCCTACCTGCCCGGCTACCGGTCCGGACAGCCCGTCGTGCGCCAGCTCCTCGACCACACCGCGGGCCTGGGCAACCCGCTGCCCATCGGGTGGGTGCACCCGGCCGACGAGCCGGGCCCCGACCCGCGGACGTTCCTGTGGCGCCGCCTGCGCGGGCGCACGCCGACCCGCCACCGTGTCGGCGGCCCCGCCCACTACTCGAACGTCGGCTACCTGGTCCTCGGCGAGGTCCTCCGCCGGGCCGCGGGCGAGCCGGTGACCGATCTCGTCACCCGCACGGTCCTGCGCCCCGCGGGGATGCTCGGTACCGGGTACGTGCACCCCGCCGACGGGTCCGTGGTCGACGTGCCGGCCACCGGGTACGCACGGCTGCCGCGGCCTGCCACCGCCGCGTTGCGCCTGCTCCTGCCCGACGGGATCCTCGGCTCGCGCCACGGCCGCCACCAGGCGTTCCGACCCTTCCTCGTGGACGGGCCCGCCTACGGCGGGCTGATCGGACCCGCCACCGACGCCGCCCGGCTCGCCGCGCTCCACCTCGCGGACGGGCAGGCGGCCGGGGGCCGGATCGTCTCGCCCGGTGCCGCGCGTCGGATGCGCACCATCACCGCCCGCGGCCGTCGCCGCGATTTCGGCCAGGGCTGGTTCCGGTCCGCCGATGCGCGCGGCAGGGAGCCGGCCCACGTCGAGCATCTGGGGTCCGGGGCCGGGTTCCACAACCTGATGCGTCTCTACCCCGGGCTCGACCTCGGTGTCGTGATCATGACGAACGCGACGAACGCACCCGACCTCGACCACATCTGCGCGGTGGCCACGACGCTGGATCGCTGACGGCGCCGGATCAGCCCGGGTCGGCGCGCCCGCCGGCCCGCTCGACGTACTCCTCGGGATCCCGATCGCCGACGTCGAGGTCGCGGGCACCCCGGTGCCGGCGCAGGAACTCGCTGAACCGGCGGCCGAGCTCCTCACGCAGCTCCGTGGCCGCGTGGAGCCGGAAGTCGGGCAGCCCCTCGTTCTCCTCCTCGGCCATGTGCTCGTCGTTCGCGTCCCTTGCCCGCTGCACGGCTTCCCACCACGAGTCGCTGCCGACCGCCTCGTCCGCCGCGGCGTGCACGCCGTCCCGGATGTCGTTGTGGTCGCCGATCGCATCGAGGGTCTCGTCGGGGGCGTCCTCGCCACCGCGGCGCAGCAGCTGCGGGTAGAAGATCTCCTCCTCCGCGACCGCGTGCACGTCGAGGTGGTCGGCGAGCGGCTGCCACGCGGCCCGCAGTGCGTCCCGGTCGACCGGGGTGGCGGCGCGCAGCTCGTCGAGCGCTGCGAACTGGCGGCGGAACCATTCGTGGTCGTCGAGGATCAGCGCGGTGATGTCGGCCACCGACGCGACGCTACGCCCGAGCGGGCGCCTGCGCCGGGTGGAGCGGCGCCCCGCGCGGGGCGGGTACGGTGCAGCCGCCGGGTACCGTGTGGATCGTGCGGACGGACCGGCCTGGCGTGCTGCTCTGGTTCTGGTACGCCTTCGGCGGCGGGCTGCCGGCGCGCCACCGCGCGTGGGTGCTCCACGACGCCACGTGCCGGACGTGGCCGTGGCGGCACTTCGCGAGGGCGTTCGTGCAGACGAGCCTGGTGGCGCTGCCGATCCTGGCGCTGGTGCCCGGCCCGCTGTGGCTGCGGCTCGTGTCGCTGCTGCTCGGCTACGGCGTGGCGCTGCAGTACGCGCTCTACAACATGCAGGAGTCCGTCGAGCACCGGGTCCGCAAGGCGGGCTATCCGCCCGGGACGGCGCAGGCGGTGCGCAACGAACTGAATGCCGACGAGCGGGCGGCGGCAGCGCAGCGCTACGCCGCCCGGTACCGCTCGCAGGCCGGCCCCACGCCCGCGCCGGAGCCGCCTACCGGCTGAGCTCGGCCGGTTCGTCCAGCCGCTCCAGCTTGTGCGGGTTGCGCATCGCGTAGATCCGGGTGATCCGTCCGTCCGCCACGGCGATGCTCACCGCGGCCAGGAGCTCGCCGTCGCCGTCGAGCAGCACGGCCGGTGCGCCGTTGAGCGAGACGGCGGTCGTCGTGACCGAGGCCACGTGGCGGTTCAGGCCCGCGAGGAGCTTCGCGACGACGTCCGCCCCGTGGATCGGGACCCTCGCCGCTGCCGCGATGCCGCCGCCGTCCGCGATGAGCACGACGTCCGGTGCCAGGACGTCCATCAGCTCCTGAACCCTGCCGGTGCGCAGTGCCGCCCGGAACCGTTCGAGCACGGCCTGCTGCTCGGTCCGGCTCACCTGCATCCGCGGCCGGCGGGCGGCCACGTGCTCACGCGAGCGTCGCGCGATCTGGCGCACCGTGGCAGCCGGCTTCCCGACGGCCTCGGCGATCTCGCCGTAGGGCAGGGCGAAGACCTCGCGGAGCACGAACACGGCCCGCTCCGTCGGACCGAGCGTCTCCAGGACGGTCAGCATCGCGATCGAGACGCTCTCCGCGAGCTCGACGTCCTCGGCGACGTCCGGGCTGGTCAGCAGGGGTTCGGGCAACCACTCGCCCACGTACTCCTCGCGCCGGCGCGCCAGCGTGCGCAGGCGGTTGAGGGCCTGGCGGGTGACGATGCGCACGAGGTAGGCCCGCGGGTCGCGCACCTGGGCCCGGTCCACGCCCGACCAGCGCAGCCAGGTCTCCTGCAGCGCGTCCTCCGCGTCGGCGGCGACCCCGAGCATCTCGTAGGCGATGGTGAACAGCAGCCTGCGGTGGGTGACGAACGGGTCGTCGGTCACGAGCTCGACGCTACGCCGGACGGAGCGGGCGGGACCGGCGCGAGCGGGATCTCGCAGGCGTCGGAGAAGCCCTGCGACTCGATCCCGAGAGCGGTGTTCGTCCGGGTCGCGAGGTTGGCGAAGCCGATGAACGCCGTGAGCTCCACCAGCGCCGCCGGGCCGAGGCGGTCGAGCAGGCGCGCGGCGAGCTCGTCGGTCACGGTCGGCGGCGTGTCGGTCACGGCCTCGGCGTACTCCATGACGTCGCGCTCCAGCGGCGTGAACACCTCCGACTCCCGCCAGCGCGGGACCTGGCTCGCCTTGGCGAGGTCGAGCTTCTCGTTGCGCGCCTGGAAGTACCCGAGATCCAGGCACCAGGCGCAGCCGACCTTGGCCGCCACGGCCATGTGCGCGAACGACTTGAGGCTGCGGTCGGCCGCGGACCACCTGTTCGCTCGGCCCCCGAACGCCATCATCGTCCTGACGACCTTCGGGTTGTGCCACATCACCTCGACCGGCTCCGGAACCTCGCCGAACATCCGCCGGCCGACGCGCGTGATCATGCTGCCGGCGAGCCCGGAGAGCTCCGCCTTCGGGATGCGCGGTGTCATGGTGTCCTCCCTCGTGCGTGTGTGTCCGGCATGAGGACACCGGCGGGCACACGGATGTGACAGCTCTCCCGGGAAGCCGGAAGGGCGGGAGGGCGGGAGGGTCAGCGTGCCGCCGCCCGGCGCGCGACGACGGCGAGCGCCGTCGCGACGAGCGTGACGGGCAGCACCAGCGAGACCCACGGCGCGACGGTGGACAGCAGCGCGCTCGCCACCGCGCCCGCGGCGAGTGCGGTGAGCTGCCACGCCGCGGTCCAGGCGCGGCGGCGGACGGTGTCGCCGGTGCCGGTGAGCAGCCCGTGCAGCGCGGTCGTCAGGGCGCCCGTCAGGTAGGTCGTGGCGGCCCGCAGGCCGAGGCCTGCGACGCTCTGCGCGCCCATCGCCGTGGCCAGCAGCACGAGCGTGAGCAGCGCCGGGCGGCCGGTCACCAGGGCCTCGAGGCCGAGCGCGGAGCACAGCAGCACGAGTTCGACGACGAGCGGGCCCGCGACCGCGTCCGCAGCGCGGCGCCAGACCAGGCCACAGGCCGCCACGCCCGCGGCGAACCCCGCGACCGCGACCGCCGGGGTCAGGAGCCGGTGCAGGTCGACCAGGGCGATCCCGGCGCCGACGAGCACGAGGTTGCCGGTGACGACGCTCGCGAACGCGCCGCCGACGTGCAGGAGCGCCACGAGGTCGACCGCGCCCGCCGCGCCTGCCAGCAACACGTCCGGTACCCGGGGGGAGCGCGGTACCGGCGTCACGGTGGTCATTCTTCCCGGTGCGCCGGGAGATCTTGCGGAACCATGACGTGGCGGGGTGGGTGGGACTACCGGGCGCCTACCGTCAGTTGTGCACGGCGGGACTTCTCGAGAGGAGCAGGCAGATGAGCGCGAACCAGACCGCGATCCTCGCGGGTGGGTGCTTCTGGGGTATGCAGGACCTCATCCGGAAGCGGCCCGGCATCGTGTCCACCCGGGTCGGCTACAGCGGCGGGGACGTCCCGAACGCCACCTACCGCAACCACGGCACGCACGCCGAGGCGATCGAGATCGTCTTCGATCCGGCCGTGACGAGCTACCGCGAGATCCTGGAGTTCTTCTTCCAGATCCACGACCCGACCACCCGCAACCGGCAGGGCAACGACGTCGGCATGTCGTACCGGTCGGCGATCTTCTACGTCGACGACGAGCAGCGCCGGGTCGCCGAGGACACCATCGCCGACGTGGACGCGTCGGGGCTGTGGCCGGGCAAGGTCGTCACCGAGGTGGCCCCGGCCGGGCCCTTCTGGGAGGCCGAGCCGGAGCACCAGGACTACCTCGAGCGCTTCCCGTGGGGCTACACCTGCCACTTCCCGCGCCCGGGCTGGGTGCTGCCGAAGCGGGACGCCGCCACGGCCTGACCGGCCGGCTCAGGCCGTCACTCAGGCCGTCGATGCGTGGATCAGCTCCCACACCGTCGACGGCTTGAGCGGGGTCCGCGTGACGCGGCACCCGAGGTGCTCGATCGCGTCGGCCACGGCGTTCGCCACGGCCGTGTGACCGCCGATCGCCCCGCCCTCGCCCATGCCCTTGACACCCAGCGGGTTGAGCGGTGAGGGGCTGGTCATGTGGGCGATC
>JBFWRR010000042.1:35594-48752 GCA_050248815.1 Pseudonocardia sp. | reverse complement strand
GGGTGCTGCGCTCGACCAGCGTCCCGATCGCCGACGCACTGTCCTGACCGATGATCAGATCCCCTTCCCAGTGTCCGGGCACGGCCCGATCCGCGGCTTCCGCGGGCCGCTCGGAGATCATGACCTTGTCCCGGATACGGCGCTCCCCGCGCTGATCGGGCAGCCTGCGTGGGCGGCGCAGTGCCCGTCCGGTGCGCAGGCAGCGGGTCAGCTCGCGGCGCAGCTGGCCACGGCCTTGCACGTAGAGCTCCTGATAGATCGTCTCGTGCGACACCCACATCTCCGGCCGGTCGGGGTAGCTGCGCTTGAGTGTGCGGCTGATCTGCTCCGGGCTCCACCGCGCATCCAGGCCCGTCTGGACCTCGGCCACCAGTGCCGGGTTGCGCTGCAGCCTGCGGGTCTTCGGGCGCCGCGCTCGGGCCTCGGCCTTGGCCTGGGCCGACACCGCCCGATACGGCAGCCGTTCGTGCTGGGGCCGGTCCCGGCCCCGGTTCGTCCCCGGCACCGGTCCCCGCCGGCGGGCCGGCCCATCCGGGTGCGGTGACCGCCGTTGACACGGCGGGCGCCGGTTCATGCGATTGCGCGTCAGTTCTCGACCGACCGTGCTCGGATGACGCCCGATCCGCCGGGCGATCTCGGCCCGAGACTGCCCGGCCACCCAGCCCTCGGCGATCTCTTCTCGCTCGGCCAGCGACAGGAACCGACCACCCGGCAGGTGATCGACATCGGCGGGGATCATCCCCCCAGACTCGGCGATCCACCTCTCCGCGCCGGTCTGCGACACACCCACCAGCCGGGCCGCCTCCTCGATCGTCCGCCCGCCGAGCCGCCCCCGCCAGAACGCCCGCACCCGCTCCCGCGGCAACCTCGCACCCATCCACAACACCCCAGCTCGGTCAGGGTGTTGCGACCGCTCCTTGAATCCACCGCCCCGTAACCCCGCTCATGTCACTCTCGCGCGCAGGGCGCGGGCCGCGACCCAGCGCCCAGCAGCGCCGACGGCTCAGCGGCCCGACGGCCAGGCAACCCACCCGCGCAGCCGCGCAGACCGGGGCGCCGGCCGCCCCGGCGGCGGGACCGGGCACCTACCCTCGGCGGCGTGGAGATCCGACCGGCCACCGACGCCGACTGGCCCGCGATCCATCCCTTCTTCGCCTCGATCGTCGCGGACGGGCACACGTACGCCTACCCCGAGGACCTGACGTCCGATCAGGCCCGCGCACTGTGGATGGAGCGGCCGCCGGGGATCACCGTCGTGGCGGTCGACGGCGAGACGGTGCTCGGGTCGGCGAAGGCGGGACCGAACCGGCCCGGGCGGGGCGCGCACATCGCGACGGCGAGCTTCATGGTCGACCCCGCGCAGCGCGGGCGCGGGGTGGGCCGTGCGCTGGGCGAGTGGGTCCTGGCCTGGGCGCGGGACGAGGGCTACCACGGGATGCAGTTCAACGCCGTCGTCGAGACGAACCCGGCCGTGCGCTTGTGGCTGGCGCTCGGGTTCGAGATCGTCGGCACCGTGCCGGAGGCGTTCGAGGACCGGGTGGACGGGCTGGTGGGCCTGCACGTCATGTACCGGTCGCTGCGATGACGTCCCCGGTGACCTACCCGGAGATCGCCGTCGAGTCGCGGACGCAGCTGCGCGCGCTGCTCGCGGACGCGACCGGGGCCGGCTTCTGGGCCGTCACCTGGAAGAAGGGCCGCGGCCCGCACGTCACCTACGACGAGGTGGTCGAAGAGGCGCTGTGCGTCGGCTGGGTCGACAGCCGTGGCCGCCGCGTCGACGAGGACCGCACCGCCCTGCTGCTCACCCCCCGCCGCGCGCAGAGCCGGTGGGCGGGTTCGAACAAGGCGCGCGTGCAGCGGCTCACCGAGGCCGGG
The DNA here is from genome assembly GCA_050248815.1 of Pseudonocardia sp. Lineage (GTDB taxonomy): Bacteria > Actinomycetota > Actinomycetes > Mycobacteriales > Pseudonocardiaceae > Pseudonocardia. The sequence continues at coordinate 46,877 of JBFWRR010000042.1, read as the reverse complement.
CTGATGCGCCCGGCGGGGCTCGCCGCCGTCGAGGCCGCGCAGGCCAGCGGGGCGTGGACGGCACTGGACGACGTCGAGAACCTCGTCGAGCCGACGGACCTGCGGGCCGCGCTCGATGCCGTGCCCGCGGCTCGGACGCACTGGGACGGGTTCTCCCGATCGGCGCGGCGCGCCCTGCTGGACTGGATCTCCACCGCGAAGCGCGACGCCACGCGGGCGCGGCGGATCGAGCGCACCGTCACCGAGGCCGCAGCGGGGCGGCGGGCCGACGAGCGGTGAGCCGGACGGCCGCCCGCGGGTGGCACGCGGCCCGGCCTTCCCCGGCTCGCGCCGCGGGGGAAGGCCGGGGGAAGGACCGGTTCCTAGCGTCGTCGTCGTCCGGGAGCCACCGGACATCCGCACCAGACCGAGGAGCCATCGTGGCCATCCCGACCACCATGCCCGCCATCACCCACGTCGCGATCACCGTGACCGACCTCGACGCCAGCGTCGAGTGGTACAACCGCGTCCTGGGTGTCAAGCCGATCCTGGACGAGGACACCGGCCCGTTCCGCCACGTCGTCTACGAGCTCAACGGCACTCTGCTGGGCCTGCACGGCTTCCCGGCGCTCGAGAGCTACGAGCGGTTCTCCGAGCGCAGGCCCGGGCTGGACCACATCGCGTTCGGCTGCGCGAGCCGCGCCGAGCTCGTGGACTGGGCCACCCGGCTCGACGAGCTGGGAGTGACCCGCGGCGAGATCGTCGACGCCGGCTACGGCTCCGGGCTCGCATTCCGCGACCCGGACGGCATCGCGCTGGAGCTGTTCGCCCCGCCGGCCTGACCGGGGACCAGCGCGTCCGCCGCGCGCCGGCAGCGCGCCGCGTCCAGGGGCTGGCCGGACCGGTCGAACGCGGCGGCCGCGGCCGCCAGCCCAGCACGTGCGGCGGCGGGATCGCCCTCGGCGAGGGCGATCTCCGCCGCCGCCTCCCGGATCGCCGCGGCCCAGGACGTCCCGTCCCACAGCGCCTCCGACTCCCGCGCCAGGGCGAGCAGCCGCCGCGCGTCGGGCAGGTCGCCCACCCGGGCGCAGGCGATCGCCGCCGGCACGTACAGCATGATCGAGCAGAACGCGCACCGGTCGTCCCAACCCATGCCCGCCTCGGCGCGGTCGACGGTCGCGCGCGCCTGCTGCGGGTCCTCGGCGGCCGCGATCATCGTCCCGAGGACACGGTGCAGCAGGTGGCGGGCGAGGATCGAGCGGCGCGCCAGCGGCAGCGCCCGGTCCAGCAGCTCCCGCGCACCGGCCCGGTCCCCGCCCGCGAGGCGCGCCTCCGCGAGCCGCTGCACCGCGTGTGCCTCCCCACCCACCGAACCGATCGTGTGGTGCAGCGCGCCCGCCCGCTCCAGCGCGGGCGCGGCCCGGGCGAGGTCCCCGGACAGCAGCGCCGCCTCGCCGAGCAAGGCCGTCGCGAACGCCTCCGCCCGCTGCGCCCCGCTGCGCCGCGCCGTCGCCGCGAGGTCCCCGGCGAGCTCGATGACCTCGGCGTACGGCGTCGGCCCGTAGAGCAGGTACTCCGCGGAGCACAGGTAGCCGTCGAAGATCGTGTGTGCGACCTCGGGGCTCTCCCGGGTGCGCTCCAGCTCCGCGGCGAGCCGGTGGAACCACCCACTCGTGCGGTGGGCCAGCATGCCCTGCAGGGTGACGAGGTCCAGCACCTTCCAGCTCGACGCCCCGGCGAGCACGAGGCGCTGCGCCGCGTCCGCCGCGGCCTGGGCGGTCGCGAAGTCGCCGACGAAGTAGGCGCACTTGCCGCGGGTCAGCAGGAGGTCGGCGTCGCCGTCCCCGCCGTCGGGGTCGAGGCCGTCGAGCGCTGCCACGGCCGTGGCGAGATCCCCGGCGAGCATGGCCGCGTGCGCCAGCCGGATCCGCAGGGCACGGTGCGCCTGCGGCGCAGCGTGCACCAGCGCCTCCCGGTACGTGGCGACGGCCGCGGGGTCGCCGAGGGCGTTCTGCAGGTCGCCGCGCAGCATCATGGCCGAGCCCCGCTCGTGCCGCGTCGCGTGCGGCCAGAGGGCATCCAGCAGGGCCAGCGCCTCGCCGTACGCGCCGACGGCCGCCTGCGTGCGGGCGGCCCGCAGCAGGTGCGGGACGGCCTGCGCGCCCTCCCCGGCGGCCATCAGGTGATGGCCGATCCGCGCCGGTGACGCGCCGAGCCCGACGAGCCTGCCGGCGGCGTCGCGATGGACGGACCGCCGCCGGTGCTCGGAGAGGTCCGCGAGCAGGGCCTCGCGCAGCAGGGCGTGGCGGAACCGGTAACCGGCCGCCGTCCCGACCGGCACAGGTTCGACGACGAATGCGGTGAGGGCGGCATCCAGGTGGTCGAACGCGTCGGGTTCGGGCAGCCCCGACAGTGCCACGAACTCGTCGGTGTCGAACTCCGACCCGGCCACCGCCACGCGCTGCAGGACGTCGCGGGTCTGCCCCGCGACGCCCACGAGCGTCGCCTGCAGCGGTGTCCCCGCCGCGGCGCGGCGGGCAAGCTCGTGGACCGCGAACGGGATCCCCCGGCCCAGGGCGTCGATGCGGCCGAGCAGGTCCGCGTCCGGCGCCGCGACATGGCGGCCGACGAGGCGCGCGACGTCGGCCGCGGCGAGCGGACCCAGCGGCAGCTCGACGGCGCCGCGGCGGTCCAGCAGGCTGCGCCGCCACGCCACCAGCGCGTCGGGCATCGGCTCGGGCCGGTGCGACACGACGATGCCGACCGCGCGCCCGTGCGCGACCCGGACGAGGTGATGCAGCAGGCGCAGGCTGGCCTCGTCCGCGTCGTGGAGGTCCTCGACGGCGAGCAGCACGCCGCTGCCCGCCGCGGCGGCCGCGATGAGGTCGGCCGCGGCCCCGAAGAGCCGCTGGTGCGAGCCCGCGCCGTCCCAGTCCGTGTCGGCACCGGTGAGGGCGCGCTCGATGGCGGCGCGCTGCGCGGCGCCGATGTCGTCGAGCAGTCCCGGGTCGGCGCGGCAGAGCTGCGCGAGGGCCTCCAGCACCGGGGCGTAGGGCCAGGCGCCCTCCATCGCGGCCGACGTCCCCGTGCTGACGCGCAGCCCCCGGCCCGCTGCCCGTGCGACCGCCGCCTCGACCAGCGCGGACTTGCCCATCCCGGCCGGGCCCGTGACGATCAGCGTGCGGGCCGTGCCCCCCGCGACGGCCCGCAGGGCGTCCTCGACCGCCGCCAGCTCGCGGTCGCGGCCGACGAGCGTCCCGGCCCGCCGCGGCCGGGCGGACCGCTGCGCGAGGATGCGGTCCCGCATCGCGGTCGCCTCGCGGCCGGGCGCCACGCCCAGCTCGCGGTGCAGCGTCCGGGCGAGGCGCTCGTACTGGCGCAGGGCCGCGAGGTCGTCGCCCGCGTCCGCGTGGCGCGCCATGAGCTCGAGGTGGGCCACCTCGTCGGCCGGGTCGACCTCCAGCAGCTGCGCCCAGGCCCCGTCGAGGCGCAGCAGCTCGCGGTGACGCGCCGCCAGCTCCTCGCGCCGCTGCTGCGCCCACGTCTCGTACCGGTCGTGCGGGAGCAGCTCGCCGGGGTATGCGGCGAGCGCCGCGCGGGCGGCCGCGGTACCCCCACCGTCGAGAGCGGTGCGGGCGAGCACCTCGAAGCGGTCCACGTCCAGGCCGACCGGCGTGTCCGGGCAGAGCAGCACCGTCTCGCTGCGCAGCACGACGCCGTCCGGGACGGCGAGCGCGCGGCGCGCGAAGTGGGCGGCCTTGTGCAGCTTGGGCAGCGCGTCCTCGGGCGCCTCCCCGGGCCAGAGCAGGTCGAGGACCTGCTCGCGGTGCAGCCGCCGCCCCGGTGCCAGCGCGAGCAGCTTGACCAGTGCGGCGGCGTGCCGTCGGGTCCAGCGCCCGGCGGGCACGGGCACGCCGTCGACCGTCACCTCGAACCCGCCGAGCAGGCCGAGGTCGACGGCCGTCACGGGTCCCTCAGGCGGCGACCCGCCGCCGCGCCTCGGCCCGGAAGCCGGCGTTCTCGGTGCGCAGGACGTAGCGCGCGAGCGGGACGAGCAGGACGGCGAGCGGGCCCGACCCCGCCAGCCCGATCTCGTTGCGGCAACCGGGGCCGTCCGGGACGACGCGGTGGGTGCCGGTCATCCGCAGCCCGCGCCGGGCGGTGCTCCAGCTGAACTCCCGCCCCGGATCGAGCCGCTCGACGGTCCAGACCGCGGGCGGCTGGCCGGGCTGCTGGATGCGCGCCGAGCTGCCGACGCGCAGCGGGCCCTCGTCGAGCCGGGTCACCGACCGGACGGTCGAGATGTAGCGCGGCCAGCTCTCGACGTCGGCCACGAGCCCCCACACGACGTCCGGTGGTGCGTCGATCGGTACCGAGTGCGTCCATTCCATCCCACCAATGTACCGTTTGGTACATGGCGGCGGAAGCGCGCGAACGGCTCCTCGACCGCGTCCTGGCGTACGCGGCGCAGGAGGGCATCACGGGGCGCAGCCTGCGCGACATCGCGCGCGGCGCGGGCACCAGCCATCGGATGCTGCTGTACCACTTCGGCTCTCGCGAGGGGCTGCTCGCAGCGGTCGTGGCCGCCGTGGAGGCCCGCCAGCGGGTACTGATGACGGCCGCGGCCCGGGGCGGCGGCACCCCGGCCGAGGTGATGAACGACCTGTGGGCTCGCGTGAGCGAACCCGCACTGCGACCGGCCGTCGCGCTGTTCTTCGAGGTCTTCGGCCTGGTCGCACAGGGCGCCGCGGGCACCGAGGAGCTGCGCGCCGGACTCACGCGGCCGTGGCTGGACGACGCGGCGGCGGCGGCCGAGGCGCTGGGCGTCCCGCCGGACCCGGCCGGGGCGCTCCTGGGGGTCGCGGTCACCCGCGGCCTGCTGATGGAGCTGCTCGCGGGCGCCGACCGGGCCGAGGTCGACGCGGCGTACCAACGGTTCGTCGAGGTCATGACCGCGCCGCACTGAACCCGCTGACGCCCCGGTGCGCCGCCCGGTAGGCCGACGGCGTCGTCGTGGTCTCCCGGGCGAAGAGCGCCCGCAGGTGTGCGGCCGTGCCGATGCCGGTGCGGTGCGCGATCGCCGCGACCGGCAGGTCCGAGGTCTCCAGGAGCCGCCGCGCCTCGAGCAGCCGCTGCTCGGTCAGCCACTGCAGCGGCGTGCGCCCCGTCTCGGCCACCCAGCGTCGGGCCAGCGAGCGGGGCGCGAGCCCCGCCCGGCGGGCGAGATCGGCGACGGTGAGCCGCCGGTCGAGATGGCGCAGCGCCCACTCCGCCACCGCCGCGATCGTCGGCCCGCCGCTGCGCGGCACCGGCCGCTGCAGGAACTGCGCCTGCCCGCCGCCGCGGTGCGGGGCGACGACCATCCGCCGCGCGATCCGGGTCGCCTCCGCCGCGCCCCGGTCCGTCCGCACCAGGTGCAGGCACAGGTCCAGCCCCGCCGCCACGCCCGCGCTCGTCAGCACCCGGCCCTCGTCGACGTAGAGCACGTCCGGATCGACCTCGACCCCCGGGAAGCGCCGCGCGAGCGCCGGGGCGTCGCGCCAGTGCGTGGTGGCGCGCCTGCCGTCGAGCAGCCCGGCGGCGGCGAGCGCGAACGCCCCCGTACAGATCGAGACGACGCGCGCCCCGCGGTCCGCGGCGGCACGCAGCGCGTCGAGCGTCGCCGCGTCGGGCGGATCGAGCGGCCGGTACCCGGGGACGATCACGGTGTCCGCGGCCGCCAGCGTCGCCAGCCCGTCGTCGACCGTGATGCCGAACCCGGTCGTCGTCGGCACGTCGCCCGGCACCGGGGTGCAGACCGTGAGCCGGTAGTGGTCGCGCTCGTCCACGTGGCCGAACACCTGCGCGGGGATCGCGAGGTCGAACGCCACGACGGACGGCAGCGCGAGGACGGCGACGGCGTGCATGGCTGAATTCTTGCGCACCTGGTCATTCCTGTCACTCACGATCGCCGGGCGGCGGCGCCGAGCATCGGTGGCATGACACAACACATCGACATCGCCGTGTTCGACGGGCTCGACGAGCTCGACGCCCTCGGCCCGCTGGAGGTCTTCCGCGGCGCCGCCGCCTGTGGCGCCGACGTGGTGGCCCGCCTGGTCACCCGCGTCGCGCAGGAGGAGGTCACCGGCTGCCACGGGCTGCGCTTCCGGCCCGACGCCACCTTCGTCCCGGGCCGGGCCGACGTGCTCGTCGTCGCGGGCGGGGGCTGGTCCACCCGCGCCGGGGCCGGCGCGTGGGGCGAGGTGCGCCGCGGCGACTGGCCCGCGCTCCTCGCGCAGGCCGCCCCGCGGACCCGGCTCGTCGCGGGCGTCTGCACCGGCACGATGCTGCTCGCCCACGCCGGGCTGGTCGGCACCCGCCGCGTCGCCACCCATCACGCCGCCAGGGCCGATCTCGCCGCGCTCGGCGCGACCGTCGTGACCGACCGCGTCGTCGACGACGGCGACCTGCTCACCTCCGGCGGCGTGACCAGCGGGATCGACCTCGCGCTGTGGCTGGTCGAGCGCGAGCACGGCGCGGGGATCGCCGACGAGGTGGCGCTGCGCATGGAGTACGCCCGCGTCCGCCCGCTCACCCGCACCTGACCGGGGGTCCACCATGTTCCGTCATCGCGAGTTGCGCATCCCACCGGCGCGAGTTGCGGGTTCCGCCGGCGCGAGTCGCGGGTTCCGCCGCCTCGCGCGGCTCGGCCTCGCCGCCGCTGCCGCGCTCGCCCTCACCACGGTCCTCAGCGGCGCCGCCGCCGCGGGCCCCGCGGTCGTCGAGGCCCCGCCCTGCGCGTGCACCGCGCCGACACCGGGGCTCACCGCGATCGCCAACGCCACCCGGATCCGTTCGCAGAGCGTCACGACGATCGTCAGCGTGCCCGCCGGGCTCGCGGTCCCGGACCCCACCGAGATCAGCGTGGCCTTCGGCGACCGGCGCGTCACCCAGACCTACGACCGCGGCGCGGGCAACCGCATCCGGTTCGACTTCCCCGTCGGCGACGGCACGGCGCGCCGGGAGATGGTCGCGGTCAGCCTGCTGGAGCGCGGCCCGGGTGGCGCACGTTCCTTCCCGTACGTCCGGTCGGTGCCCGTCGAGGCGCTCTACGACGTCCGGATCAGTGCGCTGCAGTTCCGGCTGATCCACGACTGCGACGCCGTCGGCGCGAGCGAGCCCGAGATCTACTGGTCCGACGAGCGCGGCCCGCACCGCGTGCGGCTCAGCCTGCACGGCGGCCAGTACGCCACGGTGGACGCGTTCGCCCGGACGCTCACCGCGGTCGGCGTGCGCGACGGGCTGCGGGCGCCCGCCGTCGGCTGGGACGAGCTCGACCCGCCGGTGCCGGCCACCTTCCACGCCCGTCCGCCGCGCGGCATCGGCCCGCTGCTGCCCGGGACGACCTCGCGCTCGAACGAGTTCGTCCAGTTCGAGCCCGACGGCGACTTCTGCCAGGGTCAGTTCCGCTACGGCACCACCGTGACGTTGCGCGCCCCGGCGGCCCTGTGAGGACGTGATGGCCGCCTACCGTCCGCTCCTGATCGCGGCACTCGTCCTCACCGAGGTCGGGCTGTGGCAGTGGCGGGTGCTGATCGCCGCGCGGGGCAACCGGGCCGGGGCGGTGGCGCTCGGCGCCGTGGGTGCCGTCCTGCAGATCACGGCGATCAGCCAGGTCGTCACGAACGTCGAGGACCCGCTGAGCGTCGGCGCCTACGCCGCGGGGGTGGGACTCGGCGTGCTCGCCGGGCTCGTGGCGGGCGACCGGATCACCCCGGGCTCGATCGGCGTCACGGTGGTCAGCGGATCGGCGAGCCTCGCCGAGGGGCTGTGGGCGCGCGGCTGGCCGGTGACGGCCCAGCGCGGCCACGGCGCGCAGGGCCCCGTCACGGTCGTGTCCGTCGCCATCAGCCGCCGGTGCGAGCAGCGCCTGCACCGCGACGTCGTGGAGCTCGCCCCGGACGCGACCTGGACGGCCGAGGAGCAGCGGCCCCGGCCCGCTCGCCACGCACCCGCGGCCGGCCGGGACTAGCCTGCTCGGGCAGCGAGGCGAAGGGGCCGGGATGGATCTCCAGCTGGCGGGCGCGACGGTGCTGGTCACCGGCGCGGGGCAGGGTCTGGGCCGGGCGATCGGGCTCGGCTTCGCGGCGGAGGGGGCGAACGTCGCGTTCCATTTCCTCTCCTCTTCCGAGGGCGCGGACGCCGCAGTTACGCAGGCCGAGGGCCTCGGGGTGAAGGCGCTCGCCGTGGGCGGCGACCTGCGCAGCCCGGACGACGTGGCGTCGCTCGTCGGGCGGGTGGAGGGCGAGCTCGGGCCGATCGACGTGCTGGTCAACAACGCGGCCGCGACGAAGCTGCAGCGGTTCCTCGACTCCACCCCCGCGGACTGGGCGCCGCAGATCGACGTCACCGTGACCGGGACGCTGCAGGTCACCCACGCGGTGGCGACGCGGATGGCCGACCGCGGGCGGGGCGCGATCGTGAGTCTCATGGGCGACTCCGGACGTGTCGGCGAGTCCGGGCTGCTGGTGACGGCGACGGCGCGGTCCGCGACGGTCGGGCTGACCCGCTCGCTGGCCAAGGAGCTGGCCCGGTTCGGCATCCGGGCCAACGCCGTGTCGCTCGCGCTCGTGCGCACCGACAACTTCGCGGAGCACTCCGGGGGCGCGGACTCCGCGGACGGTGCCGCGGACGAGGAGCGGATGCGCCGGATCCTCGCCCAGTACCCGCTGCGCCGCCTCGGCCGTCCCGAGGACGTGGTGCCGATGGTGCTGCTGCTGGCCTCGCCGCTGTCGTCGTGGACGACCGGGCAGGTGGTCTCGGTCAACGGCGGGTACGCGATGCCGTGAGCGGGCCCGGCGGAATCGACAACTCGCGGCGGCGGGATGCGGAACCCGCGGGGGCCGATCCTGGTGGAATCAGCAACTCGCGGCGGCGGGATGCGGAACTCGCGGGGGCGGGCACCGGCGAAACCCGCAACACGGGCGCACCGGATGCGGAACTCGCGGGGGGACTCGGGACGAGCCCGCGGCGCAAGGAGGACCACCGGCTGGTCACGGGGCACGGCCGGTTCGTCGCGGACCTGACGCTTCCCCGGATGCGCCACGTCGCGTTCGTCCGCTCGCCGCTGGCGCACGCGCGGATCACCCGGGTGGCCGTCCCCGACGGGATCCGCACGTTCACGGGCGCGGACTTCCACCACGTCGAGCTGCGGGCCCGCTCGGCGCTGCCGTCGTACGTGGAGACCGCGCAGCCGGTGCTCGCCCACGACGTCGTCCGGTACGCGGGCGAGCCGGTGGCCGCGGTCGTCGCGGCGGACCGCTACCGCGCAGAGGACGCCGCCGAGCTGGTCGAGATCGACTACGCGCCACTGCCCGTCACCGTCCGCGCGTGGGACTCCCCCGCCGCGCCCCTGCACCCGCAGGCCCCGGACAACGTGCTGCTCTCCCGGACCTTCGCCGCCGGTGACGTGGACGCCGCGCTGCGGGAGGCGGCCGTCGTCGTCGAGCGGGAGTTGGTCACGAACCGGCACGCGGGCAACCCGCTGGAGTGCCGCGCCGGGGTGGCGCTGTGGGATCCCTACGACCGGCGGCTCACTTTCTGGAACACCACCCAGGTGCCGCACCTGGTGCGCAACATGGTCGCCGAGCTGCTGGAGCTGCCCGAGGGCGCCGTGCGGGTGGTCGCGCCCGACGTCGGCGGCGGGTTCGGCGTCAAGGCTGTGCTCTACGCGGAGGACGTCGCGCTCTGCCTGGTCGCGAAGGCGCTGCCGGGCGTGCCGGTGAAGTGGGTGGAGGACCGCGTCGAGCACCTCGCCGTGGCCTGCCACGCCCGCGACCACCGCTATCTCGTCCGCGCCGGGTTCGCCGCGGACGGCGAGCTGCTCGCCCTCGACGCGGACGTCACCTGCAACGTCGGCGCCTACTCCGTCTACCCGTGGACTGCCGGGATCGAGGCCCTGATGGCGGGCGGGCTGCTCACCGGGCCGTACAAGCTCGCGCACTACCGCTGCGCCGTCCGCGGGGTCGCGACGAACACCACGCCCGCGGGGCCGTACCGCGGGGTGGCGCGGCCGTCGAGCGTGTTCGCGATGGAATCCCTGCTCGACGCGGGCGCCCGCGCGATCGGACTCACCCCGCTCGACGTGCGGCGACGCAACCTGATCCGGCCGCAGGACGTGCCGTACCGGATGCCGACGCGGCTGGTCGACGACTCCGGCCACTACCTGGAGTGCCTCGAGAAGGCCCTCGACCTCGTCGAGCACGAGCGCTGGCGCGACGACCCGGACGTCGGGATCGGGATGGCCTGCTACAACGAGCTCACCGGGCTGGGGCGGGCGGCGAGCGCGGGCCCGCGGATGCCGTTCCGCACCGGTCACGACGCGTGCACCGTCCGGGTCGACCCGGACGGGCGGGTCACCGTGCTCACCGGCGTCACCTCGCAGGGGCAGGGCCAGGAGACGGTGATCGCGCAGATCGTCGCGGACGCGCTCGGCGTGCGCTTCGACGACGTGGAGGTGCGGCTGGGCGACACCGACGAGTCGCTGTGGGGGTTCGGCGCGTTCTCGTCGCGGCAGGCGGTGATCGGCGGGGGCGCGGCGCACCGGACCGCGCAGGCCGTGCGGGAGCAGGTGCTCCGGCTCGCGGCGGGCCTGCTGGAGGCCAACCCCGACGACCTGCGGATCGCGGGCGGCGAGATCACCGTCGTCGGGCTGGCGGAGCCGCGCATCACGCTCGCGGAGGTCGCGCGGGTGGCCTATCTGGAGTCGAACCGGCTGCCCGAGGGCATCGAGCCGGGCCTGTCGGCGACCCGCTTCTACGACCCGGTCCGCGGGGCGTTCGCCGCCGGTGCGCAGGCCGCCGCCGTGCGGGTGGACCGGGCGACCTGCGAGGTGACGATCCTGCGCTACGCCTGCGTCGAGGACGCCGGGCGGGCGCTGCACCCGCAGATCGTGGACGGGCAGATCCTCGGCTCGGTGGCGCAGGGAATCGGCGGGGCGATGTACGAGCACCTCGCCTACGACGCCGACGGCAACCTCGTCACCGGCACCCTGGTGGACTACCTCATGCCCACCGCGGCTGAGATCCCGGACGTCGCGATCGGGCACGTGGCACACCCGGCGGCAAACCCGCTCGGGGTCCGCGGGGTCGGCGAAGGCGGCACGCTCGGGCCGAACGCCGTGCTCGCCGGGGCGGTCGCCGACGCACTGGGGGTGGAGATCACGACACTGCCGGTGACGCCGGCGACGGTGTGGGCGGCGCTGGCGGCGGCACGGGCCGACCCGCCGAACGTGCACTCCCGCAGGTCGGGGGCGGACCCACCGCA
>JBFWRR010000042.1:31811-35494 GCA_050248815.1 Pseudonocardia sp. | reverse complement strand
GCAGGTCGGGGGCGGACCCACCGCAGTCTCGGCGTGAGGCGGGGGCGTCGTGAAGCCCGCCCCGTTCGACTACGTGCGGGCGAGCAGCGTCGACGAGGCCGTGGTGGCACTGACCACCGCCGGGGGCGAGGGAAAGATCCTCGCCGGCGGGCAGAGCCTCGTGCCGCTGATGGCGCTGCGGCTCGCGCGCCCCACCGTGCTGGTGGACGTCAACCGCATCCCGGCGCTGGCGGGCTTGCGCCTCCTCGGCCCCCGACCGGACTGCGAACACACTCGGCCAGACCGGCCCCCGCCGAGCGTGCACCCGACCAGCCCCCCACCGGACCCGGCACACACTCGACACGACCGGCCGGCCGCCCGGCCCGTCGCCGTCGAGGTCGGGGCCCTCACCCGCCATCGCGACCTCGCCGCGCAGGCCCACCACCCGCTGCTCGCCGAGGCCGCCCGGTTCATCGGGCACGCCGCGATCCGCACCCGGGGTACGGCGGGCGGCTCGATCGCGCACGCCGATCCGGCTGCCGAGCTCCCTGCGGTGGCGGTCGCGACCGGGGCCGTCGCCACGATCGCGGGCCCCGCCGGGACGCGGGAGTGCGCTGTCGAGGAGCTGATCACCGGCCCGCTGACGACGTCGCTGGCCGACGACGAGCTGCTCACGGGGCTGCGCTTCCCGCTCCCGCAGCGCTGGGGATTCGCCGAGTTCGCCCGCCGCCACGGCGACTTCGCGCTGGTCACGGCCGTGTTCGCGGAGATCGGCCGGGAGCCGCGGATCGTGCTGGGCGGGGTCGGTGGGGTGCCGGTGCGCGCCGTCGCCGCCGAGGAGGTGCTGCGCGACGGGGGCTCGCCGGACCAGGTCGCGCTGGCCGCGGCCGCCGAGATCCGGCCGACCGACGACCTCCACGCAGCCGCCGGGTACCGACGGGCTCTGGCCGCCGAGATGGTGCGCCAGGCGCTCACCCCACGCGCCCGCGGACCGGCGGGCTCCAGGTCGGGCAGTGCCGGGCCGGGCGACACCCGAGGGGAGCACCGGTGGACGTGACGATCACCGTCAACGGCGAGGTGGCGCAGCTCGACGTCGAGCCCCGCCGGACGCTGGCCGACGCCCTGCGCGAGGACCTCGGCCTCACCGGCACCCACCTCGGCTGCGAGCACGGGGTCTGCGGTGCCTGCACCGTCCTGGTCGGGCCGGCCGGCGAGGTCGGCCCGGTCGGCCAGGTCGGCGAACCGGTCCGCGCGTGCCTGATGTTCGCCGTGCAGGCCGACGGCTGCGCCGTCACCACCGTCGAAGGCCTGGAGCGCGACGGCGCGCTGCACCCGGTGCAGGAGGCGTTCGTCGTCCATCACGGCCTGCAGTGCGGCTTCTGCACACCGGGGATGCTGCTCACGGCCGTGCACCTGCTGGCCACCCGGCCCGGCGCGGACCGGGAGACGATCCGGGCGGAGCTGGCGGGCAACATCTGCCGGTGCACCGGCTATCGGGGCATCGTCGACGCTGTGGAAGCGGCGCGGGACGCGGGATCGCCCCGATAGCGACGCCCCGGAAGGCGCAGGCTCCTGCCGAGCGCTACCCGCGCACCCGGGCGGCGAGCGCAGCACGGCTCGTGACCCCGAGCCTGCCGAACGCCCGCCCGAGGTGGGCCGCGACGGTCTTCACCGACAGCATGAGGCGCTGCGCGATCTCCTTGTTCGTGCAGCCGGCGGCGACGAGATCGGCGATCTCGCGCTCGCGGCGGCTCAGCTCGCCGCCTCCAGCACGTAGCCGATCCGGTCGAACAGCTCCGCGGAACGCAACGCGAGCTCGGCGGCCGGTTCGTGCCGGGCGAGCAGCACCGCCGCCTCGGCCCGCAGCGCCCATCCCGTCCGCGCCGGGCAGGAGGAGCTCGCCGGGCTCGTCTCCGGCGACGGCGGCGTGCAGATCGTCGTTGCCACGACCCGGCAGGTCCACCAGCGTGGCGGCCCCGATGTGATCGGCGCGACGACGGGCTGCGGCGGCACCCGCGGCCGTGCCGGGCTGTGCGACGAGCGGGGCTTCGCCGCCGCCTACCGCGTGCACCGGAGCCGCCTGCTTCGCCTCGCCGCCGCGAGCGGTACGAGCTGTGCCGAGGAGGCCGTGCAGGAGACGTTCGTGCGCGCCTGGCGGGCGTGCCGCTCCTTCGAACCCCGGCGCCGCGCACCGCGCCCGTCGTGGTGCACGCGGTGCACGATCGCGCCTACCCGGAGGTGGCCGCCGAGCTGGGCGTCCCGGTCGGCACCGTGACGAGCCGGATGTTCCACGCGCTGCGCGGCTTGCGGGCGGCCCTGGACCCGGCGGCCTGACGGAACGCGCATCGCGTCCTGATGAGATGCGCAACTCGCGGCGGCGGGATGCGGAACTCGCGCGTCAGGGGTGAGCGCGGTGCAGGTGTCGGGGTGTCGGGGTGTCGCGGTGGCGCGGTGCAGCGGGTCAGGGGGTGGCCCGGGTGGCCCGGTCGGCCGTGGTGACCTCGGTGATCAGCCGGGACACCAGCGCCGGGTCGTCGCTCATCGGGACGTGCCCGATGCCGGGTTGGCGGATCAGCTCGGCGCCGGGCAGCTTCGCGAGCATCGGTGCGCCGAAGTGGGCGTACGGGATGACCCGGTCCGGCTGCGCCCAGACCAGCCTGATCGGGTACGGGTGGTCGGCGGGCAACGGGTCGAGCGGGGTGTCGACCAGCACCCGCAGCAGCGGCACCGCGATGGTGGCGGCGAGGGCGGAACGGGCCGTGTCCGCGACGACGTCCGGCGCCAGCAGTTCCGGGTGCGCCACCTGCGTGAACGCCAGGGCACGGCGCCCGGCGGGGCGCTGCGCGATCCTGTCCAGGCGGGGGGCGAGGCGGGCCAGGAGCGCGAGCGACGCCCCGATGCCCGCCGTCACCATCGCCATCCGCCGCTTCGAGGTGTACGCCCCGGCGGGGCTGAACAGCACCAACGAGCGGGCGCGCCCGCGACGGGCCAGCTCGATCGCCACCCAGCCGCCGAGGGAGTTGCCGACGAGGTGCACGGCGCCGAGGCCGAGCCGGTCCAGCTCGGCCTCCACCCCGTCGACCAGGGCATTCACCGACGCAGCAGTGCCCTCGGCGAGGGTGGCGCCGCCGTCGTGACCGGCGAGGGTGAGCGCGAGGACGTCGTGATGTGCGGTGAGGCGGGGCAGCAGTGGCTCCCACACCCTCCAGGTGGCGGTGATGCCGTGCAGCAGCACGAGCGGGGTGCCCGTACCTTCCCGATGAGACGACGTCGCCGGGGTCCGGCCGGTGGGCCGCACCAGGACGGGCCGCGCGGTGCGAGCCCGGCGGCGCAGCGCCCACGCCCCCGCCGCCGCGCCTGCCAGCGCCCCCGCGAGGGCGCCCGCACGCACGATCGTTCCCCGTCCTCGCCTGCTCATGCCCGCTCCTCGACGGCTACCGCGCCAAGCAGATCAGACACCGAGCAGATGAGAACAGGGCGGATCAGAACACGGCAGATCAGAACAGACCTTGGAGCCATGCGACGAACCGGTCCCACAGCCCCTGGGCCTCCTCCGGCAGGTCCGGCACGTCGGGCAGCTCGGGCAGGGAGGTGGGCACGTCGATCGTGGGCAGGGCGGTCGGCAGGCTGGTGGGCAACGCGGTCGGCAGGGCCGGGAGCCCGGTCGGGAGCGCCGTGGGCAGGACCGGGGTCTCGGGCACCAC
>JBFWRR010000042.1:26637-31711 GCA_050248815.1 Pseudonocardia sp. | reverse complement strand
CGGAGGTGGGCGCGGCGGGGTTCGCGGTGGGCTCCGGATTCTCCCGCAGCACGGCTACGGCCGTGAGCCCGAGGAGCACCAGCAGCAACGCACCGGCTCCGATCAGCCAACCCACCGTCCGCCCCCGGGGCGGTGGCGGCGGGCCGGGATGGTCCTCGCGCGCCACCCAGGCCAGCATGTCGACCATCTGCCGGGCCGTCGGTCGGCGGGCGGGATCCGCGTCGGTGGCGGCGAGCAGGACACGCCGCAAGGGCCGCGGGACGTCGGTCGGGACGACGCCCGAGTCCGATCCGTTGAGCCCGGTGAGCAACACCAGGCCCAGATCGTTCACGTCGTCGGCGGGCCGGGCACCCGACCCGTCCCCGACGTCCACGAGCTGCGGTTGCCCGCCGGGGGCCAGCACGACGTTCGCGGGGCTCACGGCCCCGTGGGCATGGCCTCGGTGGTGCAGGTGGGCGAGGACGGTGGCGAGCTCGGAGCCGATCCTCGCCACCTCACCCACCCGCATCGGGGCGCGCGCGGCGACGTCGCGCAGCGTCGGCCCGTCAGCCAGGGCCAGAACGAGGCGTTCGGCGGGCGGTTCCTCGGCCGGCGGCCCGTCCCCGGCCGTCCCCGGCTCGGGCGAACGCGGCAGGACAGCTGTGGGCTCCTCGGCCGGCGGCCCGTCCCCCGCCGTCCCCGGCTCGGGCGAACGCGGCAGGACAGCTGTGGGCTCCTCGGCCGGCGGCCCGTCCCCCGCCGTCCCCGGCTCGGGCGAACGCCGCAGGTCGGCCGTGGGCTCCTCGACAGCGGCCGGTCCCTGCGGATCGGCGGGTGCGGCGCCGGCGGGATCGGGGTGGCCGGCCTCCTGGTCGCCGATCCCCCACGGAACCGGATCGGGCGGGGCCGGGACGGTGTCCGTCTCCACCGTTTCGGGGGACCACGGCACGCGCTCCGGCGGTGTGAGGCCCTCGGCGCCCCCCTGCGCGTCCCCGTCGCGGTCGACCGCCGGCTGCGTGCGCTCGCCACCCTGGTCGGGGGCCGGGTGAGAGCTTTCGGCGGACTCCGCGATCTCCCGGTCACGGCCCTCGTCGCCAGCGTGCACGTGCCCTCCCCCAACCTCGGCGTCCGCGGAAACCTACCCCGGTGGCGGGCGGTTCGCGGCCGAGGTCACCCGACGGCGGCACAGCCCCGCCGATCGGGCAGGGACCTCACCTTCCGGACCTGCCCGACCGGACCGGAAACCGGTTTCGACCTCCCCGAAAGAGCTAGTCTCCGACAATGGCCAACCAGTGGTTCGAGACGGTCGCGGAGGCGCAGCGTCGGGCGAAGCGGCGCCTGCCCAGGTCGGTGTACAAGGCGCTGATGGCCGGCACCGAGCAGGCCCTCACGCGCGAGGACAACGTCAGGGCGTTCGGCGAGATCGGCTTCCGCCCGCACATCGCGAACCTGCCCCAGCAACGCGACCAGTCCACCCGGGTCATGGGCCAGGACATCTCGATGCCGGTGATCATCTCGCCGACCGGTGTGCAGGCCGTCGACCCGGAGGGCGAGGTGGCCGTCGCGAAGGCCGCCGCGGCCGAGGGCACGGCGATGGGGCTGTCCATGATGGCCAGCCGGTCGGTCGAGGACGTAGTCGCCGTCAACCCGAAGACGTTCTTCCAGATGTACTGGGCGGGCGACAAGGACGCGATCCTCGCCCGCGCCGAGCGCGCGAAGAAGGCGGGCGCGCAGGGTCTGATCGTCACCCTGGACTGGACGTTCTGCCACCGCCGCGACGTCGGCAGCCCCTCGATCCCGGAGAAGATGGACCTCAAGGCCGTGCTGAAGTTCGCGCCGGAGGTCGCCTTCAAGCCGCGCTACGTCCTGGACTGGGTGCGCTCGGGCAAGGTCATCCCCGATCTCACGGTGCCGAACACCGTCCTGCCGGGCGAGGAGGCACCGCCGTTCTTCCAGTTCTACGGCCAGTGGATGTTCACCCCGCTGCCCACCTGGGAGGACCTGGCCTGGCTGCGCAACGAGTGGGGCGGCCCCTTCATGATCAAGGGCATCATGCATCCCGACGACGCGCGCCGCGCGGTGGACGCGGGGGCCAGCGCGATCTCGGTGTCCAACCACGGCGGCAACAACCTGGACTCCACGCCGGCGTCGATCCGCGCGCTGCCGTCGGTCGCCGCGGCGGTGGGCGACCAGGTCGAGATCCTCCTGGACGGCGGCATCCGCCGCGGCGGGGACGTCGTCAAGGCGCTCGCGCTGGGCGCCAAGGCCGTGATGATCGGCCGGGCGTACCTGTGGGGGATGGCCGCCGAGGGCGAGGCCGGGGTCAAGCGGGTGTTGGAGATCCTGCGGGCCGGGATCGACGAGGCACTCCTGGGCCTCGGGAAGTCCTCGATCCACGACCTCGGCCCCCAGGACGTGATCGTTCCGGAGGGCTTCACCCGGGGGCTCTAGTCGTCGGGTGATCGCTGGGCGGAACGGCCGTCGGCAGGGACCCCTGCGGCGCGCTACGGTGCGGCGGTCCCTGCCGTCACTCGCCGTCACGAGAGGTCCGTCCGATGAAGCTCGCCACCGTCCGCACCGACAGCGGCCTGCGCGCCGTCCGGGTGGACGACGACGGGGCCGTCGATCTCGGCCACACCGACGTCCGCGCCGTGCTCGAGCGGCCGGACTGGCGGGAGGCGGCCGCCGCGGCCTCCGGGGAGGTCCTGCCGCCGGCCGACCTGGACTACGCCCCGCTGGTGCCGGCGCCGGAGAAGGTGATCTGCGTCGGGCTGAACTACCGCGACCACATCCGGGAGATGGGTCGCGAGCTGCCCGAACACCCGACGCTGTTCGCGAAGTTCGCGCGCACGCTCACGGGCGCCAACGACCCGATCGTGCTGCCGGCCGGGTCGGAGATGGTCGACTGGGAGGCCGAGCTCGTGGTGGTGATCGGCGCGGAGGTGCGCCACGCCACCGGTGCGGACGCGGCAGCGGCGATCGCGGGCTTCACGGTGGGTAACGACGTGAGCGCGCGGGACTTCCAGAACCGCACCCTGCAGTGGCTGCAGGGCAAGATGTTCGAGGCGTGCACGCCCGTCGGCCCATGGCTCGTCACCGACGTCGAACCGGGCCGGATCTCGTGCACGGTCGACGGCGACGTCCGCCAGGATTCACACACCTCCGAGCTCGTGTTCGACCCGGTGCGCCTGGTCGAGTACATCTCCGCCATCGTCACGCTCGCGCCCGGCGACCTGATCTTCACCGGCACGCCGGGAGGGGTCGGTGCGGGCCGCACGCCGCCGCTGTTCCTCGCCGAGGGCCAGGAGGTCGTCACGGCGATCGAAGGCGTCGGCGAGTGCCGCAACGTCTGCGTGGCCGAGAAGCTGGCCGAGAAGCACTGACGTGGCCGCCCCCATCACGGACGGGCTCGTCCCGTGGCCGGACGAGTTCGTGCAGAGCTACATCGCCGCCGGGTACTGGCAGGGCGTGCCGCTGGGCACGCTGCTGCAGGCCGCGGCGGACCGGACGCCGGACGCGGTGGCCGTGGTCGACGGGCAGGTGCGCTTCACCTACGGCGAGCTGATGGCGCGGGCGGACGCCGCGGCGTCCCGGCTCGCCGACCTGGGAATCGGCGCGGGCGACCGGATGGTGGTGCAGCTGCCCAACTGCTGGGAGTTCGTCGCCCTCACGGCTGCGTGCCTGCGCGCCGGGATCGTGCCGGTGATGGCCCTGCCGGGGCACCGACGCACCGAGGTGTCCTACCTCGCCCGCCACTCCGACGCGGTCGCGGTCGCGGTACCGGACCGGCTGCGCGGCTTCGACCATCAGAGCATGGCCCACGAGATCGACGGCCCGTCGTTCGTGCTGTGCGCGGGCGAGGAGATCGCCCCGGGCAGCGAGTGCCTGCGGACCCTGTGCGCGCCGCCGCAGGACGCCGCCGCGGAGAAGGCCCGGTGGGACGCCGCCGCGCCCGGCGGGCGGGACGTCGCCGTGTTCCTGCTGTCCGGTGGCACGACGGGCTTGCCGAAGCTCATCGCGCGCACCCACGACGACTACGCCTACAACGCCAAGGCCAGCGCGGACGTCTCCGGGATCGACGCGGACACCGTCTACCTGGTGCAGCTGCCCGCGGGCCACAACTTCCCGCTGGCCTGCCCGGGCATCCTCGGCACGCTGATCGGCGGCGGGCGCGTGGTCATGCTGGGCTCACCGGAGCCGGAGAAGGCGTTCGCGACGATCGCGGCGGAGGGCGTCACGCTCACCTCGACGGTGCCGGCGGCCGCGGCCCGCTGGCTCGATCACGCGGCGGCCCACGGGCCCCCCGAGCCGTTGCGGGTCCTGCAGGTCGGCGGGGCCCGGCTGGCCGACGGGCTGGCCCGCAAGATCAGGCCGGTGCTCGGGGCGCAACTGCAGCAGGTGTTCGGCATGGCCGAGGGCCTGCTCAACTACACCCGTCTCGACGACCCGGACGACATCGTCTGCACGACGCAGGGCCGCCCGCTGTCCCCCGGAGACGAGGTGAAGCTGGTCAACTCCTACGAGCACCCGGTCCGGGAGGGCCAGCTCGGCGCGCTGCTCACCCGCGGCCCGTACACCCCGCGCGGCTACTACCGGGCGCCCGAGCAGAACCGGAAGTCGTTCACGAAGGACGGCTGGTACCGCTCCGGTGACGTGTGCCGGCGCACTCCCGAGGGCTACCTGATCGTCGAGGGCCGGGACAAGGACATGATCAACCGCGGCGGCGACAAGATCTCCGCCGAGGAGGTGGAGAACCTCGTCTACCAGGTGCCGGGCGTGCTGGAGGTGGCCGCGGTGGCGATGCCGGATCCCGAGCTCGGGGAGCGCGTCGCCGTCTACGTCGTGCCGCGCGACGGGGCGACGGTGACGCTGGACGAGATCCGTGCGGGCATGGGCCCGGTGGCCCGGTTCAAGCTGCCCGAACGCCTGATCGTGGTGGACGAGCTGATGGCGACCGCGATCGGGAAGATCGACAAGAAGGCGCTGCGGGAGGACCTGGCGCGCAGGGTCGCAGAGGAGGAGGGCGCGTGAGCGTCGGGCGAGCCGCCAGGCGAGGACGACGCGGGAGCGCCCGGATCCGACCCGGCGCACGGCG
>JBFWRR010000042.1:0-26537 GCA_050248815.1 Pseudonocardia sp. | reverse complement strand
ATCGACAAGAAGGCGCTGCGGGAGGACCTGGCGCGCAGGGTCGCAGAGGAGGAGGGCGCGTGAGCGTCGGGCGAGCCGCCAGGCGAGGACGACGCGGGAGCGCCCGGATCCGACCCGGCGCACGGCGTGGAGGAGGGCGCGTGAGCGTCGGGCGAGCCGCCAGGCGAGGACGACGCGGGAGCGCCCGGATCCGACCCGGCGCACGGCGTGGAGGAGGGCGCGTGAGCCTCGAGCGAGCCGCCAGGCGAGGACGACGCGGGAGCGCCCGGATCCGACCCGGCGCACGGCGTGGAGGAGGGCGCGTGAGCCTCGAGCGAGGACGCCGCGGGAGCGGCGCGCTCCGTGCGCTCGTGGAGCGATCCCGGTGAGCACCCGTCACGAGACCACGACGACGCTCGCCTGGATGCACGAGGGCCAGGCGCACCTGGCGGCCGTCGTGGACGGGCTCGACGACGATGCGCTGCGCGCGCCCAGCACGCTGCCCGGCTGGACCCGCGCGCACGTCGTCGCGCACCTGGCGCGCAACGCGGAAGCGCTCGGTCGGCTCGTCGCGTGGGCCCGCACGGGGGTGGAGACGCCGATGTACGCGGACGCACAGCAGCGCGACCGCGATATCGAGGCCTCCGCCGCCCGGCCCGCGGCGACCCTGCGCGCCGAGCTGGTCTCCACCGCGGCCGACCTGGCCGCGGCCCTCGCCGAACTCGGCGACGCCGACTGGACGGCGTCGGTGCGCAGCGCCCAGGGCCGCACGATCCCGGCGGCGGAGGTGCCGTGGATGCGGGTGCGGGAGGTGTGGCTGCACGCCCACGACCTCGGTACCACTCACGCGCCGCTGCGCCTGCCGGACGGGATGGCCGAGGTGCTGCTGGACGACGTCACCGCGGTGATGAGCGCGCGGGACGACTGCCCGTCGATGCTGCTGCGCTCACCGGCCGGCCGCTGGCGGGTGGGACGGGGCGCCCCGGCCGCCGTCCTCGACGGGTCTGCGGAGGCTCTCGCTGGTTGGCTGACGGGGCGCACTGCGGGCGAGGAGCTGACCTCGTCGTCCGGGAGGGTGCCGGAGGCGCCGCGCTGGCTCTGACGCCCGGCGGGACCACCCGCCGTCGCCGCGACAACAGCCCCGTCCGCCGAGCCTCACGCACCGCACGAACCGCCGGCCACCACTGCAACCCTGATGCAACCGGTGCCCGACCCATGCGCGGCGGTGTTGCCTGTCACAGGTAACCCGCATCGTCGCAGGAGGTCCCTGTCGTGAGTCAGACCCTGGAACGCCCCGACACCTCGACGCCCGCCGGCCGCGCGGGCGCGTGGCTGGCGGACTTGGAGAACGCGCTCGCCGCGCGGGACGTCGACCGCGCGGCCGGGATGTTCGCCGCGCAGAGCTTCTGGCGCGACCTCATCGCCTTCACCTGGAACATCAAGACCGTCGAGAACCCCGAGGGGGTCGCGGACATGCTCCGCGCCACCCTGGACAGCACCGACCCGTCCGGGTTCCGGTTCACCGACGAGCCCACCGAATCGGACGGCGTCATCACGGGGTGGTTCGCCTTCGAGACCGGGGTCGGGCGCGGCAAGGGGCTCGTCCGGCTGAAGGAGGAGGACGGCGCGCTCAAGGCGTGGACGTTCCTCACCGATCTCGAGGAGCTCAAGGGCTACGAGGAGAGCCAGGACGAGCGGCGTCCGCACGGCACCGAGCACGGTGCCTTCCGGGATCGCGTCACGTGGAAGGAACGCAAGGAGCTCGAGGCGGCCGAGCTCGGCCGCACGGAGCAGCCGTACGTGCTGGTCGTCGGCGGCGGGCAGGGCGGGATCGCCCTGGGTGCGCGGCTGCGCCAGCTCGGCGTGTCCCACATCGTCGTCGACCGCCACCCGCGTCCCGGCGACCAGTGGCGCAACCGGTACAAGACGCTGTGCCTGCACGACCCGATCTGGTACGACCACCTGCCCTACCTGCCGTTCCCGCGCAACTGGCCGGTGTTCTCGCCGAAGGACAAGATCGGCGACTGGCTGGAGATGTACACGCGGGTCATGGAGGTCAACTACTGGTCCTCCACGACGTGCAGGTCCGCGACCTTCGACGGGGAGCGGTGGACCGTCGTCGTGGACCGCGACGGCGAGGAGCTCACGCTCACGCCCACCCAGCTCGTCCTCGCGACGGGAATGTCGGGGCGGCCGAACATCCCCGACCTGCCCGGCAAGGACCTCTTCCGCGGCGAGACGTTCCACAGCTCGCAGTTCCCCGGCCCGGACGCCTACAAGGGCAAGAAGGCCGTCGTCGTGGGTTCGAACAACTCGTCGTTCGACATCTGCGGCGCGCTCTGGGAAGCGGGCGCCGAGTCGGTGACGATGGTGCAGCGCTCGTCCACGCACATCGTCAAGAGCAACACGCTCATGGACATCGGCCTCGGCGCGCTCTACTCGGAGCAGGCGGTCCAGAACGGCGTCACCACCTGGCACGCGGACATGATCTTCGCCTCGCTGCCGTACCGGATCCTGCACGAGTTCCAGATCCCGCTGTACCAGCAGATGGCCGAGCGGGACAAGGACTTCTACGACCGCCTGGAAGCCGCCGGGTTCCGCCACGACTGGGGCAGCGACGGGTCGGGGCTGTTCATGAAGTACCTGCGCCGCGGCTCGGGCTACTACATCGACGTCGGCGCGGCGGACCTGGTCGCGAACGGCGAGGTGAACCTGGTGCAGGGGCAGGTCACGGAGCTGACCGAGAAGGGCGTGAAGCTGGCGGACGGCACCGAGCTCGACGCGGACGTCGTCGTCTTCGCCACCGGCTACGGCAACATGGTCGGCTGGGTCGAGGAGCTGTGCGGCGAAGAGGTCGCGGGCAAGGTGGGCCGGGTGTGGGGCCTGGGCTCGGACACCCCGAAGGACCCCGGTCCGTGGGAGGGCGAGCAGCGCAACATGTGGAAGCCCACCAACCAGGAGAACCTCTGGTTGCACGGCGGCAACCTGCACCAGTCGCGCCACTACTCGCTGTACCTGGCGCTGCAGCTCAAGGCGCGCCAGGAGGGGATCCCGACGCCCGTGTACGGGCTGCAGGAGAGCCACCACCGCACCTGACCCCCACCTGATCCCGCAACGAGTGGCGCGTTGGTCCAACCCAGTCGGACGAACGCGCCACCCGTTGCGCGGGCTCCCAGCCCGACCCGGGACCGTGGGCCGGGCAGCCCGAGCGGGAGGGCCGGGTTGGCCTGGGCGGTGTCGGTGCCGTCGTCGCGCTGATCGGCGCCGCGGGCGGTGCGGATCAGCGCGGTGCGGATCAGTGCGGTGCGGATCAGTGCGGTACGGGCGCCCGCCAGCTCCCGGCTCAGGGCCGGGTGACCTCGGCCTCCACCTCGACCTCCACCTTCCAGCGCGGGTCGAGCAGGCCGGCGACCACCACCATCGTCGCGGCGGGCCGCACCAGCGCGAACAGCTCGCCGTGCACGGCCCCGACCGCGTCCGCGTCCGCGCGGTCGGTGAGGAACATCCGCGTGCGGACGACGTCGCGCAGCTCCGTCCCCAGGGCCGCGAGCGCCTCCTCGACGATCGCGAAGCAGCGGCGGGCCTGCATCGTGACGTCGTCCGGGCACGACCCGTCCGGCCAGACGGGCGCGGTGCCCGAGACGAGGATCCGGCTGCCGATTCGGACGGCGCGGGAGAAGCCGATCGTCGCCTCGAAGGGCGACCCGGAGGCGTGGCGCTGCATTCCGATGACCGTAGGCCTCGGCCGTGCCAAGGTGGATGTGGACTCACCGCGAGAAGGGACCGCCATGCCACAGCCGCAGGGAGCCGAGCTCGAGGCCGTCCGTGCCCGGCGCGCGTCGTTGAAGGAGAAGTACCTGCGTTCGCCGTCGAACCGACCGGCGAGCACCGTGCGCGGGGTGCACCACATCGCCCTGATCTGTCGCGACGTCGAGGAGACCATCCGCTTCTACCAGGAGACGCTCGGGTTCCCGCTGGTCGAGCTGGTGGAGAACCGCGACTACGCGGGATCGAGCCACTTCTTCTTCGACATCGGCAACGGCAACCTCCTGGGCTTCTTCGACTTCCCCGGCCACGACCACCCGGAGTTCAGCGAGACGATCGGCGGGGTGCAGCACATCGCGCTCTCGACGTCGGACGAGGAGTTCGCGAACGCCCGGCGGCGCCTGGACGAGGCGGGCATCCCCTACATCGGACCGGACCGCGGCATCGACAACAGCCTCTACATCCGCGACCCGAACGGGGTGAACATCGAGTTCTACGCCGAGCAGCTCGGCCTGTTCGAGGGCGAGCCGCTGCTGGGGTGAGCCGCGCCCGCAGCAGCGCTCGGCGCGACTCCCCCGGGCTCTCGCTGCGCCCGTCCGCGAAGGCGACGACGCGGCGCGCCTCCGGTGCCCGGGACGACGGCAGCTCGTCGGTGGCGGAGCGTGCCGGACCGCAGCCCGTGCAGGACGGCCGCCGACACGTGGCTGACGACGGCCTCCGGGGGTACCTCACCCGTCGTGGCCACCACGAGCAACGCGTGCCGGCCGGCCGCCGTCCGCATCCGCTCGTCGCCGCCGGGGACGTACGCTCCACGCCGGACCGCCGCCGGCGCCGGATCTCGCCCTCGGTGAACCCGCGCATCCGCAGCTCGGCGGGGCGCAGGAGCCGCCAGCCGGTGATCTCCACGGACCCGATGATCGCCCGCAGGCGACCCCGCCTGCGGGCGGATCCGGAACCTGTGGACAAGTACCGTCGATGTGGACAACTGCACCTCCCCGACTCCGCCGCATCGTCGACAGCCCACGAGGAGCGCCGCGGGCCCTCCGCCGCCCGATAGGCACCGTCCACCGATCCGTAATCGGCACGACAGAACCTCCAGGGCCTCTCGAACGTCTCCCTCATGTGGGATTTCTCTGCCGGGCGTACGGCAGGGAGCACGTCGACGGACGGTGAGGACGGGGAGAACGGGATGAACGGACGGTCGGGGCCACCGCGGCGGGGCGCGCCACCGCCACCGCCCCTCCGGCGTCCCCAGCGCCCGATCGGGAACCCGCCGCCACCGCCCCCCTACGACCCGCCCACCGCGGTGCTGCCGCCGGACGGGCCCGCGCCGCGGGCGAACATCGCGCCCGGGCCCCTCCCGCAGGACCGCCCACCGGCGCGCCCACGGCCGCCGCGCCGGCCCGGCTACTGGAAGCGTCGGATCATCGCCGCCTGCGTCGTGGTGCTGGCGCTGGTGCTGGCGTTCGGCACGTACGTCGAGGTCAACCTGGAGCGCACGGACGCGCTGCCGAGCGACAGCACCGCGAGCTCGGACGGCACGAACTGGCTCATCGTCGGCTCGGACAGCCGCAAGGGCCTCACCAAGGAGCAGGAGCGCGAGCTCGCCACCGGCGGCGACGTCGGCCAGCGCACGGACACGATCATGCTCCTGCACAGCGGCAGCAGCGGCAGCGTCCTGGTGAGCCTCCCGCGCGACTCCTACGTCGACGTGCCGGGCTACGGCCGCGAGAAGCTCAACGCGGCGTACGCGTTCGGCGGGGCCTCGCTGCTCATCAAGACGGTCGAGCGGGCCACCGGCCTGCACATCGACCACTACGCGGAGATCGGCTTCAGCGGCTTCGTGGACGCCGTTGATGCCGTCGGCGGCGTCGAGATCTGCGCCGACCAGGCCATCCGGGACCCGAAGGCGGCGTTGAACATCAAGGCCGGCTGCCAGGAGATGGACGGTGCCACGGCGCTCGGCTACGTCCGCACCCGGGCGACGGCGGGGTCGGACTTCGACCGCGTCGCCCGGCAGCGCCAGTTCCTCGGCGCACTGGTGGACAAGGCGACGAGCCCGACGACGCTGCTCAACCCGTTCCGGATCGTGCCGCTGGCGGGCGCGATGGCGCGGGCGGTCACCGTCGACACCGGCGACCACGTGTGGAACCTCGCCGGCCTCGCGCTCGCCATGCGCGGCATCGCCGGAGGCGACGGCCTCGCCACGACGGTGCCGGTGGCGAGCTCCGGCAGCGTGGGCGGCCAGTCCGTCGTGCGCTGGGACAGCAAGCGAGCCTCCGTGCTGTTCAAGGCGATCCAGAACGACGAGGTGCCGCCGAAGTCGGCGCACGGCCCCTGACCGCGGCTTCCGCAACGAAAGGCGCGTTCGTCCAACTGGCTTGGACGAACGCGCCGCTCGTTGCCCCGACGGAAGCATCAGGGCCGCAGCGCCGCCGCCTCCTTCGCGAGCGCCGTGACGCGCCCCCAGTCGCCGGCCGCGACGGCATCGCGCGGCGTGGTCCACGAGCCGCCGACGCAGCCCACGTTGGGCAGCGTCAGGTAGCCCGGCGCGGACGCGGGCGTGATCCCGCCGGTGGGGCAGAACCGCAGCTGCGGCAGCGGGCCCGCGACCGCGGAGAGGAACGCCGTGCCGCCCGCAGCCTCGGCGGGGAAGAACTTCATCCCCGTGAGCCCGCGCTCGTGCACGGCCATCATCTCCGAGATCGTCGCGACGCCCGGCAGGAACGGCAGCCCGCTGTCCGTCATGGCATCCAGCAGCACCGGGGTGGCCCCGGGGCTGACGAGGAACCGGGCACCCGCCCGTACGGAGCGCCCCACGTCGCGCGGGCTCAGCACCGTCCCCACGCCGATCAGCGCGTCCGGCACCTCGGCGGCGATCCGTTCGACGGCGGGCAGCGCCTCGCGCGTGCGCAGCGTGACCTCGATGGCGGGCAGGCCCCCGTCCACCAGCGCCCTGGCCAGCGGGACGGCCGTCTCGACGTCGTGCAGGACGACGACGGGGATCACGGGTGCCGCATCGAGAAGAGCGGTGTCGACGAGACTCACCGCACACCCCCGATGACGCTCGCGCCCCGCTCGGCCGGACCGACGGCGCGGCGGAACGCGGCGAAGAGCTCGCGGCCGGTACCTGCCCAGGCGGCGTCGTCCGGCGGGGCACCGGTGCGCTCGCGCGCGTCCAGCTCGGGCGCCGGCACGAGGACCTCCAGGAGTCCGGCGTCGGCGTCGAGGGCGACGAGGTCGCCGTCCCGGATCCTGGCGAGCGGTCCGCCCGCAGCCGCCTCCGGGGACACGTGGATCGCGGCGGGCACCTTGCCCGACGCCCCGGACATCCGCCCGTCGGTGACGAGCGCGACCCGGTGGCCCCGGTCCTGCAGCGCACCGAGCGCGGGGGTGAGCTTGTGCAGCTCGGGCATGCCGTTGGCGCGCGGGCCCTGGTAGCGCACGACCGCGACCAGGTCGCCGTCCAGCTCACCGGCGGCGAACGCGGCGAGGAGGTGCGCCTGGTCGTCGAAGACGCGGGCGGGCGCCTTGACGATCCGGTGCTCGGGCGCCACCGCCGAGGTCTTGATCACCGCGCGGCCGAGGTTGCCGTCGAGCAGGCGCAGCCCGCCGTCCGGAGCGAACGGCGCGGCGACCGGGCGCAGCACCTCCGTGTCGAGGCTGCGGGCCGGGCCCGGCCGCCAGCGCAGACCGTCCCCGATGAACGGCTCGGTGGCGTACGCGTCGAGCCCCTGCCCCGCCACGGTCGTGACGTCACGGTGCAGCAGGCCCGCCCCGAGCAGCTCGCGCACGAGGTAGGACGTGCCGCCCGCGGCGTGGAAGTGGTTGATGTCGGCCTTGCCGTTCGGGTACACCCGCGCGAGCAGCGGGACGACGGCCGAGAGCTCGGCGAAGTCGGACCAGCGCAGCTCCACACCCGCGGCGGCCGCGATCGCGACGAGGTGCATCGTGTGGTTCGTCGATCCGCCGGTGGCGAGCAGCGCGACCAGCCCGTTGACGACGGCACGCTCGTCCACGACATCCGCGATCCCGACGCCGTCGCGGGCCAGCGCGACCGAACGCTCCCCCGCCGCGGTGGTGAGCGCGTCGCGCAGCGGCGTGCCCGGGTTGACGAAGCTCGCCCCGGGCAGGTGCAGGCCCATGATCTCCATGAGGAGCTGGTTGGAGTTCGCGGTGCCGTAGAACGTGCAGGTCCCGGGCCCGTGGTAGGACGCGGACTCCGCGGCGAGCAGCTCCTCGCGGCCCACCTTGCCCTCGGCGTGCAGCTGGCGGATCCGGCTCTTCTCGGCGTTGGCGAGCCCGGAGGTCATCGGCCCGGCAGGCACCAGGATCGTCGGCAGGTGCCCGAACGACAGGGCGCCGACCACCAGCCCGGGAACGATCTTGTCGCAGACGCCGAGCAGGAGCGCGGCGTCGAACATGTCGTGGGAGAGCGCGACGGCGGTGGCCATCGCGATGAGGTCGCGGCTGAACAGCGACAGCTCCATGCCGGCCCGGCCCTGCGTGATCCCGTCGCACATCGCGGGCACGCCGCCCGCGAACTGGGCCGTGCCGCCCCCGGCGCGCACCGCGTCCTTGAGCCGGGCCGGGTACTCGGCGAACGGCTGGTGCGCGGACAGCATGTCGTTGTAGGCCGACACGATCGCGACGTTCGGGCGGGGCTCGCGGGTGAGGGCCAGCTTCTCCGCGGGCGAGCAGGCGGCCACGCCGTGCGCGAGGTTCGCGCAGCCCAGGCCGGCCCGGGCCGGGCGCTGCCGGGCGGCCTCCCTGGTGCGGGCGAGGTAGCCGGCGCGGGTGGTGGCGGAGCGCTCGCGGACCGTGTCGGTCACGCGGGCCAGAACGGGATGAAGGCTCACGGAAGGGTCTCCTCGTACCAGGTACGGCCGTCACGTTCGATCAGGGCGGTGGCCGCCGCGGGTCCCGCGGTGCCTGCCGGGTAGGGCCGCGGCGCCTCCCCGAGGGCGTCCCACGCGGCCTGGATCGGCTCGGTCCAGCGCCACGCGGCCTCGATCTCGTCGCGGCGCATGAACAGCGTCGGGTTGCCGCGCACGACGTCGGACAGCAGCCGCTCGTAGGCGTCGGGAAGGCGGGCGCCGAAGGTCTCGGCGAAGCTCAGCTCCAGCTGCGCGGGGTGCAGCCGGATGCCGCCGGGACCGGGTTGCTTGGTCATCATCTGCAGGTGGACGCCCTCGTCGGGCTGCAGGCGCATGACGAGCCGGTTGGCCGGGATGTCGTCGCCCACCAGCGGGAAGATCGAGTGCGGCACCGGCCGGAACTGCACGACGATCTCCGAGGCCTGCCTGCCCAGCCGCTTGCCGGTGCGCAGGTAGAACGGCACCCCCGCCCAGCGCCAGTTGTGCACCTGGGCCTTGAGGGCCACGAACGTCTCGGTGCGGCTGGGCGCCGCCAGCTCGTCGCGGTAGCCGACGACGGCCGCGCCGTCCACCAGGCCCGCGGTGTACTGGCCGCGGACCGTGCAGCGGGCCACGTCGGCGCCGCCGAGCGGGCGCAGCGACTGCAGGACCTTGAGTTTCTCGTCGCGGACGGCCTCACGGTCCAGCCGGGCGGGTGGCTCCATCGCGACGAGGCAGAGCAGCTGCAGCAGGTGGTTCTGCACCATGTCGCGCAGGGCGCCGGAACCGTCGTAGTAGCCGGCGCGCCCGCCGACGCCGAGGGTCTCGGCGACGCAGATCTGCACGTGGTCGATCCCGCCGGCGTTCCACAGCGGTTCCAGCAGCGTGTTGGCGAAGCGCAGGACCAGCAGGTTCTGGACGGTCTCCTTGCCAAGGTAGTGGTCGATGCGGAAGGTGTTCTCCTCGGCGACCACGGCGCCGACCTCGTCGTTGATCCGCCGTGCGGAGGCGAGGTCGTGGCCGATCGGCTTCTCCAGGACCACGCGGGTGGCGTCGTCGAGCAGGCCGCTGGTGCGGGCCCGGCGGACGATCGGGCCGAAGAGCTGCGGCGCGCAGGCCAGGTAGAGCACGCGCTCGCGACGGTCGGGCGGGCCGAGCAGCTCCGCGAGCGCGGCCCACTCGGCGTCGGCGCCCTCGGTGCCGTCCGTGACGTCGGCGGTGCGGTGGTGCAGCCTGCGCAGGAAGCGCTTGCGGGCAGCGGCCGTGTGGTCCGGCGCGGCGCGGCGCAGCTCGGCGTCGACCTTGTCGCGGAAGCCCGCGTCGTCGAGGCCCGCCCGGGAGACCGCGACGATCCGCGAGACCTCCGGGAGCTGCTCGTCGGTGTCCCGGCGCAGCAACGCCGGGAGGAGCTTGCGCATCGCGAGATCGCCGGTGCCACCGAAGACGACCAGATCGCAGGCCCGGTCCGTGGTGGGCGAGGGGTGCGAAGGGTTCGGCATCAGCCGACTCCTGTCCCGTCGGAAGTGGGGCAGTTCTGAACGATAGCAGTCATACTTAGGTATTAAAAGTACGTTTAGGGTGTTGATCGTGCCTCGCACCGACGGAAGTGATTCACTGACGCCCATGGCAGCTCGTCGTGGAGCCGGCTACCAACCATCCGCCGGAGACCTGTTCGAGCTGGTCCGCGGCGGGGCCGACACCCGCGCCGAGCTGGGCAGGCTCACCGGACTGTCCCGCACCGCCGTCGCGGCGCGCGTCGACCACCTCCTTGCGCAGGGCTGGCTCGTCGAGCGGCCCGGCGAGGCGTCCACCGGGGGGCGGCCCGCCGCCCGGCTGGAGTTCCACGCCACCGGCGGCGTCGTCCTGGTGGCAGCCATCGGCGCCAGCCGCAGCCAGGTGGCCGTCTGCGACCTCGCCGGCCGCGTCGTCACCGAGTCCGAGCTGCGGGTCGACGTCACCCTCGGGCCGGCCACCGTCCTCGACGCCGTGGCCGCCGAGCTCGCCACCCTGCGCCGCGACACCGGGACCGGCGACGACGCGGTCCGCGGCGTCGCCGTCAGCATCCCCGGCCCCGTCGACCGCGCCCGCGGCTGCAGCGTCCGCGCTCCCGCGATGCCCGGCTGGGACGGTGTCCCGCTCGCCGACCATTTGGCGCTGGCGGGCCGGCCCCTCGTCGTCGAGAACGACGTGAACGCCCTCGCCGTCGCCGAGCACCACACCCTGCGCGACGCGGGCGTCGAGGACCTGCTGCTCGTCAAGATCTCCACCGGCATCGGCGCGGGCCTGATCAGCGGCGGGCGCCTGCAGCGCGGCGCGGACGGGGCGAGCGGCGAGATCGGGCACACCGCCGTGAGCGACGGCGACGGCATCGCGTGCCGCTGCGGCGGTACGGGCTGCCTGGAAGCGGTGGCGGGCGGTCCCGCCCTGGTCGGGGCCCTGTCCGGGCGAGGCGTCAGCACGCTCGCCGGGGTGGTGGAGCTGGCGCGCCGCGGCGACCACGAGGCCGTCTCACTGGTCCGGGATGCGGGCCGCCACCTCGGCGAGGTGCTCGCCGGGGCGGTCAACCTGCTCAACCCGGGCGTCGTCGTCCTCGCGGGCGACCTGGCCGACGCCTTCGAACCCCTGGTCGCGGGCGTGCGCGAGCAGGTCTACCGGCACGCGTCGGCGTCGGTCACGCGGCGGCTGCGCATCGAGCCCAGCAAGCTCGGCGAGCGCGGCGGGGTGGCGGGCTGCGCGGCCCTGGTGCTCGAACGGATCCTCGCCGCGCGGGCGATCGACGCGGGGTGACGGCCTGGGCCTCCAGGTGTGCGCGCTCCGCCCGCCCCCGCGAGTTCCGCACTCCATCAGGCCGAGTTGCGGATCTCATCAGCCGAGTTGCGCACCCCGCCCCCGGCGAGTTCCGCATCCCATCAGGCCGAGTTGCGCGGCCCCGCCCCGGCGAGCGTGCCCTCGGTGCGGCTCCGACCTGCAGGAACGCACGCTCGACGCACCCGAGGCGGTCCGCGCTCGCCGGGGACGCACCGGGTGGCCGGCTACACCCCGCTACACCGCCTTGCGCCGCCGCGAGGGCTTCTCGTCGGCCTCGTCGTCCTTCTTCGACGACGAGCGCTTGCGCGCGGCGGGCTTCTCCTTCGGCGTGTCGTCCGAGTCCTTCACCGAGTCCTTCGCCGAGTCCGCCGACTCCTTCTGGCTCG
This sequence comes from Pseudonocardia sp., assembly GCA_050248815.1. Classification (GTDB taxonomy): domain Bacteria; phylum Actinomycetota; class Actinomycetes; order Mycobacteriales; family Pseudonocardiaceae; genus Pseudonocardia. Next base: position 14,743 of record JBFWRR010000042.1, on the reverse strand, counting down.
CCTTCGCCGCCTCGACGCTGCGCTGCAAGGCCGTCAGCAGGTCCGTCATGCTGTCGCCCTCGTCCGCGGGCTGCTCGGCCACCGGCGCCGTGCGGGTCTCCCCCGTCGTCCGCTTCCGCTCGATCATCTCGGCGACCGCGTCGCGGTACTCGTCGTGGAAGTCGCTCGCCTCGAAGTCCGCGCCCAGGCTCTCGATCAGTGACGCCGCCATCTTGAGCTCCTGCGGGCGCAGTTCGATGTCGGTTTCGAGGATGTCGAAGTCCGGGGTGCGCACCTCGTCCGGCCAGATCATCGTCTGCAGCACGATGACCTTGCCCCGCACCCGCAGCACCGCCATCGTCTCCCGCTGCCGCAACGCCACCTTGACGACGGCCATCCGGTCGGTCTGCACGAGCGCCTCGCGCAGCAGCGCGTACGGCTTCGCCGCTTTCGGCTCCGGCTCCAGGTAGTAGCTCTTGTCGAACAGCAGCGGGTCGATCTGGTCGCCCGGGACGAACTCCACGACGTCGATCTCGTGGCCGGTGGCGATGGGCAGCTGGTCGAGGTCCTCCTCGGTGAGCATGATCAGCTCACCGTCCTCGGTCTCGTAGCCCTTGACGATGTCGGCGTACTCGACCTCCTCACCGTCCGTGGCCGCCACCCGCTTGTACTTGATCCGCGCGCCGTCCGAGGCCCGGACCTGGTGGAAGCGGATGTCGTGGCTCGACGTGGCGGTGTAGAGCTTGACCGGCACGCTCACCAGCCCGAACGACACCGCGCCACTCCACATCGCGCGCATGGGGCTCCTCCCACGATTTCGCCGGTCCCGGTGACAGCATGGCCGTGTGCAACCCATGCTCGCCACTCCGGGGAGCCTGCCCGGCGGGCCGGACTGGTTGTTCGAGGTCGAGTGGGACGGGCTGCGCATCCTGGCAGAGGTCGAGGAGCGCCGACTGCGCCTCACCGACGCGGGCGGCACGGACCGCACGGGCGTCTTCCCCGAACTGGCCGCCATCGCCGATCTCGCCCCGGACGTCCTGCTCGACGGCGTCGTCGTCCTGCTCGCCGACGGCGTGCCAAGCGGCGAAGCTCTCGCGCGGCGCCTCGCCGGGCACGGCGAGCCCGGCGCCGTCACGTTCATGGCGTTCGACGTGCTGCGCCTCTACGGCGTCCCGCTGCTCGACAGGCCCCTCGCCGACCGGCGTGCCACCCTGGAGCGGCTGGCCTTCGACCCGGCACCCGACGCCGCCGTCACCCGGTCCCCCGTCTACTCGGACGGCGTGGCCCTCCTCGCCGCCACCGCGCAGCGCGGGTTGCCGGGGGTGGTCGCGAAACGCCGCAGCTCGGTCTACCGGCCGGGGCTGCGGTGTCTTGACTGGCTGCGGGTTCCCTCCCGGCCCTGAGACCCGGCCGATCGGGCGGGATTCGCCCCGGACCCGCACCAGGAGAGGTGGATCTGGCACCCGGGTGGCTACCGTGTGCCACGTGACCTCCATGCTCACGTGGCAGGCAGCCGACGGGATCGGCCTCGAGGGCGTCCGGATCCAGCGGGCGCAGGGCGGACTGCGGGCTCTCGGGCGGCTGGTACGACCCGGGTTCACCGCGTCCTACCGCCTGATCGTCGGCGACGACGACGTGGTGCAGCGGGTCTCGCTCACCTCCGCGACCGCGGCCCGCGAGCGGCACCTGACGCTCAACCGCCGCGAGGACGGCCTCTGGCTCGCCGACAGCGGGTCGGGCAGCACCCGGCCCGCGTTCGACGGCGCGCTCGACGTGGACGTCGAGTTCAGCGCGCTCTACAACTCCCTGCCCATCCGCAGGCTCGGGCTGCAGCGCGAACCGGGCGACGAGAGCGTCCCGATGGTGTTCGTGTCGCTCCCGGACCTCGAACCCCAACTCGTCACGCAGCGTTACCACACGATCTCCCCGGAGGCCGACGGCCGCGCGGTCGTCGGGTTCAGCTGGGACGACTTCGAGGCGGAGCTCGTCGTGGACGCGAACGGCTTCGTCGTGGAGTACCCCCAGATCGCCACGCTGGTCGCCGCCACGGAGGTCCCTCGACCCGCGCCTTCCGCCTCGGCCACACCCCCCGCCACGCCGGCTGCGGGCGCCGCGGCGAGCTGACCCGCGAGTTCCGCATCCCACCGCCGCGAGTTGCGGATTCCACCAGCGTGAGTTGAGCCTGACGTCAGGCCCGACCGTCACTCCCAGCCGACGACGACCTCGCCCCGCCTGCCGATCTCCCGAAGCGCCGCGAGATCCCCCGGCCGCGGCCGCCGGACCCGGTGCTCCAGCGGCTCCCGCGTCGCCTTCCACCGCTGTCGGGCGGCGTAGCCGGCGCGCACCGTCGCCGCGAGCCCTCCCGTCGACGCGAGCGCGCCGCGCATCACGCCGAGCCGCCCGAGCGCATCGTCCACGGCGGCGAGCAGCGCCTCCCGGTTGCCCTCGCACATCGCCAGCACCAGTTCCGGACGGGTCCCCGCCACCCGCGTGCCGTCCGCGAACGACGAAGCGGCCAGGGCGAGGGCCAGATCGTCCTGCGCGGACCCGGCGCCCGTCGCGGCGAGGACGGCGGCCAGGAGATGGGGCAGGTGGGAGATCCGGGCGACGGCGAGGTCGTGCTCGTGCACCGCGGCCGGGACGACCCGGGCGCCGCAGGCCCACGCGAGCTCGGCGACGTCGCACCACACGTCGGGGTCGGCGCCGTCGTCGCTGGCGACGACCCACGCGGCGTCCGCGAACAGGTCCGGCGCCCCGGCCCGCCACCCGGACTCGGCCGTGCCCGCCATCGGGTGCCCCCCGACGTAACGGGCACGGGGGGCGTGCGTGCCCACGGCGTCCGCGACGGCGACCTTCACGCTCACCGCGTCGGTCAGCCGCACCCTCGGCGCGACGGCGTCGACCCGCTCCAGCACGTGCGGAACCACCGGCAGCGGGACGGCGAGCACCGCGAGGGCGTCGGCGTCCGCGGCGCGGCGCAGGGCCCCGTCGGTGTCGACCGTGACGTCGAAGCCGTCCGCGCGGGCCGCGGCGGCGGTCGCGTCCGACGCGCTCGTGCCCCAGACCTCGCGACCCGCCTTCGCCGCGGCGCGCATCAGCGAGCCGCCGATCAGCCCGGCACCCAGCACGCACACCGCCCGCTCCATGTGTGCAGACAGTAGCCGGGCGATCAGGCGCCGAGGGCGGCCGCCACCCGCAGCACCCCCCGTTCCTCCAGGCCGACCCCGACCACCTGCACGCCTGCGGGCAGGCCGCCGACCTCTGCGGGCACCGACACGGCGGGCCAGCCCGACAGGTTGAACGGCAGGGTCAGGTCGAGCAGCGCGGACGCGACGGTCACGCCGTCGACGACCTCCTCGCCGATCGGCGTCGCCCGCAGCCGCGTCGTCGGCAGGACCATGGCGTCCACCCCGTCCAACGCGGCCCGCATCGCCGCGACCAGCCGCCGCCGCGCCCGCTGGGCGACCACGTACTCGCGGGCCGGGAGATCGGCCCGGCGCTCCAGGCGCCGCCGCGTCGCGGGCTGGTAGTCCTCGGGCCGCTCGGCGAGCCAGCTCGCGTGGGTCGCGAGGGCCTCGCTGCCGACGATCAGCGGGTACGTCGCGGCCAGCTCCTCGACCATCGCCGTGCGGACCTCGACGAGCTCCGCGCCGTGGCGCGCGAGCCGTTCGACCGCGGCGGCGACGCCGTCCGCGATCGCCCGGTCGAGCGGCGCCCAGTATCCGTCCGCCGGTACCCCGATCCGCACGCCCGCGACGCCGGGCGCCTGGATGCCGGCCCCGCCGCCCTCCCGGACGAGGGCGTCGTAGGCCACCGAGGCGCCGTGGACGTCCGCGGTGAGCAGGCCCACGTGGTCGCAGCTCTCGGCCAGCGGGAACACGCCTTCGGTCGGCAGCCTGCCGAACGCGGGCTTCAGGCCGACGATCCCGCACAGCGCCGCCGGGGTGCGCACGCTGCAGCCGGTGTCGGTCCCGATCGCGAGCGGCAGGTGCCCCGCCGCCACCGCCGCGGCCGATCCCGACGACGATCCGCCCGTGATCCGGGTCGGGTCGTGGGGGTTGCGGGCGGGCCCGCCGGCGGAGACGTCGCCCGTCGGGCCGTAGGCGAACTCGTGGGTGTGCAGCTTCGCGACGACGACCGCGCCCGCCCGGCGCAGCGCCGTCACGACCGGGGCGTCCGCTCTGGCGGGCTCGGCGTCGTCGAGGATCCGGGAGCCGGCGCGGGTCGGGATTCCCGCGACGTCGATGAGGTCCTTGATCCCGACAGCCACGCCGTGCAGCGGGCCGCGCCACTCGCCGCGGGCAAGCTCGGCGGTGCGGGCCGCGGCCTGGGCGGTCGCGCGCTCGGTGTCGAGGGCGACGACGGCGTTCGTCGTGTCGGCGACGAGCCGGTCCAGGACGTCCGCGACGTGCTCGGCCGGCGTCAGCTCGCCCGAACGCAGTGCCATCGCCAGCTCACGGATCCGCATCACGGGCGACACTGTGCCCGATACCCCGCCGCGCGAGTTGCGCAATCCATCAGGCCGTGTTGTCCGTGTCGTCGGACAGGACGGGACATGTGGTCCGATGAGATCCGCAACTCGCGCCCGTAGGATGCGGAACTCGCGGGTGGGACCCGGCCTGCGGCCTGGCGAGACCCGCGACTCGCCCTCGCGAGACGCGCAACTCGCCCAGGTGAAACCCGCAACTCGCGCCCGCGGGATGCGGAACTCGCGGGCTACCGGAGGGCGTCCAGCGCCAGCCCCGCGTAGACGGCGGTCCCGGCCGCCATCGCCTCCTCGTCGAACACGACCCTGTTCGAGTGGTTCGGCGCGGCCGCGCGGGGATCGGTGCCGCGGGGACAACCGCCGAGGAACGCGAGCGCCCCCGGCACCTGCCGCAGCACGTACGAGAAGTCCTCCGCACCCATGATCGGCGTCGGCATCGTGGCGACCTTGCCCCGCCCCAAGAGCGTCCGCCCCACCGTGCGGACCCGCTCGACCGCGCCGCCGTCGTTGACGGTGACGGGGTAGCCCGGCTCGACGTCGACCTCTGCGGTGCAGCCGTGCGCGAGTGCGGTGTAGCGGCAGACCCGCCGGATCTCCTCGCGCACCACGGCGCGCACGGGTTCGGAGAGCGTCCGCAGCGTCCCCTCCATGACGGCCGTCTCGGGGATGACGTTGCTTGTGGTGCCCGCGACGAGCCGAGCGATCGTCAGCACGGCGGGCTGGTGCGCATCGACGCGCCGGGTGACGGCGGTCTGCAGCGCGCCGATCATGGCGGCGGCGGCCGGGACGGGATCCAGGGCGTCGTGCGGGGCCGAGGCGTGCCCACCCCGGCCCGTCACCGTGACGAGAACGGTGTCGTTCGCGGCCATCAGCGGGCCGGGCCGGGTGTGCAGCTCGCCCGCGGGCAGCGTGGCCGAGATGTGCAACGCGAACGCCGCATCCGGCCGCCCTGCCGGACCGGTCGCGTCGAGCAGCCCCTCGTCGATCATGTGCCGCGCGCCGTGGTAGCCCTCCTCCCCCGGCTGGAACATGAACAGGACGCGCCCGGCGAGCTTGTCGCGACGCTCGGCGAGCAGGCGGGCGGCCGAGGCGAGCATCGCGACGTGCGTGTCGTGGCCGCAGGCGTGCATGCGCCCGTCGATCTCGGAGCGGTACTTGAGGGTCGTCTGCTCCTGCAACGGCAGCGCGTCCATGTCGGCGCGCAGCAGGACCGTCGGCCCGGGGCGGGCCCCCTCCAGCACGCCGGTCACCGAGCTGCTGGAGCGGCCGAGGTGCACGGCGATCGGGAGGTCGGCGAGCGCGGTGACGACGGCGTCGCGCGTGTGGGGCAGCTCGAGGCCGATCTCGGGCCTGCGATGCAGCGCGCGGCGCAGGGCGATCGTCCGCGGCTGGAGGCTGCGTGCCTGGATGACCAGACCGTTCAGCTGCTCGTCGGCCGAGGGCATGTACCGATCCTGGCATCGAACCGACCGTTACCGGCACGTCGGCTTGCGGTCGTCGATTCGACCACCTCTGTGGTCTGTCCCACACTCCGGCGAAGGCCTACCGTGGAGATATGGCTGTGCAGAGCGCCGAGGCGCCCCCGGACCGGCGGGAGGACGCGCTGCCCGGGTTCGCCGTGGCCGCGATCCGCGAGGACGGGCGGTGGCGCTGCACTCGCCTGGATTCGGAGGCGCTCGTCGATCTCGACAGTGCCATCACGGCCCTGCGCGAGCTCCGCTCCACCGGTGCGGTGCTCGGCCTGCTCGACGTGGACGACGAGTTCTTCGTCCTGCTGCGCCCGGTCCCGGGCGGCGTGGCGCTGATGGTGTCGGACGCGATCGCGGCGCTGGACTACGACGTCGCGGCGGACGTGCTGGACCTCCTGCGCGTCGAGCTGCCGGACTACGAGGCGGACGATCCCGACGCCGAGCCGTGGCCGGAGGGCGATCTCGCGATCCTCGCCGACCTCGGGCTGCCCGCGGACGAGCTGGAGGTGCTCGCCACGGAGACCGACCTCTACCCGGACGAGCAGCTGATCGCGATCGGCCGCCGCTGCGGGTTCGGCGAGGCGCTGGCGGAAGTCGTCGACGCGCCGTGACGCCCCGGTGACGGACGAGGCGCTCGTCCGCCGGGCACTGGAGGTCGCAGCGGGGGCGCTGCGGACGGGCGACGTCCCGATCGGCGCGGTCGTCGCGGACGCGGAGGGGCGCGAGCTGGCCGTGGCCTGCAACGCCCGCGAGGCCCTGGGCGACCCGACGGCGCACGCCGAGATCCTCGCCCTGCGCGCCGCGGCGGCGAGGGTCGGCGGGTGGCGGCTGGAGGGCTGCACGCTGGCCGTCACGGTGGAACCCTGCACGATGTGCGCGGGCGCGATCGGCCTGGCCCGCATCGACCGGGTGGTGTTCGGTGCCTGGGAGCCCAGGACCGGCGCGGCGGGATCGCTGTGGGACGTCCTGCGCGACCGGCGGCTCACCCACCGCCCTGAGGTGGTGGGGGGCGTGCTGGCGGCCGAGTGCGCGGCCCTTCTGGAGGAGTTCTTCGCGGCCCACCGCTAGCGCCCGCCGGTTCAGAGCCACCCGCGCCGCGCGGCCTCGGCCCCGGCCTGGAACCTGGTCCGCACCCCGAGCAGCGCGAGCAGTTCGGCCACCCGCCTGCTGTAGGTGCGCGGGGAGATCCCGAGCCTGCGGCACGCCACGTCGTCCGGTTCGCCACCCGCGAGCACGGGCAGCAGGGCGGCGAGCGCGGGGGGCGGATCCTCCGACGGGCCGGGGTCGGGCTCGGCGGCGTCCAGCCACAGCCGCCGGTGCAGCGTGACGAGCGCGGCCACGAGGACGGGATCGCGGATCAGCCGGAAGCCGTCGGCGAGGACGGCGTGGTCCGCGGGCAGGCAGGCGACCCGCCGGTCGATGATCGAGATCTTGAACGGCAGCCGGTCCACGACCCGCGCCCGCCCGCCCACCCGGTGGACGATGGCGCCGAGGTCGCGGTCCGCGAGCAGGCCCGGCCGGGTGGTGAGCTGGCGGACCTCGACGCCCCGCCGCAGGGCGGCGGTGAGGGTCTGCGGGCCGCGGACCCGGATCTGCTCGGGTACGTCCGCCCGGATCAGGAACGACGTGTCGTCGCAGCTCAGGATCTCCCGCTCGGCAGCGGCGCGCAGCGCGCCGATCACCCGCCAGATCCGGGCGCGCGAGCCGCCCACCAGCTGCGACGGGGGCGCGAGCTCGCGGCGCACGCGGAACGAGGACTCGTCCAGGGCGGCGAGCAGGTGCTCGGGCGCGTCCATCGGAACCCCCTTCCGACTACGACGTTAGGCCGTCCGGCGCAGTGGGGGAAACCGTGGCGAGAACTCGCCAGCCGGCTGCGCGACCGCCTCGGGATGGTCATCATCGCCTCCGTGCCCATCCCGGACGGCGAACTGGCCGCGCTCTGCGACCTGGTGACGCCGATGGTCATGCGCGCGACGGTCGCTCTCGGGCTGGCCGACGCGCTGGCCACCCGTCCCCGGCCCGTGGAGGCGGTCGCGGGGGAGCTCGGCGTCGACGCCGCGGCGCTGACCCGGCTCGTCGCGTTCCTGGCCGCGCGAGGGGTCGTGGCCGTGGACCCGTCCGGAGGGGACGACGGACGGCGGGCGGTGCGCCTGACCGAGCGCGGCGCACCGCTCGCCGCCGCCGAACCGGGCGGCTCGTGGCCGTCGCGGCTGGACTGGGCGGGGGCGGCGGGGCACCTGGACCGGATGTTCGTCGAGTCCCTCCTGCCCGCGCTGCGGACCGGCCGGTGCCGCCACGACGTGTGGGCCACCCTGGACGGCAGCCTCGGCCGGTCGTTCGACGAGCTGATGGCCGCCCGCGCCGTCGAGTGGGTCCCGCCGGTGGTCGAGCTCGGCCTCTGGGCGGACGTACGGCGGGTCGTCGACGTCGGCGGTGGGCGCGGCCACCTGCTGCGCGCGCTGCTGTCGGCGTGGCCGCACCTGGAGGGCACGCTCGTGGAGCGCTCGGGACCCGCCGCGTGGGCGGCCCGCGAGGCGCATCCGCGGCTGGCGGTCGTCGTCGGCGACCTGCGGGCCGACCCGCCCCCCGGTCGGGACGCCTACGTGCTCGCCCACGTCCTGCACGACTGGCCGGACGAGGCCGCGGCGGGGATCCTGCGCGGCGCCGGGCGCGCCGCCGCCGACGACGGGCGGGTGCTGGTGGTCGAGCGCCTCCTCGACGACCCCGCCACGCGCCGCGAGACGACCCACCAGGACCTGCGCATGCTCGTGCTCTTCGGCGGCCGCGAACGCACCCGCGACCAGTTCGCCGCGCTCGGCGCCGCCGCCGGGCTCCGCTTGTCCGGGACCGCCGCGACCGGAGCGGGGCGACACGTCCTGACCTTCCGAATCGATCCGTGAGGAGACCCCGTGCGTCTCGGGACACCGGCCATCCTGCTGATGCTCACGGCGCTGCTGTCGTGTGGAGCGCCCGCCACCCCGGCGCCCGCGGCGCCCGACGCGACCGGGTGGGACGACCTGGCCGCGGCCGTCGTGGACCGGCTGGCCACCGGCGACCTCGTCGCCGCCGCCAAGTGGCGCACCCGCGGGCCGATCGAGGACGCGGCCCGCGAGCAGGTCGTACTCGACGCGGCCGCCGCGGGCGCGGGGCAGCGCGGCCTCGACCCCGAGCGGGTCGAGGCCGTCTTCGGCGACCAGATCGCGGCGAGCAAGGTCGTCCAGTACGGGCTGTTCGCGAGCTGGACGGCCGATCCGGACGCCTCGCCGCCCCCGGCGGACCTCGCGGCCCTGCGCCCGCAGCTCGACACGATCACCGCCCGCCTGCTCGACGACCTCGGCTCGACCGCCGCCGACCGGGGCGCCCCGACCTGCGACCGCGCGTGGCACGACGCCGCCGACCGGGCCGCCCGCGGCGCCCGGCTCGACGCGCTGCACCGCATGGCGCTCGACCGGGCGGGCCGCTCGCTCTGCGGCACCGGCTCCTGAGCGACCTCCCCGCGAGTTGCCGTTCCCGCCCCCGCGAGTTGCGCTTTCCGTCGGGTCGTGTGGCCGTTTTCCGACGACCGGTCGGGTCCGCGGGCCGAGCCGGCCGACAGGCGCGCGGGACAGCGCCGTGCACCACCCGCGTCCCACGCGGCAGACTCGGCCCCGTGGACGACCTCGCCCGCGCCCGGGCCGGTGACGACGACGCCTTCACCCGCCTCGTCGAGCCGCTGCGCCGCGAGCTGCACGCCCACTGCTACCGGATGCTCGGGTCCGTCCACGACGCCGACGACGCGCTGCAGGACGCGCTGGTGCGCGCCTGGCGCCACATCGGACGGTTCGAGGGGCGCAGCGCCGTCCGCACGTGGCTGTACACGGTCGCGACCCGCACCTGCCTCGACGTCATCGCACACCGCGGGCGCCGGGCCCTGCCGGTGGATCTCGGGCCGTCGAGCCCGCACGCCGTCGTCGACGACGCAGCGCGCACGGACGTCGCGTGGCTCGGCCCCTACCCCGACGCCGAGCTGCCCTACGAGCAGCGCGAGGCCGTCGAGCTGGCGTTCGTCGCCGCCTGCCAGCACCTGCCGGGCAACCAGCGGGCGGCGTTGCTGTTGTTCGAGGTGCTCGGGTTCACCGCGGCGGAGATCGCCGGGATCATGGACACGTCGGTGGCCTCGGTGAACAGCGCGCTGCAGCGGGCGCGGAAGGTCGTCACCGAGCGGGTGCCGCCGCGTTCCCAGCAGGCGACGGTGCGCAGCCTCGGCGACGCCCGGGTGCGAGCACTCGTCGACGGGTACGCGGCGGCGCTGGAGCGCGGCGATGCGGACTCCCTGATCGCGCTGCTCACCGAGGACGTCACGTGGGCGATGCCGCCGCTGCCGCACTGGTACGCCGGGATCGACGCGGTCACCGGCTTCGCGAAGGCCGTCCCGCTCGGCGGCTGCGGGTCGTGGCGGCGGCTGCCGACAGGGGCGAACGGCCAGCCCGCCCTGGGCTCCTATCTCCGGGACGACACGGCCGGCGCGCACGTCGGGTTCGCCGTGGACGTCCTGACGTTGCACGAGGACCGCATCGGCGCGATCACGACGTTCATCGGCCGGGAGCACCTGGCGGCGTTCGGCCTGCCCGCCACGCTCGGCTAGCCCGTGAGCCGACCCGCCGCGATGATCCGGGCCAGGAACGTCCGGGTCCGTTCGTGCACCGGATCGCCCAGCACCTGTTCCGGCGGGCCGGTCTCGACGAGCCGCCCGCCGTCGAGGAAGCACACCCGGTCGGCCACCTGGCGCGCGAACCCCATCTCGTGGGTGGCCATGAGGATCGTCATGCCCCCGGACGCGAGCTCGCGCACGATCGCGAGCACCTCCCCCACCAGCTCCGGGTCCAGCGCGGAGGTGATCTCGTCCAGCAGGAGCAGCCGAGGGGCGACGGCGAGCGCCCGCGCGATCGCCACCCGCTGCTGCTGGCCACCGGAGAGCCGGTCGGGGTAGGCGCCGTCGAGCGCCCCGAGCCCGACCCGCCTCAGCAGCTCGACGGCGCGGGCGTCGGCGTCGGCGCGCGACCGGCCGTGTACCACCCGGGGCGCGAGCGCGACGTTCTCGCGGGCCGTCATGTGCGGGAACAGGTTGAACGCCTGGAACACGATCGCCATCCGGCGCCGCGCGTCGGCCAGCGCGCGCGACCCGAGCCGTGGATCGGTGACGTCCACCCCGTCGAGAAGGATCTGGCCGTCGTCGACGTCCTCCAGGATGTTCACGCACCGCAGCAGCGTCGACTTCCCCGAGCCCGACGCCCCGATCAGCGTCACCACCTCGTGCTCGCGCACGGCCAGGTCGAGCCGGTCGAGCACCGTCGCCTCCCCGTAGCACTTGACGAGGCCGCGGACCTGCAGGACGGGGATCACGAGCCCTCCTGACGGCGGGCGGCCCGCGCGGCGACCGCGTCCGCGAACCGGCCGGTCGGCACCGCGAGCAGCACGAACAGCAGACCCGCCACGACGTACGGGGTGAAGTTGTAGGTCTCGGCGACGGCGATCTGCGCGGCCCGGATCGCATCCACCGCGCCGAGCACGGAGATGAGCCCGACGTCCTTCTGCAGCGCGACGAAGTCGTTGAGCAACGGCGGCAGCACCCGCCGGACGGCCTGGGGCAGCACGACCAGCCGCATCGCCTGGCGGTGGGACAGACCCAGCGAGCGCGCCGCCGCCCGCTGCGACGGGTGCACCGACTCGATCCCGGCCCGGAACACCTCGGCGACGTAGGCGGAGTAGACGAGGATCAGCGTGATCGTGCCCAGGACGGCCGCGCTCGTCGGGATCCCCTGCAACCGCAGCGCCGGCAGCCCGAACCCGATCAGGTAGAGCGCCACCAGCAGCGGCACGCCACGGAACAGGTCGACGTAGCCGGTCGCGAGCGCGCGCAGCGGGAAGAACACCGGCCCGCGCAACGTCCGCAGCGCCGCGATCGCGAGGCCCACCACCAGCACGCCGAGCTCCGCGACCACCAGCACCCGCAGGTTCAGCCAGAGCCCCTCCAGGATGGCGGGCAGCGAGTGCCACGCCACGCCCGCGTCCAGGAAGGTCTCGCGAAAGCGCGGCCACCCCGGCGAGTTGCCGACGACCAGGACCAGGACGACCGCGAACAGCAGGGTCGAGAGGAACGCGACCAGCGTGGACCGGCGGGCGCGGGAGCGACGGTACGCGAGCCGCTCCCGCGCGAGCGGGCTCCGCTGCGCGGCCGGGAGGGTCACTTCAGCTCGGGCGCCGAACCCGTCGACGCCAACCACTGCTGCTCCAGCGCGGCGAGCGTGCCGGCCGCGCGCAGCTTGTCCACGGCGTCGCTCACGCACGTGGTCAGCGGGCTGTCCTTGTCCAGCACCGCGCCGAACTGCTCCGGCGTGCCGCCCCCGAGCGGCAGCTGGCCGACGATCTTGCCGTTGTCCAGCTCGGCACCGGTGATGTAGAAGGCGGTCGGCAGATCGACGACCAGCGCGTCGATCTGGCCGTTGGTGAGCGCGAGCTTGGCATCGTCGTTGGTGTTGAACACCGACGCCGGGGTGGTGGGCGCGATCTGGTCGTTGATCGCGGCGAGGCTCGTCGTCCCGACCTGGGCGCCGAGGCGCAGCGGCTTGAGCCCGGCGATGTCGGTGACGGCGGCGGCGAGGCTCGTGTCGATGGTGATCACGGCCTGCTTGACGTCGTAGTAGGGCGCGGAGAAGTCGACCGCCTTGCGCCGTTCCTCGGTGATCGAGAACTCGGTCAGGTTGAGGTCGTAGCTCTTCGGCCCGGGCTGGATGGCGGCGTTGAAGGGCACCCGCGTCCAGGTGACCTTGTCCTTCGGATAGCCCAGCTCCTGCGCGATCGCGTACGCCACGGCCGCCTCGAACCCCTCCCCCGTGGTGGGGTCGTTGTCGATGTACCAGGGCGGGAACACCGGTTCGTCCGTGCCGACGGTGAGCGTCCCGGCGACGAGGGTGGGCAGGGCTCCCGGGGTGCAGTCGGCCTCGACGGTCGACGGGCCGGGCTCGGGGGCGCACCCCGCAAGGAGGAGCGCGATCACGGGGAGTAGCAGTCGGGCGGCGACGGTCATCCCGGAAGTGTGGCGCGGGCAGCCGCGGAAGTCGATCAGCGTTCGGGCGAGCCGCCCCGCGGACGGTGTCCGGCGGCGCCCGGGTAAGGTTCGTCCCGGTAGCGTGTCCGAGCGGCCGAAGGAGCGCGCCTCGAAAGCGCGTGAGGGTTCACGCCCTCCGTGGGTTCAAATCCCACCGCTACCGCCATCCACCTGGCAGAACGCCCGGCAGGTCTGTCTGGACCGGCCGGGCGTTCTCCGTGCGCCCCCCGGCTGACTACAGCCTCGCCGTCCCGACGACCCGTGCCGAACCGGCCCGTGGAACCGGAGCCCGCCGAGCGACTCCGCAAACCTGTCGTGCCCGTCCGACACAATCACCAAACCACCGCCGGATCAGATATCCGGGCTAGAGTGTCTCGTCGGTTGCAGTGGACCTACGGAGATGATACTGCGAGAAGATTACTCCCGCGAGGTTCTGCTGATCGACTTGAAGTATCTCCCATCCACGCCTCCCTAAGAAGCTGACAAGATTGGCAGGATGGCGAACGCCGGTGACCCTCTTACCAGAATCAAACTCGGAGACATCCTCACCTATGTCGCCCTGATAGCCAGCGAACTTGAAGGATCCGTCTCGGAAGTTGAAGCATACGACACCGTACTCAAAGATCCGAATCCGAGGCCTATTCGAATCAAACGCTACCTCTTTACACACGTTCGCCTCCCTGTTCACAGGCGCTACCCACTGACCGGCGTGGCCCCGATTGCGACGACCGAAACTGTTCCGGACCCACTATCAGTGACATATGCGGTGTCCCCCGCGGGACTCAGTGCCAAGTCCTGAGGCAAACGCCCGACCTTGATGACCGCGACAGTCCTTCCTGTTTGTAGATCGATCTCGCCGAGTGCATCGTCGAGTTGATATGTGACGTAAGCGCGGTCGCCCGATGGGGATACTGCAACATCCCACGGATTGCTGTCGAGGACGAAGGATCGCATCACGACAAGCTGCTGGGGATCGACGACCGTCAGACCTGAACTGCCGGCAACATAGAGATACCGGCCGTCCGCCGCGAACGCCATCCGATCAACGAGATCTGAAAGCGGAATTGTTGACACAACGCGGCGGGAGGCAGCGTCCATCACCAGCAGCTCGCCGGCATTGTCCTTCGTTGAGCCGGCAAACACTTTCCGGCCATCCGGAGACGGCGATGTCGAGCGGTCGTTGAGCTGTTGTGGCGACGGATGCAACTGTGCCAGTAAGGAGGTCGACAACGTCTACGCCACTCCTGCTGCCACTACGAACTCCGATGTAAGCGTGCCGACCGTCCGGTGTCAGCGCGAGTGTGTTCGGCGAGTCTTCAAGGTCGATTGTGTCGATAATTGTCGACGTCGTCGTATCGAACGTCCAGATCGATCCGGAGCTCCGTTCGCCGTTCACGTCTCCAACTTCGATCGCCACGTACAGCTTCATTCCGTCAGGAGACACAACGATATCCGAGGCTCCCGGAGGGAGCCCTACTGTTGTGATCGTTTGTTGATTCGATGTGTCAAATGTCTGCAACTCCTTCTGCGCAGCTAGGTTACTCGCGCTCCTCGACGAGAGGACATAGGCACGCGAACCGTCTGGGGAGACAACGGCTCGAGCACTCCGCCAAGATCGGCGCCTTCGACAAGCCGCATGTCGATGAACAGTTGACCGTCTATCTCGCCGTGGTGATGCACGGGGATAACATGAGGGTTCCGCAGCTGCGCGATAATCTCGGA
>JBFWRR010000041.1:38599-49571 GCA_050248815.1 Pseudonocardia sp. | reverse complement strand
GGACTTCCACGCCCGCCACGCGGGCGAGGCGCAGGAGGCGATCCGGCGGCTGCAGGACGTCGCGCAGACCGACGGGAACGTGTTCGACGAGCTGATGCGCGCCGCCCGGGTGTGCTCGCTCGGTCAGCTGACCGAGGCGTTCTTCGAGGTCGGGGGCCAGTACCGGCGCAACATGTGAGCCTTTCGGGCTAGGAGGTCGGCCGGATCCGGGTCACCGTGTTCTGCTGGGAGTCGAGCACCACGAGCATGCCGTCGACAAAGGCCAGGCCGTCGACCTGCTTGCCGATCCCGGTGATCGGCGCCCCGACGGGCTGGAGGGTGCGCGCGTCGAGTCGGCGCACGACGTCCTCGAGCGGGAAGTTCAGCCACACGCCGCCCCCGCCGACGGCGAACAGGTTGGCCCCCTTGATCGGGATCGGGTCGCCCACGAGCTGCGACCGCACGTCGACCGGGGTGAGGGCCGACGAGGCGTCGGTGCCGCTGCCGAGGTAGAGCGTGCCGTCGCCGGCCAGGATGCTGCCGTTCGCGTTGGGCACCTTCAGGCGGCGCGAGATGGCCGCGGTGGCGCCGTCCAGCACGACGAGCTCTCCCGCCGCGGCGTCGACGACGTAGAGCTGGCCGCCCACGTAGGCCATCGAGCTCGGCGTGCCGACCGCGATGGGGTCGCCCGCGACCTGGTCGGTCTGCAGATCGACCCGGGTCAGGGTGCCCGCGTCGCGGTGGGCGAGCCACAGGTACCCGTCGCCCGCCGTGAGGCCGGTGTTCGCGACCGGGCCGGTGGCGACGGGGCCGGTGACGGAGCGGGTCGTCGGGTCGAGCCGGTAGAGCGCGTTGTCGCCCTTGCGGATCCAGATGTCGCCCTCGGCCACCGCGAGCTGGTAGACGGGCCCGTCGCCGCCGATCGTGACCTGCTCGGTGGCACCGGTGGCCTCGTCGATGCGGGTGACCGTGGAGGTGTCGGCGGTCCACAGGGCATCCCCCGTGCCGACGACGTCCGTGGGGGTCTGGCCGACGCCGATGGGGGCGCCGATGATCTCACCCGCGGCGGCCGGCTGCGACTCCCCGGCAGGTCCGGTCGGCGACGGCGGCGGTCCGCCCGACTGGGTGGCGACGTAGGCGATCACGCCGCCCGCCAGTGCCAGCACCGCCACGAGCGCGACCAGGCCCGCGACGAGGCCGCGGCTGCGCCCCGGACCCGGAGGCGCCTGCGGGGGCAGGGAGTGCGGACCGGAGGGCCACGGGTGGCCCGGCATCGGGCCGTGCGGGTACGGGCCCGGTCCGGACCCGCCCGAGGGGTTGCTCGGCGAGGGGTACGTGGGGACCGGTGGGCGCGGGCTGACGACAGTCGGGGTGCCCGCCAGCACGGCCCCGGCGGCCATCGCGGCACGGCCGAACTCGCCCGCCGTCGCGTACCGCTCCGCGGGCCGCTTCGCCATGGCCCGGTGCAGCACGTCGTCGAGCTCGCGGGGCAGGCGCGGGGCGACCTCGGCCAGCGCGGGGGCGGGCTGGGCGATGTGCGCCCACATCTTCGCCGCGTCGGTGTCGCGCGGGAACGGCACCCGCCCGGTGAGCGCCTCGAAGAACACGCAGCCGAGCGCGTACACGTCGGCCCGGCCGTCGACGGTCCTGCCCTCGAGCTGCTCCGGGGACATGTAGTCGATGGTGCCCAGCACGGTGCCCGTCTTCGTCGGCCCGCCGGTGCCTGCCATCCGTTTCGTGAGCCCGAAGTCGGTGAGGTAGGCGTGCAGCGCGCCGCCGTCCTCGGCGACGAGGATGTTCGCCGGCTTCACGTCCCGGTGCACCAGGCCGTGGCGGTGGGCGGCGTCGAGCGCCGCGCCGACCTGAGCGACGATCGCCGCCGCCTGCCGCGGGTCCAGCGGGCCGTTGCGGACGATGAGGGTGCGCAGGTCCGGGCCGTCGACGAACCGCATCGTGACGTAGAGTCGCCCGTCCTCCTCCCCGGCGTGGTAGACCGGGATGACGTTCGGGTGCTCGATCGACGCGGCCGACTCGGTCTCGCCCTTGAACCGCTCCCGGAACTCCGGGTCGGCGGCCAGCTCGGGCGCGATGACCTTGACGGCGACGGTGCGGTTCAGCGCGAGATGTGTCGCCCGGTAGACGACGCCCATCCCGCCGCGTCCGCAGATGCCCTCGATCCGGAGCCCGCCGATAACGGCCCCCACGTCCAGATCGGCCATCTGGGGAATGTAACCGCACGGCCGGGCGAGAGGGAATCGGCCGAGTGTGACAGAGCGCTGACGTCGTGCCGTCCGGCCGACCGACGGTCAGGCCGGCCGCACGCGCACCACCGTGTTGTCGTCGGCGTTGGTGATCCACACCGTGCCCTCGGGATCCACGTGGATGTCGCCCGCGCCCTTGCCGACGCCGTCCACCGCGCTCCCGCGATCGGCGAGGGTCTTCACGTCGATGCGCCGCAGCTGGTTCTCGAAGGGGTAGGTGATCCACGCGGCTCCGTCGCGGATCGCGAACAGGCTCCCGCCCTTGACGGGGATCGGCGTGCCGACCACGAACGAACGCCGGTCCACGGGGGTGACGTCGTCGACCGTGCCGACGTAGAGCACGCCGTCGTCGGCGAGGATGCCGCCCTCGGCCTGGTCGACGGCCAACGGCGTGCCGAGGACCTGCCCCGTGGTGCCGTCCAGGGTGCTGATCGTGCGGTCCGCGGTGTTGACCACGTAGAGCAGGCCCGCATCGAAGATCATCGAGATCGGTTTCGCCCCGACCTTCGCCGGCTCCCCGTCGACCTGCAGCGTCCGCATGTTGACGCGGCTGATCGTGCCCTCGTTCTCGTGGCTCACCCACACGTAGCCCCCACCGATGGCGATGCCGCCGATGGTGGCCGTCCCGGTGGTGATGGGGTCGCTGACCTGCCCGGTCGCGATGTCCACCCGGGTGATCGAGTCCGAGTAGTTCCAGACCCAGACCGCGCCCTGGTCGACGCCGAGCTGGATCGGCACTCCCCCCACGGTGATCTGCTCGCTGCGCCCGGTTGACGGGGTGATCTTGGAGATCGTGTCGGCGCCGCTGTTGGCCGTCCAGAGGAAGCCGCCGCCGTCCTCGATGTCGAGCGGTTCGGGACCGACGGGGATGGGCGAGCCGATCAACATGCCCGCGACGGCCGGGGGCGGCGGGGGCGGCTCCTCGCCGCGGCCGGCGAGGACCACGACGCCGCCGATCAGGGTGAGCACGGCCACGACGGCGACGATGCCGATCACCAGCGGCGCGGAGCTGCGCCGTGGCGCCGTCGCGCCCGGGTGGCTGGGCGGGCCGGGCGGCCACGCCGGCGCCGGGGGCGGCGGGGCCCATCGGGTCGCCGCGGCGAGCGGGGCGGCGTGCTGCGGGCCCGAGTGCGGACCTCCCGGGTGGGGGGCCAGGTGGGCGACGAACGCCGTCGGGGCGCTGCCCGTCACGGGCGGCCAGCCGGCCGGGGTGGTCAGCGCGCGGCCCGTGGCGGCGGCCACGGCGGCCCTGCCGAACTCCCCCGCCGTCGGGAACCGGTCCGCGGGATCCTTCGCCATCGCCCGCTGGACCACGGCGTCCAGCTCCGGGGGCAGCTCCGGCGCCACCTCGGTCAGCCGGGGCGGCGGTTGCTGGACGTGGGCCCACATCTTCGCGGCGTCGGTGTCGCGCGGGAACGGCACGCGCCCGGTGAGGGCCTGGTAGAAGACACAGCCCAGCGCGTAGACGTCCGCGCGGGCGTCCACGGGACGGCCCTCGAGCTGCTCGGGGGAGATGTAGTCCATCGTGCCCAGGACGGTGCCGGCGCGGGTGAGCCCGTCCGCGCCGGTGGTCTGCTTGGTGAGCCCGAAGTCGGTGAGGTAGGCGTGCACGGGTACACCGGGCCCGCTCGCGCCCTCGGGGCGCTCGGTGATGAGGATGTTCGCGGGCTTCACATCGCGGTGCACCAGGCCGCGGGCGTGCGCGGCGTCCAGGGCGCCCGCGACCTGGTCGATGATCGTCGCGGCCAGGACGGGGGCGATCCGGCCGTCACGGACGATCATCTGCCGCAGGTCGGTGCCCTCGACGAACCGCATGGCGACATAGAGCCGCCCGCCCTCCTCCCCGGCGTGCAGCACGGGCACGACGTGCGGATGGTCGATGGAGGCGGCCAGCTCGGACTCGCGCTTGAACCGCTCACGGAACTCCGGGTCGTCCGCGAGGGCAGGCGCGACGACCTTGACGGCCACCGCGCGGTTCAGCGCCAGCTGCGTGGCCTTGTACACCACGCCCATCCCGCCCTGCCCCGCGACGCCGTCGATGCGCAGCCCGCCGAACACGGCGCCCACTTCGAGCTCCGCCACGCGCGGACCCTAGCCGCCCCGCGCAGCGCCGTGAAAGAGCCGGGCGGGGCTAGTGTCGGGCTCGTGATCGTGCAGGAGGTCGGCGACGACGAGGGACGCGTGGTGCCGGTGCCCGCGCGGGTGCGCCGGGTCGTGTCGATCGTGCCCTCGCTGACCGAGGCCGTCGCCGCGACGGCCCCGGAGCTGCTGGTCGGAGCCACGGACTGGTGCACCCACCCGGCCGACCTGGACGTCGTGCGGGTCCGGGGGACGAAGAACCCGGACGTCGAGCGGATCGTCGGGCTGGCGCCGGATCTCGTGCTCGCCAACCACGAGGAGAACCGCCCACCGGAGCTGGACGCGCTGCGCGCCGCTGGCCTCGCGGTGTACGTCACCGACATCCGCACCGTCGGGGGTGCGTTCGCCTCGCTGCGCCGGATGCTCGCGGCCTGCGGGCTGGCCGAACCGGCGTGGCTGGCCGCGGCCCGCGCGGCGTGGGCGGCGCTGCCCGAGCCCGCCGTCCGCCGCCGCGCGGTGGTTCCGGTCTGGCGCAAGCCCTGGATGGCGGTGGGCAGCGACACGTTCACGGGTGCGGTGCTCGCCCGGCTCGGGGTGGACAACGCGCTCGCGGACTCACCCGAGCGCTACCCGCGGTTCGATCCGGCCGCGCTGCCGCCCCACGATCTCGTCGTGCTGCCCGACGAGCCCTACCTGTTCACCGCGCAGGACGGCCCCGAGGCGTTCACCACGCCGTCGGTGCTGGTCAGCGGCCGGCTGCTCACCTGGTACGGGCCGAGCCTGCTGGAGGCCGCCGACGAGCTGCCGCGGGCGCTCGCGTGACGGCGACGGTCCTCGCGCGGGTGCAGGGCCAGGTCGGCCGGCTCACCCTGAACCGGCCGGATGCCCTCAACGCCCTGGACCTGCCGATGATCCGAGCGCTGCGCGCGGCCCTGGACGACTGGGCCGACGACGACGCCGTCGTCGCGGTCGTGCTCGACGGCGCGGGCCCGAAGGGGTTGTGCGCGGGTGGCGACGTCCGCTTCATGTACGACGACGTGCGCTGCGGCGGGAACGGGTTCGCGACGCTGCTCGCCGAGGAGTACGCCCTCGACGCCCTGATCGCCCGCTATCCCAAGCCGTACGTCGCGCTGATGGACGGCGTGGTGATGGGCGGCGGCGTGGGGGTGTCGGCGCACGGCGGCGTCCGGGTGGTCACCGAGCGCACGACACTCGCGATGCCGGAGTGCTCGATCGGCTACGTGCCCGACGTCGGCGGCACGTGGCTGCTCGCGCGGGCACCCGGGGAGCTGGGCACGCACGCGGCGCTGACGGGCGCGCGGCTGCACGCCGCGGACGCGATCGCGTGCGGGCTCGCCGACGTCCACGTGCCTTCGGGGCGGCTGCCCGAGCTGGTCGCCGCCCTCACCGGGGACGGGTGGCACCCTCGTACGCACGGAGCGCACGAGGGTGCCGTCCGTACCGTGGTGGACCGGTTCGCCACCGATCCCGGTCCGTCCGCGCTGGCGGCGGACCGTCCCTGGATCGACGGCTGCTTCGCGGGCGACACCGTCACCGAGATCGTGGACCTGCTGCGCGGCGCGGGGCACGCCGCCACGGCCGAGCGGGTCCTCACCGGGGCGCCGCTCGCCCTGGTGATGACGCTGCGGGCGGTGCGCTCCGCGCGCGCCCTCTCGCTGCCCGACGCGCTGCGCCAGGAGTACCGGCTGGCCCGGTCCTGCACCCGGTGGCCCGACTTCACCGAGGGGGTGCGGGCCTGCCTGATCGACCGCGACACCCCGCGCTGGAACCCGGCGTCGCTGCGCGGGGTCACCGTGGACGTGGTGGGCGAGTTCCTGCGCGGCGGCGCGGACCCGGCCGATCCGGAGATCGTGTTCTAGAGCCGGGCCCGCATCGCGACGTCGCCTGGCTTGCCGTACTCCTCGCGCAGCGCGGGCAGGAGCTCGCGGGCGGCGACGTCGTGGAACGCGGGCTGGGAGTCCCCGCCCACCTGCACGAGTGCGACGTGGCTGAACCCGGCCTCGACGAACGGCCGCACGGCCTCGACGTGCGCGGCCACGTCCGGCCCGCAGGGGATCGCCTCGGCGACGTCGGCCGGGCGCACGTACCGGGTGGCGTCGGCGAAGGCGGCCGGGCCGGGCAGCTCGGCGTTGACCTTCCAGCCACCCGCGAACCAGCGGAACTGCTCGTGGGCCCGCGCCACGGCCACGTCCCGGTCGGGATCCCAGCACACCGGGACCTGGCCGATCTTCGGCAGCCGCGCGCCGGCGGCGGTGTCGAAGTCGCGTGCCAGATCCGCCCGCGGCTCGACGGCGATCATCGCGTCGGCGAGCGGGGCGAACGCCTCGACCCCCTGGGGACCCGACACGGCCACCCCGAGCGGGACGGGTTCGGACGGACGGTCCCACAGCCGAGCCGAGTCGACGCGATGGTGCTCACCCCGCACGCTCACGTCGCCGCCCGCGAGCAGCGCCCGGATGATCGCGATCGCCTCGGCGAGCATCTCCTGGCGCACGTTCGCGGGCAGCCATCCGTGGGCGACCACGTGCTCGTTGAGGTTCTCCCCCGCGCCCAGACCGAGCGTGAACCGGCCCTCGCCCGCGAGCAGGGCCACCGTGGCGGCCTTCTGCGCGACCACCGCCGGGTGGTAGCGCACGGTGGGGCAGGTCACGTAGGTCATGAGCCCGACCCGCTCGGTCGCGGCGGCCACCGCACCGAGGACGGGCCAGCAGTGCGGTGCGTGGCCCTGCGTCGCGAGCCACGGGCTGTAGTGGTCGCTGATCACCTCGAAGTCGAACCCCGCCTGCTCGGCGGCGACCGCGTCCGCGACGAGGTCGCGGGGCCCGCGCTGCTCGGTCATCAGGGTGTAGCCGAAGGCAACCATGCCCCGGGGCTACCCGGCGCCCAGCCGGTCACACAGACGGTCACACAGACGGTCACACCGCCGGTCACACAGCCGGTCACACAGCCGGTCACACAGCCCTCGCACCCGGGCGCGGCTCGCGCGTCGCACCGGCGGTGGCGAACGCCAGCAGGAGCGCCACCACGACCACCAGCAGGGCGTGCAGGATCCCGACCTGCTCGGCGAGCAGCCCGATCAGCGGCGGCCCCGCGAGGAACGCGGTGTAGCCGATCGAGCTGACCACCGCCACCCGCGCCGCCGCGTGCCCCGGCTCGTCGGCGGCGGCGCTCATCCCCACCGGGAAGCCCAGCGCCGCGCCCGCACCCCACAGCGCGGCCCCGGCGAGCGCCCAGCCCGTCCCCGGGCCGAGGACGACGACGAGCAGGCCCGAGAGGGCGAGCAGCACGAACGCGCGCAGCACCGCGACCCGCCCGAACCGGGTCAGCAGCGCCCCGCCCCACACCCGCGCGGCGGTCATCGACGTCATGAACAGGCCGTAGCCCAGCGCTCCCACTGCCTGGGCGGCGCCGTGCCCGTCGACGAACGCGACGGCCGACCAGTCGTAGGCGGTGCCCTCGGTGAACGCGGACGACAGGACCAGCACCCCCACGAGCAGCGTGCGGGGCTCCCGCCAGGCGGCGAGGACCGCCCGCGGGCCCGCGTGCTCCGCGCCGGGATCGGCGGGCAGGAACGCGCGCACCGCCGGCGCCACCACGGCCGCGACCAGCACCGCCACGCCGACGAGCTGCGCCGCGAACGGGACGCCGAGTGCCGCGCACGCCGCCGCGATCCCCGCCCCGGCGACCGCGCCGAGGCTGAACCCGGCGTGCAGGCGCGGCATGAACGGCCGCGCGAGCGCCCGTTCCACCGCCGCGCCCTCGACGTTCATCGCGACGTCCCACACCCCCGCGCCCAGGCCGACGAGGAACAGCGCCGCGCCCGCCGCGGCCTTCGGGCCCGCGACGAGCGCGGCGGCGAGCGCGACCATCCCGGTGGCCGAGGTCGCCATCGCCGCCACCACGGCCCGGGCCGCGCCGATCCGGCCCACGACGAACCCCGACAGCGGCAGCCCGACCACCGAACCCGCGGACAGGCACAGCAGCAGCAGCCCCAGCCCCGCCGGGCTCAGCCCGAACGCGTCACGCAACGCAGGCGTGCGCGCGAAGATCGACGCGAACAGCGTCCCGTTCGCGACGAACACGACGGCGACGGCGGTACGGGCGCCGCGCACGACGCCGGGTCCGGCCACCGTCACGCTGCTCCTCCCCTGGTCGGGACGGGGCCGGCTCCGGCCGCCCGCACGTGCCGGACGTCGCCGATCAGCCGCCGCGCACCTGACGCGTCGGCAGGGCCGGCTGCATGCCGGGACTGTCCACGGGCCACCCCTGCATCCGCGCCAGGAACGCGAGGATCCCGGCCCCACCCCAGTGCCACGAGGGCTCGCCGCCGAGGGTCCACTCGGTGCCGACCCGGGTGCCGTACCACGACGACCCCGCCTGCGACTCTACGGCGGTGGCGACGAGCCACTGGCGCGCCTGCTGGGCAGCCGTGCCGAACTCGGCCCCGCCGGTGGCGACACCCAGGTCGTGGAGGAACCATCCGGTGCCGGCCACCCCGCTGTTGAGCCCGGAGTGGACGCGGTCGCTGCCCTCGTACTCGGCCCACGCGCAACCGCCGTGCTCGGGCAGGGCGACGTCGACGAGCCACTGCCCGGCGGCGCGGGCCTGGTCGAGGTAGTGCGGGTCGCCGGTGACGGCGTGCGCCTGCAGGTAGACCCAGCCGATGCCGGCCGCGCCCTCCTCCATGCCGGTCGCGCGGTGCGGGTTGGTCTCGTCCCAGCCCTCGTCGTCCACCATGATCGGCCAGCTCAGGCCCTCGCCCGCCGGGGTGGCCGTGGCGTCGAGGAACGCGAGCGGCCGGCGCGCGACATCGAGCCAGTGCGGGTCGCCGGTGCTCGTGTACAGGTGCAGGAAGACGTAGGCCGCACCGGCGGCACCGGAGAGGTAGCCGGTGTTGCGTTGGTCCTCGGTGTCCGACTCGGGCAGGCCGCCGTCGTCGTCGAGGAGGCTCTCGAGGTAGGCCGCGCCCCCGCGGGCGTAGCGCGCGTAGCGGGCATCGCCGGTGCGTTCGGCGAAGACGCTGAGCGCGTAGACGATGCCGGCCTGGCCCTCGCCCATGCCGTTGCGGTACGAGGGTGTCGCGTGGTCGCTCCACGCCCAGCGGCACATCTGCGGGCAGTCCACGTCGTCGACCCCCTCTGCCTGGTCGACGACCCAGTCGATACCCGCGAGCGACGCCGTGCGGTAGCGCTCGTCACCGGTGCGCTCCCACATCGTCCAGAGCAGGTCGGCGATTCCCGCGGCGCCGTCGTCGAACGACGTGTAGGCCATCGGGGCGGTGTCGCCGGGGTCGCGGTAGTCGGGCCAGCGTCCCGGTGGGCCCACCTGAGAGCCGACGAGGAAGTCCGCGGCATCCCGCGCCGCGGTGACATAGGTGTCCCGCTCGCGCTGGTCCCCGGTCACGTCGGCCAGCGCGAGCAACCCGTTCGCGATTCCCGCGGCGCCGACGTCACGGTCGGTCTGGAAGTGCGGGGCCTGGATGGCGCTGCGCCACGCGCTGCCACCCGACGGCACCGGGACAGCGGCCGAGACCAGCGCGGCGCCCGGGCTCGTGAGGTCGGGAGGAGCCGGAACCGCCTGCTGACAGCCGGTCATGGCCGCCACCCCCACCCCGACGGCCACCACGGCGGCGGCGCGCCGCATGATCGCGCGCCGCACTAGGCCCCGGGACCTGTCCGGGGGACGGCGACGCGCACCCACGACCCCTGGTTGAGCGCGGACGGCCGGTCCGCGCGCTCCACGACGCCGAAGTCGTACCCCTCGGCCCGCAGGGCGTCGATGGCCTGCGGCAGGTAGTCCCACTGCTCGACGGGACAGTCCACGGTGCCGCCGCCGTCGTGCAAGAGGATCACGGCCTGATCGTGAGCCTCGGTGAGGATGAACTTCTGCAGGCGCGTCGCACCGGGGCACTCGAAATCGCCCTGGAGGTTCGAGTCCCAGTGCCAGAGGACCCCACCCGACAGGTGCTCCTGCTTCAGCACCTCATCGGCCGCGGCGGAGGAGTCGCCGTGCGGGTACCGGAACAGTGTCGGTGCCGTCCCGGTGATCTCCGTGAGGATGCGGCTGGTCCGCGTGATCTCCTCCCGGGCCTCGTCCTGTGTCAGGTCGGGGAAGTCCGGATGGCTGTAGGAGTGGTTGCCGATGACGTGCCCCTCGTCCCGGATCCGCCGCACCAGGTCGGGGTTCGCCTCGGCGTGGCTTCCCTGCAGGAAGAACGTCGCCGTGACGCCCTTCTGCTTCAGCACCTCCAGCACGTATGCCGTGCGCTGCCGGGAGGGTCCGTCGTCGAACGTGAGCGCGACCAGGGGACCGGTCGCCGCGCGCGGCTCGGCCACCGGGATCGCCGCCGCCGGCAGCGGGCCCGCCGCCACGGGCTGCGCCGACTCGAGCGGGCGCGTCGGGAAACCGTCGACGAAGACCACCGCGCCGACGACGGTGGCGGCTCCGAAGAGCAGCAGGACCGCGATCACGAACAGCCTGCGCCGCCGCATCGCCCGCATCGCCCTCGCCGTCCCGGTCCGGGTCGGCCCGGCCTGCGCCGCCCCGGTCCGCGCCGCCCCGGTCCGCGCCGCCCCGGCCTGCGCCGCCCCGGTCCGCGCCGCCCCGGTCTGCGCCGCCCCGGTCTGCGCCGC
>JBFWRR010000041.1:10796-38499 GCA_050248815.1 Pseudonocardia sp. | reverse complement strand
GCGCCGCCCCGGTCTGCGCCGCCCCGGTCTGCGCCGCACCGGTGCGTGCCGCCCCGGTACGTGTCGGCCGGATCTGTGTCGGCCCCGTCCGTGTCGGCTCCGCCTGTGTCCGCCCGCTCTCCGCCCCGGCCCTCGCCGCCCCCCGCGGCCTCGTCGGCACGATGCGCATCTCTGCCGCTACCGGAAGGTGCGCAGACCGCGGCGTACCAACCGCACGCAGAGCATCGCGGTGAACAGCGCCGTCACGACGACGAGGATCGTCGCGATGAGATTGATCCCCGCGAGGGCCGCCAGTGCCATCCCGGTCGTGCCACCGGCGGCCGCGCTGCTGAAGTACGCGGCGTTCTCTGCGTACACCATGTCCTCCCTCATCCAGTCCGGTCACCAGGCCTGGCGTCTCGCGCCGAGGCACATGAGCGCGGCCGTGACCGCGCAGAGTTCGAGGAAGAACCCGTAGAGGTCCTCCACCAGGAGTGCGGCGACGAGCACCATGTCGCCGACCGTCTTGTCGCGCAGCCGCCATGCGGAGGTGACGCGCTCGGCCCACATCACGACGACCGGCACGAGACCGATCAGCGCGTACCGCAGCGGGACCTGCTGGACCGCCATCAAGACCATCATGGTGATCCACAGGAAGCGGAAGAAGACGCTCAACGAGAAGAGCGAGTAGCTGAGGATGTCGCGGCGGGTGGCGCGCGTCCAGCCCCGCTTGAGGCATTCGTCCATACCCCCGCGCCCCCAGCGCAGGCGCTGGCGCCACAGCTCACGAAACGTCGCGGGCGGTTCGGTGAGGACGTGCGCCCCCGGCGCGGCGCCGACGCGCCAGCCTCTCGTCTTGAGGTCCAGGGTGAGGGCGTAGTCCTCGATGAGCGACTCGTTGTCCCACGGCTCGGGCCTGCCCCGCAGCTCGACGACCTCCTGGAGCGCGACCTGGCGGTACATCGCCGCCGCGCCGCTCGCCACGTTCACCCGCCACCCGCGCAGCTCGCGCAGGTCGTCGTAGCGCGCGTACTCCAGCCGCTGCAGGCGCCGGACCAGGCCACGACCCGACTTGGCCCAGTACCGCGCACACACCGCGCCCAGCCCCGGGTCGTCGACCAGCTCGGCGGTCATCTTCTCGATGGTGTCGGGGAGCACGACCGTGTCGGCGTCCATCGTCAGGACGAACTCGCTGTCCTGCCCGTGATGCCGCCAGCCGTGGTTCATCGCGCCGGACTTCTTGTGCGGGTTCTCGGGCATCTCCAGCACGCGCACCGGGTAGCGCCGGGCGATGTCGGCGGTGCGGTCGGTGCTGTTGTTGACGACCACCACGACGTCCGTGATCCGCAACCACTCCGGGGTCCGCTGGTTCAGCAGGCCCTCGATCGTGGATGCGATGCCCTGCTCCTCGTTGTGCGCCGGGACGATCACCGTCACCGTCGAGACCGCGCCGGGGGTGACCTCCTCCGTCCCGGAAGGCTCGCGGGGAGCGGGCACGACGGGCGGCGGGGCGAGCGTCGCGAAGGGCCCGGTCGCGGGCTCCGTGACCGGCGGGGCGGGCCTGGCCGACCTGCGGCGGTGGAGCACCTCGGGGACGACCCGTTCCGTCCCGCGCGGCCTGCGGGGCGCAGGCACGATCGGTGGCGGGGCGAGTGCCGCGACCCGTTCCGTCCCACACGGCCTACGGGGCGCCGGCACGATCGGCGGCGGGGCGAGCGCCGCGAACGGCGCGGTGTCGGGCTCCCGGACCGGCGAGCCGGACCTGGCCAACTCCCGGTAGAAGACCGCGGCGGCCGTGGTGGAGCGCACGTCGAGCCCCTCGACGAGGCGGTCGGACCCGCTGCGGCTGGGCGAGCGCCGGGCGGCCGGACCACGCTCGGAGCTGACGGCCACGGCGACGCCGCGCCCGGCGGGTACGCCGCCGGCGGCCTCGAGCCCGGCGGCCAGGGCCGGGAGGTCGACCTGCGACCCGCGCGGTGCCTCGACGATCACCGTCGCGCCCGGGCGCAGATACGGCGCGAGCACGGCCGCGGAACGTGCGGCGGCCCGCTGGGAGAACGGCGCGCCGTCGGGCACGGGGATCACGGCGATGTCGAAGCCCCGGGCGAACCGGCTGTTGCCCGTCGGCACGTAGCGGCGGGTGTGCAGTGCCGTGGCGACCGCGGCGTCGTCGACACCCGGAAGGCCGGGCCGCCCGCGGCCGAGCCCGTCGATCCGGCGGGCGTCCCGGTCCAGCCCGATCACGAGGTACCCCGCCCGCACGGCCCGCAACGCCAGGTGCACCCCGGCCGGACCCTGACCGACGACGACGACCTTCTTCGTCCGCTGCGGGGGGACGGGCGTCTCGGGCGGTGCAGTGGCGCGGCCGGAGAGGTCAGCGCGGTCGGCGGGTCGCACCCGCAGCGCTGTCGCGGTCATTGCGTCCACCCCCTCCGGCCCATCCTGGCTATCCCCCGGCACCGCTTCGGTAGTGCATCCGCGGCATACCGGCTGATCGGCACGATCGAGTGGATCGTTACGCTGTCGTGACGCGTTGTCCTCGACTGCAGGGACAGATTGCGCCGGACAGGTGGGATGAAATCCCCCACACGCTGGACACTGCACTGAGCAGCGATCACGCTGAGCGCACTCAACGTCGCGTACCGGGCCCGGCGCGGCGGTCCTCGCGCCGGATACCTCCGTAGCGACCAACGAGGTTGGGCGTTCCGGCGCCGTCACGGCCCGGCAGGCGCCGGTAGCGTCGAGGACGTGGGGGTCCTGCACCACGGGGGCGGCGGGCACCGGCACCCTCTGCTGAGGCTGCTCGCGGGGACGGCCACGGCGCATCCCGCCGCGGTCGTCGTCGGCCGCCTCGTCCCCGGCGGCACCTCAGCGGACGGCCCGGACCTGCCCGCGGCACTGCTGCAGCTCGCCCTCGTCGTGGCGATCGTCGGCGCGGTGTCGTTCGGCGACCGGCTGGTGATGCTGCTCGCGCAGGCCGTCCTCGCCGAGGCCGAGCGGCGGACCCGCCCGCGCCCCGGCCCGCGCGGTGCGCCCCGCCTGCCCCGGGTCGCCGGACCCGCGCGCCTGCGCGAGCGGTTCGGGCCGGGAACGGTCGTACGCCGAGGCCCGCCCGCCGCCGTCGCACGCTGAGCGTCCGCCACACCACAAGCCCGACGGCCACCTGACACCTCCCTCTCGGCCGGTTGCGGCGCCCTTCCTGCGCCCGACCGGCCACGTACCAGAACGCCACGCGCTCGGACCAGGAGGTCCCGTGCACGAACGACCCCGCCCGCGACCCGGACCGTGACCACCGATGTGCGGCCTGCTGACCTTTCTCGTTCCTGACGGCGGCGCCGCGGACCGCCTCGCGGCGGTGCGCCTCGCCCTGCCCTCGATCGCGCACCGCGGCCCGGACGAGACCGCGACGTGGCACGACGACGATCTCGTCCACGGCTTCCACCGGCTGGCCGTGGTGGACCTGGCGCGCTCGCACCAGCCGCTGTCGTGGGGCCCGCCGTCGGATCCGCACCGCTACGTGATCGCCTTCAACGGTGAGATCTACAACCACCCCGAGCTGCGGGAACGGCTGCGCACCGAGCACGGCGCCACGTTCGCCACCCGCGGTGACACCGAGGTGCTGGTGGCGGCTCTGCACCACTGGGGCGAAGCGGCGCTGACGCGGCTGCGCGGGATGTTCGCCTTCGCCCTGTGGGACCGCCGCACCCGCCGGCTCATCGCGGCCCGCGACGCGTTCGGGATCAAGCCGCTGTACTGGGCGAGCGGGCCGGGCGGGCTGGCGCTGGCCAGCGAGAAGGCGGCGCTGGCCGCCGTCGCGCCCGCGCTCGGGCTCACCGACACCCCCGACGACCTCGACCTGGCCGCGGCCCAGGACTACCTGCTCCTGCAGTACGTTCCCGAGCCCGCGACGCTGCACCGCGCCATCCGCGCGCTGGAGTCGGGGTGCGTGCTCACCGCCGTCGCCGGTCAGGCGCCGCGCATCCGCCGCTGGTTCACGCCGACCTTCGACGATTCGGCCGGTCGGGGCCGCGGCCTGCACGACCGGATCAGGGCGGCGCTGCGCGAGTCCGTGGCCGCCCACCTGCGCGCCGACGTCCCGGTCGGAGCCTTCCTGTCCGGCGGGATCGACTCGACGGCGATCGTCGCGCTCGCCCGCGAGCACCACCCCGGCATCACCGCCTACACGGCGAGCTTCGACGAGCCCGGCTTCTCCGAGGCCGACGTCGCGGCGCAGACGGCGACCGCCCTCGGCGTGCGCCACGTGATCTGCCGGGTGACGGCGCAGGAGGTGATGGACGCGCTGCCCGCGATCGTGCGCTGCCTCGGCGATCCCGTCGCCGATCCCGCGCTCGTGCCGCTGTGGTTCGTCGCCCGGCGGGCCCGGCGTGACGTGACGGTGGTGCTCTCGGGCGAGGGCGCCGACGAACTGTTCGGCGGGTACCGCATCTACCGGGAGCCCGCGTCGCTCGCCGCGTTCGAGTGGCTGCCCGCGGGCCTGCGCAGCGGGCTGGGCCGGTGGGCGCGGCGCATCCCCGAGGGGGTGCGCGGGCGCGACCTGCTCCGTCGCGGCGCGCTGCCGATCGAGCAGCGCTACCACGGCAACGCCCGCACCTTCCGGCCCGACCAGCTGCCCGCCGTCTGGCGCGCCCACGACCCCGGCCGCGATACGACCGCCGTCACGGAGCCGTACTACCGGGCCTCCGCGGGGTGGGACCCGGTCGCCCGGATGCAGCACGTGGACCTGTTCACCTGGCTGCGCGGCGACATCCTCGTCAAGGCCGACCGGACGACGATGGCCCACTCCCTGGAGCTGCGGGTGCCCTTCCTCGATCCCGAGGTGTTCGCCGTCGCCCGCGGGCTGCCCCGCGACCAGAAGATCGCCGGACGGGCCACGAAGGTCGGGCTGCGCGAGGCGCTGCGCGACGTCGTCCCCCCGCACGTCCTGCACCGGCGCAAGCTCGGCTTCCCCGTCCCGCTGCGCCCGTGGCTGCGCGACGAGATGTACGGATGGGCGCGGGAGATCCTCGCCCGCTCCGGCGCAGGCCACCTCGTCGACCTCGCGGGCGCACGGCGGCTGCTCGACGAGCACCGCGGCGGCGGTGTGGACCGCAGCCGCCAGGTCTGGACGCTGCTGGTGTTCATGGTGTGGCACCGCATCGTGTTCGAGGAACGCACCGGTGCCCCGCCCGACCTGCAGCCGGCGTCGTGACCCGCCCTCACCGCGCGGGAGCCCCCGCCCGGTGAGGGCGGGGGCTCCCGGTCAGGGCCGGTGTGCGATCAGTGCGCGATCGCCTTCTCCGCCCCGGCGCCGGTGAGGGAACGGACCTCCATCTCGGCGTACTTGGCCGCGTCGCCCGCGTCCCGGCGACCGATCCAGGCGCCGATCGCACCGAGCAGGAAGGACAGCGGGATCGAGATGATGCCCGGGTTGTCCAGCGGGAACCAGTGGAAGTCGACGCCCTGCAGCATCGACGGGCTGCGCCCGGTGACCGGGTCGACCGGCTTGCCGGACACGACCGGGGAGAACACGATCAGCACGATCGTGACGAACAGGCCGCCGTAGATGCTGAACAACGCGCCGGTGGTGTTGAACCGCTTCCAGAACAGCGAGTAGAGGATCGTCGGCAGGTTGGCCGAGGCCGCCACGGCGAAGGCGAGCGCCACCAGGAAGGCGATGTTCTGGCCGTTGGCGAGGATGCCGCCCACGATCGCGACGATGCCGATGACGACCGCGGTGATCCGCGCGACGCGCACCTCGGCGTTCGGGTCCTCCACCTTGCCGCGCTTGATCACGTTGACGTAGATGTCGTGGGCGAACGACGCCGACGCGGTGATCGTGAGCCCGGCGACCACGGCGAGGATCGTCGCGAACGCGACCGCGGCGATGACCCCCAGCAGGAGCGGGCCACCCAGCTCGAAGGCGAGCAGCGGTGCGGCGGAGTTGGCCGCGCCGGGGGCCTTCTTGATGGCGTCCGAGCCGACGAGCGCGCCCGCGCCGTAGCCCAGCACCAGCGTGAACAGGTAGAACAGGCCGATCAGCCAGATCGCCCAGACCACCGAGCGGCGGGCCTCCTTGGCCGTGGGCACGGTGTAGAAGCGCATCAGGATGTGCGGCAGACCCGCGGTGCCCAGCACCAGGGCGATGGCCAGCGAGATGAAGTCGATCTTCGACAGCTCGGACTTGCCGTACTGCTTGCCCGGGTTGAGCAGCGCCTGGCCGGCGTCGCCCGCGCGGTCGACGGCCGCGCCGAGCAGCGCCGAGAGGTTGAACCCGAAGAGCGCAAGCACCCACAGCGTCATGATCCCGGCGCCGGTGATGAGCAGGACGGCCTTGATGATCTGCACCCAGGTGGTGCCGCGCATGCCGCCGATGAGCACGTAGGCGATCATCACGACGCCGACGATCGCGATCACGACGGCCTGCTGGGCCTTGTTCGTGACGTTGAGCAGCAGCGCGACGAGGCCGCCCGCGCCGGCCATCTGGGCGAGCAGGTAGAAGAACGACACCGCGAGGGTGGACGTGGCCGCGGCCGCGCGGACGGGGCGCTGGCGCATGCGGAAGGCCAGCACGTCGCCCATCGTGTACTTGCCGGTGTTGCGCAGCAGCTCGGCGACCAGCAGCAGGGCGACCAGCCAGGCCACGAGGAAGCCGACGGAGTAGAGGAAGCCGTCGTAGCCGTTGATGGCGATGGCACCGGCGATGCCGAGGAACGACGCGGCGGACAGGTAGTCACCGGAGATGGCGACGCCGTTCTGCGGGCCGGAGAAGCCGCCGCCCGCGGTGAAGAAGTCGGAGGCACCGCTGGACGCGCGCCTGCTCACCCGGACCACGATGGCCAGGGTGGCGACGACGAAGATGCCGAAGATCGAGATGTTGAGGATCGGGTTGCTCGCGGCGAGGCCCTGGGCGAGGACGGTCGTGGTGGTCACTTCTCACCCTCCAGCTGCTCGCGCAGGCTGGCCGACAGCGGGTCGAGGCGGCGGTCGGCGAAGCGCACGTACCAGGCGGTGATCGCGAACGTCGAGACGAACTGCAGCAGACCCATGATCAGACCGACGTTGATGTTGCCCAGCACCGGGATGCTCATGAAGCCGGGCGCGTAGGTCGCGAGGAGCACGTAGAGCGCGTACCAGCCGAGGAACAGGGCGGTGACGGGGAAGACGAACCGCCGCAGCCGCCCGCGCAGCTCGGCGAACTCGGGACTGGCCTGCACGTTCTGCCAGTCCTCCGTACTGATGGACCGCCCGCCCGGCGGAGTCTCGATGGTCACGTCGCTGAACCTCCTTGTCCGCGCCCGTCGTCCGCGGGCATGCCGGACACGCAACCGTGCAGCGACGCCCGGCGAAAGCACGAAACGCCGCGACGACGGACGGCGCGACCGGCGGCCGACGAACGGCATCGCGGACGGACGAGCGGTCGGGGCCTCCGCCGCTCACGCAGCGGGCTGGCCGGCGCTCCTGCGCCGCCCCGGACGGGTGGCGGGCCGCGGTTCGTCGTCCAGGTGCAGCCGCAGCATGGCGTCCTCGGCCCAGCTCGGCGGCTCGGAACGCCACGAGACGACGATCATCGTGGCGAACGCCAACGGCACCGACAGCAGCGCGGGTGAGGTGAGCAGCAGTGCGAGCAGGCCGGGCTCGACCGGCAGCACCACGCCGAGCGCCATCACCCCGGCCGACGCGGCCAGCCCGACCGACATCCCGGCCATCGCCCCGCGCCGGGTGAGCCCCGACCACCAGATCCCGAGCACCAGCAGCGGGCAGAACGTCGACGCGGCCACCGCGAAGGCCGATGTGACCAGCGGTCCCACGTCCAGCTGGGAGGCGGGCAGGGCCAGCAGCACGACGACCCCGGCCGCGAAGAACCCGGTGAGCCGCAGCCGCCGCAGCGAACCCGGTACCAGGTCGTGGGACAGCGCCCCGGACATCGCGAGCACCAGGCCCAGCGACGTCGCGAGGAAGGCCGCGATCGCCCCGGCCGCGAGCATCGCGGTGAACATCGCCCCGACGCTGCCGGGGTCGACCCGCGACGGCAGCGCGACGACGACCGTGTCCGTCGCCCCGGACAGGTAGAGCTCCGGCAGGAGCACCCGGCCCAGCGCCCCGTACACGACCGGGAACAGGTAGAAGGCCCCGAGCAGCGGCACCGTGAGCGCGGCCGTGCGCCGCGCCGCGCGGCCGTCCGGGCTGGTGTGGAAGCGCACCAGGATGTGCGGCAGGCCCATCGTGCCGAGCACCGTCGCCACCAGCACCGACCACGTCGAGAGCAGCGGGTGCCCGGTCTCGCTCGCGTCGAGCAGCGGGATGCTCCACTCCGGGCCGCCCAGCGGCGCCGAGCCCACCACCCGCGGTACCGGCGCCCCCGCCGGGAACACCCACGTGCTGCCGCCTGCGGCCTCGTGCTCCCCCGCCGGGATCTCGTGGACCGGGCCGCCGTCCACCGCGATCGCGAGCGGGGCGTCCAGGACGATGACCGTGTCCAGCTCGAACTGCACCGGCGTCGGCGCCGGGAACGCGGTGACGTGCAGCGGGGTGAAGGCCTCGCCCCGAACCTGGGGCCCGACCTGCAGGAGCAGCCACACCGCGGGCACGGCGAACAGCAGGAGCTTCACGAGGAACTGGAACGCCTGCACGTACGTCGCCGCGCGCATCCCGCCCAACGCGAGCGTCGTCGCCACGACGGTGCCCGCCGTGACCACGCCGAGCCAGTAGGGCGTGCCCGAGACCCACGTGAGGACCCGCCCCGCCGCGATGAACTGCGGCACCAGGTACATCGTGGCGATCACGAGCACCACCACCGCCGAGAGCCTGCGCAGCCGCACCGACCCCAGCCGGGCCTCCGCGAAGTCCGGAACCGTGAGCGCCCCCGTCCGGCGCATCGGCGCCGCGACCAGGGTGAGCATCGCGAGGTAGCCGGCCGTGAAGCCCACCGGATACCACAGCGCGCCCGCGCCGTCTTTCACCATGAGCCCGGCGACCCCCAGGAACGACGCCGTCGACAGGTACTCCCCCGCCACCGCGGCGGCGTTGAGCAGCGGCGACACCCGCCGGGAGGCCACGAGGAAGTCCGAGGTGGACCGCATCGCCGCAACGCCGCGCGCGCCGATCACCAGCGTCGCACCGATGATCGCGAACACCGCGACCGTCGTCACGGACAGCCCCGTCGTCACGGGCGGCCGTCGCGCTCGATCCGTTCGGCGCCGCGCAGCTGTCCCGCCGCGAGGGCCGCGAGCAGCGGGTAGGGCAGGATCGCGACCGCGAACCAGGCCAGCGGCATCCCGGCCACCCGCACGTCCATGAGCCCCGGCACGAGCCACAGCACGAACGGGCCGCCGATCGTCAGCGTCGCGACGACCGCGAGGCCCAGCACCGCGAAGCGCAGCTGGCGGCGGCGCACCCGGCGCGCCCGTGCGGCGGCCGCGGCGGGCAGGCGGGGCTGGCGGCGCGGCGGCCCGGACCGCGGGCGGGCGAGCGCGAGGCGCGTCTGCGGGCTGGTGACGGTGACGCGCCGTGGCGCACGGCCGGGCCGGCCCCGCCCGGGCTGGGGACGCTCGGTCACGACGACCCCGCGTCGAAGTCGCCGCGCGCCGCCGCGGCCATCAGCTCGTCGCGCAGCCCGCGGGCGTGGCGACGGCTCACCGGCACGTCCCCGACGTCGGTGTGCGCGAGCAGCCCGCCGCTGACGTCGCTGCGCAGCTCCTGCACCGCGGCGATGCCGAGCAGGTAGCTGCGGTGCACCCGGACGAACCCGGCGTGGGTCCAGTGCTCCTCCAGCCGGGAGATCGGGATGCGCACGAGGTGCGCCCCGGACGGCGTGTGCAGCCGCACGTAGTCCCCGTGCGCCTCGACGAACCGGACGTCCGCGCGTGGCACGAACCGGGTGCGCCCGCCCAGCTCGACGGGGATGACGGCGAGCGCGTCCACCGCGGCCGCGGCCCGGGCCGCGCCCTCGCCCTGCGGGGTGGAGCGGCGGATCCGGCGGATCGCCGCGGCGAGCCGGTCCGCGGCCACCGGCTTGAGGACGTAGTCGACCGCGCCGATCCCGTAGGCCTGCACGGCGTGCTCGGCGTGCGCGGTGACGAAGACGATCAGCGGCGGCTCGGCCATCCGGCCCAGGAGCTCCCCCAGCTCGAGGCCGTCCAGCCCGGGCATGGAGATGTCGAGGAAGACGGCGTCGAAGGGGCGGTCCCGGATCAGCCGCAACGCGCTGACCGGGTCGCCCGCCGTCGCGACCTCGGCGACCTCGGGTGACTCCGCCAGCAGGACCCGCAGCTCCTCCAGAGCCGGGGCCACGTCGTCGACGGCGAGCACACGCAGCCCCGTCACGTCCGCTCCTCGCCGGGTCGTGCCCTGTCCGACGGTGATCTCACGAGCCCGGTCAC
This sequence comes from Pseudonocardia sp., assembly GCA_050248815.1. Taxonomy (GTDB): domain Bacteria; phylum Actinomycetota; class Actinomycetes; order Mycobacteriales; family Pseudonocardiaceae; genus Pseudonocardia. The sequence goes on along the minus strand of JBFWRR010000041.1, from coordinate 28,141 downwards.
GACACCACCACCCCCGGGTGGAACCGCGGCATCCGCACGGTCACCTTCGTGCCGGCCCCGGGTGCGGTCTCCAGGACCAGGCCGAACGCCGGGCCGTACACCGCCCGCATCCGGCGGTCCGCGTTGACCAGCCCGAGACCGTCGCCGCCGCCCGTCCCGGCGAGCATGGCCCGGGCGACGTCCGGGTCCATCCCCGGGCCGTCGTCCTCGATCGTGATGACGCAGTCCGGGCCCAGGGCCTCACCGCTCACCTGCACCGTCCCACTGCCGCCCGACAGTTCCACGCCGTGCTGCACCGCGTTCTCCACCAACGGCTGCAGCACCAGGAAGGGCACCACCACCGGCAGCACCTCCGGAGCCACCCGCACCTGCACGCGCAGCCGCTCCCCGAGCACCGCCCTGGCCAGCGCGAGGTAGGCCTCGATCCCGCCGAACTCCTGGGCGAGGGTCGTGTAGTCGCCGTGGTGGCCCAGCCCGTGACGGGTGTAGTCGGCGAAGTCCAGCAGCAGGTCGTGGGCGCGGTCGGGGTCCGAGCGGACGAACGACGCCACCGTCGTGAGCGCGTTGTAGACGAAGTGTGGCGAGATCTCGGCCCGCAGCGCCCGCAGCTCCGCGGCCTCCGCCACCTCCGCCGACGCCTCCAGCCTGCCCCGCTCCACCGCGTCCCCGACCCAGGCCGCCGCCTCCTCGGCGGACCGCACCCGCACCGGCCCGACCACGACCAGCACACCCACCAACTCGTCGCGCACCCGCAGGGGCAGCGCCATCGTCCCGGCTCCGCCGAGGCGCCCGGTGCTGACCCGGGCGTCCGTGCGCAGCACCTCCTCGACCAGCCGTTCGGTATCGGCGGGCGCACGTCCCGACCAGGAGGTCGCACCGGACAGGCTCACGAGGCCCACCGCGTCCGCGTCCAGCAGGCGCCGCAGGTCGCGAGCCGCCGCCTCCGGGCCCGGCCCGGTGAGACCGCCGCGCAGGTGGCCCGCGACCCGGCGGGCGACCGCGAGGATCTCCGTCGCGGCCGCGCCGTCGCGGCGTCTGCGCCGGCGCGCGCCGCGCCCGTCCACCGGCGGATCCGCGGAGGCCCCCACGTCGGTGCCGGTCGCGAGCATCCGCCCCCGCCTCCTTCGCCACCGGGGGCGCTACCGGGAGCGCCACTGGGAGCCTGACGTTAGCCAACCCCGGCGGTCCGGCGCACGCGACACCGCAGCCGGATGTGCTCAGCTCCGCTCGCCGTCGGCCTTGGCCAGGGCCCGCTCGGCCACCGGGAGGTCGTGCGCATAGGTGATCTTGAGATTGCGCCCGGTCGCCACCACCCAGCGCACGGTGAGGCCCGCGTACCGCTCGACGCAGGAGGCGGTGTCCGTGCCGACGAAGCCCTCGCGCGCGGCCGCCTCGCACGCCGCGAGCAGCGGTCCGGCACGGAAGCCCTGCGGCGTCTGCACCGCGACCAGCCCGGGCGCGGCCGCCGTCAACCGTTCCCCGACCGGGAACGGCATCTCGTCGCTCTCCGTGACCTTCCGGGCAACCGCGAGGTCGGATACCGGTACGCCCGGCACCGCCCCGCCGTACGCCCGCGCCACCGCGAGCACCTCGCGGGCCAGGGCGGGCGTCGCGAGCGGCCGGGCGCCGTCGTGCACCAGCACCGCATCGACCAGACCGGCCGCGACGCGCCCGGACAGCGCGCGCAGTCCGGACAGTTCGGACTCCTGGCGCGACGCACCGCCGTCCACGACCAGCAGATCCGCCGCCGCGGCCAGCTCCGGGTCGGCGTCGATCATCGCGCGGGCCGCCGCGCGCTCATGGGCCCGCGTGACCAGCACGATCGGGCCGATCTCCGGCATTCGCACGAACGTCGCGAGCGACCGGGCGAGCACCGGCCTGCCCGCCACCGGGAGCAGGACCTTGTTGCGGCCCGCCCCGACCCGGGTGCCGCTTCCGCCCGCGAGGACGACCGCTGCGGCGAGGATCTCCGTCACTTTCAGTAGGCTAGTCGTTGGACCCGGCATGGGTGCTGCACGCGGGTCCCGTCCGGGGCGCCTCGCCGGCGTGCCCCGCGACGCGGCGGGAAGGCACGGGACGGGCATCGGACGCGACGGCACACGAGCCGTCCGGCACAGGCCGGGCGGCGCACCGACGGGCACCGGCGGTAGGCCGACCGACAGGCGAGGAGGGCGCGGGGTGGAGGACACCTCCGTTCCACGGGTCGGCGGTCGCCCGCCGGGCGGGCGGCCCGCGCATCCACGCAGCGGCCCCGGTCGGCCCGGCGAGCCCGGTCGGCCCGGCGAGCCCGGTCGGCCCGGCGAGCCCGGTCGGCCCGGCGAGCCCGGGAGGCCCTGTGACCCCGGTCGGCCCGGCCGGGGAGCGCCCGGCGCCCCGCAGACCTCCGGCCCACCCGCACCCGACCTGCCCGACGCCGGCATCCACCCCGGCACTCACCCCGATACCGACACCGCCACCCGTCCGCTGCGCGGCATCCTCCCCCCGGCGGGCGAGCTCCCGACCCGCCGGCTTCCCCGCACCGTCGAGGACCCCGACGACCGGCCGACCGCGCTGATCGGATCACCTGCCGGCGGGCGGGCCCCGGGACCGGCCTGGGACGCCGCGCCGGACGGGGCGGACGGTCGTCGCGACGCCGCCGTGGCCGTGCAGGATCCGATCGCCCCCTGGACGGGAGCGATCCCGGCCACCGCTGCGGAGGGACCCGGGTCCGGGACGGGCTCCGGGGCTGGAGCCGGAGCCGGGACAGACTCCGGGGCCGGAACCGAGTCCGGGGCCGGAACCGAGTCCGGAGCCGGAGCCGGAGCCGGAGCCGGAGCCGGAGCCGAGGGTCCGGCAGGCGAGCCCGGCCCGCCACCCGCAGATCCGCCGGCGGATCCACCGGCCGCCTCGCCGCGGCTTCGCCGGGTGGCGTGGCCCGAGAAGCGCGACCCCCGCACGCTGCGGCGGGCGCTGCTCGCGGCGGCCGCCTCCACCGTCGCCCCCGGAGCGGGCCAGATCATGCTGCGCCGCCGGAACCTGGGCACGCTGCTGCTGGGCGGCTTCGTCCTCGTCGTGGCGGTCGTCGCCGCGCTGGTGGCGACCACGGACCGCGCGACGGTGCTGGAGAAGCTGCTCTCCACCCGGGTGCTCATCGGCGCCTCGGTCGTGTGCCTCGTCGGCGCCACCGCATGGATCACCGTGATCGTGCACGCCTACCTGATCGGCCGTCCGCACCGGTTGCGCGTGGGACAGCAGATCCTGGGCGCTGCGACGGTGGCCGTACTGTGCCTCGTGGTGGCCGCTCCCCTCGGGCTGGCCGCGCACGTCGCGAACTCGCAGCGCAGCCTGCTCGACGCGCTGTTCCCCAGCGGTGGCGCCGACGCGGCGGCGGCGATCGGCAAGCCGCGGCTCAACATCCTGCTCGTCGGCAGCGACGCGGGTCCCGACCGCACGGGCACCCGCACGGACACGATGATGGTCGCGAGCATCGACACCCGGACCGGCCGCACCACGCTGTTCGGGCTGCCCCGCAACATCGGTTTCGCCCGTTTCCCCCCGGGCTCACCGATGGCCGAGCAGTTCCCGAACGGGTTCCACGACCGGTCCCAGCCGCTGTCCGGGGACTACCTGCTCAACGCCGTCTACGCCTACGGCCACGCCTACCCGCACCTCGCGCCGCCGGGGCCGACGGCGGACCCCGGGCTGAACCTGCTGCAGTCGTCGGTCTCCTACATGCTCGGGCTGCCGATCGACTACCAGATCGTCGTCGACATGGCGGGGTTCGCCGCCATCGTCGACGCCCTCGGCGGGCTCACCGTGGACGTCGGGCCCGAACGGATCACGATCGGGGGGATCGGCCCGCACGGGCAGAAGATCAAACCCCAGGGCTACATCGAGCCGGGGGTCCACCAGCTCACCGGCGAGCAGGCGCTCGCCTTCGCCCGGTCCCGCACCAACTCGAGCGACTACGTCCGGATGGGCCGGCAACGCTGCCTCATCCAGTACGTCCTCGAGCAGAAGACGCCCACGGACCTGCTGACCAACTTCCAGGCGGTGGCCCAGGCGACCACGGCGAGCGTGTCGACGAACATCCCGCGCGAGGTGCTACCCGCCCTCGTCGCGCTCGCCGGCGGCGACGGGTTCACCCTGGACAGCATCGCGTTCGACCCGAACCTGCCCGACCCGAACGCCTCGGACGGGCGGTTCAACACCTACAACCCGGACGTGGCGTACATGCGCCAGGTCGTGCAGGAGGCGATCAGCCGGCCCGCCACCGCACCCTCCACGGCACCCCCGGCCGAGCCGCCCGGCTACCGCACCGGCACCGGGCAGGCCGACGCCCCGGTGCCGCCCCCGGTGCCGCAGTCCCTCGCCGAGTCCTGCACGCCGTCGGCGGCCGCCGCCACGGTGGTCGCGGACCCCGGCGCCTCGGCGGACGCCCAGACGGGGGAGGATGCCCGGCCGCAGGTGACGAGGCCACCGCGGAGCTCGTCGTCCCCGGTGACGAGCTCGCGGGGCTCGTCGTCGGGGGGCTCCCGCAGCTCGGATTCGTCCGAGGGGCCGCAATCCTCGGCGAGCGGTGGTGACGCGGCGTCCGACGGGCCGTCGACCACCCGCTCCCGGTCGTCGGACACCACGGAGGACCCCTCGGGCGGCAGCCGGGACGACACCTCCACGGACGGGGCCTGACACCCCCGCCGACCAGGGCCGCCAGCGGATTTGCCACCCTGGGGCCCGACGAACGTCGTGTCGCGTGCCGTCCCTGGTGCCGGCACGGAGAGGAGAAGACGTCATGGCACTGCCCCAGCTCACCCCCGAGCAGCGCGCCGACGCTCTGAAGAAGGCCGCCGCGGCCCGCACCGCCCGCAAGGAGCTGCGCGACGCCATCGCCCGGGGCGACGAGACGATCCCGGCGGTCCTCGGACGCGCGAAGTCCGACTCGGTCGTCGGCAAGACGAAGGTCGCCGACCTGCTCAAGAGCCTGCCCGGCTACGGGCCCGCGAAGGTGTCGGCCCTCCTTGAACAGACCGGCATCGACGCCTCACGGCGGGCCGCCGGCCTGGGCGAGCGCCAGCGTCAGGCCTTGCTGGAGGCTCTCAAGTAACCCCGGGGGAACTCCCAGGGCGTCCTCAGGGAGCTACCAGGTTCGGTCCCCATCCTGGGGGACATGAACCAGACCGCCCCGCTTCCGGGGCCCGGCGGGGCGCCGGGCTCCCCCTCCCCCGTCGAGCCCTCCGGCATGCCCGGGCATGCCGCCGCGGGGCCCGCCGCAGGTCCGAGCTTCCCACCGGGCCCGTCGTGGCCGCCGGTCGGCCCGCCGCCCGTCCAGGGTCCGCCGACCGCCGCGCGCCCGGGCGGGCGGCGGCCCGTCACCGCCGTCGTGACCGCGGCCGTGGTGGCCGCCCTCGTGGGTGGCGCGGCCGGCTTCGGCGGTGCGTACCTCGCGGACGGCCGCCCGTCCAGCCCCCTGCTCGGCTCGGTGCCGTCGGCCGCCACGAGCACCGCGAACGGCACGGTCGCCGGGGCCGCGGCGGTCGCGACCCCGAGCACGGTCGACATCCGCGTGGCCATGTCCCGCGGGGCGGCCGAGGGTAGCGGCGTCATCCTGAGCGCGGACGGCGCCGTGCTCACCAACAACCACGTCGTGGCGGACGCGGCGTCCGCCAACGGCTCGATCACCGTGACCCTCGCCGACGGCAGCCAGCACGCAGCGCGCGTCGTGGGCACCTCCCCCAGCTACGACATCGCCGTGCTGCGCGTGGAGGGCGTCACCGGACTGACCCCGGCCGCCCTGGGCCGCAGCGCCGATCTCACGGTGGGCCAGCAGGTGGTGGCGATCGGGTCGCCGCAGGGCCTGGAGGGCACGGTCACCACGGGCATCGTGAGCGCGGTCAACCGCACGGTGGCCGTGGCGGGCGACGGCGGGGCCCCCGTCGTCTACAACGGCCTGCAGACCGACGCCCCCATCAACCAGGGCAACTCCGGCGGTCCGCTCGTGGACCTGTCCGGGAACGTCGTGGGCATCAACTCGGCGATCGCCACCGCGGGCCAGCAGAACACCGGCAGCATCGGCCTGGGCTTCGCGATCCCGATCGACCAGGCGCGCAGGGTCGCCCAGGAGATCCTGGACGGCGGCGTGGCCACCAAGCCCCTCCTCGGCGTCCAGGGCGGCGCCGGCGGTGCGTCCGGCGGGCTCGGCGGTGGGTTCGGCGGGAGCGGGGACACCGGCGGATCGGCCACCGGTGCCACGATCCAGGCCGTCACCCCAGGCTCGCCCGCGGCGAGTGCGGGCATCGTCGCCGGGGACACCGTGCTGCAGGTCGGCGACGCCAGGGTCGCGGACTTCACCGATCTCGTCGCCCGTGTCGGCGCCCACGCGCCCGGCGAGACGGTGGCCCTCACCGTCCGGTCCGCGGACGGCCAGCAGAAGCAGGTGCAGGTGACTCTCGGGAGCACCGAGGACCGCGCCCCGACGACGACCAACCAGGTCGTACCCGGGGGACTCAACTGACCTGCCCCGGTCGGCGCCCGACCGGGCGCCTCCGGCCCGGCCGGCCCGGCCCGGCCACCCCCTCACCCCCTGCCGGGCCGGGCCGGCCTTCCCCGCGCGAACGGCACGTACGGGAGAACCGCCCGTACGTGCCGTTTCGTGCGCCCGGACGAGCCGGGCGGCATGACGCCGGCCCGCAGAGGATGACCGACCGCGGGTAGGCAGGGCAGGAACCGGGGACCCTGCCGAAAGTGACCCTGCCGTAGTGACGCAGCGTCGAGGGCGGGACGAGGTCGTTGCTGCGATCGAGGGGGTGTTTCGCGATCGGAACCTGGCGAAACACTACCGAGGAGTATAGTTACGCGTCACTCCGTGATGCGCGGCCGGTGGTCTTGTGCTCCATGCGTGGGGTCGGTTGGGTTGGCGTCACCGCATCGTGCCCGCCCGGAGGGAGACCCCACTCGCATGAAACCGTTCGTCGTCAACAAGCACGGCCGCCTCGTCTTTCCGGCGACGGTCCTCGGCGAACTCGACGTCTCGGTCCTGCAGACGCTCGACCAGCTCTCGGCCGTGATCTCCCGCGACTTCGAGGCGAAGGCCCCCACGGGGACCGACATCCTGGAGCGCGTCGAGGCCGGCTCCTACCCCGGCCGGTTCGAGCTGCTACGCGATCTCGGGCAGAACCTGTTCTGGGTCAACCGCTACTCGCTGCCGCTCTACGACAAGCGTCCCACCCGCTGGCGTGACGTCCCGCGCAACCGCTCCGACGTCTTCCTCCCGGTGCTCACCCCCTGGCAGGACGGGGACCGCAAGGTCGCGGCCGTGGAGAAGGCCTACCGGGAGCTGCCCGTCTCGTTCGACGCCGAGACCGAGGACCGGATCTTCGGGCTGCTGTTCGACGTGTTCGGCCATCGCCGCCACCACGCCACCGAGCTGCCAGCCGTCAAGCCGACCGTCGCCGAGCTGCTCAGGCAGCCGGGCGCGCTCACCTTCGTGCTCCCCGACCACGACCCGGACTTCCCGGTGTTCGGCACCGCTGCGGTCCTCGACGCCCACGCGGACGTGCCGGAGCTGGAGGCGCTGCTGCGCTGGGCGATGGTGCTGCACGACCAGTACCCGTGGGACCGTTCGCGCACCGAGCTTCGCCCGCTCTCGGAGGTCGACGACGACGAGTTCGTCGTGACCTTCCATCCCCGCAACCGCGACGTGGAGGCGTTCCTGGAGCGCGCCCGCTCCGGTGCCGCGACCCGCCCCGCCGCCAAGAGGGCACCGGTCGAGGCCAAGCCGCCGATCCGCCCGTACCCGGCGGTGCGGGTACAGGAGACGTTCGCGGTGAAGCCGCGGATCGAGTCGCTCGCGGTGGCACGCGGCGAGATGGCGTGCTCCAACGACGACGTCATCCGCAACGCGAGCTTCTCCTGGTCGCCCATGAGCGCGAGCGAGATCAGCCGCAAGACCGGCATCGACGCCCGCCGATACTCCGCACGCGACCTGGAGGAGCTGGCCCTGGACGCGGCGCGCGGCGCACTGGCCCACGCCGGGCGCGCGCCGGAGGAGATCGGCGCCGTCCTGGTCGCGACGTGCACGAGCACCCGGCTCATCCCGTCGGTGGCGTGCTGGCTGTCCGGCGAGCTGGGGATCCTGCAGACCCACGCGTCGGCCGACATCGTCGCCGCCTGCGCCGGGATGCCCTACGGGTTGTCGGAGGCCGTGCGCCTGCTCCAGGAGGTGGAACGTCCCATCCTGCTGGTGTGCGCGGAGAAGTTCTCCGACAAGATCGGCGGGGTGCGCACGTCCCGCATGATCTTCGGCGACGGAGCGGCCGCCATGGTCGTGGCCCCCGCTCCCGACGGCGACGCGGGCGACATCGAGCTCCTGCAGACCTACGCGAGCGGCCCCTGGTCCCAGGTGAACTCGATCATCTGGCCGAACCCGGAGTTCGACAACGACATCACCGTCTACGGCCCGCAGGTCAAGGCGCTCGCCGGCCGCTACCTCACCCAGATGATCGACGAGCTGGGCGCGATGCCGGTGGAGGGCGGCGGCTCGGTGATCGACACCGTGGACCTGATCGTCCCCCACCAGGCCAACCGCACCATGATCGTGGACCTGGCCGAGAAGGCGGGGCTGCGCGAGGATCAGCTGTACTTCAACATCGCCGACGTCGGCAACGTCTCGTCGGCCTCGATCCCGCTCGCGCTCTACGACGCGGTGCGCGACGGGGTCGTGGACCGGCCGATGCGGGTCTTCGCGCCCGGGTTCGGCGCTGGTGCGGTGGGCGGCTACGCCGTGTTCACGATGGATCCGGCGATCGTCGCCCCCGAGCCGGCGGCGGAGGCAGCGGCGGGGGCACGGGCAGGCAGCGACGGGGACTCCGCACCGCACTACCCGCCCGTGCAGCCCACGAGCGACAACGTCGAGGCCGCGTTCGGGTGAGCCGCACCCCGACCGGCACCGAGCCCAGCGCCCCGCCCCAGGCCCCGATCCAGGGAGGTTCATCGATGTCCTCGCCGCAGTCCGCCCCGGCAGCCGATCCGCCGCCGATGCGCCGGATCGCGATCGTCAACCGCGGGGAACCGGCGATGCGCCTGATCCACGCGGTGCGGGAGTGGAACGCCGAGCACCCGGGCGACGACCCGCTGCAGACGATCGCCGTGCACACCGCGGTGGACCGCAGGGCGATGTTCGTGCGCGAGGCGGACGAGGCGATCCTCATCGGGTCGGACGACCCGGACGACATGGGCCCCAACCCGTACCTGGACTACGACGAGCTGGAGCGGGCCCTCACGGCCTGCCGGGCGGACGCGGTGTGGCCGGGCTGGGGCTTCGTGTCGGAGAAGGCCGAGTTCGCGCAGCTGTGCCGGGACCTGGGGATCGTCTTCGTGGGGCCGCCGCCGGAGGTCATGCGCCGGCTGGGTGACAAGATCGAGTCGAAGCTGCTCGCCGAGGCCACCGGCGTGCCGATGGCGGCGTGGAGCGGTGGCCCGGTCGCCGATGTCGACGCCGCGCGCGCCGCGGCCGACAAGATCGGCTACCCGCTGATGGTGAAGGCGACGGCCGGTGGCGGCGGACGGGGCATCCGCAAGGTCGAGCGGGCCGAGGACCTCGCGGAGTCCTTCGAACGCGCGAGCGCGGAGGGGGCGCGCACCGCCGGGGACGCCACGGTGTTCATGGAGCGTGCCATCCCGGGCGGGCGCCACGTCGAGGTGCAGGTCGTCGCGGACACCACCGGTGACGTGTGGACGCTGGGCGTGCGGGACTGCTCGGTGCAGCGGCGCAACCAGAAGGTCATCGAGGAATCGGCGTCCACGGCCCTGGACGCCGAGCAGGAGCAGCTGCTGCGCTCCTCCGCCGCGGCGCTCGCGAAGGCCGCGGGCTACGTCAACGCGGGCACCGTCGAGTTCCTCTACGAGCCCAAGGAGCGGCTGCTGTCGTTCCTGGAGGTCAACACCCGGCTGCAGGTCGAACACCCGGTCACCGAGCTGACCACGGGCGTGGACATCGTCAAGCTGCAGCTGCACGTCGCGATGGGCGGGCGGCTCAACCAGGTCGCGCCGTCCGCCCCGCCCGCGCGCGGGCACGCGATCGAGGCCCGGCTCACCGCGGAGGACCCGGAGCAGGGCTTCGCGCCCGCACCGGGGCGGATCGAACACCTCGCCCTGCCCAGCGGGCCGGGCATCCGGGTCGACACCGGGGTGACCTCGGGCGACGTCATCCCGCCGCAGTACGACTCCATGATCGCCAAGGTCATCGCGTGGGGCCGGGACCGGGACGAGGCCCGGGCTCGCCTGGCCAGGGCGTTGCGCCAGACGATCGCGGTCATCGACGGTGGCACCACCAACAAGTCCTTCCTGCTGGACCTGCTGGAGCGCCCCGAGGTGGTCACGGGCGAGGTCGACACGACCTGGCTGGACTCGATGATGGCCGACGGCTACGCGCCGCCGCGCCAGCTGGACGTGGCGCTGCTCGCCACCGCCGTCGAGGCACAGGACCTGCACGTCGTGCGCCAGCTGGACCGGCTGTTCACCTCCGCGGAGCGGGGGCGGCCCGAGGTCAACGCCGAGACGTGGCACCAGGTGGACGTGCGGGCGGCCGGGCAGTCCTACCGCCTGCGGGTCGCCCAGATCCGCGGCGCGCACTACCGCGTCGTGCTGGACGGGCGCGCCGTCGACGTCCGGGCCGAGCGCAGCGGCCGCTTCGAGCGCCGCCTCACCGTGGGCGGGCGGACGTACGCGGTGCTGTCGGTGCCGCAGGGCTCGGACTACCTCGTCGAGGTGGACGGCGCCGTGCACCGCATCTCGGGCGGCGAGCTCGGCCTGGTGCGCGCGCCCGCTCCCGCGATGGTCGTGTCGATCCCGGTGGCGGCGGGCGACGAGGTCGCCGCGGGTGACGTCGTCGCCGTGGTGGAGAGCATGAAGCTGGAGACGCCGCTGCGTGCCCCGGTCGCCGGGCGGGTGCGGGAGGTGCTCGTCGCGGCGAACACGCAGGTCGAGGGCGGCACGAAGCTCGTGCGCCTGGAACCCGAGGAGGGCGGCGAGGTCGCCGCCCCTGGCGAGCGGGCGGGCTTCGCCGCCTTCGACGGCTCGGGTGCGGTCACGACCGCGCCGGAGGCGCTCGCGTCGCTGCGTGCGCTGGTGCTCGGCTACGACGTCGACGAGGGCGTGGCCCGCCCGGCGCTCGCGCAGCTCGCACGCTCCGACGCGGGCGCCCCGGACACCGTCGCCGCCGAGATCGGGGTGCTGCAGATCTTCGCGGACCTGTGCGCGCTCTCGCGCAACCGCCGCGGTCCCGAGGGCGCCGACGTCTCCGATCCCGCCACCGGCTGGGGCGAGGACGCCGGGAACACCCAGGAGTACCTCTACGCGTACCTGCGCTCGCGCGATGCCGACGCCGAGGGGCTGCCGGAGTCGTTCCGGGCGAAGCTGCGCCGCGCGCTCGCGCACTACGACGTGCCGGACCTGGAGCCCTCGCCCGCGCTGGACGCCGCGCTGTACCGGATCTTCCTGGCGCACCGGCGCGCCACCGGGCACGTGCCCGTCGTGATGCAGCTCCTGCAGTGGCGGCTGCGCCACCCGGACGCGCTGCCCGAGCAGCTGCGCGAGGAGTACGAGCGGACCCTGGACGCACTGGTGATCGCCACCCAGGTGCGCCACCCCGCCGTCGGTGTGCTGGCGCGGCGGGTGCGTTACCGCTCGTTCGACGCGCCGGTGATCGCGCAGACGCGGGCCCGCGGCCAGCAGCAGGTGCGCGACCTGCTCGGACGGCTCCCGGACCACGAGGCGGACCCGCAGGGCTGGCGGGCGGGCATCGACGCGATCGTCGCGGCCGCCGAGCCCATCCTCGGTGTGTTCGACGCGGGCCAGCACGCGGCGATGCTCGAGGTGATGACGCGGCGCTACTACCGCATCCGCACCCTGACCGACGTCACGCTGCTCGACCGGGACGGCCGCCCGACACTCACCGCGCGCTACACCCACGACGGCACCGAGCGTCTCGTCGTCGCGACGACCGTGCACACCACCTCGGACACCCCGGCCTGGGGCGACCCGAAGGCGGTGGCGGGCGACCTGCGGCGGCTGCTGCTGACGCTGCCCGGGCGGCCGGTGCTGCTCGATCTGTACGTCATCGCGGGCGAGGCGCCGGACGCCGACCCGGAGCGCTCGGCGGAGAAGATCAAGGCGCTGCTCGGCAGGCTCCCCGGTCAGCTGGAGCGGATCGCGGTGGCGGTGCGGCGGCCCGAGGGCGACGAGCGCTCGTCCTGGTTCACCTTCCGGCCCGGTGAGGACTCCCGGCCCGTCGAGGACCGGACACTGCGTGGCCTGCACCCGATGGTCGCCGAGCGGCTGGGGCTGTGGCGGTTCGCGAGCTTCGAGCTCACCCGCCTGCCCTCGCCGGTCGACGTGCACCTGTTCCGCGCGGTCGGCAAGGACACCCCCGCCGACAAGCGGCTCATCGCGCTGTCCGACGTGCGTGACCTCGAGGTGCTGCGCGGCGAGGACGGCCGGATCCGGGCGCTGCCCCAGCTTGAGCACGTCCTGGACTCCTGCCTGGATGCGCTCCGCGACGCGCGGGCCGCCGACCCGGGAGACGGCAAGCTGGACTGGAACCGGGTCCTGCTCTACGTCTGGCCGGTGATCGACCTGCCGCTGTCGGACTTCGACTCCGTCGTGCGCCTGCTCGCCCCACGCACGGACGGGCTCGGCCTGGAGCAGGTCATGGTCCAGTTCCGGGAGACGGCGTCCACCGGGGAGCCCCGCGAGCGGCTCCTGCGGCTGTCCCGACCGCCGGGCCAGGGCCTCACCCTGGCCGTCACCGATCCGCCGACCGAGCCGATGCGCGAGCTCGACGCCTACACGCAGAAGGTGATCCGGGCCCGCCGCCGCGGCGCGGTCTACCCGTACGAGCTGGTCCCGATGTTGCTGCGCAACCCGGACGGCGGCGCGCTCGGCAGGTTCACCGAGTACGACCTCGACGAGCACGGCGTCGCGGTCCCGGTGCAGCGCCCGCCGGGGCAGAACACGGCCAACATCGTGCTGGGCGTGGCGAACACCCCGACGAAGCGCTACCCGGAGGGCATGACGCGGGTCGTCCTCATCGGCGACCCGACGAAGGCACTCGGGGCGCTGGCCGAGCCGGAGTGCGCGCGGGTCGTCGCGGCGATCGATCTGGCGCGACAGCTCTCCGGGGACGCGAAGGGCGTGCCCATCGAGTGGTTCGCCGTCTCCGCGGGCGCGAAGATCGCCATGGACTCCGGCGTGGAGAACATGGAGTGGATCTCCCGGGCCCTGCGGGCGATCATCGAGTTCACCCAGGACGGCGGCGAGATGAACATCGTCGTCACCGGGATCAACGTCGGCGCCCAGCCGTACTGGAACGCCGAGGCGACGATGCTCCTGCACACCAAGGGCATCCTCATCATGACCCCGGACTCCGCGATGGTGCTCACCGGCAAGCAGTCGCTGGACTACTCCGGCGGCGTGTCGGCCGAGGACAACTTCGGCATCGGCGGCTACGACCGGATCATGGGCCCCAACGGCCAGGCCCAGTACTGGGCACCGGACGTCTCCGGTGCGGTGGACGTGCTGCTGGCCCACTACGCGCACACCTACACCGCACCGGGCGAGCGGTTCCCGCGGCCCACGTCGACGTCGGACCCGCTGGACCGCGACGTCTCGCCGTCGCCGCACTCGGGCGCCGGCTCGGACTTCACCACGGTCGGGGAGATCTTCACCCACAACCCCGAGCGCAAGAAGCCGTTCGACATCCGGTCGGTCATGCGGGCCGTCGCGGACGCCGACCACCCGACCCTGGAACGCTGGGCGGACATGATCGACGCCGAGGGCGTGGTCGTGCTGGACGCCCATCTGGGCGGGCAACCGGTGGCCCTGCTCGGCGTCGAGTCGCGGCCGCTTCCGCGCCGCGGGCGCATCCCGATGGACGGGCCCAGCTCCTTCACCGCGGGGACGCTGTTCCCGAGGTCGTCGAAGAAGATGGCCCGCGCGATCAACGCCGCGAGCGGCAACCGCCCGCTCGTGGTGCTCGCGAACCTGTCGGGCTTCGACGGCTCACCGGAGTCGCTGCGCCTGCACCAGCTGGAGTACGGCGCCGAGATCGGCCGGGCGATGGTCAACTTCGACGGCCCGATCGTGTTCTGCGTCGTCTCCCGCTACCACGGCGGGGCGTTCGTCGTGTTCTCCGGGACGCTCAACGACAACATGGAGGTCGCCGCCGTCGAGGGCTCCTACGCCTCGGTGATCGGCGGTGCCCCCGCGGCAGCGGTGGTGTTCGCGGGCGAGGTGAACAAGCGCACGGCGGCCGATCCGCGGATCGCCGGGCTGGAGTCCCGGCTCGCCGACGCCCGCCGCGCGGGCGACGAGAGCGAGGTGGCGCGCCTGGCCACCGAGCTCGCCACGGTACGACCGGCGGTGCGCGCGGAGGTCCTGGGCACCGTCGCCGACGAGTTCGACACCGAGCACAGCATCGAGCGCGCCCAGCGCCTCGGCGCCGTGCACCGGATCGTCGAGCCCACGAAGCTGCGTCCCTACCTCGTCGACGCCGTGCGGCGGGGGATGGCGCGCTACGGGGTCGAGTTCGCAGATGCCGGATCAGCAGAGGGGAAGGGATAGACATGACGAACACCTCGCCACAACGGGTAGCGATCGTCACGGGCGGCGCGCGGGGCATCGGCGCCGCCATCACCACCGCCCTCGCGAAGTCGGGCGTCCACGTGGCCGCGGGGTACTCCAGCAACGCCGCCGCGGCCGAGGAGCTCGCGGGCAAGCTCGGCGCCGAGGGGTGCTCGGTGTCGGTGCACCAGGGCAACGTCGGCGTACCCGAGGACTGCGAGCGGGTCGTGCAGGAGGTCCTCGACAGCCACGGTCGCGTGGACATCCTGGTCAACAACGCGGGCATCACCGTCGACAAGACGATGCGCCGGATGAGCGTCGAGGACTGGCACGCCGTCCTGCGGATCAACCTCTCCGGCGCGTTCTACATGTCGAAGTCGGTGCTGGAGCAGATGATCGCCAACAAGTTCGGGCGGATCGTCAACATCAGCTCCGTGGTCGGCCAGATGGGCAACATCGGCCAGGTCAACTACGCGGCGTCCAAGTCCGGCCTGTTCGGGTTCACGCAGAGCCTCGCGCGGGAGACGGCGAACAAGGGCATCACCGTCAACTGCGTGGCGCCGGGCTACATCGAGACCGAGATGGTCGCCGCGGTGCCGGAGGCGGCGATGGAGAAGATCCTCGCCCGGATCCCGGTCGGGCGGCTGGGGCAGGCCCACGAGATCGCGCGGGCCGTGCAGTTCCTGGTCGACGACGACGCCGGGTTCATCACCGGCAGCGTCATCTCGGTCAACGGCGGGATGGACATGTAGGTCCCGCACCGGCGGGCCGCACGCGAAGGGCTCGTACGGGACGTCCTGTCTCCGTACGGGCCGTTCGCGCGCCGGGGTCGGGCCGGGTGCGGTGCGGAGGCCGGGCCGGTCAGGCCGCGCAGCGACCCTTCGCGATCAGGATGCGGGTGACGGCGCGGTCGTTCTCCGCCGCGTCCAGCTCACCGCGCGCGAGGGCGGCCTCCAGGTCGTCCAGCACCGTGGCGGGCGGCGCGGGGTTGCTCCACAACGCCATGTCCGCGCCGGCGTCGAGGGCGGTGCGCACGGCGTCGG
This sequence comes from Pseudonocardia sp., assembly GCA_050248815.1. Taxonomy (GTDB): domain Bacteria; phylum Actinomycetota; class Actinomycetes; order Mycobacteriales; family Pseudonocardiaceae; genus Pseudonocardia. The sequence continues at coordinate 12,503 of JBFWRR010000041.1, read as the reverse complement.
CAAGGCCGAAGCGGCCGGTCACGGCCTTCATCGCACCGAGGTCGTCGGTCATGACCACGCCGTCGAATCCGAGCTCACCGCGCAGCAGCGCGTACGTGGCCGGGGTGAGCGAGGTCGGCAGGCCGGAGGTCAGGCCGGGGACGTCGAGGTGGCCCACCATGACGGCCGCCGTCCCGGCGGGGAGCAGCTCGGAGTAGGGGCGCAGGTCCGCGGCCCGCAGCTGCTGGATCGGCGGGGTCGAGACGCGGCCCTTGTGGGAGTCACCGTCTGCGCGGCCGTGGCCGGGGAAGTGCTTGAAGACGGGCAGGACACCGGCGTCGCGCAGGCCGGCGGCGAATGCGCCCGCGTAGCGGGTGACGGTGGCGGGGTCCGTCGAGAACGCCCGGTCCCCGATCACCGCGGTGCGCGGCTGCCCGCCGAGGTCCACGACCGGGGCGAGGTCCGTCGTCACGCCGCGGGCCTTCAGCTGCTCGCCGCGGGCGCGCGCGAGGGCCCGTACCTGCTCGGGTGTCATCGTGGCGGCCATCCGGGCGGCGCTGGGCAGCTCGCCGTCCAGGTCGTCGATGCGCTGCACCCGCCCGCCCTCGTCGTCCACCGCCACCCAGACGGGCACGGAGGCGGCCTCCTGCACGCGGGCCAGCGCCCCGTCACGCAGCAAGGCCGTCGCGTTCCCGCCGAGGAACACGCCCCCGACCTGTGAGGACCGCACCAGCTCCGCCGTGGCGGCCGGATCGGCGGCGTCCACCCCGACCATCAGGCGTTGGGCGAGCCGCTGCCGGACCGACATGGCCCCGACGATCGGGGCGCAGGGCGGCCCGGCGGCGATCGGCGGCTCGATCGGTTGCGCAGCTGGCGGAGGCGGATCCGCGGCGGGCACGTTCCGCGCCGGCAGCACGGCCAGCGCCGTCGCGATGACGCCCGCCGCCAGCAGCCCCGCGAGCAGCGGCAACGCCGCTCCACGGGGGCGTCCGGACCGGACGCCGCGGCCCGGGCGCGGCAGCGCGGGCGGAGGCACCGGGGCTGGGCGGGAGCGTCGCATCGCTCCCATCGTCCTCCGCCCCGGGTACGGGCGTGCCGGGCACCCCGACACCGACAGCGACACCGACAGCCGGGCGTCAGCGCCCGTCGCCCGCGATCTCGCAGATCTCGGGACACACCGACACCGACACCGACACCGTGGCCGCCCGCCGGGCGTCAGCGCCCGTCGCCCGCGAGCGCGGGGGTCGCGGGCACCTCGGGCGTCCCAGGGATGCGGCCCGCCGCGGCCGACCGCGGCGTGAACACCCAGGACCGCAGCAGCAGGAACCGGGTGATGCCGCCCAGCACGCTCGCAGCGGCGATCGATGCCGTCTCTTGCAGCCGGGTGGGCGCCGCAACCACCAGGTGCAGCATCGCCAGGACGGCCACGCCGTACCAGGCGTAGAAGACGACGGTTCCGACGCTCTGCAGGTGCACCCGCCACGAACGGACGCGCTCACCGACCACGCCGAACGTGTAGCGGCGGTGTGCCTCCGTGGAGTAGGCGGTACTCAGCACGAGCGACACCGCCGACGCGGGGACCGGGTCCCACCAGGCTCGCAGCACGTAGAACAGCACAGCGTTCAGCAGCGTGGACGCCCCGCCGACCAGCACGTACCGGACGATCTGTGCCAGCGTCGGCGGCAGGTCGCGGCCGGCGATCCGCACGGGCCGGCGGCCGTTGGGCGC
>JBFWRR010000041.1:10348-10786 GCA_050248815.1 Pseudonocardia sp. | reverse complement strand
GTGGGCGCAGTGGGCGCAGTGGGCGCAGGGTGATCGGGGCCGGTCGTCCACGTCGCGGGCACCCGCACCTCCTCCGCAGACACCCGACATCGACGGTTCCAGGCTAGATCATGCGCACTGGCCCCGGGTGGCTCCCCGGCGTGAGCCACCCGACGGGGCGGATGCGGACTCCCCACACACCTCGCAGGGTTCCCGCACACCTCGCGGGGGCCTCCCCGCACACCTCGCAGGGTTCCCGCACGCCTCGCAGGGGCTCCCCGCACGCCTCGCAGGGTTCCCGCACGCCTCGCAGGGGCTCCCCGCACACCTCGCAGGGTTCCCGCACGCCTCGCAGGGGCTGCAGCCTCTGCGAGGCGTGTCCAGGGTCTGCGAGGACCGGCCCAGCCGCCGGGACGACGAGGATGGGGCCCGACCGACGGCCCGGTGAGGACCGGCCCG
>JBFWRR010000041.1:0-10338 GCA_050248815.1 Pseudonocardia sp. | reverse complement strand
TGAGGACCGGCCCGGCCGACAGCTCAGCGAGAACCACCCCGCACCGACGCCCCGGTGAGGACCGGCACAGCCGGCAGCTCAGCGAGAACCGGCCCGGCCCACAGCCCGGTGAGGACCGGCCCGGCTGACAGCTCAGCGAGGACCACCCGCACCGACGGCTCGGTGCGGACGGGGCCTGCCCACAGCCCGGTGAGGACCGGCCTCACCGACGGACCGGTCAGGACCGGCCCGGCCCGGCCGACGGCACGGTGAGAGAACCAGCCACCGGCAACTCGGCGAGGACGGGCGCACCAGCCGACGGACGCGGCCGGCAGCCCGGCACACGACCCAACGACGACGGACCCCGCCGACAGCGCGGCCGACGACACGCCGACGGCCGACCGGCCCCGCCGCCGGTGGCGCGCCAGGCCCGACCCGCCGCCGGCAGCGGCACGGCTCAGCCCGCGCCGGCCGCCTCGGCGGCCTCGGGCGAGGACGTCATCACCATGAACACCGCCCCCTGCGGGTCGGTGAGGCAGGCCATCCGACCCCACGGGGTGTCCTCCGGACCGGCCACGACCTGGGCACCCGCCGCCGTGGCGGTGGCGATCGCGGCGTCCGCGTCCGCCACCGCGAAGTACGGCAGCCAGTGCGACGGGATCCCGTCGGGCATGCCGTCCAGCCCGCCCATGCCGCCGAGCGGGTGACCGTCCGTGTGGAAGATCGTGTACCCGGCCGGTGCGCCCTCGACCGGCTCGTACCGGTGGCCGAACACACTGCTGTAGAAGGCGCGGCCCGCGTCCGGGTCGGAGAGCCGGGCGTCCTCCCAGAGCAGGCCGCCGGGCTCGTTGTAGACCGCGATGCCGACCATCCCCCGCGCCTCCCACACGCCGAACACCGCTCCGGCGGGATCCTGGGCGATCATCATGCGGCCGTTGCCGGGGATCTCCATCGGCGGTACCAGGACGGCGCCGCCGGCCTCGCCGATCGCCTTGACGGTGGCGTCCGCGTCGTCCGAGGCGAGGTAGACCGTCCAGGCGCTGGGCTGGCCCTCCTGCATGATCGGGCCGATGCCGGCCGCGGCGCGGTCGCCCACGCTGCAGATGTGGTAGTGCCCCATCTCCTCGCCGCTGTCGACCGCCGTCCAGCCCAGCAGCGCGCCGTAGAACTCCACGGCGGCCGCGACGTCGGGCACGGACAGGTCGACCCAGCACGGTGTGCCGTGGGGCCAGGGTTCGCTGCGGGTGGGCATCGGTCTGCTCCTCTCGTCGGGGGCGCCAGTGAACCAGCGCGCACCGACATTCCCGTGGCGCGAGGATGAACCGATGGACGGGCGGTGGGTGGACATCGGTGACGGGATCCTGGCGCGCCGGTACGGCGAGCTCGACCTCACGGTCGGGCTGGTGCTCGGCGGCGAGCGGGCCCTGGTCGTGGACACCCGCGGGGACGCGACGCAGGGTGCGGAGCTGGCTGCGGCCGTGCGGGAGGTGACGGCGCTGCCGCTGGTGGTGGCGATCACCCACGCCCACTTCGACCACTGCTTCGGCACCGCGGCGCTCGCGCCGGTGGCGGTGTACGCCCACCCGCGGTGCACCGCCGCGATCCGGTCGACGGCCGCCGCGCAGCGGGAGCGCTGGTCGGCCTGGTACCGGGCCCGCGGCGGGCCCGGCGACGAGGCGGTCGCGGCCGCGCTCGCCGCCACCGATCCCCCGCTGCCGGACCGCGAGGCCCCTGCGGAGGTCGACCTGGGCGGCCGGAGCGCGGCCCTTCGCCACCTCGGCGCGGGCCACACCGACCACGACCTGGTCGTGCACGCCGACGGGGTGGTCTTCGCGGGCGACCTCGTCGAGCAGGGCGCTCCACCGGACCTGGAGGACGCTGTGCTCGGCGCGACCCTCGGGGCCTGGCCCGCCACCCTGGACCGGCTGCTCGCGCTCGGCCCGCGGACCGTCGTCCCCGGCCACGGCGATCCCGTGGACGCGACGTTCGTCACGGCCCGACGCGCCGAGCTGGCCGAGGTGGCGGGGCTGTGGGCGGCGGTCGCGGCGGGGACCCTGGACGTCGCGACCGCGCGAGCCCGCATCCCGCCGTACCGTGGCCCGACGCCGGGACGTGATCCGCGACTGCGGTGCCGGACGGCCACGGATGGCCGCGCTGCACCGCGAATGCGGATCATGGCCGGCACGACGACCCCGCGTTCGGCCGCATCCCTACCACCGTGCGCGACACGTCCTCGTCACATCCAGCACATACGGTCGGTGCATGCCCGCGACGCACGAGCCCCCCTCCGGCACCCCCGCGATCGGGGTCGAGGAGGAGTTCCACGTCGTCGACCTGGAGACCCGCCGCTCCGCCCCCGAGGTCGATGCGCTGCTCGCCCAGCTCGACGGCGAGGAGTTCGCCCCGGAGCTGCAGCGCTCCCTCGTGGAGACGAACACCCCGGTCTGCCACACGCTCGACGAGCTCCGCGGGCACCTGCGACGGCTGCGCGCCACGCTGGAGAGCGTCGCCGAGCCGCTCGGGCTCGGCGTCGTCGCGGCGGGCACGGTCCCGCTGGCCGACCTGTCCTCCGACGCGATCTCCGCGGGCGCCCGGTACGAGCGGATGCAGCACGAGTACCAGATGCTCGTGAGCGAGCAGCACATCTGCGGCGCCCAGGTGCACGTGGACGTCCCCAACCGGGACGTGGCCGTCGAGGTGGTCCAGCGGGTCGCTCCGCACCTGCCGACGCTGCTCGCGATCTCGGCCAGCTCCCCGTACTGGCGCGGCCGGGACTCGGGGTATGCGAGCTACCGCAGCATCGTGTGGTCGCGCTGGCCCACGTCCGGGCCGCCAGCGGACGTCGCCACGGGCGCCGAGTACGACGAGCTGGTCCAGCAGCTGATCGCCTCGGGCACGATCAGCGACGCCGGGATGGTCTACTTCGACATCCGGCCCAGCGCCCACGTCCCCACCGTGGAGCTGCGGGTGTGCGACGCCTGCCCCCAGGTGGACGACGTGGTGCTCATCGCGGGGCTGTTCCGCGCGCTCGTCGCGCGGGCCCGTGCGGACGCCGACGCGGGCCACCCGCCGCCCACCGTCCGCCGCGAGCTGCTGCGCGCGGCGAGCTGGCGCGCAGCCCGCTCGGGCCTGGAGGGCGACCTCGTCGATCTCGTCGGGCCCCGCCTGCAGGACCCGGACCGCCTCATCGGCAGGCTCGTGCAGCACCTGCGTCCCCAGCTGGAGGAGGCGGGCGACTGGGAGCAGGTGCTGGAGCTGTCCCGGGCCACCCTCGCGCGCGGCAGCTCGGCGGCACTCCAGCGGCGCGCGTACGGCCGGCGCGGCGAGCTGGCCGACGTCGTGGACGCGCTCGTGGCCCGCACCCAGGGCAGGCCGGTCCGCTCCGAGCCGCCCGCGGCCGTCCCCGCCGCGCCCGCGCTGCTCGCCGGGTACGGGACCGGCCCGGACGCCGCGTTCGACGAGGCCGTCAGCGCCGAGCACGCCGTGCTGCCCCATTACGGCTTCCTCTTCCGCGCGCTGGACCGGCTGGGGCCGCGCGGCATGGTCGCCGCCGAGGCCGCGCTGCGGACCGAGCAGCGCGCCCGCGGCGTCACGTTCCGCGTCGGTGACGGCCAGCCGGACCGCCTGTTCCCGCTGGATCTGGTGCCGCGGATCATCACGGCCGATGAGTGGGCCGAGGTGAGCGCCGGGCTCGTCCAGCGCGTGCGCGCCCTGGAGGCGTTCGTGCGCGACGTCTACTCCGGGCGCGAGATCGTCGCCGACGACGTCGTCCCGGCCTCCGTCGTGGACGCCGCACCGGGGCGCACCCGGCTCGGGAAGCTCGCTCCGGAGGGCAGCGTGCGGATCGCCGTCGCCGGTATCGACCTCGTGCGCGACCGCGCCGATCGCTGGCTCGCGCTGGAGGACAACCTTCGGGTCCCGTCCGGCATCGGCTACTCGATCATGAGCAGGCGGCTCATCCGCTCGGTGATGCCGGATCTGGAGCCGCCCGGCGGCGTGGTCGGGGTCGAGGCGGTGCCCGCGGCGCTGCGCGCCGCGCTGCTCTCGGCCACCGCCGACGACGAGCCCGGATCCGACGAGGTCGCGGTGCTCTCCGCGGGCCCGTCGGACTCGGCCTGGTTCGAGCACCAGCTGCTCGCCGACCAGATGGACGCCCCGGTGGTCACACCGCGGGAGCTGCAGGTCACCGACGACGGGGTGTACCTCGTCGGCGCGGGCGCCCGCCGCCGCCTCGCGGCGCTCTACCGGCGCATCGACGAGCGCGACCTGATGACGTCCATCGGTGCCGACCGCAGGCCGCTTGGCCGGGCGCTCGCCAACGCCGTCGCCCGCGGCCGGGTGAGCCTCGCCAACGCGCTCGGCAACGGTGTCGCGGACGACAAGCTGGTCTACGCCTACGTCCCGGACATGATCACCTACTACCTTGGCGAGAAGCCCCTGCTCGACAACGTCGCCACCTACCCGTGTGTCGACCCGGAGCGGCGCGCGGAGGTCCTCGACCGCGTCGACGAGCTCGTGATCAAGCCGGTCGACGGCTACGGCGGCAACGGCATCGTCATCGGCCCGCACGCGAGCCGGGCCGAGCTCGCCGAGATCTCGGACGAGATCCGGCGCAACCCGTCCGGCTGGGTGGCGCAGGAGCTCGTCTCCCTGTCCACGCACCCCACCTTCGCCGAGCGCCGCCTCGAACCGCGCGCCGTGGACCTGCGGGCGTTCGCGCTGCAGTCCCACCGCGTGGGCGGCCCCGTCGTGGACGTGGTGCCCGCCGCGCTCTCCCGCGTCGCCCCGGCCGGGAGCATGATCGTCAACTCCTCGCGCGGGGGCGGGGCGAAGGACACCTGGGTGCTGCGGTAGCACACGGGTGCACGTGACCTGTGTCGCCCCCGGGTGGTTGCCCCGGGCGCCCGCGACGCGGCACGGTCACACTCGGTCGGAGCTGCCCACCGGAGTGCGGTCACACCCTGTGACGGTCCAGACACGAGGAGACGCGACATGTGCGGCATCGCCGGCGAGATCAGGTTCGACGGGGCGCCCGCGGACGTGGCTGCGGTCGGGCGGATCACCGCGGCGATGCACCGGCGGGGACCGGACGGCACCGGAGTGCACGCGACGGGCCGCGTCGCGTTCGGCCACCGCCGGCTGAAGATCATCGACCTGTCCGAGCGCGGGGCCCAGCCGATGGTCGACCCGACGCTTGGCCTGACCGCTGTGTTCAACGGCTGCATCTACAACTACCGCGAGCTGCGCGCCGAGCTGGAGGGCCACGGCTACCGCTTCTTCTCCGACTCCGACACGGAGGTGCTGCTCAAGTCCTTCCACCGCTGGGGGGCGGACTGCGTGCAGCGCTTCCTCGGCATGTTCGCCTTCGCCGTGCACGAGCGCGACTCGGGCACCGTCACCCTCGGCCGCGACCGCCTGGGCATCAAGCCGCTCTACCTGACCGAACGGCCGGGACGGCTGCGCTTCTCGTCCTCGCTGCCCGCGCTGCTGGCGGGCGGGGAGGTCGACACGTCGATCGACCGGGTCGCCCTGCACCACTACATGACGTTCCACTCCGTCGTCCCCGCGCCGCGCACGATCCTCACCGGGGTCCGCAAGCTCCCTCCGGCGACCGTCCGCACGATCGCCGCGGACGGGACGGGCAGCGAGCACGTCTACTGGCGCCCACAGCACGTCCGGCGTCCGGAGCTGGGGATCACCGACTGGAACGAGGCCGTCCTGGAGGCGCTGCGGACGGCCGTGCGCCGCCGCATGGTCGCGGACGTCCCGGTGGGGGTGCTGCTCTCCGGCGGGCTGGACTCGTCCCTGGTGGTGGGCCTGCTCGCCGAGGCGGGCCAGCGCGGCCTCGCGACGTTCAGCGTCGGCTTCCACGCCGCGGGCGGGGAGTCCGGCGACGAGTTCGAGTACTCCGACCTCGTCGCGCAGGCCTTCGACACCGACCATCACCAGATCCTCGTCGACCCGGCGCGGATGCTGCCCGCCGTGGACGACGCGATCGCCGCGATGGCCGAGCCGATGGTGAGCCACGACTGCGTGGCGTTCTACCTGCTCTCCGAGGAGGTCGCGAAGTCGGTGACGGTGGTGCAGTCCGGTCAGGGCGCGGACGAGGTCCTCGCCGGCTACAGCTGGTACCCGCCGCTCGCGGACGTCCCCCGCGAGCACGGCGTCGAGGCGTACGCGGCCGAGTTCACCGACCGCCCGCACGCCGAGCTCGCCGACATCCTGGAACCCGAGTGGCTGCTCGACCACGATCCCAGCCGGGCGTTCGTCGCCGAGCACTTCGCCGCCGAGGGCGCCGACAGCGTGCTGGACGCGGCGCTGCGTCTGGACTCCACGGTCATGCTCGTCGACGACCCGGTGAAGCGCGTCGACAACATGACCATGGCGTGGGGGTTGGAGGCACGGGTGCCCTTCCTCGACCATGAGCTGGTGGAACTCGTCGCCGCGTGCCCGCCCGGGCTGAAGCTCGCGCACGGCGGCAAGGGCGTGCTCAAGGAGGCGGCCCGGGGGTACGTCCCGGACGGCGTGATCGACCGGCCGAAGGGGTACTTCCCCGTACCGGCGATCCGGCACCTGTCCGGGCCGTTCCTGGAACGGGTCCGCGACGCGGTGACCGACCCCGTCGCCAAGGCGCGGGGCCTCGTGCGGCCGGACTGGCGCGACGCGATGCTCGCCGACCCGAACACCAGGCGTACCAACCTCGGCTCGAACGCGTTGTGGCAGGTGGCCCTGCTCGAGATGTGGTTGCAGGAAAGGGGGATCTGACCTGGACACGTCGATCGTCGACCGGTTCCCGCCCGCCTACGGGTACCCGGTCCCCTCCCCCGACGGGCTGTCACTGGCCTGGATCTCCGACCGCGACGGCAGGCCCCGCGCCTGGGTGGCTGCGCTGCCCGCCGACGGCGAACCGCTTGCCGAACCCGGCTGGCCCCTGCCCACCGGGCCGGAGGACCCGCTGCCCGGCGACGTCACCGCGCTCGCCTGGTCGCCGGACGGCACGTGGCTGGCCTGCCAGCTCGCCCCCGGCGGCGGCGAGCGCACCCGCGTGCGGCTGGTCTCCCCCGACGGCACCCCCGACGACGGCGAGACGTTGCGCGAACTCGCTCCGGACGCGGCCGCCGTCACCCTCGGCGCCTGGTCGCCCAACGGGCGTCAGCTGGGCATCACCCTGTTCACCGAGGGCGGCGGCGATGGCCACGCCTGTCTCGTCGACGTCCGCGACGGCTCGTCCACGGTGCTCGCCAGCGGCCCGGCCGCCCGCGTGTGCGCGGTCAGCGGCGACGGGCGGCGTGCGGTGGTCCGCCTCGGCAGGCGCGGCGCGCGCAGCCTCGAGCTCATCGACCTGCGGTCCGGGCGCCGCACGGACCTGCTGCCCGGCGGTGCGACCGTGGCCGAGGCCCGCTTCGGCGTGACCGGCGACACCCTCTACGTCCACACCGACGCGGGGCGCGAGCACGTCGCGCTGCTCGCCGTCACCCTGCTCGGGGACGGTGAGCCGCCGCTGGTGCACCTCGTCGCCGAACGCCCGGACGCCGATCTCGACCTGTTCTCCCTCGACCCGGCCGGTGCCCGCGCGGCGCTCGTGTGGAACGTCGCGGGGTGCAGCGAGAGCGAGATCCTCGACCTGCGCTCGGGTCTGATCGAAGCGCTGCCGCCCGTCCCGGGCGAGGTCGTCACCGGCGCGGCGTTCACCCGGGACGGCCGGGCCGTGCTGGTGGCCGCCGAGGGCCCCACCGTCAACCCCCGGATCTCGCGGGTGCCACTGGAAGTCCCCGGCGCGCCGACGCTGCTGCTCGGCGCGGAGGCCCCCGCGGGCCTGGTGAGCCCGACCCTCGTCCACTACCGCGGCGAGGACGGGCTCCCGCTGCAGGGCTGGCACTTCCGGCCCCGCACGGCGCCGACCGTTCAGCACACGCCGCTGCCCACGCTGATCTGGCTGCACGGCGGGCCGGAGGCCCAGGAACGGCCCGTCTTCCAGCCGCTGTTCCAGGCGCTCGTGGCCGGTGGCGTGGCGGTCTTCGCACCGAACGTGCGCGGTTCGGGCGGCTACGGGCGCAGCTTCGCGTGCGCCGACGACCGCGATCGGCGCTTCGTCGCGATCACCGACGTCCGGGCCACCGCGCTGCACCTCGTCGAGGCCGGGTTGGCCGACCCGGACCGGCTCGGCGTCGCGGGCCGCTCCTACGGCGGCTACCTCACGCTGGTGGCCCTCACCTGGTATCCGGAGCTGTTCCGGGTCGGGGTGGACGTCTGCGGCATGGCGGACTTCGACACCTTCTACACCCACACCGAGCCCTGGATCGCCGAGGCCGCCACCACGAAGTACGGCGATCCCCGTCACGACGGCGCGCTGCTCGACGCGCTGTCGCCGCTACGTCACATCGACCGTCTCACCGCGCCGCTGATGGTGGTGCACGGGCGCCACGACACGAACGTGCCGATCATCGAGGCCGAGCAACTCCTCGCGGCCCTGCGCGAGCACGGCGCCACCCCTGCCTACCTGCTGTTCGACGACGAGGGCCACGAGACCAAGGGCCGGGAGAACCGGGCGCGGTTCGTGCAGGAGGTGGTCGCCTGGGTCACGGGGCACCTGCTGGAGCTCGGCGAGCGGACCGCCTGATCAGGCCAGCCGGTTGAACGAGCGCATGACCGGGTTGCCGTTCACGTCGTCGACCACGAAGCGGTAGCGCTCGCGGGACTCGCCGCCGTTCTTCATGTCGAACACCACCGTCGCCTCGACGGTGCCCTCGCCGGTCTGGTCGACGTCGTCGAGATCGACGTCGTCGACGGTGCCCCAGAACCGCTCGTACCCGGCGAACCCGCCCGAGCCGGACTGCGACTGCGCCTGCGGGCCGAGCAGCGCCCACGCGGCCGTCGGGTTGCCGGGGAGCAGCCCGTAGTAGTCGCGGACGAAGCCCTCCGGATCGTCGGCAGGGGTGGGGGCGGGGGCCGTCGAGGTGGGTGGCGGCTGCGTCGTGCGCGGCGCGGCGCTCGTCGTCGGAGCCGCCGCCGAGGGCGGCGCGGCGACCGGCGTCTCGGCGCCCGTGCGGTTGATCAGCAGCACCGCCCCCGCCCCGACCGCGACGAGCAGCGCTCCGAGCAGCAGCATCAGCACCGGCGACGTCCGTCCCGCCCGGCGGGCCGGCGGGGGGGCCACCGGGGCCCCGGTGATCGTCGGCGGGTTCATCGGGGGCGGCGGTGCAGCCGCGACGACCGCCGGCGCGGGTGGCCGTTCCAGCACGGCGGTGCCGCTCGACAGCACCGGCGGCGCGCCTGCCGCCACGGCGGCCAGCGCGTCGCGCGCCTGTGCGGCGGTGGGCCGCTGCTCCGGCTCCGGTGCGAGCAGCCGCATCAGCAGGTTCGTCAGCGGACCGGCCTGCACCGGCGGCTCGATGGCCCCCATCGCGACCTTGTGCAGCAGCGCGTACGCGTTGTCGTCCAGCCCGAACGGCGGATGGCCCTCCACCGCGGCGTAGATGGTGGCGCCGAGCGCGAAGACGTCCGACGCCGCCGTCGGCTCCCGGCCGCGCGCCACCTCCGGCGCGAGGAACGCCGGAGTGCCCGCGATCAGGCCGGTGCGCGTGACCTGCACGTCGTCCACCGCCCGCGAGACACCGAAATCCGTGAGCTTCACCCGGCCGTCCTCGGCCAGCAGGACGTTGCCGGGCTTCACGTCCCGGTGCACCACCCCGGCATCGTGGGCGGCCGCGAGCCCGTCCGCTACCTGGCGGCCCACCTCCGCGACCTCCTGCGGCGGCAACGTCCCCCGCTGCGCGAGGACCGTCGCCAGCGACCGCGAGGGCAGGTACTCCATCACCAGCCACGGCCGATCGTCGTGCACGACCACGTCGAACACGCCGATGACGTGCGGATGCTGCCGCAGCCGGGCGCCGAGGCGGCCCTCCCGCATGAGGCGCTGGCTCGCCTCGTCCAGGGGATCGCCGTTCTGCCGGCCCGACGGGACGGCCGCCAGCAACTCCTTCACCGCGACCGGGCGGTTGAGCAACTCATCCGTCCCCCGCCAGACGACGCCCATGGCACCGGAGCCGATCTTCTCCTCCAGCCGATACCGGCCACCGATGCGGGCGGGGGGCGGTTCCGGGGTGTCGACGGGGGCGTTCATCATCCTTCAGGGTATCGGTCTGGCCACCCGGAGGTGGCGACGGCAGCAGGCTGGGACGCGGGTCACCTGGGGAGCCCGAGCTTGGCCGCGCAGGCGGGCCACGCACCGTAGCCGCCCCGGGCGTTCCGCAGTCGCGTCGCGACCGCGACCTGCTCCTCCCGGCCCGCCTCGTGCGGGCGCGGCGCGTAGGCGGTGCCGCCGAACTCACTCCACGTCGGCAGATCGAACTGGAGCCC